>JBAUXO010000287.1:0-9772 GCA_049584315.1 Candidatus Sulfotelmatobacter sp. | reverse complement strand
TGATACCCAGGCAGCTCCCGCACACGTTTTATCTTGCGCAAGGTGAGGCCCATCAATACCAAGAAAAGAGTTACACCCGGCAGGCCAGTTTCGGCTCCCAGCCCCGTGTAAGTGTTGTGCGCTACACCCCAGGTCATCGTGTAGCTGGCAAAGTTGCCCGGCCCAACCCCTAGCAGGGGATGCTTCACCGTAAGCAGCAGGCTATCCTTCAGCAGCATCTCGCGTGCCTCCAGGGAGCCCCGGTCGCCGGAGCCTTCGATGTTACCGCGCACAATGCTCTCAATGCGGATCAGATAATGGGGAGTCGCGATGACCACGCCCATGCCTATAACCGCAATGATTACAGCACTCATCAGCACGATCGTGCGCTTTCCCCTGATACCGTATTCCCAAAGGCAAATTGTTACTGAGACCGCCATCGCCAGCATGCCGCTGCGGGAATAAGTCGCAATCACACCCCACGACATGAACGTCAGACAGACCACCCAAAATAGCTTTCGTCCCGCTCCCTTCGCTGCTAGCAGAAAGGCAACACACAGAGGAAAGTTAATGGCGATGTTGATGGCTAGATCATTGGGATTTTCCAGAATGCCTTTCTGGATACCCATCAACCTGCCGACCTGCGTATGGTGGATAAGCACTGAGGCCACTGTCACCAGCGCAACTGTGCCTGCCTGAATGGCGAGCAACTTTCGTAACTCGTTGACGGATGTCACAACCATGTAGACCAGGATGGCGACGATAACACCTTTGGAGAACTTGTTTATCACCGCGTCGAAAGCGCCACCCCGCCATGCCGCAAACGGAATGCACAACATCATATGGGCCAACAGCAGTAGCAGAACCTTGAGTTCGATGGTTAGCTTGTGACGCTGATGGGCGGGCACTAAGAAGATCAGCGCCAACAAAGCAATCCCGCCTGCGATCTTTGCGATGGGGAAAAAATCGAGCCCCGGAATGAAGTCTTCTGGACGAACGAAGTAGATCAGTGAAAAAATAACCGTCGCGTGGTACGCTAGGCTGCTCCTGGGCCTGCTGCCCGCTGCAATCCTCCGAGATGGTTCCGTCCCCCAGCGGCGCTGGTTCATTCTTGCTCCGAATCTGTGGCCCAACCGGGTCCCACGGAAATGAGAGGACTCGAACCACACCGCGAGGTCGTAAGATCGCCGCCATCTTCAGATCTGCGCGCTCCGCATGCGCGCTCAACTTTGGTGATCAGTCTCGACATTGCGTGTTACCAATCTCATCCGCTCCAGACGGTCTTCTGTTGTCTGGCCTCAAAGCTGGCCAAGCTAACACCGCCCGTGGGTTGGAACGTTCGCTCTTCATTCCGCACCAACCATCACGGTGGAAACGTAAGGCTTCTACGTCGCGCGACGCGCCGGCCAGGGGAACAGAGCCGGGCCTGTAGCAGCAGCCAGCCCGCATAGGTGTCCGGGATGAGAAAAGTCGATACCCAAAAAGCCCGCCTCATTGCGCGCCTCGCCCCAGCAGTACGATCTTGATAGTCTGGAACATGATCAACACGTCCAGGCCGATGGACGCGTTCTTGATGTAAAACAAGTCGTACTGTAATTTCTCCCGCGCATCTTCCAGCGTGTTGCCGTACTTGTACTGCACCTGCGCCCAGCCTGTGATTCCTGGCCGAACCACATGGCGCACGACGTAATATGGAATCTCTTTGCTCAGCCATTCGACAAACTCTGGCCGTTCGGGCCGCGGACCGACGAAATGCATGTCGCCTTTCAGCACGCACCACAACTGCGGAATCTCATCGAGCCGGGAGGACCGCAGGAACCTGCCCACGCGCGTAATCCGCGGATCATCGTCGGCGGCCCAAGTGGCTCCTGTATCCGCTTCCGCGTCCTGGCGCATCGTACGGAACTTGTAACAGTAGAAAACCTTTCCTCGCCGACCCACGCGCTGCTGGCGATAAAGGGCCGGCCCCGGAGAACCCAGCTTAACCGCGAGCACAATAAATGGAAGCAGGGGTAGCGAGACCAGCATTGCAATCAGAGCAACCGAAAAATTCAGCAATCGGCGTAGCACCCGGAAGGCAGCGCTGAAGCGAAGTCCTTCGGCGAAAATCAGCCAGCTTGGATACAGCTGCTCGACTTCGATCCTTCCCGAGATTCTTTCCAGCCAGGAAGTCGCCTCTTCGACCCTCACGCCTCCCAGACGCAAGTCCAATAGTTCTTCCACGGGAAGAGTGCCGCGGCGGTCCGGCAGCGCCACAATCACCCGATGTACTCCCGCCCCGCGCGCCTGACTCAACAGGTCCGACGCTACGGATTCGCGAGTCAGTTCGCCCGCAATACTTCCCGTCCACCCCACGACTTCCATGCCGAGGGTAGAGCGCTGGCGCAGGCCTCGAACCAATCTTTCGGCACGTTCTCCGGTTCCCAGCACGTAGACCCGTTCACGCAGGAACTGTTGTTTCACCATCCAGCAGTAAGCCCCACGCCAGCAGAACAAAGCAAGGGTCAGGATGATAAGCCCGAGCAGAGCCCCCGGCATGAAACCGGGGGACAGGAAGCCTACGACGGAAAGCGTAAGCGCCACGAACCCCATGACCACTAAGATTCGTAGACCCTGTTCCCAGATCTTATCCAAGCTGGAAGAATCGTATAAGTCCAACCAGTGTGACAGCAGGAGGACAATCCCGGTGACCGCAAGAATCTTGAGGTATCCGCCTTCGACGTTCAGCAGCAACCAGCTGTCCTGGTTCCGCAGCATTGTCCCCAGCACAAAAGAAAGCCAAACGATCAGTGCCTCACCCGCCAGCAAAACCAGCGTGCGCAGCGGATAATATACTTTGAACAGCCGGATCACGGTTCCCTGTTTCCCTAGATCTTGGAATCGATCGTATTTTTCCCAACTTCTTCGTAGTAATAGCGCGTATAAGGCAGGGCATCCGGGCTTATGCCATTCAGCACAACTCCCACGAGAGCCTCCTCGGGAAATTCCTGCCGTGCCCGTCGTGCCATATCTATTGGCGTCCCGTTGGAAAGAACAACTAGCAGTACGCCGTCGCAAGCTTTCGCTAGAACGCTGGAATCGGAGACCGGCACGGCCGGCGGCGAATCGATGATGATCCAGTCAAACAAAGGCTCGAGCCGCTGCAGCAGGGCCTTCAACCGTCCATTGGACACCAGGTCAGCGGGATCGGAAATCTCGTGGCCGCTGGGAATGAAAAACAGATTTTCCATGGGGCCACGCTGCATGATCGAGAATTCGTCACTCCCACCCTGCAAATAGTCCGCGAGCCCGGGCGCCGACGAAGTGCCCAGCATCATGTGCAGCCGCGGTCCGCGAAGGTCGGCGTCGATCAGCAAGACTCGACGTCCATGCTGGCGCGCTAGGACTTGAGCCAGGTTTGCAGCGGTAAATGATTTTCCTTCCTTGGGCAGAGCACTGGTGACTAAGAGCTTTTTCAGCCCCATCTTTTCACGCACGGAATACAGACGGGAACGCAGCGTCCGAAACTCTTCCGCCCCTCGCACATTGTCGTCCCCATTGAAGAACAGCATCGTTTGGACGTCTGGCGCCCAGGACTGGGGTAGGCAGCGGGCCATCATGGCATCAAGGTTGAACGGACCGGCGAACGACGGCATCGTCGAAGCTAACGGGATGCCCCGGTTCGAGGGATTCTCCGTGATTCCTTCAGCCGACGGCTTTTCCTGAATCGTTATCACGGATGGCTCGGAAGGGACGTCGACATGGTTTGGTTGGGGTCGACCTCCTTGCGCGGCCGCCCGTTCATGTTCGGCCTTCTGCAAGGCTTCGTGAATTCTGCTCATAGCTTCCTTTCCTTGGGGAGGTCCTTCTCTTCTTCACGCAACCGATCGGCTAAGCTGGCCAGAGAACGCAAGGTGTCCACCAGATCCAGTCTCTCTCGGCCTTGCCCCGGACCGGGTGTGGTCATGGCCCCCGCAATGCTCCCGTCGCCCAGTTCGAAATCGCGCGCCACAGCTTCCACTACGGCACAGCCGATCACCTTCTGCTGGTCCACGAATGCGCTCACCAAACAATGCTCACACAGCAGGTTGATGACCCGGGGAATGCCACTGGCATAGCGGTGAATTTCCACCATAGATTCCGGATCGAAGATCTGCTGGCTACTCGCGCCCGCAATCCGCAAGCGCTGTTGAATATATGCTTTGGTTTCTTCCAGAGTGAGCGGATGCGTCTTGGCCCGCAGACTCAACCTCTGACGCAACTGTCGCAATTGTGGCTGCTTCAACTTCTGCTCGAGTTCGGGCTGGCCCACCAGCACAATCTGCAACAATTTCTCGGTAAAGGTTTCGAGGTTGGTGAGCATGCGAACCTCTTCCAGAACTTCCTCGGTAAGGTTCTGCGCTTCGTCCACAATCAGCACCGCGGTTTCCCCCGCGCGATATCGGTCCAGGAGCCAGTTGTAGAGTCGCAGCAAGACTTGGCTCTTGGCTTTCGAATCGCAAGGAATGCCAAAGTCGGCCATCATGTAGTCAAGAAACTGGGTTGTATTCAGGCGCGAGTTAAACACGAAGGCGGTGGCCACCTGTTGCAGGCGGAGCCACTCCAGGAGTTTGTTGATGAGCGTGGTCTTGCCCGTGCCCACTTCCCCCGTGAGCAGCACAAAGCCTTTGCGACTCTGGATGCCGTAGGTGAGACACGCCAACGCCTCCTCGGTATGTCGCGTCAGGAACAAGTAACGCGGATCAGGATTGACGTTAAACGGATTCGCCCGCAGTCCGAAAAATTCTTTGTACATATCGTTGACTCAAACTGTGCGTCAGAATCTTGCGCCCTCCTTGGTTCCCTCGGGCCGCTTGTCTCGCTTCCAGAAATGGCTCTTGCCGTTGCCCAGGGCTGGCGCGGTCTTCACGACCCAGGGCATGGCCACCAGCATGGGCAATTCGAGCGCCGCTTCTGCGTCCGCCTGGTTGCGAATCGATTTGTCGCGAAGCTCCAGCCACAGGGCAAGAACCAGTCCCAGCGTTAAACCGGCTCCCAGCCCGCCTCCCGCAAAGAAAAGACGGTTGGGAAAACTGGGCGAGTCCGGTACACTGGCGGGATTCAACAGGCGCATCTGTTCTCCCTCCTGTTGCTGCTCCATCTTCAGCGCGATATCTGACTTACTCTGGTCAGCCAACAGATCCTGATACACCTTTTGCGTATTGTCGTAATCTCGAGCCAGCTGTTTGTACTGCTCTTCGATGGCAGGGCTCAGTGCGACCCGGCCCTCATAGACAGAGATTTGCTGCTGAAGTTTCTTTTGATCGCGCGAGGCCTGCGCGATCAGGTCCTCGTATTGATGTACTTGCAAGCGCAACTGGCGAATTTCCGGCGGATCTGATGCCGATTCCTTATTGGGCGTTGTGCTCTCGGTTGCATTAGACGCGTTATTGATTTCGTCCAGCCTTTTCTTGACTTCGCGGATATCCGCCTGGGTTTTGATTACATCCGGGTGATCGGCGGTGTAGCGCGCCTGCAGGTCGACGAGTTGAGCCTGCAATTGTGCTAGTTGCTGTTGCAGGCTCTGTGGGTTGCTCGAACCCTGCGCACTCTTCCAGGCGGCAATCTGCTGCGCCAGCAGCGACTCGGTGTAGGCTTTGTCCTGCTGCGCCCGACTCAGTGTCTGCGTGTTGGCGTCGAGCTGCGAGTTCAATCCCATCAGGATCTTCAGGTTATTGTCTTCGTCTCCCGGGAGCTGTCCCATGTACTGCTTTTTAAACGCGGCCAATTTACTATCGAGGTCATCCAAGTTGTGTTTCGTGTCTTCGACTTGCTTGCTGAGAAAGTCGGTAGTGCCCCGGGCTACATCTTCGCGTGACTTCAGGTTCTCTCCCAACATCAGTGAGGTCAGTTCATTACAGAGCTGCTGCGCCTCGCGCGGATTCGAGGCCGTGTATTTCACGTAGAAACCGGGAACCGGGCTGCTTTGGCCGCCAGGCTTTCTCTGGGGAGTGCCGATCTGCGAGAGATCGGTTTCCACCGGTTCAACCGACATGTTGTTCCGGATGGCTTCGATGACGTCATAAACGTCGTCCCCGGGCTTCACCAGCCCGGTCCGTTGCAGCATGGGTTGCAAGCTGCTCTGGCTGAGCACCTGCTGTTGCAAGGACGCAACCCGTTGGGTCAGATCGGCGGTAATCACAGGCTGAACAATACCCTCGGGCACCTTTTGACCTTCCACCATCACGAGGGACTCCGACGTGTATTTGGAGGGAAAGAGATAGGAAACGGAAAATCCCGCCAGCGGCGCCAGCAACGCCGGAATCAAAATTACTTTCAGGCGGCGGCGCAGCATCGCCAGATAATCGTCCATCGTAAGTTCGCGGTTTTCCATCTCACTGCCTGTTCCGCCGGCTCTCAATAGCCGACCCGAGAATAATTTTAGTCAAGCCGTGTTGGCCGAGGAATCCAATCCAAACCAATGGTTCCTACTTGTCGTTCTGATGACCGGCTGCAAGTGACAGCCGTGCAAAACGAGCTGTCAAAAAACAATTCGTTGAACTGATAACTGGCGAAGACGTGAAAATTTCGCCCGAACATCCGGTGCACGCTGACGCCCGCGAAGCCATACTGATAGACGTTGGCGTTAACTCCTGGGCAATTCGCGGAGCATGTGTCTGGCGTCGCGCGACTGTTACGCGAGTAGCCGAGGTCGGTCGAGATGTTCCAAATACGGCCCAAGGGTCGGCTCGCTCCCAAGCTCGCGATGTCAGTCTCGGCTCCAGCAAAGAACCCCGACCCGCTGGTGAGGAAGTGTTCGTAACTCGCATAAACACTTGCTTTCGGAAACTGGTAGCGCAGGCGGGCGCGGCCGGCGGCGGCGATACGAAGGTCGTTGGTGAAACAGTCACCGGTGGTCACGTTGACGGTTACGCAACCCGGGGGTGGGGGGGGCGGGATGCTCACTGGAGTGGGAAAATGGTTAATCTCGGTAAACTGTGGTCCCGCTCCAACCAGGAAATCCATACGGCCGGAAATGCGATGGCCCCACAGCAACTGGATGAGGTTGGCGTGCAAAGTAAGGCCGGTGGAAAATTGAAAACTCTGGTACCCGTATACGACGGCCCCCTGATCGTGGGGCCCCAGGATTCGGCTGTAGCCCAACTCGCCGGAGATCTGGCTGTCTCCGATGAACGGAGTACTTGTGCCGGCGGAACTAGTTGTGCCGGGTTCGTTTTCGAGAAAGTGAACGAATCCATATCCCACTGTGGCAGTAAGGGAGGATTTAGGACTCAGACTTTCGACCGCGTCCACCAGGCTGAGGTTCATGATACGCGGCACTTGGCCCAAATCTCCCAGCGCCGAACCCCCGAAGAAAACGCCGACTCCGCTCAATCCGGCGCCCGCCGCCCCGACGGCTCCATAGGCGCTGCCGAATGCGCCCTCGGGCTGATAGCTGAAAGCATCGCGAACTCCGAGTTCACCCCGCTTCCATGTGACCTTCTGATAAAAACCTAGCTCCTCGATTTGCACCAGGCCAATCCCCCGCACGTTGTAGTAGCCCACTCCTCCTAGGTAGTCCAGGGAAAGAGCATAGTGGCTCCAGAGCCGCTGCAACTCCAGGCTGCCCTCTGCGCGGGTTATAGAATTCGCCTCCGATCCGCCCAAAGAATTTTCGATGTTGGAATCGACTGACTCGCTTACGTGCACCCCCGGTTGAAGGTAGCTTAGGGGGGCGGCATGGGGTTGGAGGTTCGGCAGGTCCAATCCCGAGATAGGAGGATTTTCGCTGACGGATGGCGCCGCTTGATTATCCGGACCATACGCCGGAACCGGCTGTTGCGCACTCGCATCAGGAGCCGTGCTTGCCGGTTGTTGCCCGGAATTGTCTTGTCCCCAGACCGCTCCGCAGAAGAGCAGTAAGATTGCGAGGAACCACGGATTGTGGCGTTTGCTCATTACGTTCCTCAGGGCACCACGATCGTGTCGCTCGGTCGCAGCATGATGTTTTGCTCGGGATGATTGCCCTTCACGACTTCCTTATAGTTGAAGGCTAGCTTCACCTGCCGGCCGTTTTCCGTACGCAACAGGTAAATTCGCTTGAGATTGGCAAACTGGGTAAAGCCCGCGCTCGAAAGCGCCTGCAGCATGGTCATATTGGGCAGAAGAGGAAGCGCCCCCGGGTGTATCACTTCGCCCGTAACAAAGATTCTCCGGCTATTCATCGCCGTGACTACCACGGTCACACGGGGATCGGCAATATACTTTTTCAATTTCTCCGTGATGGAAGCCGCCAGCTGCATCGGGGTGAGACCGGCCGCCGGTACATCATTGAGGAGCGGAAGAGAAATCCTCCCATCCGGCCGTACCGGCAATGTGGCGGTTAGATCAGGCTCCTTCCAAACCGAGACGTGCAGCGTATCGTCGGCCCCGATCACGTAATCGGCCGGGGGCTGCACAGGCGTCGGCGCCCCGGGGGCGGCCGCGCTTGCAGGTTTAGGGGTAGCCGGTTCGGCGGCGTCCTGGGCCCGTGTGCCGGTCGCCACCAAGGCCAACAGCGCCAGGCACGCAAGCTTGGGTACGTTCATCATGCACTCTCCAAACGGAGCTGAGACGCTCGGTACTCTGAGCATACTATCTGTTTTAGTTTGTACAGCAAAGCTTTGTAACTGATCTGTAACAAGGAAGCTGCCCCGCCGCCCGCTCCAGCGGGGCCGCAAGAGTTGAATTCCCTCCCTGCTTCCGGGAAACAGCCGGCGCCCTCTGCTGGTGTGAAAACTGGCCACCGCTGATTCCAGCATCCGCTCGGGGCAATATCGCTCGCAAGCCACCTGTCGCAACCGCTTCGTCTCCCAGAGCCCACCATGACCTTGGCTGCATTTTCTGGTTCGCGCACGAGATCTGGCCACCACTGTTCGAACCACCGCAACCGTCTCTTCGCTCAGATCAGGAACGGTTCGCTCGGAATCGCACGCGAATCGCTGCAGGAAGCATTGCATCAGGATGGGAATATCCTCACGCCGTTTCCGCCGTGGCGGATGCCACAGACACACTCCACTGCTGCGGTCATGCCAAGCTTCGCGGAGATTTCCCGCCTCCACTTCGGCTTCTTCCCGGTCCTGGTCACTCGCGCAGATAGGCACCGACCAACATTGTGAGCGACGAGGCCTCGAATTTCCCTCGGTCGAAGCTCGGAGCCGCCTCGCCTACCATTCGTGCTCTCCAGTGTTCGAACCTCTTCCAGAAACTGTCACGTTTGGCGAATCCTCAAACTCGGCAGGTTCCGCCTTCGCACAAGAAAGTCGTCGGCCCGCGACTTCCGGGGCCTGCGAGAAATCCAGATCCAGCTTCTAGATCCAGCTTCTAGATCCATCTTACGGCCTCTTCCACGCTATGACTACAGACGTCAAGCCCGTCCCGGATATCCCACTCGGTTGAAGCACGGGGAGTTCCATCCGCAGCTTCCGTATATTTCTTACAATAGCTTTAGTTTCAGCATGTTACAGGAAATGACGCGACTCATAAGAGCACCAAATCTGATTTTAACCTGCACCCTTCCGCGCAAAAGGGAAAGGAATTGCCCAATCGGGGGCATGTTTCTGTGTTCATTCCCAGCCCAAGGCATCGGTAAGCCGCTTTTAGTACTTATCTTACCTGGTTGGAGTAAGGTTCCCAGGGGATTCTAGGCCTTAGAGTCTCCGGCCACCAGTTCCGGACCAATGTGGTTTACCCGTTTCGAGGGTTTTGAATTGCGGATGCCGACCGCTTCGCATATGCTGGAGCCGTCTCCCCAAAGGTAAAGAAGTTATCGAAGCCGCTACATTGAGCCCAGTAT
>JBAUXO010000286.1:0-7220 GCA_049584315.1 Candidatus Sulfotelmatobacter sp. | reverse complement strand
TGTTTCCCGGCAACCGATGGCATACGGCGAGTCATCCGGTCTCCACCAAGGTTCTCTGGAGCGCCTGTCAGCAGGCCGCTGAACGCGCCGGTCTTGAGCACAAGCGCATCCATCCCCATACCCTGCGCCACTGCTTTGCTACTCATCTGCTTGAAGCCGGTGCCGACCTGCGCACCATCCAGATGCTGCTGGGCCATCGCGACCTTGAAGAAACGACGATCTATCTGCATCTTTCACGGCGGCATCTTAGCGCCACCGGCAGTCCGCTGGATGCACTCACGATCCGAGGAGAAGGAGAGCCGACGCAGAGCGCATGAACCGGCCTCCTCTGGAGGTGGCCGACATCGTCCGCTGTGCCGGACAGGCTTTTCTTGAACGCAGTCGCAAGTGGATCAGCTGGCAGCATCAAAAAGTGTTGCTGGCCATCACGCGCTGCCGCACCGCTGCGCTGGGTGGACATCGCGATCAGTGCGCGGACTGCGGACATTCCGCCATCTCTTACAACTCGTGCCGCAGCCGGCACTGCCCCAAGTGCCAGGGCAACTCACGCCTGCGCTGGCTCCAGGCGCGGGAACGAGAGTTGCTGCCCACCAATTACGTGCACGTCGTCTTCACCATGCCGCGAGAACTGGCGCCGTTGGCACTACAGAACAAGCGACTGATCTATAACCTACTGTTTCATTCCACTGCTGCAACTCTACTGCAGATCGCCCGCGATCCCCGGCACCTTGGAGCCGAGATCGGCTTCTTCAGCGTGCTCCACACCTGGGACCAGCGACTGCAACATCACCCTCATGTTCACTGCGTAGTTGCCGCTGGCGGTCTTGCTCCAGATCACTCTCGCTGGATCTCCTCACGCCGCTCCTTCTTCCTTCCCATCAAGGTGCTCAGCCGTGTCTTCCGCGGTAAGTTTGTCGCCGGACTCAAGACCGCGTTTCATGCCGGCGCATTCCAGTTCCACGGACATCTCTTGCCGCTTGCGGAACCGCGCGCCTTCGCCTCCTGGCTGCGGGTACTGTTCCGTCACGACTGGGTCGTCTACTGCAAACAGCCTTTCGGCGGGCCAGAACATGTGTTGCGCTATCTCGGCGCCTACACCCATCGTGTCGCCATTTCCAACAGCAGGTTGGTTGCTCTCTCCGAGGGCAACGTCACCTTCCGTTGGCGAGACTCCGCTCACGGCAACAAGAAGCGGCTGATGACTCTGCCCGTCGATGAGTTCCTGCGCCGCTTCCTCCTACACGTGCTTCCGCGCGGCTTTGTGCGCATCCGCAACTTCGGCTTCCTCGCCAACCGCCGCCGTGCCCACCTCCTGCCGCTCTGCTTCCAACTGCTTCGTGGCTGGGAAAATACGCCCGCTCCGGCGGCATCGCCTTCTGTGGACCAGCCTCGCTCGCTCTGGAACTGTCCGGCCTGCGGCGGAATTATGCACGTCGTCGAACGACTCTCTGCCGCGCAACTCTTGCTCCGCTCTCCACCTCAACCCGACCGGTGCGCAGCATGAACCTCTATCCGCATCCTCGGCTTCTGATCGTGCTCCGGCACGCGCGGAGAGCTCTTGTCTCATCGGCCCACGAATGCCCAGTCAGCCAACTTCTCAGCCTCTGCCCGCCACCTCAGCGCAACGCGACTCCGCTAGATCCAGTCCCTCCAACGGTCAGTCCTACCCATGGCAGCGGGTTCCCAAATACTCTGGACCCGATCGGATCAATTCAAATCCCATAACATCAGCGCGGGAGGCTTCCTTCAAGTCGCTGTATCTAGAGCGCCCGCCCGAGATTATGCAACCGCGACCGGTTGTGCAGCGGGCGCTCCAGATACAGCCCTAAGACTTACCGGTACTAATCCCCGGAACCGAGCCCGGATTCATTTTTAACGCTCGTCGGTACCGGGATCCGTAAGTGCCATCTCACGGAACCCGATCGCGCGCACTGGTTACAATATTCCTTGTTGCGCGGCTTGATAGACAGTCGGAACCGTAGGCTTGAAGCCGAGTCTGCGACTCAGTGATCCGTCCATGCGGCCCATCCACGGATCGGTCAAGGGCTCCGCTGACGGCTCGATGGAAGAGCCAACAAGGCTGGCCATCTCGTAGAGGGTGGTCGGCGCGTCGTCGGTGATGTTGACGATGCGCCCATCCATTACTCCGGTCAAAGCAAGGTCGACTGCGCGTGCAACATCTCGATGGTGAGCGAGGCTGAAAGTCTTCGCCGGGTGCCACTTGAACCTCGCGACGAGCGGCGGTACCGAGGCCAGATGTCCGTCCCCATCGCCGTAGACAAAGGGGAGACGGAGGATGCTCCAGTTGAGTCCGCTGCTGCGAAGTTCGTTCTCCGCGGCGATCTTACTTGCGGGATACGCGAGCTTCGGATGGGTCGCGTCATCTTCCAGGCCGGGATGGGATGCGTCCGCGTCGTAGACCAGTCCAGTGCTTGCCATGATGAAGCGAACTTGTGGAGCGTGCGCTTTCGTAGCGGCGATCAGGTTCTTTGTGCCATCCAGATTAGTCCGCCAGATGTCATCCTCATTCTGAGTCCGGAGAACCGCGGCCAGATGAATGATCGCCGAAACGCCCTCCACGGCTCGCTTCAATGAATTCGTATCGAAAAGATCGCCCTCCACAGGCGAGGCTCCAGCCGGAACTTCCTTGCCCGGCCGTACAAGCGCACGGCAGTCCACACCGGCATCTACGAACCGCCGCAAAAGCCGCGAACCCACGAGTCCTGTTCCACCGGTAACTAAGATCGTCATACTTGATTTCCTCCTGAAATGTGTTCGTTGAGACGTTGGGTTGCGGCCTGCAGCACACGACGAGCTATCACCAACTCCGCGGGGTCGGCACCGTGGAATGCGACTGCCAGAATAAGGTCACGCGGATCGGGCAACTCTTTCCAAAGTTTCTTGCCAGAGCGGGTGAGGCGAAGGATTCGTTGACGCTGATCCTGGGAGTCCGGCGTTTGATCGACGAGACCCTTGCGCACCAATGTCGCCACGATTCCGCTCAACGTGGCCCTCTCGATCCGGAGCATGCGCACCAGATCGCGCTGCATCGTCGGTCCCTCGTTGGCCAGCTGATAAAGCACATACCACTGCGTGGATCCAAGGTCGTAGGGACGCAAAACGGAGTCCATCACCGCGCGGGCCGCGAAGTATAACCGTTTCGCCCATGCTCCGACCGAATCATGTTTCAGGTTCTCTCGCTCGTCAGCCATCGTCCTCCAAGTCGTCAGCTACCTAACGATTATTGTAAGGTAGCTAGCGACTTGTCAAGCTTGCGGCTGTGCAGTTCTTCGCGGTATATATAGAGGTAAACGTAACCCTAGACACAGGAGGGTTCCTCGAGTCATCGGCTCGTGGCGGGCGGGACGACAATCTCCACCAGTCCCGTCGCCACGTCGTACACGAGCCCGGAGAGCAACCACGACTCGGGCAAAGCCCTGGCCGCGCGGAGTGCTGATACGTCAACGGAAACGGCTTTCCGCGGGTCGTTGACGGCCTTCGCGCTGAGCTCTTCTCTTCCGATTTCAAAGTATGACGCCAGCAGGTCGGGGTCACCGACCAGACGCGTAATCCCGCAGTCCGTGTGGTGGAGAACGATGACGTGAAACTCACCGCCGCCGCCAGGAATCCGTTCGGCAACTTCACCAATCCGGCCGAGCAAACCTAATTGCTCGCCGAGGCTTGGTGTTACGCGTCCGCCGATGTTGCGCATGACGACGGCCTCGCCGGACTCGATGCCGAGCACGTGCGCGGGATCGACGCGCATATCGGCGCAGCCGATAATTAGGGCCTTCACTTTCGACAGCTGATCCGGAAGTGACACGAGTGCACCTGCGGCAGCCGCCTCCTTTGCCCATTCTTTGTTGCGTTGGATTAGCGTGTCGAGCGTCGACATGGTTTCACTCCTCATTGATAGCGCGCGTTCATCGTGTCTCGGTGAATAGCATACGTGCCGACCTATTACACCGCGACGGCGCGAAGCGCAGATACTTTGGTACGCAAAATGCCGGTCAGAGTTCCGCCGCGTAAGCGGCTGCGGCTGCAGCAATCTGCGCATCCTGATCCGGGGTCCCGCCGGCGACGCCGATAGCGCCGCTAACTGTCCCGCCGCAGCTGAGCGGGGAACCGCCTTTGATGTTGGTTAGCTTCAACGCAGTTGCTAACGGAATTGATAGCGTGAGGTCATCGCCCATCCAACCGGTCGGACGGCGTGTCGAGGCAGCCGTGTTTGCTTTGCGTCGACTGCTGTAGACACTATGCGGCGCGGCACCATCGGCTTTCGCGAATGCGATAAGGTTCATGTCCGGATCGACGACCGCTACCGAGGCTTGAACCTCACGTTTTTCGGCTTCAGTAATTGCCCGTTGAACGACGGCTAGCGCGGTCTCGAGCGTGACGACTGTGTATTGACGGGTGGTAGACATAGCAAACTCCTTGACGGGTCGGATCGTGCGTGGGCGGTGTGATCAACTCGTCGCCAACAGTATGCGCCGATTCGGGACAACCGGTGAGAGTGGCTGTCGTCGTTAGTTCTTTGCCGAAGCGGAGTTCGGAAATGGTGATTTGGCAATTAGGTCGCAGAGATTGGGGCTCTCGAAGCCGGGGATGGAACGTTCGCAAACATCGGCCATCACCGTTCCCCAAGTGGATGCGGGCTTGTGAGCAAAACCGCCGAAGAAAGCTTCGGCAATGCCTTCATTGAAGTTTTCACGCGGGTATTCGGCGACAATCTGCTCGCGCAGTTCGGTCGGGAATCGATCGAAACCGTTGCCCAGCACATCCAGGCCGATGCCCGTGAAAAACAGCGAGACTTCCGGCTTCATGTACTGTGTCACGCCCGGAGTGGTGTGAAGCGCAATCGCCTCCCAAGCCGTTTGAGCGGTCTCGGCCGGAATGCCGTGAGAAATGAGAAAGGCCTTCGCGGCGTTCGCGCTATCTACTTCGAAGCGCTCACTCGCGCTAGAATACTCGCGTAGCAGGCCGAGGTCGTGGAACGCTGCGCTGACGTAGAGCAGTTCGGAATCGAAGCGCAGACCTTGCTGGCGGCCCTGTTCGGCAGCGAAAAAGTAGACGCGGTTTGAGTGGTTATAGAGAAGGTCGGTCGCGTACTCGCGCAGGATGTCATGCGCTTCAGACGCCAGCTTCGTGTCCGGAATCTTTATGGTTGTTTGCGTGCTTGCCATGATGTGCCTCCGTAAACTCTTGGCTTGCAGATTCAACGTTATGTCGCACTGCGATCCAGCGCAACGACGCGGATCCAGCAAATTCGGACATGCGACGGCCTGCTGGTCGACTAGAATGTTTCGATGCGGAAAGTGGTGATCGTCGGTGCCCCTCCCGTGCAGGTCCTCGATGTGACCGGGCCCCTGGAGGTCTTTTCAAATGCGAGCGGTTACGACGTTGTCCTGGGTAATCCGGGTGAGGAACGCGCGCTTCGAACAAGTCGAAATGTTGCGCTGACGGACGCCATTCCGATTAGAGAGATCACAGAGCCCATCGATACGCTCGTGATTGCAGGTGGGCCCGGAGCGGAGACGGGCAGCTATGACTCGGCGTTAGTGTCGTGGATCACGGCGGCCGCCGAACGATCTCGCCGTGTCGCCTCCATTTGCACAGGAACGTTTCTGCTGGGAGCAGCCGGGCTGATCGATGGAAGACAAGTGGTGACGCACTGGCAATATTGCGACCGGTTAGCAAATGAGTTTCCGCACGCCACGGTGCGGCCTGAGCCCATCTTCCTTAAAGACGGTCCCATCTACACTTCGGCCGGAATCACTGCGGGCATCGACCTCGCGCTCGCACTTGTAGAGGAGGATCACGGCCACGCGGCTGCGCTGAACATCGCCCGATTCCTGGTGATGTTTCTGGTGCGTCCCGGAGGCCAGGCGCAATTCAGCCATATGCTCGCTCACCAGGCGGTAACTTCAAAGCCGTTGCGTGAGCTTCAAATCTGGATGATGGAGAATTTGCGAGAAGACCTCACGGTTGAAAAACTGGCCGATCGTTTAGGAATGAGCGCCCGGCATTTCACGCGAGTTTGCCTTAAAGAAGCGAAGATGAACCCGGGACAATTTGTCGATCGGATGCGCATAGAAGCGGCCCGCCAGATGATCGACAGTTCGAATTTGGGACTGAAAGAGATCGCGGACGCAAGTGGATTTCACACCGCCGACGCGATGCGCCGGACCTTCCTGCGAGTATTAGGCATTACGGCCGGCGAATATCTTCATCGATTCAAGAGAGATGCGGGAGCTTCGTAGTGTCACGTCTTCGAGGGCAGCAGCCTCAGTAGCAGATTCCCGATGGCCACAGGTTGATGCTCTCCTGCAGTTTCTACCAGTGTGTACGATCGCTCAAAACCGTTGGGACCTTCGACTTTCATCTCCCAATCTTCCTTCGCACGAGATCCAACAATCGACACACGCCACTCGCCAGGCCGGTCGCTCAGAACGTGTTCAACGATCACCTGCACTTCCGTCCTGATCGTGGCACCGCCGGTGTTATGCAGCTCAACCAACACAGACATTTCCTCTCCATTCTACAAAGAGATTTCTTGTAGACGCGGCGCAACTTGTCTTCTCTGGCATTGCCGTTCATCGCGCATTCGAACTCCTTGAACGAAGAAACGCCGGCGAGATGTTCATGAAAAGTCTGGGGGGTTTCGCAGTCTAATAGCTGTAGTCGCGAGCCGCTCTTCGTCCCCGGAGGCATGCTATGTACATTCTGGTTCCCTCGAACCCAGTCGTTCTCGTGTGGGGATTGCTGAGCGCGATGATATTCTTTGGTTTCGTTGCATCGTCGGTGCTTGAAGGAAAAGACCCATTCGCGCCTGGCGCGAACATCATGCAGCCTTCAGCCATGAAAGCTGGTGTTACGCAAGCGCGGCAACCCAAACTCCGACTCAGTGAGACCTGGGAGATCTGTTTCTGCTGATTCGTTGGCTTAGCCTTTTCGGTCACGTCCTCGCGTGGTTCACCTTGCCCAATATTCTAGAAGCAATTAAGCAATTTGGACTTGAAGCTCCCCGCCAACTTTCCGGAAGCCCGTTCTCCCGCGAGGGGACGCTGCAGGGTACCGGGATTAGTTCCGCATTGCCGACAAACCGGGACTTGCTCACAAACCCAATTCTAAGGTCCGGACGTTGGCTTAAGTGACGGGTCAGTGAAATATCCCTTCGCCGTCTGTTGACGAAGGCGTGGGTCTCGATCGGTTCCCAAGTA
>JBAUXO010000285.1:0-37422 GCA_049584315.1 Candidatus Sulfotelmatobacter sp. | reverse complement strand
GGCGACGCGTGTTATCGAAAGCCCGGCTACTCACATCTAGCTCAACCCGCCGAACCGCCGTATGCGGACCCGCATGTACGGTGGTGTGGGAGGGGAGGACGAGCGATCGTCCCCCCTATCCCGATTTGGGCGAAGGGTTTTTCTGGAACTTTGTTACTTCAGGAGCTAATCCCGGCGATGTCCATTATGTAGCGGCATTTCTGAGGATGTCCGGTTTGGTGAATAATGCAGTTCTGCGGAACACTCACGGTGGCAACGAATTTTGCCTTCGCGAGTTCGCAACTCCGCCGTGATCGAAGGTTCTCGGGATCGCAGGTGATCCAGAGCGGATCGAGCCGAAGTTCGCGCGCTAATGGCAACAGAAGCCGTAGCGACCGCGAAGCATAGCGATTTCCGCGGCAAACAGGATGAACGGCGAACCCCACGTGTCCCGCATAAAGCTCAATATGAGGAATTGAGCCGACTCGGAGGTTGATTCTTCCGGCTTCGCTCCCGGAAGGTGTCAGCAACATGCGAAAGAAATATGTGGAGACCTTGTGTACCGGGTGCGGTGCAACCTGAGTTAGTTCCAGCGCCAGTTCGGTGTCTTCGATCGAGCTGAGAACAAAGTCTTCCTCGATGCGCAGCTCTGTCATACTACGCTCCAGTTTCTTGTACCTTGTGAGCGCTCCCAGAGAGCTCCGCAGCTAGCGAATCACGCCTTCGAGCGGGGAACTGGCGGTTGCATACAGCTTCTTCGGCATGCGCCCCGCGAGATAAGCCTGGCGCCCGGCGAGCACAGCGTGCTGCATGGCTTCGGCCATCAGCACAGGATCTTGGGCGTTGGCGATGCCGGTGTTCATGAGGACGGCGTCGGCGCCCAGTTCCATGGCAATTGCGGCGTCCGATGCGGTGCCTACTCCGGCGTCCACGATCAGAGGTACGGCCCTGATCATCTCACGCAGGATGCGGATGTGAGCCTGGTTCTGAATGCCCATGCCGCTGCCGATGGGAGCGCCGAGCGGCATTACTGCAGCGGCGCCGGCGTCGATCAAGCGCTTGGCGAAAACGATGTCGTCGGAGGTGTAGGGAAGGACGGTAAAGCCTTCGCTGACCAGAACGTGCGTCGCTTCAAGCGTCGCCTGCACATCGGGGTAAAGCGTCGCTTGATCGCCGATCACTTCGAGCTTCACCCAGTCGGAGAGCCCGACCTCGCGGCCAAGGCGAGCCGCGCGGATGGCTTCGTCGGCGGTGTAGCAGCCGGCGGTGTTGGGGAGCAGAAAATATTTCTTGGGATCGATGTAGTCGAGTAACGACTCCTTGCTGCGGTCGAGGTTCACGCGACGGACGGCGACCGTGACCATGTCGGCTCCGCTGGCCTCAAGGGCACGGGCAGTTTCCTGGAAGGATTTGTATTTTCCCGTACCGACAATCAAGCGGGAGCGGAAAGAGCGGTCGGCGATATGAAGGGCATCCGTCATGACCCTTCATTGTAACCGAGTGGGACGAATGTCGAGCGGCGTTCGAAGCCCAGCCGAGGGGCACCGCCTTACGAAGTGGTTCCGGACTCCGCTTGGGCATAGAGGTCGTCGATCTGACGGCGATAGCGCTCTTCGACTACGCGGCGCCGGAGTTTCAGAGTGGGGGTTAGAACGCCGTTATCGGCGGTGAATTCGTCGGCCACGAGCAACACGCGCTTCAGCTTTTCGAAGCGCGCGAGACTCTTGTTGATCTCTTCCACAATTCCATCGTAAAGCGTCTGGACTTTGGGGTCGGCGACGAGTTCGGGGCGCGAGGCAAAAGCAACGTTGTTGGAGCGGGCCCAATCTTCGAGAAGCACGAAGTTCGGGGAGATGAGGACGAAGGCAAATTTACGCCTGTCGCCGATGATGGCAGCGGTTCCGACCAAAGGATTCAGCTTTAGCGAGTTCTCGATCGGCTGCGGAGCGATGAACTTCCCCCCAGAAGTTTTGATGAGTTCTTTTTTTCGATCGGTGACCGAGAGATACCCATCGGCATCGATGTGGCCGATGTCACCAGTCTTGAACCAGCCATCTTGAAATGCATTTTGAGTCTCTTCAGGACGGTTCCAATATCCTTTGAAGACGGAGGGGCCGTGCACCAGAATCTCGCCATCCTCGGCGATGCGGACTTCGAGGTTGGGAAGGGTCCTGCCCACCGTACCGATGCGATGGTGGATGGGTGTGTTGACGGCAATTACGGGAGATGTTTCCGTCAGGCCATAGCCCTCGTGGATGCGGATGCCGACGGTGGCGAACCATTCGGCAAGCTCGCGACCCAAAGGCGCGCCTCCAGAGATGAACGTTTCAACCTCACCACCCATTCCGGCCCGGATTTTCGAGAAGACCAATTTGTTGGCCAGTTTCCAGCTGGGAGAAGTGGGAGTTTCTCCCGTGAGAACTTCAGGTTTATGGGCACGGCCAACCGAAAGCGCCCAGCGGTAGATCGTGCGCTTGAGAAAGCCGTGTGCCGCCGTCTCAGTTTTGGCGTAGATCTTTTCGTAGACCCTGGGGACAGAAACGCAGAGATTGGGCCGAACCTCCAACAGGGTTTGCGGGAGGTTCTCCATGAAGGGGCAATACGCCAGGGTGACGCCGTGATAGAGCAAGGCGAGATCGACGTGGCGCGCGGTGACATGCGAAAGGGGAAGGAAAGAAACGCTGACCAGCCCGGGGCGCATGTCGAAGCCGAGCAGCGAGCAGGAGATGTTGGACGCCATGTTGCCGTGCGTCAGCATCGCGCCCTTGGAGGTGCCGGTAGTACCTGAGGTGTAGATGATGGTAGCGAGGTCGTCGGGCTGGATGGAGCGGGCGCGGGATTCGGTTTGGGGATCGAGCCCAAGCGGACCCCGGCTCATGAATTGATCCATGAGCACGCAAGTGGCGGTGAGATCGCTGGGAATCTGAAGATGATCCATGACCACGATCTTCTTGACTTGAGTTTGCGAGAGGATGGCGTGAACCTTGCGGAGTTGATATTCGGTAGAGACAAAGATCAAGCTGGAGCCGGAGTCGCTCAGGGTGTACGCGGTCTGTTCGGGAGTGAGTGTCGCGTAGACCGGCACGGTGACGGCGCCGAGCATCAAAATGGCGAAGTCGGCGGTGGACCACTCCGGGCGATTCTCGCTAAGAATGGCGACGCGATCACCTTTGTGGATGCCCCATTGCTGCAGAGCGGCAACGGTGCCGGCAACGTTGCGGCGGAAGTCTGATGAAGAGATGGGCAGCCATTTTCCCGCATCGCGGTAGAGCATGGCCCGGTCAAGATTGCGCTCGGCGGCGGTGAAGAAAATTTCGTTCAGTGTGGTGAGACTCATGGGCTACGTGGAGTTTCGTACGACACTGAATTTACTGGTTTCGGGTCTCATTCGGCAATGCGAAATGAAGGAAGGGTAGGTACTGACTGCGGTCTGTGCAATCTCGCTACCTTGAAATTACAATGTCTCGGCAAACGGTGGGCTATCATTCGTCTAGGAGGAACGGAATGCAGAACAAGCTATCGAACGCGGTGGCAACGGCTTTGCTTGTGGGTGCGTTGGCGGTCGCCCCGGCCACTCCGGTCTTGGGACAGGCGAAGCAGGCGCAGAACGCCTCAATGTCGATGCCCAAGGTAGGTGACATGGCGCCGGATTTCACTCTGAACTATTTTGACGGGAACGATCTGAAGCCGGTTTCCTTGAGCCAGTACCGGGGAAAGAAAAACGTGGTGGTGGCATTCTTCATCTTTGCGTTCACCGGTGGTTGAACGAAGCAAATGAAGGCTCTCCAGCAGGATTTGAAACGGCTGGAAGCCACCGACACCCAGGTCCTGGGTGTGAGCATGGATAGTGCCTTCGCGAATAAAGCCTTCGCCGATCAAATTGAAGTTACGTTTCCTCTGCTGAGCGATTGGGGCGGAGAAGTGACGCGCAACTACGGGATCTACGTGGATAAATACAAGGCTGCGCGCCGGGTGAACTTCCTGATCGGGAAAGACGGGAAGATTCTGGAAGAGCAGGTAGATAAGGACGCGATCGATCCGACGAAGATTGTCGATACCTGCGAGAGGCCGAAGTTGAAGAACTGAAGCGGCCTCAGGCCGTGGGTAGTTCGAAGGAGAAGACCGATCCGCGGCCGAGTTGGCTGGTGACGCCCACGACTCCGTTGTGGGCTTCTACGATGGCTTTGGCAATGGCTAATCCCATGCCCGTGCCTTGCACACTGTAGCGCTGATCGCGGCCACGATAAAACTTGTCGAAGACCAAGGACTGCTCAAAGTCGTCGATACCTGGCCCGTGATCGGTGACGCTGGTGATGACACGGTCCCCCTTTTGCTCCGCGGTGATTGTGATCGGGGCGGTAGGCGGGGAGTATTTAGCGGCATTCTCCAGCAATTGCTTGAGCACTTCGGCAATGCGGTCAGAGTCCACCTTTACCTTAGGCAACGATTGTGCGACACGCATTTCTAGCGGATGCTGGGCAAGAACCATCCTGGACTCCTCGACGGCCGACTCAATCACAGTAGCGACGTCCACAGGAGCCATGTGCAGCTCCACCTTGTGGGCATCGAGTTGAGCCATCTCCGTGGCTTCGCCCACCAGGCGGTCGAGGCGATCGGTTTCTTCATTGATGACGGTGAGTAGCTCCTTGCGCTGGCCTTCGTCGAGGTGGTAATCGGAGAGCAGGCCGGTGACGGCGGCTTTGATTCCGGTGAGCGGAGTGCGCAGTTCGTGGGTCACGGAATCGAGCAGAACCGCGCGCAAGTTTTCGCTCTGGTGAGCGGCTTCGGTCTGTGAGAGTTTCTCTATGGCTCCGGCGCGTTCGATGGCGATGCCGATCATACTGCCAAGGGCCTCGAGAGTGGCGCGGGAGAGCGCCGCACCGGCGATTCCGACGGCTCCGGTGGTGCGCGTACCCAGATGTAAGGGTGTGAGAGATATCCCGCGTTTGGAATCGATGACCGGTTCTCCCCTCGAACTGACCATTTGAAGATCCTGCAGCGGAAAATAGGTTACCGTCGGATCGGTGCGATAGACCTGTTGGGAGCTGAGCAAATAAACAGCGGCGGCCTTGGCAGCGAATCCATCACAGACGTAGGCGGGGATTGCATTCATCAATTCCGCTACGTTGTCGGTGGCGAGCAGGCGCTGGCTGAAGGCGTAAAGTCGTTCGACGTCGCGGCGTCGCTGGATCGCGTCGGCAGTTTGCCGACGAGCCCGGTCCGCTAACTCACTCGCAATGCCGCCGGTCACAAGAAAGGCGAAGAGTGCAACCCAATTTTGCGGATCGGCGACGGTGAAGGTTCCGATCGGAGGAAGAAAATAATAGTTGAAGGCAAGGGTGGCGAGCACAGCGATAAAAACGGAGAAGCGAAATCCCCAATAAGCGGCGACCCACAGTACCATCAACAGGAAAGTGAGAGCTACGGTGGTTGGATTTACGTGGACGATGCGGCGGCAGATTTGCGCCGCGAGTTCAGTGGCTAGGAGGCAAGCGCTATAGCGGAACAAGTGCTGTGGCCAGCGAGGCTTCACGCGCACGATTGTACTCGAAGAAGAGCATTTCACCATGGGACCACGGGTAAAAGTAATGGAGGAAGCGCGACGACAATTAGAGATTTTGCTCCTGCGTCCGGATCTCCGAGGTGAAAAGTGGAGGACTCGAGGATTCGACAATTTTCCTTCGGGCGTGGAGAATAGCGGCGATGGCTAAGAGTCCCGAAGAATGGCTGAAGGAAGTGGACACGGCCCAGCGGCCCGCGGTGTTCAAGCTGTTTCTAGGCTATGCCCCCGGCGTCGGAAAAACCTATGCCATGCTGAGCGAGGGCGTGCGACGGGCCAGCCGCGGCGAAGAAGTGGTAATCGGAGTGGTGGACACGCACGGCCGCAAACCGATCGTGGAACTCTCATCCCGCCTGGAGACGGTTCCGCGCAAGAAGCTGGAATACAAGGCGACCATCTTCGAAGAGATGGACGTGGATTCGATTTTGGCACGCAAGCCTCATGTGGTGCTGGTCGATGAACTGGCGCACACCAACATAGAAGGCAGCAAACACGCGAAGCGTTACGAAGATGTTTTCGAATTGCTGGATGCCGGGATTGATGTTCTCTCTACCCTGAACGTGCAACACATCGAAAGCTTGGCCCCGACCATTCGGGAACTTACCGGCGTGCAGGTACGGGAGACGGTGCCGGATTGGGTGATCCGGCGGGCGGGCGAGATCGTGATGGCCGACCTCACCCCCCAGGCTCTGCAAACCCGCATGCGGCGCGGAGATATCTACCCTCTGGAACGGGTGGAACGTGCTCTGGCAAATTTTTTCCGCAATACAAATCTGGTTGCGCTGCGCGAACTGGCGTTACGTCAGGTGACGCAGGCGGTTGACCGCACGCTTTCCGAACTAAAAACCGCGGATGGCCAACTCCTGCAGGTGCGCGAGCGCATTGCCGTATGTATCAGTTCGAACCCGGCGGCACAATACTTGATCGCACGTGGGGCGCGCATGGCGCAGGCGCTGGATGGCGATCTGTATGTGTTTTACGTGGACACCGGCGCGGATGAGAGCGACGAAAACCAGCGCACTCTTGCCGACAATATACGCTTCGCCGAGAGTGTAGGCGCGAAAGTGGCGAAAGCCGAGGGTAAAGTGGTGGCGGAAAAAGTTGCCGAATTCGTGCGTGAGAATCACATTACCCAAGTGGTCTTCGGGCGATCGGCGACCAAGGGATGGAAGAGATATTTCTATCTCTCCGCGATCCATAAGTTTCTGCGCGATACGCCCGCGGTGGATGTTCACATTGTGACTCAGGAAATGCGGTGAGTGAGAGATGACCGACGAGCATCGGCGAATCTTGGTGGTGGATGATGAGCCGCAGATCACGCGGGTATTACGGACGACGCTCTCTTCTCAGGGTTATGACATCCGCGTAGCCAACGACGGCGAGATGGCGCTGGAGTTGATGAAGAACTGGACGCCCCATGTTCTGATCACGGACTTAGCCATGCCGAATCTGGATGGTGTCGATTTGTGCCGCCAGGTCAGACAGACGTCGCAGGTGCCGATTATTGTGCTGTCGGTGCGCGGGCAGGATCGTTCGAAGGTGGAAGCGCTGGATGCGGGAGCGGACGATTACGTTACGAAACCGTTCAGCATGAACGAACTGCTGGCGCGAATTCGGGCGCAATTGCGGCGGAGTCCCGAGATCGAGGATCAGCCCAGCGTGATCACGGCGGGAGATTTTTCGATCGATCTGGATGCGCGATCGGTGAAAGTGGCAGGGAACGAGCTTCATCTCACGCCGAAAGAGTTCGATCTGCTGGCGTACCTGGCGCGCCGTCCGGGCAAAGTGGTGACCCACCGTACGCTTTTGGCAGCCATCTGGGGACCGAACAGCACGGAGCAGCCAGAGTATTTGCGAGTTTTCATTGGCCAGTTGCGAAAGAAAATTGAGAGTGATCCTTCCTCACCCAAATATCTGCTGACCGAGCCTTGGGTCGGGTATCGCTTCGAACCAGGTCCGTAGCGCTGCTTGCCGGTCGTCTTCCACTCCTCGGTACCTTTACAAACATTTTACGCACCCTTTATTCGAACTTTCTGCGATTCCGTGTCCAATGATCGTGAGGCGGAAAGAACGGGCCTCAAGAACGGTACAGATTGGGGAGATCACGGGTCATGTGGATTAACGAGGTAGCACCGGAGCGGTTGGCTGAGCTTTTCCATCACTATCATCAGGCGCTGACGCCGGAGATTTCGGGCAAGGGCAGCGAGGGGCGGGGTTCGTGGAGGGAAGTTCCGCAACCGGAGAAGAGCCGCCTGGTGGCCGCAGCGCGGCTGGCCCTGCTCGAACTGGAGTCGATGACCAGCGAACCGGCGAAGTCCCGGCAATATTTTGCCCGGCCGGGCGAAGCGGAATGGGGCTGCTGAGCGCTGTCCGCGTTCCTCTGCGGGATCAATAGGGTCGAAGGGCGGCCCAACTTTTGCCTTTACGAGTTCCTTACGAATTCCTTAAACCACTCTTACACGTGAACTGGTTTACTGAAGCGGTCGCGGGGAAACCTGCGCCATAGTGCGGGGAGGCCATGGTATGGGCATAGCCTCAGTAATCGCGGCCATCGCTTTGGCGGGGGTGGTCTTTATGCTGCGGTTTCTGCTCGCTTTGTTGCGCGAGGGCACGCCCTCGGTCAGCTATTGGATTGTGCCGGTTCGGCATAAATCAGACAGAGAAAACCTCGTACCTGCGGAGTGGCGATCGCAAAGAGAAAAAGAAAAAGAGGAGAAAGAGAGTTGGCGCGTGATCTCCCGCAGCCTGGCGCCCACGGAGCGATCATCGTGCTCAATCGAGCCTTCCCGCCAGCCGGATCTTCGCGAGGCTGAGGATCGGGCCTAACGGTCATCATGGTAAAGTTCGACGAAAGCTAGAATTGGAGCCGACACAATGCAGGACGCAATCTTTCTTGCTGTGACAATTTTGTTTTTCGTGATTTCGCTTGCGTATGTGCATTTTTGCGAACGCGTGCGCTGAGGAGTGTATGGGATCGATTATCATGCTGTTGATTTGTGTGGGATTGACGGTATACCTCGTCTACGCCATGTTGAGGCCGGAGAAATTCTAATGACGGCGAACGGATGGCTGCAGATTCTCTTTCTTTTGCTCGTCGTGTTCCTCCTGACCAAGCCCCTGGGCGCGTTCATGTCCCGGGTGTTCGGCCGTGAGCGGACTTGGCTAGACCCGGTGATGCGCCCCGTGGAACGCATTCTCTACCGCCTAACGGGGGTGGACGAGAGCCACGAGATGGACTGGAAGGAATACGCTCTGGCGCTGCTGTTGTTCAGCGGTGTTTCGATGATCTTGCTTTACGTGCTGCAGCGCGTGCAGCAGTGGGCGTGGTTGCCATGGAATCCGCAAAAGCTGGGGGGAGTGGCTCCGGCGCTGGCCTTCAATACCGCGGCTTCCTTCACCACGAACACGAACTGGCAGAATTATGTGCCTGAGACCACCATGAGCTATCTGACACAAATGGTTGGTCTCGCGTATCACAACTGGGTTTCGGCAGCGGCGGGCATGGCATTGGCGATAGCTTTCATTCGGGGCATCGCTCGGCGAGAACAAAAAACCATCGGCAATTTCTGGGTGGACCTGGTGCGCGGAACGCTGTGGATACTGGCGCCGCTGTGTTTGGTTGGGGCGTTGCTGTTGGTATCACAGGGCGTGATCCAGAACTTGAAGCCCTATGACACAGTGCAGTTGGTGGACCCATATCCGACCCCCCAATTGGGTGCCGATGGCAAGCCGGTGAATGGTCCGGACGGCAAACCGCTGATGCAGACGGTGACGCGGCAAGTGATCGCGCAAGGGCCGACGGCCTCGCAGGAGATCATTAAAGAACTTGGAACCAACGGGGGCGGCTTCTTCAACGTGAACAGCGCGCACCCATTTGAAAACCCAACGCCATTCACGAATTTCCTGGAGATGTTCTCGATTCTAGCGATCCCGTCGGCCTTTACATTCACACTGGGAAAAATGACGGGCTCTCCGCGGCACGGACGGGCGGTGTGGGCGGCGATGGCTCTGCTGTTCCTGGCTGGGGTAAGTACGGCGTATTGGGCGGAGGCGCGGGGCAATCCCCTGCTAACCGCGGCCGCGCAGCACGGCTCGCAGCATTCGTCCTCGGCGGCACAAGCCACAAGCAACCTTGAGGGAAAAGAGGTGCGGTTCGGCGTGGTGAACTCCGCTCTGTTTGCCACCGTGACCACCGATACAAGTTGCGGAGCGGTTAACTCCATGCATGACTCGTTCACGCCGCTCGGCGGAATGATTCCGCTGATCAATCTCATGTTGAGTGAAGTGATCTTCGGCGGGGTGGGAGCGGGGATGTATGGAATGCTGGTCTTCGTGATTCTGTCCGTATTTATCGCGGGATTGATGGTGGGGCGCACACCGGAGTATCTGGGCAAGAAGATCGAAGCCTACGACGTGAAGATGGCGATGCTGGTGATCCTGATTTTTCCGCTGGTGATTCTGGTGTTCACGGCGATTTCAGTTCTGTACCCCTTTGGCACCTCTGCCATCCTGAACCCTGGGCCGCACGGATTTAGCGAGATCCTTTATGCCTTCACGTCAGCGGTGGCCAACAACGGCTCGGCTTTCGGAGGATTCAGCGGTAACACGCTCTGGTACAACACATCGCTGGGGGTTGCCATGCTGCTGGGACGTTTCATGATGATTCTTCCCATGCTGGCGATCGCGGGCAATCTGGCGGGAAAGAAACAGACTCCGGCAACGCTGGGCACCTTTCCGGTGACAGGACCCTTATTTACGGTGCTGCTGATCGGCGTAGTGGTGATCGTGGGGGCGCTAACCTTCTTCCCGGCGCTTAGTCTGGGACCCATTCTCGAACATCTGCTGATGATGGCAGGCAAAACCTTTTAGGAAAATATGGCAAGCAAGAAATCAAAACGCAGTCTGTGGGACATGAAGATCGTGCGCCGCGCGGCGTGGGATTCGCTGATCAAGCTGCATCCCGTAACCATGATGCGCAATCCCGTGATGTTCGTGGTGGAGGTGGGCAGCGTAGTGACCACCGGGCTGCTGGTTATCGAAAGACAGCACGGCGGGTTTAGATTCAATCTGCAGATCACGCTATGGCTGTGGTTCACCGTATTGTTTGCCAACTTCGCCGAGGCCATGGCGGAAGGTCGCGGCAAGGCCCAGGCTGACGCATTGCGTCGCGCAAAAGCGGAGACGATGGCGAACCGCCTCCTTCCCGACGGCAAGACGGAGACCGTGCCCGGATCCAAATTGCGCTGTGGCGATTTGGTGCTGGTGGAGGCGGGAGAGTTTGTTCCCGGCGATGGCGAGATTGTGGAAGGCGTCGCGTCGGTGGACGAATCGGCGATCACGGGTGAATCGGCGCCTGTGATTCGTGAAGCCGGCGGTGACCGCTCGGCGGTGACGGGTGGCACGCGTGTGCTTTCCGATTGGGTGAAGGTGAAGATCACGTCCAATCCGGGAGAAACGTTTCTTGATCGCATGATCGCGCTGGTCGAGGGCGCAGAGCGGCAGAAGACGCCGAATGAGATCGCGCTGAACATTCTGCTTGCTGGGCTAACGATAGTATTTCTGCTGGCCGTGGTCACATTACAACCCTTCGCGATTTATGCAGGTGCGCCGCAAACAGTGTTCGTGCTGGTTTCTTTATTGGTGTGCCTGATTCCGACGACAATCGGTGGATTGCTTTCGGCGATTGGCATTGCGGGCATGGACCGGTTAGTGCAGCACAACGTGCTGGCCATGTCGGGACGAGCCGTGGAAGCTGCAGGCGATGTGAATACGCTGCTGCTCGATAAGACTGGAACCATTACCCTAGGCAACCGCCAGGCTACGGAGTTCGTAACTGCGCCCGGTGTGACCGAAGCGATGCTGGCGGATTCGGCCCAGCTTTCCTCACTGGCCGATGAAACTCCCGAAGGACGCTCGATTGTCGTCCTGGCGAAAGAAAAGTACGGACTGCGCGGGCGGGAGATGAGCACCCATGACGCCGAATTTATTCCTTTCAGCGCGACGACTCGCATGTCGGGAGTGAATTTGGATGGACGCGCGGTTCGCAAGGGCGCAACCGACGCGATTGCCAGGCACGTCGAGGAGCAAGGCGGCACGCTGCCCCCGGAGGTGCGCGAATCGGTGGAAGCGATATCGCGCTCCGGCGGTACACCGCTGGTGGTGGCGGAAAATGGCCGCGCTCTGGGCGTAATTCACTTGAAAGACATCGTGAAGGGCGGCATGCGGCAGCGTTTCGATCAACTGCGTGCCATGGGAATCAAGACGGTCATGATTACCGGGGACAATCCGCTGACCGCAGCGGCCATTGCGAGCGAAGCGGGCGTGGATGATTTTCTGGCGCAGGCTACGCCGAAGGATAAGTTGGATTTGATCCGGCGCGAACAGGGGCAAGGGAAACTCGTTGCCATGACCGGCGACGGCACCAACGATGCTCCGGCGCTGGCTCAGGCCGATGTGGGTGTCGCCATGAACACCGGCACGCAGGCAGCGAAGGAAGCCGGCAACATGGTGGACCTTGATTCGAATCCCACCAAGCTGATTGAGATCGTCGAAATCGGCAAGCAGCTGCTGATGACGCGGGGCGCGCTGACCACGTTTTCGATTGCGAATGATGTAGCCAAGTATTTCGCCATCATCCCCGCGATGTTCGCCGGTACCTTCCCGGTGCTGCAGGCCCTTAACGTCATGCGGCTGGCAACGCCGCAGTCGGCGATTCTGTCGGCGGTCATCTTTAATGCCCTGATCATTGTTGCGTTGATTCCCCTGGCCCTGCGTGGGGTGAAATATGTTCCCCAAGGGGCGGCCATATTATTGCGTCGAAATCTGCTGGTATATGGGCTGGGCGGAGTGATCGTGCCATTCATTGGAATCAAGTTGATCGACTTGCTCATTGTGCGAGCGGGGTTGGCGTAGAGGCGACTATGAAGAAGAATCTGATCACGTCTGTGCTGATGACGCTGGTAACGACTGTGTTATTCGGTCTGCTGTTTCCGCTGTTGATCACCGGCCTGGCGCAGGTTTTATTCCCCGCTAAAGCCAACGGGGAGCTGTTGACGCGAAAGGGGAAGATTGTAGGATCGCGACTGATCGGGCAGTCATTTTCTTCGCCGGGATATTTTCACTCGCGTCCCTCGAGCGCGGGAACGGGCTACGATGCGGGCAATTCCAGCGGATCGAATCTGGGGCCAACCAATCAAACTCTCATCGCGCGAGTGCAGGGAGATGCGGATCGCCTGCAGACGGAGAATCCTGGGGCGACAATTCCTATGGATCTGCTAACCTCGTCCGGTTCAGGGCTGGATCCTCACATCACGCCCGAGGCGGCCGAGTTTCAGGTACCCCGAATCGCGAAGGAGCGCGGGCTCAGCGAGGATGTGGTTCGCGAAGCGGTGCACCAGCATACGGAGTCGCGACAGTTTGGATTCCTGGGTGAGCCGCGTGTCAATGTACTGGAGTTGAATCTTACCTTAGATGAGATCGGGCCGAAGCCGGAGAATCGGTAGTGACTTGAGAAGCATGGGCGCGGAGTCCGAGCAGGGCTCAGGTCCGCACCGATCCTGATGCTTACGCGGCGCCTGAAGCGCCGCTCTTCCGCAATACTGCCGGCATCTTCGAACTGCCGATTTCCGAAGTTTTCAGCGCACCGATTGTTTTCAACGAATGGCTGTCGACTGCCTGCTATTGGCCAGGTCTGGCCGAAAACCACCGCCTTGCGACAAGAAACTAAAGGTATCTATTCGTGTTTATTCGGGTGTGGATAAGATTGAGGCCAGGAACCTTCTGTATCCGGCGGGGAGAAAGTTATGAAGACACATCAGCAGTGGTGGAGCTGGGCGGTGGTAGTTGCGGGCTTGGCATTCATGCTGCAGTCGCCGTCGAACCTGAAGGCGCAGGATACGCAAGTCACGCCAGATTCGCAGGCGGTCGAAGGGCCACAAGATTCGCAGGACGCGACACAGGATCCTCCGGGGCGCGTCGCCAGGCTGAATCACATGGAAGGATCAGTATCGTTTCAACCGGGTGGAGAGAACGACTGGGTTGACGCAGTGCTGAATCGTCCGCTGGTGACGGGCGACAACCTTTGGGCCGATGAAAACTCGCGCGCCGAGGTGCACATCGGATCGACCGCCCTACGGCTTGGCCCGAAGACGGGGATTACTTTGCTGGAGGTAAGCGACCGGGCGGCGCAGATTCGCCTGGCGCAGGGATCGCTGATTGTGAAGGTCCGGCACGTGGACGACGAAGACTCCTATGAGATCGACACGCCGAACGTGGCGTTCGTTGTGATGCAACCGGGAGACTACCGCATCGATGTCGACGAGGACGGTAATCGAACGGGAGTGACGGTGTGGCGCGGACGCGGCGAGGTCACCGGCGGAGGCTCTTCTTATACCGTGGTTGCGAATCAATACACCACGTTTACGGGCAGCGATCATCTGGACTATGAACTCGGCCAGATTCCGGGCGATGATGGATTCGATGCTTGGGCCCTCGATCGAGATCGGACCGAGGACCTGTCTGATTCCGCGAACTATGTTTCCCGCGAGATGACCGGGTATGAAGATCTCGATGAGTATGGTGACTGGAGCTACGTGGCGGGTTACGGTACGTGCTGGCGACCGCGCGTGCTGGTGGCAGGATGGGCTCCGTATCGCTTTGGCCATTGGGCTTGGGTAGGTCCGTGGGGCTGGACCTGGGTGGAAGATGAGCCTTGGGGATTTGCTCCATTTCACTACGGCCGATGGGCCTTTGCTGGTGGCGGATGGCTGTGGGTTCCGGGACCGAGCGTGGTCCGGCCCGTATATGCGCCGGCCTTGGTCGCTTGGGTTGGCGGGAGGCCGGGATTCAATTTCTCGTTTTCGTTTGGCGCAGGTGTGGGATGGTTCCCCCTGGCTCCGGGAGAAGTATTTGTTCCGGGATATCGTGTAAGCCGGTTTTATGGGAACAATGTCAACCTCACCAATACGCGCGTGGATGTTTCGAGAGTGACAGCCGTATACAGCACCGTGGTTATCAACCGGGACACGACTGTGAACAACATCACCTATGCGAATCGCGGTGTGAACGGGGGAGTGACGGTGGTGTCGCGCGACACGTTTGTGAATGCGCGTCCGGTGGCGCGGAACCTTGTATCGGTTCCGGCAAGAGAACTCGCGGGGGCGCCGGTGTGGCACATGGCTGCGGTCGAGCCCGTACGTAGCAGTGTACTGGGCTCGGGAGGGCCGGTGACCGGCAGGCCGCCTGCGGCGGTGACGAGCCGTCCGGTGGTGGCGCTGAGGACGCCGGCTCCGATGCCGAGTTCCTTCGCTCAGAGGCAAGCGCAGGCGGGCGGACACTTGAACCAGGCACTGGTGCGCCAGGAAGCACCAGGCCGGCCAGTGCCGACCGCCCCAGTAACGCGGCAGCAGACCCAGGGAGACGATGGCTTCCGTTCGTTTGGCCAACCCAGCGGGGCCGGCAGCCCGACGAAGACGCAGCCGCGGGTATGGGAGGCGCAAGGTACGCCCGAGCCGGAGAGGAGCACGGAGGCTCAAGCCGCGAACCCGAGTTCACGACCGGCGCAGCATTGGTCCCATCCACTGGCCAAGCCGGTGGCACCGGTGCAGCAGGGAAACGGACAGCAGCAGCGAGAAGAGGAGCAGAAGTACAGTGCGTGGCACCAGGGACGGTCCACCGCGACTCCGGCACATCCGCAGCAGAATTCGCATTCGTCGGCGCCCAGTCACGAGAGTGCGCCTAAGAAAGGACATTGACGCGAACTGCGTGGCTAGGGTCTGATAGGGTTCGCATGGACTGCGATTGGCAAGCGGACCGAAGCGAAAGCAGACGGGAAAATAGCGCCGGGAGACGGGGAGGCGGCCCGATCCCGGCGTCATTGTTTTTCGGGTTCCGACTATGAGCGAACAGAAGCGGCCCGCAATGAACTGGATGGATGTTCTCTGGCTGCTATTCCTGGCCGGACTCGCGGTGCTGCCGCCGGTAACAGAAGTTCACAAGCAGCTTGTTCTGCTGGCGTTTGGCGTTGTGCAGTTAACTGAAAGCTGGGTTCTGAGAAGGGCCCCGCAACGGGGCGCCGCGTACGTCGTCCTGCTCAAAATTGCGTTGGCTACGCTGCTCATTGATCATACCGGTGAGCTGAGCATCAACAGTAGCTACTGGCCCATCTATTTTCTTCCGGCGGTCACGGCGGCCGAATATTTTAGTCCGCTGGCTACGTTGTTGTGGACCGCTTTGGCCTCGGCTGCTTACTGCTCATATCTTTATCCGGCGCTGCAGGAGTACGAAATCAACGCAGAGAGTTACGGACTGCTCGCCATCCGTATTCTCTTCTTTTTCCTGGCGGCAATGGTGGTGAACCGATTTGTGGTCGAAAATCGACGACAGATCAAACGTTACCAGGAGTTGGCGGAGACGCTCGCCGAAACCAATCGCAGGCTGGAGAAGGTGCAGGAAGAGGCGCGTCGTTCAGAACGATTGGCGGCATTGGGGCAGATGTCCGCAGGACTGGCGCACGAGATTCGCAATCCGCTGGGAGTGATTAAAGGGTCGGCGGAGATGCTGCATCAGAAGCTAGGGGATTCGAATCCCCTGGCCACCGAATTGGCGGGCTATATATCGAGTGAGACCAATCGCCTGAGCGGGCTGGTGACGCGGTTTCTCGACTTCGCCCGGCCGCTGCATGCCGAGCTGGTTCCGCAGGAGATTACGCCGGTGCTGGATCGAGCGCTGCACTCTGTAACGCTGACGCATCAAAACGATGCGATTCACGTGGAGCGCCAGTACCAGCCGAATTTGCCTCCGGTTCCCTTGGACGAGAGTCTTTCCGAGCAAGCGTTTATAAACTTGATTCAGAATGCTTACGACGCCATGGGCAACAGCGGTGGAACTTTGCGGGTGATCGCGGCGAGGACAAACAACGGGAACCGCAATGGAGTGGAAGTGCGAATGGAAGATACGGGACCGGGAATTCCAGCGGAACTGCGGGAACAGATTTTCAATCCGTTTGTGACCACCAAGAAGACTGGCGTGGGGCTGGGGCTATCGATCGTATCGCGGATCGTTGATGGTCATCACGGAAGCATTCGCGTCGAAAACTGCTCAGAGGCGAAAGATTCAGCGGGAGCTCGGTTCGTGATTTTCTTCCCCGCGAGTGGGGACCTCGCGTGTTAACTTTCGAGTAAGGGCGGCGGAAGCGGCGGAGCCATGGAGAACCATAAGCCAACCATTCTGATTGTCGAAGACGAAGCCAAAATGCGGCGCTTGCTCGAATTGAATCTCGGGGAGGACGGCTTCAACACGCTTTCGGCGGGGGATGCCGAGAGCGGGCTAAAACTCTTGCGGGAGAGCAACGTTGAACTAGTGGTGACCGATCTCAAACTGCCTGGGATCAACGGCCTAGAGTTCCTGCAGGCCATCAAGCGTCAAAACGCAGCGCTGCCCGTGGTAGTGATGACGGCCTTCGGCACGGTCGAGACGGCCGTGGAAGCTATGAAAGCCGGAGCCAGCGACTATGTGCTGAAACCTTTCGCGTTGAGCGAAATGAGAATGGTGATCCACAAAGAGCTGGACGTACGCAATTTGCGCGAAGAAAACCGTTCGCTGCGCGAGGCGCTGGGCAAGCGATATGCGCATCCGAACGTGGTAGCGCGGAGTGCGAAGATGCAAGAAGTGCTGGCGACGGTGGACCGCGTGGCGCCCACGAATTCGACGGTGCTGCTGGGTGGGGAGAGCGGCGTGGGCAAGGACTTGGTTGCCCGCGCGATCCATGAAAAGTCGCGGCGGGCTGCGGGACCTTTTATCAAGATCAACAGCACGGCGATTCCGGAGAATCTGCTGGAGAGCGAGCTGTTTGGCTACGAGAAGGGCGCCTTCACGGGCGCGAACGCGAGCAAGCCAGGAAAGTTCGAACTGGCGGACAAAGGGACGCTGTTTCTGGATGAGATCGGCGATGTGCCCCCGGCGATCCAAGTGAAACTGCTGCGCGTGCTGCAGGAGCGGGAGTTCGAACGACTGGGCGGCACGCGAACCGTGAAAGTAGACGTTCGATTGGTGGCAGCAACGAATCGCGATTTGCGCGAGGCCTTGGAGCAGGGAACTTTCCGCGAGGATCTTTACTATCGTTTGAACGTGGTGCCCATCGATATTGCGCCATTGCGCCAGCGCAAGGAAGATATTCCGGATCTGGTAAATCTTTTCATTTCCCGCTTTCGAGGAGATTCCGGCAAGCCCGTGGAAAGCATTACTCCGGAAGCGATGCAGATTCTGGTGAACTATCACTGGCCGGGAAACGTGCGCGAATTGCAAAACATTATCGAGCGAGCGTGCGCTCTGGCCAAGGGCACGGTGCTCAAGGTAGAGGACATTCATCTGGATACGCGTCCGGCGCGGGCGGCGAATGGGACGGGCAACTTCCTTCCCGAGGGCATGACGCTCGAGCAGTGGGCGGATGAAATGATTCGAGAATCGCTGCGGCGGGCGAATGGCAACAAGAGCCAGGCGGCGCGATTGCTGGGGCTATCGAGGAACGCGCTGCGCTACCGGCTGTCGAAAATTGGGATTGCGGATGAGGGGGAGAAAGAGACGTAGTCGAAATCGCGGGCGCCTCGCCCGTGCTCCTGGCTGAAAACCACCACCCTGGCTGTAGCGGGCCACCGGTTTCTGGGGCGGCTGCTCCCCCGGTTCGAAAAAGTCGATTCTACCTCCTGAAAACAAAAGGGTTACTGCGCTCGTCGCGCGCCGAAACTTGGCATGGCACTTGCTTCGTACCATCGCAGATGGTTCTTCAAGGTTGATAATGTAAGGCTGCGTTCCATCGAGACCCTCGTCATGAAAAACAAGATCCTAGCAAGTTTAGTGGTGTTGACTCTGGGAGTGGCCGGATTACTGACCGTCAGTGTGAAGGCGCAAACCACGGAGGAAGGCAGTGGTCCGTCGGAGCAGCCGAGCGCGCCCATGGAAATCGGACAGCCACAGTCCGCGCCACCACCCCCATCTGGACCGCCGGGCCAAGCCGGACCACCACCGCAACCGGGGCAGCCTCAGCCCGGTCGACCGCCCCAGATGGGACCAGAAGCGCAGCCTGGAGGCCCCTCGAGTGAAGGGCCGGCAAGGGTTGACCAGGGAGTGGGCCGCATCAGCATGATTCATGGCGACGTGTCGACCCAGCGCGGAGATTCGGGTACTTGGTCGGCCGCAGTGTTGAATCAGCCGGTGGTGAACGGCGACAAGGTCTCTACCGCCGCGGGCGGACGCGCCGAAGTGCAACTCGACTACGCGAATATTCTGCGCCTGGGATCGAATGCACAGGCCAACATCGCGAACTTTACGCACAAATACATTCAGGTTCAGATCGCTCAGGGCTTGGCTAATTACTCTGTGTTTGGAGAAAGCGAGGCTGAGCCCGAGATTGATACGCCGAACGTCGCCTTGCATCCCGCGCATCAGGACGGTGTGTTCCGGATTGAGGTGCGGCCCGACGGGGACAGCGTCATCATCGTGCGCAAGGGCGAGGCGCAGATCTCGACGCCGCAGGGCATCGCCAATCTCAAGCCGGGCGACATGGCAACCGTGCGCGGTACCGGCGCGGATGCGCGTTACAAGATTACTCCGGCCCCGGAACGGGATGATTGGGACCGGTGGAACAGCGAACGCGATCGCATGATTCACAATGCGGATTCCTGGCATCACACCAACAAGTATTACGTGGGATCGGAAGACTTGGACGCGAACGGTCGATGGGAGAATGCACCGGATTACGGTCAGGTGTGGGTGCCGAATGAGCCGGAGGATTGGGCGCCGTATCGTGATGGCAACTGGCTTTACGAGCCGTACTACGGATGGACCTGGGTTGGCTACGAGCCGTGGGGCTGGGCGCCGTATCACTACGGGCGCTGGATGTGGTACGGCGGCGCGTGGGCATGGTGGCCGGGACCGATTTGGGGTCCGGGATTTTACCGTCCCTTCTGGGCCCCTGCCTACGTCTCGTTCTTCGGATTCGGAGGCGGGTGGGGCTTTGGTTTGGGTTTTGGATGGGGGGGATGGGGAGGCTTCGGATGGTTGCCCATCGGGCCCTGTGACCGCTTCTTCCCCTGGTGGGGCGGATATGGTGGAAGGTTCGGAGTCGTGGGCTTTAATCGCTTTGGCGAGATCAACCGTTTTGGCGGAATCGCGCCCCTGCATGCTGGCACGCGCTTCTCGAATGTGGCCCATATCAACGATGCGCACATCAGCCGCGGAGTGTCGACGGTGGGCGCGGGACAGTTCGGAGCCGGTCACACGACAGCGGTGGCGGCTACTCACGAGCAGTTGAGCAGCGCTCACATGATGACTGGGAATCTGCCTGTCGTTCCTTCGCGGGCCAGCTTGTCGGCCAGTGGACGGGCTGCGGCGCCTTCCACGATTCACAATAGCGCATCCCAACATTTCTATGGTACGCAGAGTACGTCGCGGCCGCAGTCGTTCCAGCAGCAGACCGCGCACCTACAACAGTCCATGCAGCAGAGTCACTTTAGCCCAGTGACGGCCGGGCGAAGTACGGGCGCCGTGGAATCTCGTGCGATATCAACCGCGGCTGCAGGAAAGCCGAGTGCGGGTATGCCTGCATCCGGCAGAGAAGCGAACAATTCTGCGGGCAGGAGTGCATCGGACTCAGCATCGTCTAACCGAGGCGAACCGAACCGCAGCGAGTGGAAGACATTTTCTCCGCCGTCGCACAGCAATGAATCGGCGGCCCGTGGCGGAAGCAGCGCCGAGACCGCGAACCGAGGCGAGAGCGGCAGCTACTGGAATCGCACGGCCCCGAGTTCCGGCTACTCGCGTGGATATGGTTCGAGTGACTATGGGCGCAGCAGCTATTCGCGTCCGCAGCTCAACATGAGGCAGCCTATCGTGCAGCCGCGGTCTTCGGGAGGCTACGGTGGCTATCACGGATCGCCGAGCTATGGCGGGAGCCGTGGCGGCTATAGTGGCAGCTCTCATAGCGCACCAAGTTCGGGGGGGCATTCGGGAGGCGGAGGGCATCACTAGCAGGAACAGCAGCGAGCATAGACTCGCGCACTTGATCTTCGGCAAGGCAAGGTGCTGTAAGCGAAGTGAAGGTCAGAGGCGAGAAGGGCGTGCTAACCGGCACGCCCTTCTTAATTTTTGAGAAAAACTCCAAAGCCAACAACTAAGGCCGGGCGTAGGCGGGACTATCCGGATCCGGGCGATCATAATCGCGTCCGTATTTATTTTTGTGGGCGAGTTCGAGATCGGATTCGGACAAGCTGAAGGTTCCAAGGAAAGTGTCGCTGGGAGTGACGGTAATTTCCTTCTCCGCCGCGTGCAGCGCTCCCGGAGATACCGACGGATGGAAGACGTGCATCTGGTATCGACCAGGCCCGACATTCTTAATGCTGAGATCGCCATGCCCGTCCGAGATCCCGTAGTACGGCGTGTTCAGGGCAATCACGACGGCGTTCATCTGGGCGTGAATATTGCAGAAGATGAAGGAAATGCCCGGCTTGTCGAACTGGACGAAGCGAGTTGTGCCGCTCTCGTAGAGTCCTAAGTCAAAGCGCTTTCCGTCGAACAACGAAAATACATTGTGGAAAAAAGGATCGTGGTTGGGAAACTCAACTTTTCCGCCCGCCGGAATCACCAGCAGCGAAGGGTGGAAAGCCTTGTCCTTCTGCACCAGCTGGGGAATCTCTGAAGTCTGCTGTTGTGGCATTGGAGGGACAGGCGTATTTCCAGCTGGAGTCAGCCAGACAACCAGCTTCGAAGCGTCCTTCACGGGGTGACCGCTTTTGGTGAGCTGCACTTTACCCCTGAGTTCGACCTGCTGGGTCGCGGCCAGCGCGGAGGGCAACAACAGGATGCATGCGGCGATACGGTATAGAGCGAAGCGCGCCATCAAAACAGAATCCCCATGGCGAGATTGATCTGGTTCGTCACCGTGCTGCTGTCAAAAATGGGGAAGGTGTGCAAGCGTCTGAATTCGGCGGAGAGCAGCAAATCGGATCGCGGCCGGTAAACCAGATTACCGAGCGCCCCGTGATTACGCCCCAGAATTGGGCCGAAATTGTTGGCATCCGTGGCAAAGCCGCGAATGTTCCCGGCAAATGCGTTGTCTTCGGCGAAGGTACCGTTCAGCTCCAGCTTGGGAGTCAGTTGGAATTTGAGTTGGCTCCATCCCCCAGCCGAATCGAGCCCTCGAATGCTCGTCGACGAATACATCGGGTTCCCACCGTACACAATCGTCTGGCCGATCGCGGCGCCCAAGCCCCCCACCGCGCGGCCCCGGTAGAATTCGCCGGAGAGAGTCAAGCGGCGCAGAATCGGGATCTGCCAATCCGTCAGGCCCGCCCAAGCGTCAACATAACGGCCCCACGCCCAGTTCTGTCGGCCGTAGTAGCCCGCCGTGCCGAAGCTCAAGGGATGGCCGAATAGGGGCCGTGACCATGCGGTGCGAATTGCGTAGGCGGGCTGACCGGTGCTTTCGCCAGCGGTCGCGGAACGGAAGTAGGGATCGCTCGGTTGCTCCCAGTCAAGATTATCCAGAATTCCCCCCTGCAGCGTCAGCGTCTGTTGGTCGGCGAGGTCGAAGCGATGTTCAATGCGAAGTTGCGGCGTCCAGCCCCACAGATTCCCGCTGTATGCCAAAGCTGGAGTCGCAAGCGAAGCGAAGGAAGTCGGAGAAAGCGGCGAAATGAAAAGGGAATCCTGGCCGGCAATCACGGAGGTGTCCCTCCAATCGAGGCGCACGCTCGCCGTCTGCATGCGCGCGATGCCAAAGTTGACTCCGTTAGGAGTCGCCGGGAATCCCCCGGCGAAATCGAACTGCACATTGGCGGAAGTCTTCGCACCGGCCAGTGTTGGCCCGAAGATTTCCAGGCCAATTTCAGTTTGCCGCAATGTCGCGCCAAAGCTGGCCTGCGATGTGGTGCCCGCGGCGGGCGATTGCGCGTAGTCCGGGAAGTCGAGATTGTCGGACGCCCCTACGTTTCGAAAAGCGTTCATCAAGATAATTCCGGAGAGCCGGGCACGATACTTGGCCGCTGTTTCCACCTTCGTCTGGTACTGTTCGTCAATTTTCGAGCCGAGCAACTGCGTGGATTCTTCAAGTTTCTGAACCCGCGTTCCCAAGTCAACCGGGGTGGATGCGACCGGAGTTGTTTGAACTGCGAATGTCGAAGCTGTGGGGATGGAATTCGCCTCCGAGGGAGCGGCTTCGGTGGTTCCGAGGGAATGACTCATCGATGCCGCGAGGGGAATCAAAAGCTTGCGGGTGTCCTGCAATTCCTGGCGCAACCCTTGCATCTCGGCGCGCGACTGCGCATTCTCGGCGCGCATCTCTTCAATCAGTCCCCGCAATTCGCGCACTTGCGAATCGAGTTCGCGCACGGTCGCGTCGCTCGTTTGAGATGCGGCAGGATGGGAGCTCTCCTGGGCCAGACCGCGGGCGCTAAAGACCACAAACGAGGCCATCATTACAGCGCTGGAACGAAGTGCAAGAATCCATGGACTATTCACACACCCTCCCGTGCGACATACGGATCGTCGTGAATCTGGAAAATGGAAGACCTCGGACCGTTTATTCGAATGTCGTATTGAGTCTTCACTCGCTCGTATGGTTGCCGGCCCGATCCTGGTTCGCACCCTCACGCCTCGATGACACCAACGGACGCGGCATTCGTTTGTCGGCGCTCACTTCGGCGGAGCCTGGGGCAGAACGGCCGGGGATCGTGATCCGAAAAACAGTTCGAGCATCCTCGGTACGTTCCATGACCACTTTTCCCCCGTGATCCTGGACGATCTTCTGCACCACCGTAAGTCCCAGGCCGGTACCATTCTCTTTGCCGTAACTCACAAAAGGGTGAAAAAGCTGGTCACGAATCGGTTCTGCGATTCCGGGACCGTTGTCGGAAACTGCAATCGTGACCGACTCGTCGTCATGGCCGATCGTGACCCGAACCCGGCCGTCACCGCTGGGTGCTGCCTCGCAAGCGTTCAACAGGAGATTGTAAAGGGCACGCTCGAGTTTGCGCGGATCGAACCACGCCAGGCCTTGGCCATTGCTGTCGACCTCAATGAGCGTTCCCTGATGGCGTGGATGCAAACGGACAGCTTGCATCGCTCTCTGCACCGTTTCCACGATGCTGGCGTAACTTGGGCTGAGAGATTCTCTGGTTCTGGCAAACTCGAGCAGAGAATCGATGAGGTCGGTCATCTGGTTCACACCGATGCGAACCTCCTGATACAACTCTTCGCGCTGCGCAGCAGTCAGCCGGCCGTCGCAGAGAAACTCAGAGTTGGCGACGATTGCGGCCAGGGAATGACGCAGATCGTGGGAAATGGAACTGGCCATGCGTCCGATTGTGGCCAACTGTTCAGACTCGAGCAGAGCCTGTTGAGTCTTGAGCAGACTGGAACGCATGCGATCGAAGGCGGCAGTCAGCTCCGCGACCTCGTCGCTTCCCCGCGGATCAAGAGGATGATGAAAGTCCCCGTGCTCCAGAGCGCGCACGCCTTCCACCAGGCTGGCCAGCGGACGGGTGAACGTGTGAGAGATCAGAAACACAAGCCCGCTGCCTAGCAAGACCGCGGTGAGACCCAGCAGCAGCAGCAGTCGATTTAGGTTATCGAGGAATTTTGCCGCCTGATCGTAGGACCCAAGCACGGTTAAACGCACCGGTGTTTCTTGCTGGCTGGAGAGATCCAGCGAAGTCGCTAGAAATAGTTCATGGCCGAGTTCCACATCGCGCGGGCCACTCTGCGACGATCCGGCCGAGAACGCCAGCAAGGACGGGCTTCGGGATTGATCTTGAGTCAGCGTGGTGGCGACGATTTCGTTCCCGTAGGAGAAAGCGACTTGGCTGGCGGAGACCTTGCTCACCTCGTGGGCTAAGCGGTCGTCGATGGCGTAGCCGATGATGAGAAAGCCGAGCAACGAACCTTCCGTCTTGGGGCCGAAGTAAATCGGCTGAACAAACGTTTGGTAGAGATGGTGGGCGCCGAACCACCAGTGGCTTGAGTCTTCTTCGTTCAGGGAGCGCTGGAAGTATTGCTGAGCTGCTTCGCGGGAGAAACCCGGGGACTTGGTATGAAGAGCGACCACCGCGCCGTTGCGATCAGCCAGAATCAGAAGGTCGCTGCCGGTCAGTTGCCACACGTCTTTGGAAGCGTCCTGGATGGTGGCCGGGTCATGGGGCGTCATGATAGCCCGTGTGATCGGAAGGTCAGCCAGCAATTCCGCGGAACGCGTCAGCATGACTTCGCGGTCGTGCTGAAAGTTCTGGAAGGTGGTGACGGAGTTTCGAAGGTCCTGAACAATGCCATCGCGAACATGACGTTGCACGCTATGGCGTACGACTAAAAGGCTCATCGCGGTGAGCCCCGCCGTGATGATCAGCATCGAGAGCAGAAAGCGCGTGCGCAACCGAGTTCGGTGTACAAGTGTGGCCTCAGGCCGGGTTGGGAAAGTTTGCGATGCGGATTCTGATGTTGGGTCCAAGGGAGCTCAGCGGACGAACTTGTAACCCATTCCGTGTACGGTGCGGAAGTGTACTGGACTGGCCGGGTCGCGTTCCAACTTTTGTCGCAGCTTCAGAATGTGATTGTCCACGGTGCGGGTCGAAGGATAATTCTGGTATCCCCAAACCTCGTTCAGCAGTTCATCCCGGCTGATCACGCGATCCGCGTTCTGCACCAGGAATTGCAGAGTCTTAAATTCTTGCGCCGTCAAAATCACAACTTTGCCATCGCGCTGGACTTCCATTTTCTTGAAATCTACCGAAATGCCGTCAAAACTCATCCGGCTGACGCTCGCCGTGCGTGAAGTGTGCCGCAGGGCCGCGCGTACGCGAGCCAGAAGTTCGCGGGGGCTGAAAGGTTTGGTGACATAATCGTCCGCACCCAACTCTAGCAACAAGACCTTGTCGGAGACGTCGCTGGTTGCGCTTAGCACAACGATGGGGAGGGTAGGCGCCTGAGCTTTGACTTCCTTGCAGAGATCGCTGCCGGAAAGTTTGGGCAATCGCAGGTCGAGAATAATGACGGCCGGCGGGGCAGCCTGAAAGCTTTCCAGCGCCGAGCTGCCATTGCCTTGAACCTCAACCACATATCCTTCGGTTTCGAACAGGCGCTTTAATGCTTTCTGGACCGAAGGATCGTCCTCAACCACGAGAATTCTCCCCGCGGGCCGTATCGAGTTCATCGGATCAGCCGATCTGGCGGTGCTTAACGGTGCTGCGATTTGACCCATGAGAAGCCATCCTGACTAGGGTGGGGTTGGCCTTTGAGAGCTGCGGCAATTCGCCCCATGCCGTTGACAAAGGAAGCTTACAACGGTTTCTGCCCAATTTCTGGGCGGGAGGCATGGTTTGACAAATTTTTTACAATTGCATGGGCATGTAAAAAGGTAATCCGGCAGAAGGCTTGCAGAGCAGAATCGACTTAGGGAGGGCTACCATAGAATAGAAAGCGTTGCCGAATCCTGCCGAATTCGATCGCTTACGCCTGGTCCTGGTGGAGGTTCGCAATCCCCTGAACATCGGTGCGGCGGCGCGCGCCATGAGCAATTTTGGAATTCCGCGTCTGCGAGTTGTAAATCCCTACGATGTGGCATTCCGGGACGCTCGGTCGGCGGTGGGTGCGGCGGCCACGCTGGCGACTGCCGAAGTGTATAAGACGGTGGCCGAAGCGGTCGCTGACTGCTCTTTCGTGGTTGGAACCACCGCGGTTGGCCATCGCGACCTGCAGCATCCTTTGATCCGGTTGGAGAAGGGCGCAGCTTTGATTCGAGCGCACCTCACAACTGGTCCTTGCGCTCTCCTGTTCGGGTCGGAGAAATTCGGCCTTTCCAATCTGGATATGAGCCATTGCCATTGCCTGATGCACATTCCCACTCGCGAGGAGCACACTTCGATGAACTTGGGCCAGGCTGTCGCGGTGTGTTTGTATGAACTGATTCGCGACTCGAGTGCGGTGGCGCAGCGAACCAGCGGAAAGTTAGCTTCGTCAGCCGAGGTTGAACGGATTACCGATACTCTGCTCGACGCGCTCCGAGCCAGCGAATATCCCAAGCTGAATACCTCGAAGTCATTTCATGCGGCAGTCCGGCGTTTGCTTCGCCGGCTGCGATTGCAGCCCGGGGATGCAGAATTCTTGCTGGGCATGCTGCGCCAGATGCTTTGGAAGATGAAGAAAAAAGAAAATGAAGACCTAGAAGTTTGAGGCGGTCGGGTTCAGGGTTTTATTTTCGCTGGAAAAATCTGGGTCGATGCCCGGCCAAACTGGAATCGCAGAATCCACTCACTAGGCGACGCCTGCCCGTCCACTTGCGGCGGTTTGAATTTCCAACCGCGCGCCGCGGTGAGTGCCTGATTGGCAAAGTAGTGGCTTGGTCCCGGGGACGTTAACTTTGCTTGAGCAACGTTCCCTGAAGCATCCACCGAAACCTGAACGCTGACTTTCACGTGCCCGTGGATTGTGTTCTGCGCAGCGCGCGAGACTTCCGGCAGAACCTGCCTCAGCACCGTGCCTGGAGTACTTCCTGTTTGGGCGGGCTCGGCTTTCTCTCGAAAGGGAGGAGGTGATTGCCCTGGGGGTAGATTCGCAGGAGCAGTCTGCGTTTCCGCTGGATGAGTTTCCCCCGGTGCAGTCGGCGGCCGTTGAACCAGTACTCTGTGGCCAAACAATGCTGCCAGAAGCACCAAGGTAGCCGCGATTGGCAGGATGAGCCACCGCTTCTTAGGTTTCGTTTTTGCAGGCGTTCCAACCGACTCCGCGTCCGATGGCCGTTGACCTTTAAGCAGGCGCAAGATGTCACTGAGGTTACAGCGCCGGCGCGGATCAGCGTTCAGGCATCTCCACGCGATTTCCTGGAAAGGTTCCGGAATGCGATCGGGTATCGCACCTTGCGCGCCTTTGCGATCTTTTGCCTCCGGCTCGTGTTGCGTGAGCACGGCAACCATCGTTGCGCCAAGGGACCACACGTCTGCCAGAGGGGACACTCCCGAAGCACCTACTTCGGGAGCATCGTATACGCTGGTCTCGCGCTCGGCGGGCTCGCCAGTCTTGCGAAGATTGTCAGTGGAAATTCTCAGCTGGTTATCCACCGCCATGATATTTGTCGGCTTCACACGACCATGCACATACCCTGCGTGGTGCAGGAAGATTAAAGCATCAACCGTGGGCGGAAGCATTTCCTCAACTTCTTCGGGTGCGAGTGGACGCTGCAGAAGAACCTGTGCCAGATTCTCTTCTGCATATTCCATGACGACATAGAGAAGATTGGTGTCGTCGATGCACCCGCGGCCAGACTCAAATAGTCGCATCAAATGCGGATGAGAGAGCTTCGCGATGTCAGCCCAGCGACGAAGCTGAGCGTCTTGTTTACCTCTCTCAGCCGCATCGCTCTTCGCAGAAATCAGCTTGATGACGGCCTTCTCAGATCCATTTAGGCCACGCTTCGTGAGAAATACCGCGCTGTGGGGAGATCCTCCCAGCCACTGCCGCAGCGGGAACCTTCGATCAAGGACGCGGCCTTCCCATTTTTTCGGGATGTCGATTAAACTGCTCATAGGACACGATTTGCTGAACGGTTATTCTATGCCAGCGCCCACCTGGATTCGCTCGGAAATCGTCCTTCAGGTTGTGGCGATTGGTTGGGTTGGTGTAGCAGGAGAGCCTCCGAGCGGATTGTCGGCCCCAACTATCGGGGCACGGCACCTTCCGCCATCCTCTTTAGGTACCGGGATTTAAACGACTTCTTCGCGCGGTGTAAGAGAACCCTGAGATACTCCCGATCCACGCCGTAATCCCGACAGACTTCATCTTTGTCCCGTTCTTCCAGGAATACATCCCTGATCAAGCGGCGCTCTTTCTCGGGAAGTTCGTCCAGAATCTCACGCACATTTCTTTGCACCTCCCGGTTCGCGATTACGTCAACCACGCTCATAGCAGGATCGGGAATATTGGATTCGGCCTCTTCGTCGTCGCTAGGAGTTTCCTGGGAAGCGGATCGATAGTATTCCAGCAAGACATTGTTACATACGGAATTGACGAATGCACCCAGACGCTCCGGCTCCCTGATCCCATCTTCTCTTCGCAATGCAGTAAGGACTCGAGCAAAGGTCTCCTGGCGGGCATCTTCCACCTCCGAACGGGAATGCAGGCGTTTCCCTAATTTCAGCCGAATCAGTTCGCTGAAGTAAGCGACAAAGTGCTCCTGCGTCCGGAAGTCTCCGGATCTGAGCTGTTCTAAATAATGCTGATTGAACGAGTGGAACTGCACGACTTGCTCCCGGGGGGTGCAGGGTTTGGTGGCTGCTATCTTACCCAAATCGTGGACGTCCGTATAGCCGGATATTCTGGAATACTTGACGGTTCACTCCGAATCGGCATTCAGCCCAATAAAAAATCCCGTTGGAATGAAACGTTTGCCGCGGATCCAGCACTATCAATTTGTAACTAGCTCATGGGTTTCCATCGGCCGAGTTTCATGGGTAAGCTCCGGCGGAAGGTTACCGATGAGCGCGGGATCCCGAGGGAAGCGTTGCGCCGCCGGGGGGAAGGGTGGGCGCTTTCGGCGACCGGAGCCAGCAACATGCGGCTCCGTCGCTTTCGGGAGATTGTCTTGATGGCTTAAATCCTTTCGAGATTCCGCGGCTCACGCGCTCGCCGATTCAGTTGTATCATCAGAAAACATCATGCGGACCGACCTTCCGCGCAGTGATCATGCGCTGATCCAGATTGTGGACGCGGCCTTAGCCGACGCGACGCGACGCAGCGGGGCATGGCTGGTCTGCCGTCCCGGATGCACGCAGTGCTGCATTGGCGCGTTTCCCATTAATCAACTCGATGCAGCGCGATTGCGGAAAGGCCTGGACGATCTTGAAATGCGCGCACCGCTGCGGGCCGAACGGGTGCGGAACCGTGCCCGGGATTCAGTGGCTCGCCTGTCGTCAGACTTTCCGGGCGATCCCGCAACCGGCCTGCTCCGCGAGGGAATTGACGCGTCAGAGGCTTTTTCCGATTTTGCGAATGAGGAGCCTTGTCCCGCTCTTGACCCCGCCACCGGCAACTGCGAGCTCTACGAAGCACGCCCCATGACGTGCCGAGTTTTTGGTCCGCCGGTCCGCTCCGAAGATGGCCTGGGCGTGTGTGAACTCTGTTTCGACGGCGCGACCAACGAAGAAATTGCCGCCTGCGAGATGAAGCCCGATCCGGACGGCCTGGAATCCGGGTTGCTGGAGGAGCTCGAAACATTCACGGGAACAAGTGGAAACACGATCATCGCCTTTTGTCTCGCATCCTGAGAGTTCCATCCAACCTAGTTTTTCTTTTTTTCCAGCTCAGCCCAGCGAGCGTATAGCGCATCAACTTTTTCCTGCGCTTCCTCGAGCTCTGCGTGTAGGCTTACCAGGCGCTGGCTGTCACTGACGATTTGAGGATCTTCAAGCAGCACCCGTTTCTGCTGCAGCCACTCTTCGGCGTCGGCTACCTGCTGCTCAATGGCCTCATATTCACGTGCTTCCAGGTACGATAGCTTTCTCTTAGCGGGTGGTTGCCGCTCGGAGCCACCGTTGGTGCGGCCGGCGGAACGGATGATGCTTTTCGTGGCTACGGCGCGCGCGGCTCTCTGGCGTTGCTCCAGCCAGGTCTCCCACTGGGAATAATCCGCGAAGAGTTCCACGCCGCCCCCTCCGTCAAGCCCCAGGACCATGCTCGAGACACGATCCAGCATATAGCGGTCATGTGTTACCAAGACGAGTGAACCGCGAAATTCCAACAGGCTTTCTTCGAGAATATCGAGCGTCGGGATGTCGAGATCGTTGGTGGGCTCATCCAGAAGAAGAACGTCGGCAGGCTGCAGCATGAGCTGAGCGATCAGCACCCGCGCCCTCTCGCCGCCCGAGAGTTTGCCAACCGGCTGATTCAGTTGCTCGCCGGTGAACAGAAACTTTGCCGCCCACGATGCCACGTGAATCAATCGGTCTTGATAGATAACGGAATCGCCCTCGGGAGCCAGAGTGCGACGTAAGGTTATGTCCGGATCGAGTTCACGGCTCTGATCGAAATAAACGATCCGCAGCCAGTCCGCGCGGTCAATTTGGCCCTCTGCCGGGGCGGCTTCTCCGCGCAACAGCCGCAGCAGACTTGTCTTCCCGCTGCCGTTCGGCCCCACCAGTCCCACTCGCATTCCGGCGGTAATTACGCAGTTCAGCCCGGTGAACAAAGTGCGGCCGCCCATCTCACAGGAGACATTCTCCAATTCGATCAACCGCTTCGTCTTTCGATCCGTGGCCGAAAAATCGATTTGTGCGGTTGCGCTGCGGGTTCTCGCGTTGAGATCCGCAAGTTCTCCCATCAACTCGCCGGCCTTGTCAATGCGTGCTTTCGACTTGCGCGTCCGCGCCTTGGCTCCGCGGCGAAGCCATTCAATCTCCCGATGAACCAGATTCTCCAGCGCCTCCTGCCGCTTGGATTGGGCGTGTAGGAATTCTTCCTTCCTCTCCAGAAACCGGCTGTAGCTTCCGGCTACTCGAAGCAATCCATCGGGATAGGTCCGATTGAGTTCCGCCATGGTGGTAGCGACATTCTCCAAAAAGTAACGATCATGGCTGACCACGACGCAGGCAAACGCCGCCGCCTCGAGCAGGCCTTCCAGCCACTCGATTCCTGCCAAATCCAGATGATTCGTCGGCTCATCGAGCAACAGGATGTCGGGCCCCTGAACGATTGCCTCAACCATCGCTAGCCGCTTCTGCCACCCGCCAGACAATGCGCCCGCTTCCGCCTCCAGATCTTCGAAGCCGGCGCGGCCGAGGGTCTCTGCGAAGCGAGTTCCGCGTTCCGATTCCGGCATGCCGGTACGCTCCATCGCGCTTTGCGCCACGGATCGAACGGTGTCGCCACGCTTGAATTTCGAATCCTGCTCCACGTAACTGAGCCGAACTCGTTTGCGCACGGCAATTTCTCCGCCGTCGGGGCTTACGTCACCAGCGAGAATCCGAAGAAGCGTGGACTTCCCCGAGCCGTTCGGGCCAATCAGTCCAATGCGGTCGCCCTCCGAGACCGTGAAGGATAGGTTCTGGAACAGAGGATGGGCTCCGAAAGACTTCGAGATTCCTTGGGCATTAATGATGGGCGGCAACGAGTCAGTTTCTCCTGAATATCCACTTTGAGATTATCAGCAAACGCTGACCACTCGCGTTTCGTTCAAGATTCTCCAAATTAGAGTCTGTCCGTTCTCCTGCCGATTTGCCAATGACGGGAGAGGCAATGCGGCCGGCCGGCTGAGTACGGCAGAACGGCGAAACCTCTAAGGTCGGATTCCGGTTTTGGGAGGCAAATGTGAATACCAAGAATCTCATTCCGGCGGCCGAAGACCTCCCGAAGGATTGGCTTCCGGTGTCGCCTACTCTGGAAGTCAGCCCGCGACTTGAAGCGATGCCCAGGGTAGTTTCTCTCCCCGTTCAGGGCTAAGCTAGAGATGGGCGTCTCCAACAGGGCCAGAGAGCGCTATTTCGGTCAAGCCCCTGACGACGAGTTAAGTCTTGCTCAGGCAATAGTTTAAGTACAATCCTTTAGACTCAACATCGGCCTGAGGCAAACCCTTGAGGGAAACGCGGCTTGAGGCCGTTCCATAAATCGCGATTGACCTGATCAATTGTTTCGATTTCCTTAAGAGCACGGTAGACGATAAAGTGAGCCCGTGCTGATTTATGTTCAAATCGGTTTCGGTTGTGTCTGCGCATCAAGGGGGAATCGGGCGCGTGTCAAAAAACGAAACGATCCTGCGCTTGGACTTGCCCAAGCAGAACAAGGGAAGATAATACTGGTGTCTGTTTGCGCGGGAGATCGTCGCGCCTGGCAGGGAAAAACTCAGAGTTTGAGAACAACATCATGACGAAAGTTGAAGCGGTCATCCAGAACTCCAAGCTGGAAGCGGTCAAGAGCGCGCTGCAAGAGATCGGCGTCGAGGGCATGACGGTGATCGAGGTGCGCGGCCACGGGCGGCAAAAGGGGCACACCGAGGTCTACCGCGGGCGCGAGTACAGCGTGGACCTCATTCCCAAGACCAAGCTGGAAGTGGTGCTTCCAGACGCGATGGTGGAGAAGGCGGTGCAATCCATCGTGGCGGCCGCACGCACGGGCAAGATCGGTGACGGAAAGATCTTTTTGACGCGGGTAGACGAGGCCATTCGCATTCGCAACGATGAGCGGGGGGAGGGAGCGTTGTAGGGGTTGGTGAATTGACGTCGCCTGGCAAAAAAAACGCAAAGATTAAAGATAACGAAATCGTAGGAGAGAAGGCACCGGGAACCCAGGGGAACGTTCTACGGGACGCGACCGGACGACATCTTAAAGGCATGGTGTTCCCAGCCGTCTCGCAAGGACACGAAGCGTGAGAGCATTGACTCAACGTCATGACGGCGGCGTCTTTACTGATCAGTGAACTGCGAGGTTCTCTTGCCGAAGAGTCCGCGCGAATTGCGGGTGACTTCGCGGCAAACGGAGACGGTCGCGCCGCAGTCGCTCAACGCACGCTCCTCATCGAAGACGTTCTGAAACGACTCTGGCGGGAGTGTGCCTCTCCTGACGAAAGCGGACCACGAGGCTTCGCACTAGTGGCGACGGGAGGCTTCGGGCGCGGCTGGCTCTTCCCTTACTCCGATATTGACCTGCTCTTTCTGTGTGCTGATCGGGCGGGCGAGGCGACTCACAAAAACGCAATTGAGCGTTTCTCCCAGGAACTTTGGGACCTGAAGCTCAAGTTGAGTCCCGCATCGCGGACCTTGGCGGAATGCGATCGCTTCGATCCCCACAATACCGAATTCACCATCTCTCTTCTCGACTCCCGTTTTCTGGCTGGCGATCGCGAGTTGTTTGCCCGACTGCATGACAAAGTGATTCCCAAGCTGGTAGTGCGCGAATCGAAACCCCTTCTGCAGGGACTCGCCGAGGTGACACGCGAACGGCATGGAAAGTTCGGGCACACCGTATTCCATCTGGAGCCGAATCTGAAAGAAACTCCGGGCGGTCTTCGCGACTGCAATGTGGCCTCCTGGCTGGCCCTGATCTCAGCCATGGGCAAGCTAGGCGACTGGCCTGAGTCCAGCTCGCTACGAGCGCCCGTACGAAAGCAACTGCAGGCTGCGCTCGAGTTTTTGATGGCGGCGCGGTGTTTCCTGCACTTTCGTCAGGGGCGTGATGACAACGCGCTGAGCTGGGAGGCGCAGGACGAGGCAGCCGCGCGAAAGATTGGCGCTTCCGATTCGGCGGACGTCACAGCAGCGGATTGGATGCGGATTTATTTCGGTCATGCGCGCGCCATGCAACGCGCGGTGATGCAGTTGATGGAAGAGATCCCGGAGTCCTGGTCTTCTTTGCGCAGGCAATTTCAGGGCTGGCGGTCGCGACCCTCGCATCCTGATTTTTCCGTGGTCGACGGACTCATTTTTCTGCAACAGTCCTCGTCGCTCGAGGATCCCGAGATGCTGCTGCGCCTCTTTCATTTTATGGCACATCACGGTCTGAGATTGAGCGCGACCACAGAGCACCGCATTGAGCAGGCGCTTCCCGGTCTCGCCGTAACTCCGCCCCGAGGGGGCGAGCTATGGCTCTACCTGCAGGAGACTCTGCTGCAGCCGCACGCCGCCGAGGCTCTCCGTGCCATGCATTCCTTGCGGCTGTTGACCTTGTTGCTCCCGGAGTTGAAGCCGATTGATTCCCTGGTGGTGCGGGATTTTTATCATCGCTTCACCGTGGATGAGCACTCGATTCTTGCCATCGAGAGCCTGCACCGCCTGAACCAATCGAAATCGGAGTGGGATAAGCGTTACGCGGAGTTGCTGGGCGAACTCGAAGATCCAGAACTGCTCTACCTCGCCCTGTTGTTGCACGACACGGGCAAAGGAGTGGCCAGCGCCAATCACGTGGAGGCCAGCCTGGAGATCGCCGGACACTGTCTGGACCGTCTGGACGTTGAATCGAGCGAGCGCGCCGCGGTGTTGTTTCTCATCGCGAACCATTTGGAAATGTCAGCGCAACTTCGGCGCGACATTTTCAATCCCCAGACAGTGGCGGCTTTCGCCGAGAAAATGGGAACGCCGGAGCGGCTGAAAATGTTGTGCCTGCTCACCTACGCGGATATCAAGGCAGTGAACCCGGAGGCGCTGACCCCGTGGAAGGCGGAGAACGTGTGGCAACTCTACATTGGAGCGGCAAACTATTTGAACCGCAGTGCGGACCACCGCGTGCACAGTGATGTGAGCGACGAAAAACTTGCGCGTCTGCGTAGCCTGGCACCGGTCACGGGCGCGAGGTTCCGGGAGTTCGTGGAAGGATTTCCGCAGAGATATTTGCAGGTTCACTCCGCCGAAGAAGTGATGCATCACATAAAAATGGCGGAGCGGTTGGGTCACGATGGCGTACAGGTAGATCTTAAGCGCGGCCGGCATTGGTATGAGCTCACGCTGGTCACAAGGGATCGGGCGTCGCTGTTCGCGACGTTAACCGGAGTACTCGCCGCCTGGGGAATGAACATTGTCAAGGCGAACGCTTTTTCGAACCAGGCGGGAACCGTGGTGGACTCGCTCTCCTTCACCGACCGCTTTCGTACCTTGGAGTTGAACTTATCGGAGTGGGAGCGATTCAAGAAGAACATCGCTGCGGTTTTGGCCGGAGAAGCCGATCTCGATAAAATGCTGCGCGATCGGCAACGTGGCGAAAAAAGCAGCAAGGTCAAAGTGGTGGTCGAGACGCGGATCGATTTCGATGACGAATGCTCTTCGACGAGCACACTGCTGCAAGTGATCGCCCAGGACCGCCCCCGTTTGTTGCACAGAATCAGTTCGTGCCTTTCGCAGCAGCAGTGCAACATTGAAATCGCCTTGATCGATACCGAAGGGCAGATGGCAATTGATACCTTCTACTTGACTTCCGGTGGCAAAAAACTCCCAATGGATCTTCAGAAAAAAGTAGAGAAGGCACTCCTTTACCAATTAAAAGATCTGGATCTCGTTTGATCGACACCCGCCCAGCGCCCAAATGAGTTCGATAGCCGGTGCTATCGTATTCCATCTTCTAAATGGTGGCTGTATTAAGATCGCGTCTACCATGCGACTGAAGGACACCGGACGTTGACTGCTGGTTTCGATTTTCTACGTGCACTAATGGCACGTTGACGATATCGGGATTCGAAGATAGTTTCTACCCAATCATTGCTGTACTGCTCTCAGCGGTGTTCCATTCTCGGGATCTCTCAGACCCAGTCACCGCTGGTTTGCAGCACGAATAAAACAGTCTGCAGGTGTGGATCGTTCTTTCTTGCAGACCGCTAGAGCTTGACGCGCCCATCGTCTCCTTTTAGGCCGGCCGGAGCCGGACATACTCACCAACAAGGAGATGCCAAATGACAAGCTTGACCGCAAGTAGCGCAGTGGTGTGTCCCGAAACCGATGATCCAACCTGGAGCGCTCGCAGTTGCCCCAACTCCCGCTATTTTCACCGCTCACACCATCAACGATCACTTCTTCCGCTCGCGGCCGTTCTAGCCTCGGCTTTGCTATTCGTCGCAGGCATTGCTTCTGCCCAGACCGATCCCGGAGTTCAGAGCGGCAGCCGCGGAACCGGAGCCGCACTTCCTTCGGTCGTAGCGAACGACAATCCGGGCATCCTCGATTTTTTCAATGATGGGTTGGCTCGCTTCCAGGCGGTGGAATCCGTTTCGGGGAGCCCCAGTGGCAACAACGGTCTGGGACCGCGCTTTAATTCGAATCAATGCAGCTCATGTCACGCCCAACCTGCAGTCGGCGGAAGCGGCGCCGCCGTCAATCCTCAATTCCAGTTCGTCAGCAATGGGACCGCGCCCGGCAACACCATCCCATCCTTCATCACGGCAAATGGGCCCACCCTCGAAGTCCGGTTCCCGTTCTTTTTTAATAACAACGGAAGCGTCAACACCAACGCTCCCAATGGCGGGGTGGAAGATGTGTTCACGGTGACAGGCCGTTCCGATGCTGGCGCTTGCAGTCTGGCGCAGCCTAATTTCAGCGCGGCGCTGGCGGCGAATAACATTATCTTCCGCATTCCCACGCCGACCTTTGGTGTGGGTTTGATCGAGAATCTGGATGATTCAACTTTGCTGAAAAATCAGTTGGCCAATAACAACAACAGGTTTGGTATTTCTGGCTCCTTCAATTACAGCGGTAACGATGGCACGATTACTCGCTTTGGCTGGAAAGCACAAAACAAGTCGCTTCATATCTTTGCTGGCGAAGCCTACAACGTCGAGATGGGTGTCAGCAACGAACTGTTTCCCCAAGAGCGGCCGTCTCCTGGGGAAGACCAGCATGCCACCGGGCTGCCGGCAAACTGTCTCAACCTCAGCGGAACCGGCTATCCAGAAGACACATCCAACCCCGCGGCAACGCCAAATGCAGCGGTGCTCGACGACGTCTCGGCATTTGCCAACTTTATGCGGTACCTCGCTCCCCCGCCACCCGGCAACGTCTTGCTGAATGGGCAGCAAGTTCCCTCAAGCACGATCGCTTCGGGCGCTGCGCTGTTCAAGTCTATCGGCTGTGCGACTTGCCATAATCCCACGGTAGGCATAACTCAGGTGTCGAACTTCACCGGATCGCTGAGCAGTGCTTCAGTGAATGCCTATTCCGATGTCGAGATCCATCACATGGGTGCGGGCTTGGCGGACAATGTGTCGCAGGGCGCTGCAGGTGGTGACCAGTTCCGCACGGCTCCCTTGTGGGGTTTAGCAGCCCGGGGTGTAAGTCCGGATGCGTAAGCAAAAGAGTTTGAAGGATCCACAGGTAGGATTCGTAGAATGCGCGTATGGCGATGGGGACGCGCAAGCAGCGGGAAAAGCAAGAAGACATTTG
>JBAUXO010000284.1:0-3227 GCA_049584315.1 Candidatus Sulfotelmatobacter sp. | reverse complement strand
CCTCCTCTGGTTGAATTGGTTCTTGGCGAACCCAATCCAACGTATCAGGGGGCTCAGTCTTTCTCACACCTGGCGATACCTTCCGCTCGGTCAGCAGTTAGCCCGCGAATTTGGACAGCAATGATATGCGATGTCCGACAGCCGTTCGACCCCGCCAGCTTTCATTAGCCGCACTGCCCCCTGGAAGCGCATGATCCGGAGATACAGGCTGGCGGGGATACCAACGACCCGGCGAAATCTCCTCTCAAATTGTCGTTCGGACATACTCAACCGCTTGAGCAGGTGTCGCACATGGATGGAACCTATGCTCTGATGTATCAATCGTAAGCTCTCCGCGACAAGTGCATCGGCTTGCGGAGCGGAGTTGGCCCTCGCCCGCAAGAACTGTGTTACGACAGCGATCTGATCTCGTTCGTTCTCGGCATCGAGCAACCGCTCATCGAGCTTCTCCATCGAGAACGCGTTGAGTTCGACGATTCCGTCAGTCAGTTCTGCGCCATCGACGTTGAAAAGGGTGTTCAGAGCCTGAGGCTTTAGTTCGACACCGATCGCGGTAAGAGTCCCTTCCGCCACGCATTGAAAAGGCTGAGTAATCGGGCCGCGAATGAATAAAGTCGGGTGGTTTCGGTTACGAACCTCACCACCAGCAGCCGGAATTCTGCGTGCGATGGCGGAGCGCCCATGGTGATGTTGGAACACGAGGCAAGGAGCGCATGTGACATAGAATTTCAGATTTAGATCTGGCGGCTCTTCTTCATCGACCGTGACAGTCCACAGGTGTTCCACGTAATCTCGCAGAGGTTCAGGTGTGGGTTGGACTTTATACTTCATTTCATTAGTGCCGCTTCGCGAACTGCACCCGCCGTCAGAATACTCAGTGATCGAAAAGACTAGCATGCACCGGCCCTCGTAAGTCGAGCAAGCCTGAGTCGCTCAATGCCTCGATGGCCCTCCGTTATTACTCTGCCGCGCAGGTGACGCCCGCTCTGCGTCGTTGACGTAATTGTTCTCATGCGCCGCCCTTTGCGTGCGAAGGGTCCACAACTCGTTGTCGGGGGAGACGCTCAGCGCATGCCCATTTCGGGATTCAATTTCTCCTGACGCGGAGTTGTGCCGCGATGACGGTTTTTTACAATTTAAATACACAATCCCTTGAGAGGATGGGATGCGGGGTCGGCAGACGATCCGGAGCAGCCGCGCTCTGATCGGCCACTGCGACGGGCGCAGGAGGAGACAACATGCGAGAAATATCTGCAGGGCTGTTCATGTCTCTGGACGGGGTGGTCGAATTTCCAGAGCGTTGGGGCTTCCAGTATTTCGACAAGGACCTGAGGGAAGAGATCGTCGCTGGAATAGCACGGGCGGATGCCGTGCTCGTGGGTCCGGCAACCTATCGGCTTTTCGCTCGGATGTGGCCGCACCAAGGCGACAATGTGCCAATGGCCAAGTTCCTGAACCATTCGGTGAAGTATGTGGTGTCAAGAACGCCGGACAAGGTAGGAAAGCTCGAATGGGAGCCGGCAACACTACTCAGTGGCGAGCTCGCTGTAGCGATTGAAAAAGTGAAGGCAGAGCCTGGTAAGACTATCCAGGTACCGGGCAGCCCAAAACTGGTGCGGTCGTTGCTTCAGGAAGGGCTACTCGATGAGCTCAGTCTCACCATCTGTCCGGAGATAGTTGGCTCGGGCACGCGGTTGTTCGATGAGGTAACCGATCCCGTGAAACTAACAGTAAAACGATCGAGAATCCTCAGCAATGGTGCCATCTCCGTAACCTATCGGCCATCGCGAGCGGGTGAACAGGCTACAGGGCAGCCGTTACACTTCCCTGACGCAGCCGGTCGCAAATAACCTTTGGTTGCGGAAGATCGTCGTCTTGGCAGCTGGATCAGCTGTTCATCTCGCGGACCGTTAGGCGGGTTGACGTAGCGGTTGTGGTGACCGTAAATGCAGCTATATTCCTACGCAATTCGCGATACCTCTTATCGCACCGGACTTCACTGACATGACTACAGCGCCGAAGATGAAAACTCTGCTGGACGGTGTCGTGTTCGGCGAGTCGCCGCGTTGGCACGGTGATCGTTTGTGGCTAGCCGATTGGGGTGCGAAAGAGATCGTTGCCGTCGATCTAGATGGTAATAGCGAAGTCATGGCTCGAGTGGACTTTCCATCTTTTCCAATGTCCATCGACTGGCTGCCAGACGGACGTCTGCTTATAGTCTCGGCTCGCGATGGACTGCTCTGGCGCAGGGAGACTGATGGGTCGCTAGTGACCCACGCCGATCTCAGCGGCCTTGCTGAGAAAGGTCACCCCTGGAACGAGATCGTCGTGGACGGCAGGGGCAACGCTTATCTGAACAACGCGGGCTTCGAATTCCCGGGCGGCAAGTTCGCCACCGGAATCATCGGTCTGCTCAACTCCGATGGTTTGGTGATCCTGCTGGATTTTTCGAAGACCGATCCGGAAGGGAAGGGGGAGACGGTGGCTATTCCGTTCGGCTCGCACCACGCCACTTGTCCGGTGCGCGCCCTCAAGAAATGGCTGGAGGACGCGCGCGTCGAGAGTGGGCCGCTGTTCCGCGCGGTGGGCCGCCATGGGCGAGTCTCGGAACAAGCTCCTTTTCCCGCCTTGTTCGGGATTCGTAACAAAAGTAACTATTAATTAGCAGTAATGCCCTTCTCAATTACAATTTTCCGATTTGGAACGAACAAGTCTGAGGAGGTGCGGTATGAAGAAGAGACTATTGTTCTTGGCCATGATGAGCTTCGGCCTGGCGTCGCCTAGCTTCGCTCAAAGCGTCTGTGCTGCAAATGCAGCGAACGTCAGCTACACTTGTTCGTTGGTAACACCCCGATGTTACAATATGATAAATACCATTTGCGTCCAAATTCGGCGTTTGACAATATTCCCACATTGAAAACGTTGGGCATAGCCTGAGTCTGAACCTGGACACGCGTCTGCGATTCGGGCCCCGGTCGAAGTAAGTGCTTCTCGCCATTTCGTCATCCTGCTGTCCGAGTTACTTAGTCATATACCCCCTTGAAATCAAAGTTATCTGTTGTAATCGGTTTGTCTGCTGTCCAAGTGGCACCTACCACGTGATTCCCAATTGTTGCGCATCGTCATGCACTCCGGCCAGAGCCGGCGGGGATTGAAACGGATCATCCAACCACACCCACAGATCGCGATAGAAGAAGAGTTGCTGACGCAGCAGAGCTGCCAGTGTC
>JBAUXO010000283.1:0-38122 GCA_049584315.1 Candidatus Sulfotelmatobacter sp. | reverse complement strand
GGTCGGGACAAGCCGGTTCGTTGCGCGATCGAGTAGTTCGACACGCCCTGGCTTGCCAGCAGGATCACCTCGCATTTGCGGGCCGTTTTTTGTGGCGTGGTACCTGCCCGAGCCATCGAGTCCAATTGACTTTTCTGGTCCTCGTCGACCGGCAGAGCAGTAGCGCGAACGAACATGCCACTATTGCATCACGAATCCGGGATATTGTAAATAATTAACTGGGACGGGACACTAGCGGCGCTTCAGCGCTTCCAACTCTTCCAGAGTGCGAGGCCAGTCCGATCCCAATAGCCGGGACAAACTGCGATCCGCGAGAACTTTGCCGCCGGTCTGGCAGCGAGCGCAGTAGTTCGTTTCTTTATCCGCATAACGAATTCGCAGCACCTGGTCGCCACATCGAGGACAAGGTTCACCGTACCGTCCATGCACAGCCATACCTTCGCGAAACGCGGTGACCTTTTCGGGAAACTGGGTTTTCACGTCAGCGCTGAGCCTCTCCACCCAGAATCCGAGGACGTATCGCGCGGCACCAAACAGTCTCTCCCACTCCTTCAGTCCCAGTTTCTGCGTGAGTGCAATCGGAGACAACTGCGCCGCATGCAGGATCTCATCGGAATATGCGTTGCCGACGCCGCTGACCAACCGCGGATCGGTGAGCGCCCTCTTGAGGGTGTGGTTCTCGGCCGTGAGCTTGGCGCGAAAGGAGTCGACATCGCTGGAGAAAATGTCCATTCCTCCCGCGTCCAAAGCCCCCAAGCTCTCCTCGCCCTTGAGCACGTGCAACGATGCGCGGCGCTTTGCCCCCGCCTCGGTAAGCACTAGAGAACCATTGGGAAAATCGAAGGCTGCCAGAGTCTGACGCCCGGCCAGCTTTGCTTGCGGCGCTCGCCAGTGCAATCGCCCGGCAATCATCAGGTGAAGTACCAGCCAGAGATCATTGTCCAGTTCAATCGCAATGCGCTTGCCAACTCGTCGCAACTCGCGGACAGTACGACCCTCAGCGCTGGCCAGCGGCGGATCAACGGTTCGCAGCAGAAAGGCGCTGGCCAGCCGCACTTTTTCTAGCGGCTGGCCGATGATCCGTGATTCAAGTGCGCCGAGGTAGGCGGTAAGGTCCGGTAGTTCTGGCACAGATACCAGCTTGCACGCAGACCCCGCACTCTTGCAACGTCGCCTCGTCTAGTTCTCGCCGCCGGGGAAGCTTCCGCCCCACAGCGCGTTGCCCCCCCAGAGAGCGTTACCACCCCACAACGCATTGCCACCCCACAACGCATTGCCACCCCACAGCGCGTTGCCGCCCCATAAGGCATTGCTGCCCGAAACCGTGGACGTCGACGCTTCACTCGCTGTGATCGCCCCACCCCCCACCACGAATTGCGAAGTTCCCCACACCGCCGCATTCGACCATGTCGCCGACGTGTTCCATACCGCCGAAGGATCGTCTTTCAAGTAGACGCTGTCCTTGCTGCTATTAAAGGTTGCGATGGGAGACATGGCCGTTCCTTTGGCCAGATCGGTATTGACCAACGCCGCTTCCAGATCCACATAACCCGCGCCCACCGTGAAGACATCGTACTGGGAGTTGTATGTGATCCCTGAAACCGGGTCGGTGTAGCTGCTATACAAAGGCAGCGACTTCCACGCCGTTTTCATCAGCCGCGCCTTCACCTGATCGGGCGTGAGGCTCGGACTCTTCTGCAGCATGTCGGCTACTGCTCCGCTCACCACCCCCGCCGCCATGCTGGTTCCGCTCAGAGTGAAGTAACTCGAGGACGACGCGCTGCTCCCTCCGTTTAGGTAGTAGCTGTACGGTACTTGGTTGCCAGGAAACTCGTTGTAGAGCGTCGAGTTCGGCGACTCCAGCGACACCAGCAGGTTGCCAGGCGCCACTACGTCGGGCTTGACCACCGCGTCCCCGTCCGTCGGCCCTTTCGAGCTGTAACTCGCGATCAGATCATCCAGCCGTGTCGGTGTTCCCATCGGTTTCATCGCGCCTACCGTGATGACGTAGGGGTCGTTCCCCGGAGATGTGATCGTTCCGTAGCCATCGCTCGCCTCCGTGCGTCCGTTATTTCCCGCGGACACCACTACTACAATTCCACTCTTCCACGCCGCCTCAACCGCCTGGCAAAGTGGATCGAGCTTGTAGGTTTCGTATACCTCGCGGCCGAGCGAAAGATTCATCACGCGGATATTGAATCGCGGTTTCAGCGATATAGCAGTAGCGATGGCCGCGATCACCGAACTGTCAGTCCCTTCACCGTTCTGGTCGAGAACCCGCAGATTCAAGAGCGTGGCTCCGGGCGCAATCCCTTCGAAGGTGCGCGAGTACTGCGGTCCAATGGAACTCGCTCCGTCGCCGGCAATGAGTCCGGCAATGTGTGTGCCGTGGCCATATTGGTCGTTCGTGCCGGAGTTCGCCGGAAGAAAACTCTGGCTATATACCACGCGCGAACCACCGCGAATTCCTCCGTCCAGATCGGGATGGCTGCTGATTCCGCTGTCGACCAGAGCCACTCCAATGCCAGCGCCCGTATAGCCAGACTGCCAGGCTGAGAACGCATTGATCGCCGGGGCCGCGTTGCTGAGCGCGGGAGTCAGTGCACGATCCGGACTGATGTAGACCACGTTCGATTGATTCGAAAGGCTCACGATGCCGCTGCCATCGAGCTGCGCAACTACGCCGTTGACCAACGGCAACTGTCCCAGAATCGTACCGCCGAGTTTGAGAATGTCGTTTAGTAGACAATCCACAAGCCCGAGCAACCCGCTGCAGTTCACCTGCGTTCCGGGAGCATATTGAACAATGATGTTCGCCTTCTGCGTCGAAGGATAGGCGCGCAATTCAGGCGCAATCTTCGAGTCGTTGGCATAGGCCAGCGTCCCCGCTACCAGCAACAGAATAAGCACCAATCTTTTCATTAGAACCCCCACTCCTCTGCACGCCCCCGCGCACAGTCCACGTACCGATGTTGCTCGTAACGGTGCACCCGCAGGTCCAAAGTGGGAGAGCTGGAGTCCCTATGTATCAATGGCTTAGCTGTTCGAAGGCGGCTTCGTCACAGGACATCTTGTCCCACCCTTGCGCCCATGGGACACTCTGTCCCAAGCACGATGGTAACCGGGTAACTTCGCTTTTCGGATGATCCCCGCCCGACTTCCTGCAAAAATTGTAGGGACCTCCTCATGTCCTCGCCTCGCGAACTCGGCGCACGTGTGTTAATCGCCAGCATGGTATTGGCGGCGTTGGGCGCATTGGCTCTCGGACTTACCCACTGGCACTCCAGCGACGCGCTCAAGTTCCTCTGCTACCTGGTCGCGGCTCTCCTCGCGTCTCCGCTCAAAGTCAGTCTCCCGGGCGGAACGCTGTCGGTGAACTTCCTGTTCACCCTTCTGGGTATTCTGGAAATGAGTTTGCCCGAGACTTTACTGATCGGGCTGCTCAGCACGGTGGGTCAATTTTTTTGGAAGCCCGCCCGGCGCCTGCGGCCCGTCCAGCTGGTATTCAATCTTTCCCAGGTGACGGTATCGGGCGCCACCGCCTACGGTGCCTATCATTTCGTCTGCCTTCATGTGCTCCACGGAACCGGGCCATTGGCGTTGGTGGTGGCCGCAGTCACGCACTTTGCCGTCAATACGCTGGCCACTTCCAGCATCATTGGCTTGACTGAAGATAAGCCGTTCTCCAAGATATGGACCGAGTCCTATCTCTGGTCTTTTCCTTACTACATGGTGGGCGCCGCCGTCGCCGGACTGGTCAGCTTCCTCAACCAGAACATCGGCTGGCAATCGTCGTTGTTGGTCCTGCCGCCTATCTACTTAATGTATCGCTCCTACCGCCTCTACCTGGGCAAGCTCGAAACCGAGAAGAAACACGCGGAGCAGGTTTCGAATCTTCACCTCCGCACCATCGAGGCTCTGGCCCTGGCCATCGAGGCTAAAGATCAAACCACCGGTGAGCATCTCCAGCGGGTGCGGGTCTACGCGATGGAACTGGCAAAGCAGCTACGCCTGAGCGAGGACGAGACCGAAGCGTTACGCGCCGCCTCCGTCCTCCACGACATCGGCAAACTGGCGGTTCCCGAGCACATCATCTCCAAGCCCGGCAAGCTTACCCCCGAGGAATTCGAGAAAATGAAGATCCATCCCATCGTGGGAGCGGAGATTCTCGAGCAGGTCGACTTCCCCTATCCCGTCGTGCCGATCGTGCGCGCGCACCACGAAAAGTGGGACGGCAGCGGTTATCCGAACGGCCTCGCCGGAGAAGCCATTCCCATCGGCGCCCGCATTCTTTCCGCCGTCGACTGCCTCGATGCCCTGGCCTCCGACCGGCAATACCGGAAGGCCCTTCCCCTGCATGAAGCCATGGCCAAGGTCGCGTCCGAAGCCAATGCAGCTTTCGACCCAGAAGTCGTCACCATCTTGCAGTGTCGCTACGTCGAGTGGGAGAAACTCGCGCGCCTCCAACCTCTGCAAGCTCCACCCAAACTTTCCACCGACGTCAAGGTCGAGCGCGGGCTCGCTCCGGACGCCGGCTTTGCTCGTACCGCCGAATCACCACAAACCGCCTTCCCCGCTGCAGAGACCACGGACCGGCTCACTGCCGCCCGCCACGGGGCGCAGACACTCTCCGAACTCAACCAAGCGCTCAACTCTTCTCTCACCCTCGACGACACGCTTTCGTTGCTCGCCGTGCGACTGAAGCGGCTTGTGCCTCACGATTCGATGGCCGTTTATCTTCGCAGGGGAAACTTCTTGCTTCCCGAGTTTGTCAGCGGCGAGAACTTCCGCCTGTTCTCTTCTTTGCGCATTCCTCTTGGCGAAGGTTTGTCGGGCTGGGTTGCCCAGAATCACAAACCGATTGTGAACGGCAATCCATCCGTCGAACCCGGTTATCCTAACCACTCCACCGAAAACGCTTCGCTCCGTTCTGCCCTCGCCGTCCCGCTCGAAGGTAGTTCTGGGGTCGCTGCCGTGCTCGCCCTCTATCGCGCACGTCAGGACGCCTTTACCAAAGATGACCTTCAAGTCGTCGAAGCCATCGCCTTCCGTCTGGGCGCAGTCCTCGAGCAGATAGTGATACCCAAAGCTGCGGGAGCCACAGCCGCCTCCTGATCCTCCCCGCCAAGGCGTCGATTTTCTTTGCCTGCACCGGTGTGATAGGCTACCAGGGAACTAGACTTACTTTTCTTAGTCCGGAGGGACAGCCAGGGCCGCCGGGGAGGGCACGAAAGCATCATGAAAATCGCCAAGGACATCACCGAACTGATCGGCCACACTCCGTTGCTGCGGCTCAACAAGGTAACGGAAGGCTGCGTGGCCGAGGTCGTGGCGAAGTTGGAGAGTCAGAATCCGGTGGGCAGCGTGAAAGACCGCATCGGTGTGAGCATGATCCGCGAGGCCGAGCGCGCGGGAAAAATTCAGCCGGGGAAGACCGTGCTGATCGAGCCGACCAGTGGCAACACCGGGATCGGCTTGGCGTTTGTGGCTGCCGTGAAGGGTTACAAACTTATCCTTACGATGCCGGAGACGATGAGCCTGGAGCGCCGTGTTCTGCTGCTGGCCTTTGGCGCGGAACTGGTCCTCACCCCGGGTCCGCGGGGCATGAAGGGCGCCATCCTCAAGGCGGAGCAGTTGCTCGCCAGCACTCCGAATAGTTACATGCCGCAGCAATTCGACAACCCCGCCAATCCCCAGATTCACTTCGAGACCACCGGCCCCGAGATTTGGAGCGACACCGAGGGCCGCGTAGACTTTCTAGTCTCCGGCGTTGGCACGGGCGGCACCATCACCGGCGTCAGCGAATACATCAAGCCCAAGAAACCCTCCTTCAAGGCCATCGCGGTCGAGCCCGCGGAGAGTCCGGTGCTCTCCGGCGGAAAGCCCGGCCCGCACAAGATTCAAGGCCTCGGCGCTGGTTTCATTCCCCGAATTCTCCGCACCGATTACATCGACGAGGTTATTCAGGTTAGCAACGACGAGGCGATTCGCATGGCGCGCCGGCTGCCCCTCGAAGAAGGAATCTTCGTTGGAATTTCTTCCGGCGCGGCGGTCGCGGCCGCCTTGCAAGTGGCGAAGCGCCCGGAGAACAAAGGGAAGCTGGCCGTCGTGGTGCTGCCGTCCTTCGGAGAACGTTACTTGAGCACCGTTCTGTTCGAAGAGCTTCGTACCCGCGCGCAGCAGATTCCTACATCCTCACTTCCGGACTGATGTGTCCTCTTTCGAGGGCAGAAGACGATGCAGCGCGCACAACCTGCGAGGTGTGCGCTCAGCTTTTTGGGAGTAGAAATCTGTGGAAACCTCTTTTCCCGAAGCCCGATTTCGGAGTTTGCCCCAAAAGCGCTCTGCATCGGCTTTTCCGCGTCGAATTGTGGGTGGGCAATGGCGAGGAATTCTGCGCACCTGCTCCCACGCCTGACCCCCGGCAGCATGGCATCCTTACCATGCAGCGCCGGCCACACCGCCTGCTACGTTTCTCCCTACCGTGAGTACCGGCCATCGCCGGCAATCGGCGATCCCGCATGAGCAGCCAACTCGCCCGGTAAATCGTCCGCCCACTCCATCGCAGTTTCCTTGCAACCCCGGCGTGACGGGTGTGCATGGCCCGTTCGTAATGCTGGTTCAGCAGGTCTTTCCTTATAGCATTGGTCTGAGCAAACCATTGATTTCCTCAGGGTTTGCAGAGAGGGCTTCGCTATGGGCACCCGATACAGGACTCTCCTGCTTTTTACGGCGATGGTTTCGCTGGTTGGCGGGACTGCCCACGCCCAGGATGCGCCGTCCCTGGGCGACCTCGCGCGGCAGCAGCGCCAGCAGAAGGAAAAGTCAAGAACCGCTGCGAGTAAAGATGCTAGCTCGCCCAAGGTCATCACCAACGAACAAATTTCCGGGCACGCTTCAGTGGCATTGCCGCCGGTCGCAACCACTGGGGAAAAGACACCTCCGCCTGCCTCCTCAGATAGTGCCAAGCAGCCCGCGGAATATTGGAAGTCACAGATTGGGGATCAAAAGAGCCGTGTCGCGGCGCTGCAAAGTCAGGTTGCCGAACTCAGCGAGTCGATCCGCTTCGCCCCAGGAAACTGCGTAGCCAATTGCGTAGAGTGGAACGAGCACCAGAAAGAAAAGCAACAGCAGGTGGAGCGGATGCAAGCTCAACTCGAAGACCAGAAGAAGCAGCTGGAAGAGATGCAGGACTCCGCTCGGAAACAAGGCTATGGCAGCGCGGTTTACGACCCGTAGACGCGAAGAACATCAGGGGAGCAAGAAGTTGCTGCTGATAACGTGGTGCTGAGCGCAGCCTTCCGGGTTTGATTCCCATTTTTGCCTTCCTCCAAGGCTGTCAATCATGCGAAATTAATGCATGGCCTTGGTGGTCCGTCCCTCACGTATCCATGCGGCGGGTGTCTTTACCACCGCGCCCATCCGCAAGGGCGCTCGCGTCGTCGAGTATTCCGGGCCGCGTCTCACCCCCGAGGAGGCCAACCGCTTGTACGATGGGGCGCCCCGCACTTACCTCTACGGACTAGAAGATGGCAAGACCGTGATCGACGGCGAAGGCATGGGTGCCTACCTGAATCATTCCTGCGAACCAAATTGCGAGGTCGATGAAATCAAGAATCGCGTGTGGATCCTCGCCCTGCGCGACATCGCGGCCGGGGAAGAACTGCTCTGGGACTATAACCTGTACGACGATGAGGATCCCGCACCCTGCTACTGCGGCTCGCGCAAATGCCGCGGCACCATGTATTCGCGAGAATGGATGGCCAAGATGCGTCGCAAGGCCCGAAGGAAAGGCGAAAGAATAGCGGCCGAACGGGCGGCAACGAAAACTCAGGGAGAAAAGGTTCAAAGCAAAACTAAGACTCTCGACCAGCGCACCGTCACCTCGATTCCGAGGCGTTCCGTCGCGTAACCTCAGCCTATTCAACCGCCACTGTGTTATGTCCGCGCTCCCGCCACCCTTCGATAATCAAGTACAGCACGGGAATGAAGAAAAGATTCAGCACGGTCGACATAATCATGCCGCCGAAAACCGTTGTGCCCACAGAGTGGCGGCCATTCTCGCCGGCACCGGTGGCGAGTACTAGAGGCACGACACCCAGGATGAACGCCAGCGAAGTCATTAGGATCGGACGCAGGCGAATCGTCGCTGCTTGAACGGCAGCTTCCACTAACGGCAGGCCGCGCTGGCGCAACTGCTCGGAGAATTCCACGATCAGAATCGCGTTCTTGCTCGAAAGTCCAACCAGCATCACCAGCCCGACCTGGCAGAAGACGTCGTTCTGCAGGCCGCGAATCCACTGCGCGCCCAGCGCACCTAGCAACGCCATGGGCACGGCCAGGAGCACGATAAATGGCAACACGAAGCTTTCGTATTGCGCCGAGAGCGTGAGATACACGACCAGCGTGCCCAGCCCAAACAGAACCAGCGAGGTTCCGCCCGCCTGCAACTCTTCGAGCGAGAGCCCCGTCCAGCTGTAAGAGAAGCCCTGCGGCATCTTCCTGGCGAGTTCGTCCATGGCCGCGATGGCCTGGCCGGAGCTGTATCCCGGTGCGGCCGAGCCATCAATTTCCGCCGACCGGAACAGGTTGTAATGGCTGATCACCTGTGGCGTTGAGGTTTGCGTGACGTTGATCAAATTGTCCAGCGGGATCATGGCACTGCTATCGGAGCGCACATAGAATTGCTTCATATCCTGTGCCGTAGAGCGGAACTGTCGGTCCGCCTGAACATAAACGCGATACGAACGATTATTGAAATCGAAATCGTTCACATAAGCCGATCCCATGTAAACGCCCAGCGTGTCCGTGATCTGCGAGAGCGGCACGTGCAGGCTTTTGGCCTTCTCGCGGTCAATGGTCACCAGATATTGCGGATCGTTCGCCGTGAACGGCGTGTACAGCCCTACCAGATCTTTGCGTTCGCCCGCCCGCCGAATCAGGTCGTGTGTCGTGCTCGAGAGTTCCTCAAGCGTGTGCGAGGCTTGATCCTGTACCACGAATTGAAATCCGCCGAACTGGCCGAGACCGTTGACGGCAGGGGGAAGGGTGGCAAACACAATCGCGCCGGAAACGGAAAACATCCGCGGACGAACCCGGTTCAGAATCGCGGTCGCGGCGTGCTCCTTGCCCTTGCGCTGGGAATATGGTTTGAGAGGAACGAAGATAAGTCCTTGATTCGGAGCACTGCCGGCAAAACTGAAGCCCGCCACCGAAAACGTTCCTTCCGCCTCCGAGACATCACGCAGCAGATCCGAAACCTGTTTCCCGATTGCTTCGGTATATTCGAGCGAAGCTCCCGAAGGCGCCTGAATAACGATGATGAAGTATCCCTGGTCTTCGTCCGGCACAAAACCCGTGGGCACGCGGGTGAATACGAAATAGGTCAGCCCCAGGCCGGCGAAAAACAGGACTGCCATCGCCAGCTTGTATTCCAGCAGGTGATGCAGCAGGGCACGATACCCGCGGGTGAGGACAACGATGCCATCGTCAAATTTTTGCAGCCACCACCACTTTTGCCGGTGGCCGCCGCTCAGGAAAATTGCCGCCAGCGCCGGAGCCAGGGTGAGCGCGTTGAAGGCGGAAATGGCAATGGAAAATGCGATGGTCAGCGCAAACTGGCGAAACAGAATGCCGGTCGTCCCGGGAAAGAAGGCAACCGGAACAAACACGGCAACGAGCACCAGAGAGGTGGCGATGACAGCGCTGGTGATCTCGCCGGTGGCTGCCGATGCCGCCTTGTGCGAGTCGTGTTCACCAGCGGCGATATGGCGTTCAATGTTTTCGATCACGACGATAGCGTCGTCGACGACCAGGCCGGTGGCGAGCGTGATGCCGAACAACGTCAGCGTGTTGATGGAGAAGCCGAGCAACTTTACAAAGACGAAGGTTCCGATGAGTGAAACCGGAGTGGCGATGAAGTGAATCATCGTCGTCCTCCAGTCGCCGAGGAAGATAAAGATCACCAGGATGACCAGCAGGATCGCCGAACCGACGGTGAAGACCACGTCGCGAATCGATTCGCCCACTGCGTCCGTGGTATCGAATGCCAGCTTGTAATGCATTCCTGGAGGGAAATTGTTCGCCAGACGGTTCAGTTCTGCGATCGCCCGCCGGTCGACATCGAGCGCGTTTGCCGTGGAAAGTTGCGTCACGCCGATGCCCACTGCATCTTGACCATTAAACTGCAGGTCGCTGCTGTAGTCTTCTGCGCCCAACTCGGCCCGGCCCACATCTTTCAGCCGGACCAGAGTTCCATCCGCGTTCGTCTTGAGAATGATGTTGTCGAATTGGCTGGCCTCGCTGAGACGTCCCACCGCCCGCACGCTGATCTGGTATTGCTGCCCTTCTTTGGCGGGCTGCTGGCCGACTTGTCCCGCCGCGACTTCAACGTTTTGCTCCGACAGGGCGCTCACCACATCTGGCGCCGTCAGTCCACGTCCCGCCATGCGCACTGGATCCAGCCACAGCCGCATGGAATACTTGCGCGCGCCGAATATCTGCACGTCCGCCACACCGGGAATGCGTTTAAGCGAGTCCCTCACGTAAATGTCAAGGTAGTTGCTCATGAACAGCGTGGAATATTTGTTGTTATCCGATGTCACCGCAGCCCCAAAGACGAAGTTCTGCGAACTCTTGGCGGTTGTGATGCCAATCGCCTTCACCGCCGCCGGCAATCGTCCCTGCGCCGTGTTGACGCGGTTCTGGATGTCAACGGTCGCCAGGTCCGGGTCGCGGTTCAAATCGAATGTCGCCGTGATGTTGCTCGTGCCATCGTTGCCGCTGGTCGAGGTGACGTACTTCATCCCCTCGGCACCGTTGATCTGTTGCTCCAGCGGAATCGTAACTGCGCTTTCGACGGCCTGGGCGCTGGCTCCGATGTAAGCGCTCGATACGCTCACCTGCGGCGGCGCCAGGTTGGGGAACTGCGAGATCGGCAGGGTGGGAATTACGGCCGCGCCGGCCAGAATGATCAGCAGCGCGCACACCGTGGCGAACACTGGACGTCGAACGAAAAAGTTAACAAACATAGAAAGTCGGGCTTCAGCGGTCGGGCTTTGGGTAAACCGCTGCCGGCTATTTCATTGTTGGTGAAACTTAGCGACTTAGGAGCTGAAGCCCGGGGCTCGAAAGCCGCAGCCTGCGTCTCAGCTTTGCGGAATCACCGGCGCTCCATCCAGCAGGAATTGAGTTCCAGATACGATCACTTTGTCGCCGGGCTTGATGCCATCCTGAACTTCGTAGTCGTTTCCAACCGTCTGCCCGATTTTGAGCGGCTTCTGGCGGGCCACGTACGAGCCGCCATTCTGCGGCTCGGCAACAAAGGCGAAATACTGCCCCGCCAGGCGCGACACGGCAAGGATGGGAACCTCCGGGCTGCGGTGCATGCCCCACACGACGCGGGCCCGTATGAACTGCGATTGCCGCAGCGCGTCGTTGCTATTGGCGATGCGCGCCTTCACCAGCACGGTCTGGGTTGTGTTATCTACCTGCGGCGAAATGAAGCTCACGTGGCTCTCGGCCAGCAGCTTGCCGCCGCTATCGAGCACCTCGACCGGCAGATTCATTTTGAGCTGGGAGGAACGCTCGATCGGCACATAGACGTAGACCTCCAGGCTGCCGGGCTTGTCCACCGTCGTCAGTTGTGTCGCGCTGGTTACCCGGTCGCCTACGCGCACCGGAATATCTCCGACGATTCCGCTCCGGGGAGCCACCACTTTGTAATAGTGGAGTTGCACTTGCTGTTCGCGCACCTGTGCGTCCAGCGAGTCCATCTGCGCCTGGGCAGCGTCCATGGCGGATTTCGCCTGGTCGAGATCCTGCCTGCTCACCACCCCCGCCGCATAGAGTCCCTGGGCGCGTGCGTATTGCTGCTTGGTCCAGTCCAAATTCGCCAACTGCGCGGCGCGAGAGCTTTCCTGGCTCTTGACGGTAGCTTGCTGCTTGAGCGGATCGATTCCCATGAGCGGAGTGCCAGCGGCGACCGCTTCTCCCGAATGGACGAATACATCGGTTATCTGCCCCTCCACCTGCGGCATGATCACTGCCGAATCACGCGACTTCAGTGTGGCCACGTATTCCGATGCGTCCTTCACGGGAGTAGCCTGCGCTACTTCCACTTTTACCGGCATGGCGGGGGGGCCTTGTGCCTCGGCCCTCTGCGTGGCGTTGCCCGAACACGCCAAAGTGGCCGCGCTCGCCGCCAAGGCGGCGAGGAGAAAGCTTTGCGGCACATAATTATGAAATCTCAAGGCCATGAATTTACCGTTTGGTGCTCCAGATTAGACGACGATTTAGCTCCGGCGTTATGCTCCGCACAAAATAACCACGCCCGGCGGGTGAAGGAAGAAAAAGAAGGGCCGGGTCGTGCCCCCAGTTAAGAATACGCCAATTGAGGGCGGAACCTATTGAATGAATGTGGACTTCGTCGTGATTCCTCTTATTTGGCAGCCGTCGCCAAATAGGTCGCGAGACGCTCCAGACTCTGTGTCCAGCCCGCTTCCATGCCCTGTATGTACTGCATGGCCCCGGCCGTTGCTTTGACCACACGCGCGTGCATGGTGAGGGTCGTCCTGCCAACTTTTTCGGCGAAGGTCACCGTGGTTTCAACTTCGAAGACGGAATTGCCCGCTTCGTCCAATGCCGAACTGGTAAACACCAGCCGCTCCGGCTCGACGATTTCTTGGAATGTGCCCTGCATGGGATAGATCCTGCCGTCAGGCCCACGCATGTCGATGTGGATGGCGCCACCCGTTCGCGCATCCCACGCACACCGCGGATTCGTAAATCCATGCGGTCCCCACCACTGCGCCACGTGCTGGGGATCAGTCCACACCTGGAAGACCAGCCGGCGCGGTGCATCGAAGACGCGCGTGAACTCCACTTCCACCCCCACGCCGTTGGCTGCGGTTCTACTGCTTGCGTTGCGCTGCGCCATGTTTCTGCTCCTTGTTTTTCAGTTCGCCGCTTTTCAGTTTGCCAAGATAGTCGTCCAAACGATCGAAGCTCTCCTCCCAGAAACGGCGATAGTGCTGCGCCCAATCGGCGACTCCCTTCAGTGGACCTGCCTCGAGCCGGCACGGCCTCCATTGCGCCTCACGCCCGCGCGCGATCAGCCCGGCGCGCTCCAGCACCTTCAGATGTTTGGAGACAGCCGGCAGGCTCATGTCGAAGGGCTCGGCCAGCTCGGTCACCGAGGCCCCGCCCGAAACCAGCCGCGCCAGGATGGCGCGCCGCGTGGGATCGGCGAGGGCCGCGAAAGTCGTACTCAGGCGATCGGACGACATCTGTATTTAACCTATAGGTTAAATACAACATGGCCGGTGCCGTGTCAAGCATTTTTCGACGGTTTCGCCAAACGGTTCTTCGCCGGGAAGCGCAGTTTGGAGCGGGTTCTACCGCTCGCCCTTTCATCCCACTCTGCTAACCTGTTGCGCTATGGAGCAAACTTCCCTCCCCTCTACCCGCGGTTTTGCCAGTGACAACAACGCTGGGGTGCATCCTGAAATCCTCGAAGCCATTGGCCGCGCTAATCGCGGCCATGTCGTCGCCTACGGAGACGATCCCTACAGCCGTTCCGCGATCAGGAAGTTTGAAGAGCACTTCGGAGCGGACATCGCCGTTTTCTTCACCTTCAACGGCACCGGAGCGAATGTCCTCAGTCTGCAGGCGCTGACCCGCTCCTTCCAGTCGGTGCTCTGCAGTGACTACGCTCACATCTACACCGACGAATGTGGAGCTCCGGAGAAGCACACCGGCTGCAAACTGATTCCTCTGCCGCAGCAGGACGGCAAGATCACGCTCGACTCCGTCCGCCATGCCTATCACGGCATCGGCGACGAACATCACTCGCAGCCTCGCGTGATTTCGATAACCCAATCTACCGAGATGGGAACCGTCTATCGCCCGGAAGAGATTCAGGCGCTTGCCCAATTCGCCCGCGAGCACCGCATGTTCCTGCACCTGGACGGCGCCCGCATCGCCAATGCCGCCGCGTCCCTGGGGCAAAATCTTCGCCAGGCAACCCGCGATTTAGGCGTCGACGTGCTCTCGTTTGGCGGCACTAAGAACGGCATCCTGGGTGGCGAAGCGGTCGTGTTTTTCCAGCCGCAGCTCAGCCGGGACTTTCTCTACCTGCGCAAACAGAGTATGCAGTTGGCATCGAAGATGCGTTTCATCGCCGCTCAATTTGAAGCCCTGCTGACCAACGATCTCTGGCGGCGGAGCGCCGAACACGCGAACCGCATGGCTCGCCTGCTCGAAAAAGAACTCAGCCGCATCCCCGGGATTCGAGTGGTCTGGAAGGTGGAAGCCAACGGCGTCTTCGCCCAGATCCCGCGCCACGCCATCGAAAAAATCAAGCAGCATTACTTCTTCTACATGTGGATCGAAGAGGAATCGGTCGTACGCTGGATGTGCTCGTTCGACACCACCGAGGAGGATATCCGGAAGTTTGTTGCGCTGGTCGCCGAGGCCGTGAAGGGCTGACCGACGGCGCTCAGGCTCGCGCTTAGCGATTGCTTTTTGCCCGTTTTTTGACTAAATTGGCCCATCCCCCAAATGCGCAAGCATTCAACCGGATCGCTCAATCCCAGGAGTCGTTGATGAACCGGAAGTGGTTCAGCATCATCGCCCTTATCGCCACCTCGGCATTTCTGTTGAACCTGTCCAGCTGTGGGTACAATCAGCATTTGGTTTCGATTCAGGTCGTTCCCCCCGGCGCAACTTTTAACTCGGTGGGCTCGAGCATCGTATTCAAGGCGATGGGCACGTATGACCATCCCCCCGAGACCAAAGACATAACCAACATAGTGACGTGGTCCGTCGACTCCCAAAATCTGGTTACGATTACTAACACCAGCCTGGTGACCGCCGTCAGCATCTGCGGTAGCGGAAACTTGTATGCCAGCTATTACGACAGCCCAAACCAAGTCACCGGTTCTGCGTTTCTTACCGGCGGAGGCGCCGGTTCGGCAGCTTGCAATGAAGCAGTTCTAACAGTCGATGTCGTGGGGTCAGGCAGTGTGGTTGATTCTACCCAGGCAATCAAGTGCCCCGGAACCTGTTCTTCTGACTACGCACTCGGCAGCACGATTGGACTAACCGCTACTCCAGGAGCGGGGGCGTCGCAAGTGACGTGGACGAACTGCAGCTCTTTTGTGGGTAACACTTGTACAGTCGTGCTGAACGTTGACACGACCGTGACGGCAACCTTCAACTGAGAATTCACGAAAACTTTATTGCTCCGCCTCCTCCAGCAGCTTTCCCAGAGTAGGTTTGTGCTTCTTCGGGTCCTTCTTTTTGTGAGGAACCACCTTCGCCGCCGGAGGCGCTCCCACTCGCTCCCGCGCCAGTTCCTTCACGGCCTGCACGGCTCGAAACCGCTTCACTTTCCTTTTGCGCGCCATAACATTCATGTTGCCATAGCTTTGTCTACCGCAAAACTGTAATAATTACCCTTCGCGGTGGAATCGAGAGCCGGCGGCGACCAAAGAAGGGCCGGATCCCGATCGACCGGCGACCAACGACTCCCTCATGGAAGAACGCGATTTTTTTGATGAGCGCACCGAGAAGAAGCCAGCAACCTTAAATTGTCCCCACTGCCATCAGCCCGCCGAGTATGAAGTGACCTGGGTAGTTCGGACCAAGAAGCGCCAGCTTGCCGGCCGCGCCGACGAACGGGACCGCGCCCGCTTTGCCAAAGCCCGCTCCTACATGCTGCGCAAAGACGATCTGATGGCCTGCAAAAACCTGCGCTGCCGGAAGCGCTTCGAAATCTCCGGCGTGCAGTCGGTCGTCTTTACCGAGTAGCCAATCCCGATCGATGCCGACTGTTAATTGCCGGCCAGTCGTTTATACTGGCAAGTTTTCCCTGCGGCTTCCGGGGCCACAGGGAGCAAGGAGTCCGGTTTGAAAATCCTGGTTTGCATGAAGCAGGTGCCGCAGAAAGATGCACCCCTCAAACTCAACGAAGCCGCCGCTTGGATCCGCGAAGACGTCTCCTATGAAGTGAACGAGCCCGACGCCTACGCTCTCGAAGAAGCCCTGCGCCAGAAAGAAAAGCACACGGGAGAAGTGGTGGTGATCACCTCGGGGCCGGCCCGCGCCCAGCAGGTGCTGCGTGAGGCTTTGGCCAAGGGTGCCGACCGCGCCATTCATCTCGAAGACAACGCCTTCGTAGGACTCGACGCCTTCAACACGGCGAAAGCCTTCGCTGCCGCCATCAAAGAGGAGAAATTCGATCTGATCTTCACCGGCCTGCAATCCGATGACTACGGCTACGCCCAAACCGGAGTCATCCTCGCCGAGCTGCTGGGCTGGCCGCATGCCACCATCATCATGCACATCGAGAAAAACGATGCCGGCATCCGCGTCAAACGGGAACTCGAAGCGGGGTTCTTTCAGTTCGTCGATATGCCGCTGCCTGCCGTGCTCACCATTCAGTCCGGCATCAACAAGCTGCGCTACGCCACCCTGATCGGCATCAAGCAGGCAAAGAACAAGCCCTTGCGCAAGGTGACGCTCGGCGAGATGCAGTCCGCCATCGGTGAGAATCTGCAGAAAATCGAACGGCTGTATGTTCCGCAAAAAACAAAGAAGACGGAACACATCGAGGGCTCGCCGTCGGAGATCGCAAAGAAGCTAGTCGACAAACTGCGCAATGAACTGCGCGTACTGTAGCGCCCGCGTCCTGCCCGCTTTTTCGTACGCTAGGAGCTAGCAACTGGAAGCTGACTTTATGCCCGACACCATTCTTGTAGTCGTCGAACAACGCGAAGGCAAACTCAACCGCGTCTCCTGGGAGACCATCACCGCAGGCCAAGCCATCGCCGCCGCCACAGGCTGGACCCTGGGAGCTGCCGTCGTTGGTGCCAGTGCCTCGTCGATCGCCGCGGAAGTGGCCGCCAAGAAATTGGCGAAGGTCTACGCCGTAGAATCGCCGAAGCTCGAGCCATATACGCCCGACGCGTTCGCCGCGGCCCTCAAACAATTATTGACCGCCAAACCGTCAAAGCTCGTGCTGATGCCGCACACCTATCAAGTGCGCGATTTCGTCCCCAAGTTGGCAACCGCCATGGGACGCACCGTGATCAGCGACTGCATCGGCTTCCGGCACGAAAACGGCCAGCTGGTTTTCACCCGCCAGATGTTCCAGGGTAAGTTCGCCGCCGATGTCAGCTTCAACAGCGACGCCCCCTGGTTCGCAACTTTCCAGAACGGCGCGTTCCGCGCCGATAAGGCCGAAGCCGGTGCGGGCGCCGCTCCGGTTGAAACCGTGAATGTCGACATCGCGGACGGTGTGGTCCGCAATAAGCCGCAGGGAGTTTTTAAAGAAGCCAAACAAGCCGTCGATCTGACGCAGGCTGAAATCATTGTCTCCGTCGGTCGCGGCATCAAGGAACAGAAAAATATCGAGATCGCCAAACACCTGGCCGAAGCTCTCGGCGGAGACTTGGCCGCATCGCGTCCCATCTGCGACTCCGGCTGGCTGCCGATGGATCGCCAGATTGGCTCCTCGGGCCAAACCGTTGCCCCCAAACTTTATCTTGCTCTGGGCATCAGCGGCGCCATTCAGCACATCGTCGGTATGAAGGGTTCGCGCACGATCATCGCGGTTAACAAGGATTCCGAAGCGCCGATTTTCGAGATCGCCGACTACGCCATCGTCGGAAATCTTTTCGACATCGTCCCGCCACTCATCGAAGAAGTGAAGAAGGCGAAAGCCGGAAGCTGAATCGGCCTCGAATTCTCACGGAGATCCCCGGATCAATCACTGGTTTATCCAGGGGGATCCGTAAACATCCGCGGCAAGGTTTTGTATGCTGATTTTCCGCAAACCGATCGAAGGCGTCGAACGCCCACAAATGCCCGCCGACGTCGTCATTGTAGGCGGCGGACCCGCAGGTATGGCATGCGCGCTGCGCTTGTCGCAATTGATCGATCAGCACAACGCGGCCCATCCTGACTCCCAGCTCAGCAAAGAAAATATTTATGTCCTCGAAAAAGCGCGGGAGATCGGCCAGCACTGCCTATCGGGGGCCTTACTCGATCCCCGTTCCATGCGCGAACTGCTTCCAGGATTTGAAAAAGAAGCGCCGCTCGATGCCGAGGTTACCAAAGAAGCCGTCTACTTCCTCACCGCAAAGCGCAAGTTCAAGCTGCCCATTACCCCGCCGCCGCTGCGCGATCACGGCAACTACGTCCTCTCGCTGAACCGCTTTGTGAAGTGGCTCGGCGGCAAGGTGGAAGAGACCGGCATCACCATCTTCACCGGATTCGCGGGATCGGAACTTTTATTCGACGGCGATCGTGTCACCGGGGTTCAGACCGACGACAAGGGAGTGGACAAGGAAGGCCATCAGAAATCCAATTTCGAGCCGGGCTACGATCTTAACGCCAAAATCACAATTCTCGCCGAAGGGCCGCGCGGATCGCTGACCAAGCAACTCATCGCGAAGTTCGATCTCGCCAAGGATGCGAACCCGCAGACCTACGGCGTCGGCGTGAAAGAACTCTGGGAAGTTCGGTCGGGCCGCGTCGCACCGGGCGAAGTCATCTACACCATGGGTTGGCCGCTTACCACCAAAGAATATGGCGGAGCCTGGATCTACGGCGGCAAAGACAATATCGTCTCTCTCGGCTTCGTCACCGGACTCGACTATCCCGACCCGCGTCTCGATCCGCAGCGCGTCTTGCAGGATTTCAAACAACATCCCCTGGTTGCCGGGCTCCTGGAGGGGGGCAAGATGATTCGCTACGGCGCGAAGTCCATGCCCTACGGGGGCTGGTGGGCGATTCCCCCGGTCGCGGGCAATGGATGGATGATCCTCGGCGACTCTGCCGGCTTCCTGAACTCCGCTCGCCTAAAAGGAATTCATCTCGCCATCAAGAGCGGAATGCTGGCCGCTGAAACGGCTTTCGAAGCCTTGAAGAAAGACGATTCGTCCGCTGCCGTGCTCAGTCAATACCAGAAGAAAGTCGAATCCAGCTGGATCAAAGACGAACTCTGGAAAGTTCGCAACCTGCATCAAGGCTTCGAGCAAGGCATGTACGCCGGCCTGTGCCACACCGGACTGCAGATGATCACCGGCGGACGCGGCCTGCGTAATCGTTATCCCGCGAGAGCCGGTCACGAGCACATGCACAAGCTCGCGGAATTGCCCGCGGATGGTGGCAAGGAGGCCCATCTGCTCGGTCCTGCCAAAGGTGACGGCAAACTAACCTTCGACAAGCTCACCGACCTCTACCACTCCGGCACGAAACACGAAGAAGATCAGCCCGCGCATCTGGTCATTCACGACACCAACCTCTGCAACACCCGCTGCGTGAAAGAATTCGGTAGCCCTTGCCAGAATTTCTGTCCGGCGAACGTCTATGAAATGCTCGACGACGCCACCCAGCCGAATGGCAAACGCATCAGCCTCAATCCATCGAACTGCGTCCACTGCAAAACCTGCGACATCGCCGACCCGTATCAGATCATCACCTGGGTGCCACCAGAAGGCGGCGGCGGGCCGAACTATGACGGGATGTGAGAGCTCTTAAAGTCGACCAAGGAAGGCAGCAATGTCGCAACTACCACCCGCGCACCGGTTTCCGATCGTCCTTCTTGCCGTCGCCGCTCTCGCCCAGCAACCAGCCCAGCCCACGCCGCAGACAGCACCTCCCATTCCCTCCACCGGTTTCCCCGGTCTCGATCAATACCGCGCCTCGCGCATCGCGATATACACCGATGATTTCGGCGAACTGAAACGCTATCGTGAAGCCGACGCTCCTCTGGCTCAACCAACGGCCGAAAAGAATCGCGTCGTGTTCGTCGGCGATTCCATCACCGACTACTGGAAGCTGGCGGACTATTTTCCGGGCAAACCGTACCTCAATCGCGGCATCGATGGGCAGACCACGCCACAAATGCTGGTGCGCTTTCGTCAGGATGTAATCGATCTGCATCCCCAAGTGCTCGTGGTGCTGGCCGGAACCAACGATGTTGCCGGAGTCACCGGGCGCACGCGCGACGAAGAGATCGAGGCGAACTACGCGTCCATGGCCGAGTTGGCGAGAGCGCACAACATTCACGTGGTCTTTTCGTCTCTGCTTCCGGTGTACAACTACACCGAGGATGCTAAGGAATCGTTTGCCTTGCGGCCGGCAGAGAGAATCCTGGCGCTGAATCACTGGCTCAAGCAGTACTGCGCCAAGAATGGCTTCGTGTATCTCGATTATTTTCGAGCGCTGGTCGATGACCATGGCATGATGAAGCGCGCTTTGTCGGATGACGGGTTGCACCCCAATCCGGCCGGATATAGGGTCATGGCTCCGCTGGCGGAGAAGGCTATTGCGCTGGCGCTAGCGGGCCAACAGTAATGGCCTTGCTAGGATGGATGTCATTCGACGCTTTGGAGGTAAGTGCATGAAGTCGTCACCTGGCTGGGGGATGCTCGCGCTGCTCTTCGTTGCTAGTTCCACCTTGGCGCAGCAGTCCACGCCGCCCGGGCAACCGCCAATCCCCTCCACGGGTTTCGCCGGTCTTGATCAATACCGCGCGTCCCGCATCGCCGTCTTCACCGATGATTTCGGCCAGCTCTCCCGCTATCGGGACGCCAACGCCGCCCTCAAACCGCCAGCGCCGGGCGAGAGCCGCGTCGTCTTCTTCGGCGATTCCATCACCGACATCTGGCACCTCGATGCGTATTTCCCCGGCAAGCCTTACCTCAATCGCGGCATCGGCGGCCAGACCACGCCGCAGATGCTGGTTCGCTTCCGCCAGGACGTGATCGATCTTCTCCCAAAAGTCGTCATCCTTCTTGCCGGCACAAACGACATTGCCGGCAACACCGGTCCGATGCGGCTCGCGGACATTGAAGCGAACTATGCCTCCATGGCCGAACTGGCCCATGCGCACGCGATCAAGGTGATTTACTCGTCTGTGCTGCCGGTGCATAACTACACGCCGCGGTCACACGATTTTCTTGCGCAGCGCTCGCCGCAGAAGATTCTGGAGCTGAATCGCTGGCTGAAAAACTACTGCGCATCCTCGGACCGTTGCCTTTATCTCGATTACTTCAGCGCGGTGGTGGATGACAAAGGCCTTCTGAAGCAGGACTTGGCCGACGATGGCCTCCATCCCAACGCGGCGGGATACAAAATCATGGCGGCGCTGGCGGAGGCCGCGATCGGCGAGACCCTGGGCACCACCGCAAAACCGTGAAACCTTTTCGTTCTCTTCAAGCTCTATAATGAAGCAGTTTCCGACCGCCCAGCCATCGCGCATACCCAGGCGGTGGCGGCGAAGGACAGAGTTTGGCGGTGAGCGATATCCGCGCCAAACTCTCCCGAGGGTGCTGGTGGAAACGCACGCACCTCCCGCGATCCGCGAGGGTCGCATTGGAAAGGAAGCAGACGCCGGGACCTCCCCGCCCGCCGGTTTCTTTTCCTGGTTGATGCTTAGCCATTCGCTCTCAGCTCTACGGAGCAGGAACATCAGCCAATGAGCTAAGAGCGAAGAGCTGAGGCTAAGAGCTAGAAACTTGTTTCTCACCGACAAATTCGGCCGGGCCATCACCGACCTGCGGATCTCCATCACCGACCGCTGCAACTACAAGTGTGTTTACTGCCGAACCGGGAATGAAGGCGCTTTGTACGGTGATCTGCCCTTCGCCGACTATTTGCGCATGGCGCGGGTGCTGGTTGGAATGGGAGTAACAAAGATTCGTCTGACCGGCGGTGAACCGCTGCTGCGCAACGGCGTAGTCGGTTTGGTTCGAGAGCTCTCTGACCTCCGCTCCCCCCAAAGCAGAAACGGCGGGGAAGCGTTGGACATCGCGCTTACCACCAACGGCCACTTGCTCGCCGATCTCGCCCGGCCGCTGAAAGATGCCGGCCTGACTCGCGTGACGGTCTCGATGGATGCTGTCGATCCCGATCGCTTCGCCCGCATCACGCGCGTAGCCAACGGATACGACCATGTTCTCGCCGGCATTCGGGCCGCGCGCCGCGCCGGACTCTGGCCGCTGAAAGTGAACTGCGTTCTGATGCGCGGCTTCAATGAGGACCAGATCATTCCCTTCGGCATGTTCGCCCGCGAGGAAGGGGTGACCGTGCGCTTCATCGAATTCATGCCGCTTGAAGAAGGCCGAACCTGGTCGACGGAGACGGTGGTGACGCTCGATGAAATCCTGGCTCGCATGGGGGAGTATCGGCCACTGGTCGAAATTCCGAGGAGGCGATCGGAAACCGCGCGCCGCTACCGCTTCGACGACGGCCTTGGCGAAATCGGCATCATCGCTCCGGTCTCGCATCCTTTCTGTGGACATTGCAGCCGCATCCGCATCACCAGCGATGGAAAAATCCGGACCTGCCTGTTCTCGGTGTGGGACCACGATCTGCACGCTCAGATGCGCCGCGGCGCCAGCGATGAAGAGCTAGCCGACTTCATCCGCGGCGTCGTGCAGAAAAAAGAAGAACGCCACCACATCGGTGAGCCCGATTTTGTGCCCGCGTCCAGGACGATGGTGCATATCGGAGGATAAGAAAAAGCGTCGTGCCACGTAACTTGCCGGCTTCTATTGCCGGAAGCAACCGGTGCCGATGCTAAGCGAGCAAAGCCGGGAAGGGCACGCGTTTCACTCCTGCCGCTTAATTTCCAGGAAGAGAAGTGGCTTCCGCCGCCGAGCTCTCCCCCGCCAAAACTTGAACTCGCCGCAGTGCTAAGATGCCACGTCATGCGTCCACTGGCCAAACAAATCCTTGCGTTTTTGCTTCTGGTATTTGTGTTCTCCAGCCTGCCCTATTACCTCATGATCCACACCGGACACCTGGGCGCCGGAAATGGGATGGTGGTTTCGTTGGTGATGTGGTGTCCCGCATTCGCCGCGCTCGCTACCTGCGCTCTGTTCAGGATCGACCTGGCAACCCTCGGCTGGAATTGGCGGCCCGCGCGGTATGTGGCATGGGCCTATGTGATTCCCATTCTCTATGCGCTACCGGTTTACCTCGCCGCCTGGGCGGCAATTCGCGGATCGTTCGCATTCTCGGCATTCGCTACGCCCTTGGCGAAGGCTTTCGGATTTCCGGATTGGCCGCGCACGACCGCACTGCTGCTTGCCATTCCGTGTTATGCCACTTTGGGCGTTATCAGCAGCACTGCCCGGGCTCTTGGAGAGGAAATCGGATGGCGTGGATTTCTTCTTCCCCGCTTGGTCGAACAGACCGGCTTCACCTGGGGCTGCCTGCTCAGCGGAGGTATCTGGGCCGTGTGGCATTATCCGGGACTGTTGTTCGCAGACTACAATGCCGGCACCAGACCGGCCTTCGCCTTGACTTGCTTTACGCTCATGGTAATCGCCGACAGCTACATTCTGGGTTGGCTGCGGCTCAAGTCCGGCAGCCTCTGGACCGGCGCCATCCTGCACGCCAGCCACAATCTCTTCATCCAGGCGATTTTCGATCGCCTGACCGCGCCGGTTGGCCGTGTGCTGTACCTCACCACTGAATTCGGCGCCGGATTAGTGTTGACCATCGGAGCATGTGCTGTTTATCTCTGGACCAGGCGCAGCGAGCTAGCCAAGACCGGTTAAGATCGGACGATGAGTTTGCGGTCGATCGTCGCGGTCGTGATTCTCTCTTGCGCACCATTCCAAGCTCAGAACTTCTCCTACCTCGGCTTCGACCGCAACGACTACCCCGGCGACGCCAATCTGAAATCCCTGCACCAGACTTGTTCCTACACCGGCTACTGGCTCAACGATCCGCCCGGTGAGAAGACGAACACCTGGACGGGACACCGCGCCGCCGTTGAATCCGCCGGTTTCGGATTCCTGGTGCTCTTCAACGGACGACTCTACGCCGACCTGAAATCCGTCATCCACGCACAGAAACTTGGAAACTCCGATGCGCAAGCCGCCGTTGCCTCCGCACGCCGCGAAGGCTTTCCCGCGCACACCATCATCTTTCTCGACCAGGAGCAAGGTGGGCGCATGTTGCCCGAGCAGAAGGCCTACATCTATGCCTGGGTCGACGCCGTTACGGCTGCCGGATTTCGCCCCGGCGTCTACTGCTCCGGCATCCCCGCAAAAGACGACGGCAACATCGTCACCGCCGAAGATATCCGGCAGAATGCTGGCGCCCGACATATCGTCTATTGGGCGATCAACGACGCCTGTCCTCCCGCGCCCGGCTGCGCCTTTCCCGCCCGCCCGCCAAGCCCCGCCGAAAGCGGCGTTCGCTTCGCCGAGATCTGGCAGTTCGCGCAATCACCCCAGCGCAAAGATGTGGCTGGGCGGTGCTCGAACTACAGTCGTGATGGCAACTGTTATCCGCCCGGAATGGCCGCCGCGCGGCAATTGCATGTGGACCTGAACACAGCTACTTCTCCGGATCCATCGCGGGGAAGAACGCGCTAACTGCGGGCGCATCGCATGCTGTAGAATAGAGTTACCGCCAATGTCCGACCGCACTTTCACTTTCGACGAAGCCCTGTGCCTTCTCCCCACCCTCGAGTCGCTTTTGCGCACGGCGATTGCCGGCAAGAAACTCATGGAAGAAGTGGAAGGCGAGATGCAGGAACTCAGCCACCGCATCTTCCTCAACGGGGGCACGCACGTTGATGTCGTCGCCGTCGCGCGCCGCAAGGCTGAGCGTGCCAAGGCGGAACAGCGCGCCAAAGACGCCATCGCGGAAATTGATTCGATCGGGGTGCAGGTGAAGGATCTCGACATCGGCCTGCTCGATTTTCCCTGCGAGGTCGAAGGCCAAACCGTTCTGCTCTGCTGGAAGATGGGCGAAAAAACCATCACCCACTGGCACGGCACGGACGAAGGGTTCGCCGGCCGCAAGCTGATTGACGAACGCATTGCGCGATCGAAGCGGGCGAACTAACCAAGCAGTTCTCGCTGCTCAGTAGCCCCCCTGCGCCACAGGCACGATCTTCCTTAGAATCACCGGATAATCCTGTAGTTTTCTGATTTTCTTTCCTGAGAACCGCCAAAACTTATCCCGTCTGCAGATCCCAAACAACTTCTCGCCCGGCAAGATACTCCAACCTGCGGTGTTTGAACGTAAAGAAATATTTTTCGGGCCAAACATCTGGTTGTGGACAATTCCACGCCGGACTTTTTTGAGCCAAATTCGCCCGCTGTCGTGCTGCGGCTTCAAGAAGCAAGCCCACCGGGCAGAGGAAACATGATGAAACTTCTCCCTTTTGTTCGCCTGTTAGGTTTCGGCCTTCTGCTGCTGGTAATTCCGGCGACTCTTTCGTCTCCCTCGGCGGCGCAAATCGGAATTGGGATCGGCATTTCGGTTCGCATCGGCCCGCCGGCGCTGCCGGTTTACGAGCAGCCTCTTTGCCCTGGCCTTGGCTATCTATGGACTCCCGGCTACTGGGCCTGGAGCGACGATGACGGCTACTACTGGGTGCCCGGCACCTGGGTTGAGGCACCGGAACCCGGCTACCTGTGGACCCCTGGCTACTGGGGTTGGAATGACGGCGTCTATGCTTGGAATGCCGGATACTGGGGACCGCAGATTGGCTTCTACGGTGGCATTAACTATGGCTTTGGCTACGGTGGCAACGGGTTCTACGGCGGTGAGTGGCGCGGGGGAACTTTCTTCTACAACACTGCCGTCATGAATGTGAATACGACTGTAATCCGCAACGTCTACGTGAATCGCACCGTGATCGTGAATAACGAGTCGCACGTTGCGTTTAATGGCGGGCAGGGTGGGGTGAGCGCTCGTCCTACGCCCGAACAAGAATCCTATGCGCACGAGAGGCACATTCCTCCAGTGGCAGCGCAGACGCAGCAGCAGCATGCCGCTAGCCAGAACCGTTCCTTGTTCGCATCGACGAATCACGGCCGACCAGCAATTGCCGCAACTGCCAAGCCCGGCGAATTCAGCGGACGTGGTGTAGTCGCAGCCAGGGCCGCCGGCGCACCTTATCACGCCCCGGCTATGTCTCCGAAAGAAGCGCGCGCCTCAGCGCCGGCGGGAAATCATCCCGCGGAGAATCGACCGGCGTCCCCGGGTGGTGCCAAGGCGGCCAATCGGGTTCCGCCGAAGAAGAGCAACACTGCCAACCATCCGGAGAAGGGAAACACGGCGCGGGAGAGTGCGCCGCGTGCGCCCGAAAGCCATACCGCAAAACCGGCCCCACGAGAGAACACTCGTCCAGCGACCGAATCGAAGGCTGAGAACAAGTCAAGCCCGGCGCCGAAGGCGCGGGAGAGTGCGCCGCGTGCGGCCGAAAGCCACACGGCAAAACCGGCACCGCGCGAGAACACTCGCCCAGCGACCGAATCGAGGGCTGAGAACAAACCGACACCGGCGCCGAAGGCTCGGGAGAGTGCGCCCGAAAGCCATACGGCAAAACCGGCCCCACGCGCAGAGAGCCCCCGTCCCTCGACCGAATCGAGGGCTGAGAACAAACCGACTCCGGCGCCGAAGGCTCGGGAGAGTGCGCCTAAGGAGAGCGCGCCGAAAGCGAGTCACCCCGCCGCGAAGCCGCAAAAACCGGCAGCACCGCCCAAGAAAGAAAGCGCTCCTCCGAAAGAAGAGCGCAAGTAACGCCCTGATTCCTCATCGCTTACAGGGCCAGTGCGGCTCGCGGCGCTGGCCCTTTTTCCTTGCAAGCTTGCGCTTGGCCAGCGTTCTCATCCCAGCACGGCATTGGCCGCGCTGGTTCTATATATGCACGGAAGTGCAGGTTACCGCTAGGCGGGAAATCTTCTTCTGCTACAATTTTTTACAGCCAACGGCGCGTGAAGACAGTATTCTGGAAGGAAGCTAATTGCTTCTTCGACGCACCGTCCGCGTGATGCAGATCGCGCGGAGTCAACGTAGATTTTGAGGCCGGAGAGTTCGAACCGAAGCGCAGGCGCGTCCAAGGAGTCTCAGATAACCATGGCATCCACGAAACACAAACTCCGCGTCGCCGGCACCTTCGCTGCGCTCATTGCGCTTGCTCTCGCCGCGAGTTGCAGGGGGTTTTTCCAGAACCCCGTACTGTCGTCTCTAGCCATAGGCCCAGCGAGCCCCACCATCGAAACCGGCAGCACCGCTAACACGGTTCAGATGACTGTGACTGGCACTAATAACGACGGCAGCGAGGCCGAGAATCCCTCAGTCTCCTGGAGCATTACCCCGACCACGGTGGCGACGGTTTCTTCTACAGGCTTGGTAACCTCAGTGAGCACAGGCACGGCGACCGTCACGGCGACCTCCAATCAGAATGCGTCGCTATCGGCGACGGCGACTGTAACAGTTACTGTGGGATGCATCACGTCGATTACGCTGAGCACTTATAGCGGTGATGTAACAACCAATAGTCCTAGCCTTCAAATCAACGCCACCGCAGTAACTTGCAACGGATCCGATGATGTAACCGCGGTTGCTACGTGGACATCCAGTAATACCAGCCTCGCGACGGTATCCGCCGGCGATGTCGAAATAGTCCCGGGTCTCGCCACGGGTGGAACAGTGACGGTTACCGCTTCGATTGGCAGTGTCAGCAGCACCGCGGCAACAATAAGCGTCTCGCCGTGAGATTGATCACGTGCGTTGAGCCCGATGGGTGCACCACGCCGGGCACGGCGATTGTCTAGAGTGGACCGCTTTCGCGTTCCACGCGGAAACAAACTGATCCCATGTCCACACTCCGGGACAAACGACGTCGGTGCAGCGCGATCTGTGAGATCCAAAAACAAGCTGTTACAGTTCTCGTGATTCGAATCGGCCACCGCCGCGAACTCTAGCGGTGACGGAAGGCCGCTCCCTCCACGTCCACTCGTAAGTTGTCATTCTCCGCGCCAACGGTATCATCGTGAAGAACGGCCTTTTTCCTTTCATCTGGCCAACAAACGCTCATTCTTATGTCTGACATTCGCTGTATCGGTGTTGCTACCGGGGGCGGAGACGCGCCCGGTCTCAACGCCGTCATCCGCGCCGCCACTAAAGCTGCCATCCTGAAATATGGCTGGAAGGTCATCGGCATCCCCGATGGCTTCGATGGCCTCATCTGGCCGGAAAAATCGTTTGAGCTCACGCTGAAAGAAGTCAGCGGCATTCTGCCGCGCGGGGGAACGATTCTCGGCACCACCAGCCGCGGCGATCCCTTTCACTACCAGAAGATCGAGCATGGCAAAGAAGCGGTCCGCGACGTTTCCGGCAAGGTCATCGCCAACGCGGCAAAGCTGGGCATCGACGCTATCGTTACCATCGGCGGCGATGGTTCGCAGAAGATCGGCTACGAACTTTCGCAGAAGGGCTTGAAGATCGTAGGCGTGCCCAAGACCATCGACAACGATTTATCTGCGACTCAGGTCACCTTCGGCTTCGATACCGCGCTGCACACCGTCTGTGACGCCATTGATAAGATCCACACCACCGCCGCCTCGCACCACCGCGTGATGGTGGTTGAAGTGATGGGCCGCGACTGCGGCTGGATCGCGCTCGAAGCCGGCATAGCCGGGGGCGCTCACGTCATCCTGATCCCGGAGATTCCGTTCACCCTGGAACATGTCTGCCGGCACATTGCCGACCGTGAAAAAATTGGCAAACACTTCACCATCGTTGTGGTCGCGGAAGGCGTGAAGACGCCGCCGGAGTTGAAAGAGAATCGCCGCGCCAGTTCCATCGGCAACCTGCTGGGCGATGCCATCGCTCACGGTACTCACAAAGATGTGCGCGTAAGCGTGCTCGGGCACATTCAGCGCGGAGGCACCCCCTCGCCCTTCGATCGCATTCTAGCAACCCGCTTCGGGGTGGCTGCCGTGGATCTGATCGCTTCGGGCGGTTTCGGCATGATGGTGGCGCTGCAAGGTGATTCGGTCGTCGCCGTCGATCTAGCCCACGCCGTTGGCCATCTCAAGTCGGTGAATCCCAACGGAGAAGTGGTGCGCACCGCGCGCGCCATCGGCATTGGCTTCGGGGACTGATGTTGTTCTCCCGGATATTCGCGAGCGACCACGGATTACCTTCGTGACTTCCGCCGAGCGCTTAACCTGCGCTTAAATACGAGGGCACTCCTTGGTTGGAATCCAAGTGATGAATGATCTTATGAATGACTTGGGGCTCTGCCTGCTGGTCCAGCTATGTCTTTCATTCGGCGTTGCGGGACTATTTTGGCCTGAGAAACTGATGCCGATTTTCGAGGTTCTGATGTTTCCCTGGGTGGCTAGTTATCGCGGCCTTCGAGCCAACAGCCTCGCCGCGATTGGCTTGTCAGTGCTGCTCTTCGCTCGGCTGTTCGTCAGCATTCGCTGAACCACTTCCTCGCTTCCCAATCCTCTGTGATCCCGCGCTGGGTAAACTCAGAATCGCGCACGGCAACATGGCTGCGCAGTGTCATTGACGCCAGGAGCGCGCGTGTCTGGAACCACCTCCGCCGTGTCCAGTCTGTCTGCCGCAGCGCGATCGTGAAGAACTGCGCGCGGCGCGCTTGGTCATGCGCTTGTGGCTCATCATTGGCGGGTAGGGAAAACGGCTGCCTATTTCATGCGCGGCTCGGCGGCGATCCTCTCCGATTTCGCCGAATCCGTGGTCCACGTGGTTGCTGTAGCTTTCGTTGCCTTCAACCTGCGCTCAGCACGAAACCGGCCGCGCCCATGCCATTTGCGCTGAACTCGATGTTCACGACCACGGTGTGCGCTTCCGCACCCCCGGCTACCGGCTGATCAGGCACCCCAACGGGAGACGCCCGTCGCATAGCAACAGCGTTGGCTGCCAGTGGAGCGGTCCCGGCCCGCCGCAGCGGTCACTCGCCTGGAATGGCTGGATGACCACGAGGCCGCCCACGCGCAGCAACACTACAGCGGCCGGCCCGAGTCGCCCATTCCGAAGTCAGTAATTGTCGCTTCCCTAGTCTTTCATCATCGAATCAATCAGCGCGTAAAGCTGGCTGCGGTCGACGACCTCGACGAAGGGTTTGCCGGAGCGCTTGTTGCTCACCACGTAAAGTGTAGGCGTGTGTTGCAGGTTGATGGACTTGCCCAGTTCCTTGTCGGCGTTTACCAGGCCCGCGAGCTTGCCATCGGGATCCACCACGAAAGGCAAATCGATTTTGTGCTCGCTGGCGAACTTCTCGGCGTAGCCGCGCAGGTTTTGGGGAGTAATTTCCAGCTGGTTGGAAAAAATGTAGTCGCGAAATTCGTTGCCCAGTTCTTTCGAGTGAGTGTCGAAATAGCGCGCTAGCACAGCCGCTTGGTAAGACCAATTGTGGAACGGTAGTGGGAAGTCGTGAAAGACCACAGGAATTTTGTAGGTCCGTGCCGCCTCTTCCACCAGGGGCGCCGCTCGGCGGCAATCCGGACACTGCAAGTCCTCGAAGACCACGATGGCTACCTGCGCCCCTTTGGGCGGCCGCAGGGCCGGACTCACCTCCTGCTGCGCCGCAGCGCAGATAGAGACCGCGAACAGCAATCCTCCCAGCAGAAGTGCAGAAGCTAGCTGATGTTTGAATATTCTCATGGCTCGTTTTCGTCTCAGAAATTTCGCGCGCCCTTTGCCGATGCACGATCTCGCGCTAGATCTTTATGGTAACTGAAGCGCCGCGCTGGCGTCAGATAACGAGCGAGGAGTCGTATTGCCAAGGTGCATGCCTGGCAGTTCTTCGGTGCGCAAATGCGGCACGGCAACGCGCTATAGTGGGAAGTGAACCTCACGGCTGTGAACTTGCTAAAGTCTAGCCTCGCGAAGATTGTGAGACCGTCCTATTCATCGTATCTGTTACAGCCACATCGGCGCCTCCTGTGCTTTGCGCTGGCCACCGTTGTCCTGTTTAGTTTTTCGGCTTGCAATCGCAGCCGGCGCCGCGTTCTGGAAGTGAACTACGTCTCCGCCGTGCAGGCCACGCTGCGCGACCAGGTGGCGACTATCTACAACCGCGTCGCCATCGTGAAGAACGGCGAGCGCGTTGAGGTGCTGGAGCACGAAAAGCGTTTTGCCCGCGTGCGCACCGCGAGCGGCGTCGAGGGCTGGATCGAGCAACGCTACCTGGTGGATCAGCAAATCTTCGACGGCTTGCAGAAGTTGACGAAGGATAATCTCAGCGATCCCGTACAAGCGCCCGGTGTTCTGCGCAACGACACGAACCTGCACCTCACGCCCGGCCGTGAGACCGAGCATCTGTATCAGCTTGCGGCGGGAGCGAAGGTTTCCGTACTCAGGCGCGCGACCACGGAGAAGCAGCCCGGGCTGGTTGTACAGCCGAAAGGCGGTGGAAAGACGTCGGGCCCCGTGCTGGAAGACTGGTGGCTGGTCCGTGACGCGGAAAACCGCGTCGGCTGGGTGCTGGCGCGCATGGTGGATATCGACGTCCCGCTCGATATCGCGCAATATGCCGAAGGCCAGCGTTTTGTTGCTTTTTTTGCGCTGAACCAGGTCCATGACCCGGGCAAAGAAGGCGCGGACAAGAGCGTCTCACAATATCTGGGCGTCTTAACCGAGCCGCATGACGGCCTGCCTTACGATTACGATCAGATTCGTGTTTTCACCTGGAACCTAAGAAAGCACCGCTACGAAACCGCCTACCGCGAGCACGGACTAAACGGCTTTCTCCCCGTGAACGTCACCACGGAGAATTTCGATAAAGAAGGCACACTTCCGGTCTTCATCCTGCACGTGAAAGACGATGGCGGCAATGTCCACGAGCGCACGTACAAAATGAACTCGCCGATCGTGCGCAGGGTACTGGCTCCGGGAGAACAGAAGGAAGCGCCGAGAGCCACCGCCAAGCGCCGGCGGCGCTAGCCCTTCTGGCTAGCAATAGAAGTCCGTGATACTTTTCACCACCCACTCCTGCTCTGCTTCCGTGAGTTCGGGGAACATGGGCAGCGCGAGCACCTCACTGGCGGCGCGTTCAGCTTCCGGGAAGGCACCTTGAAGATAGCCGAGGTAGACAAAACACGGCTGCAGGTGCAGCGGGATGGGGTAGTAAACCTCCGTCCCGATCTTGCGCGCGGCGAGAAACTCGCGCAGTTCGTCGCGGCGATGAGCGCGCACGACGTACTGATGGAAAACGTGGTGCGCTGGTCTGGAAGTTCGCGGCAGTTGAATGGGCCCTGAGTTTTCCGCCGAGCCTCCGGATTGCAGGCCGGCAGCGGCGAAAAGTTGATCATAGCGGGCGGCGTGCTCGCGCCGCGCTTCGTTCCATTCGGTGATGTACTTCAACTTCACGCGCAGCACCGCCGCTTGAATCGCGTCAAGCCGGCTGTTCCAGCCAAATTCTTCGTGGACGTAGCGGCGCGGGCTGCCGTGATAGCGCAGCCGTCGCATGTGCGCCGCCATCTCCGGATCATTCGTGCTGATCAAGCCTGCTTCTCCGTACGCACCGAGATTCTTGGTCGGGTAGAAGCTGAAGGCGGCCGCGGCACCTATCGATCCCGCACGCTCGGTGCCCCAGCGTGCACCAATCGCCTGCGCGGCATCCTCGATTACCGACAGACGAAATTCCCCCGCGAGTTCCCGCAGGCGGTCCATAGCAGCACATTGGCCGTACAAATGAACCGGGACGAGCGCGCGCAGCTTGTCATGTGGGCCGCTTCGCACAAAAGATTCAACCTGCGCTGGATCGAGATTGAATGTCCCCGGTTCGATGTCGGCGAATACCGGACGCGCCCCCGCGCGCACAATGGCGCTGGCCGAGGCGAAGAAACTGAACGGCGTGGTGAGAACCTGATCGCCTGGCTGCACGCCGGCCGCAGTCAGAGCCAGCCATAGTGCGTCGGTCCCGGAAGCGCATCCGATGGCTTCGCGCGCGCCGCAGAACTCCGCGACCTCGCGCTCCAAAGCTTCCACCTCGGGCCCCAGAATGTAATGCTGCGACGCACACACGTTTTCAATCGCGGCTAACACCTCGGAACGAATCTGCACGTACTGCCGCTCGAGGTCGAGCATCGGGACAGCCCCGAACGACCTCTTACCCGGCGCCGGCGATTCGCGCTTGCTGAAAGACGTTGTCACAGAAAGGCCGATTGTAGCAGGCCTCCTTTTCTCCTAAAGTCTTTTGTCGAACCTTCCTGTTGGGGGTATCGAAGACTTCAAATCGGTTGCCTTAATACGAAAATTAGTAGATAGATGCCTATGCTAATTCAGTTTCTGGGACCGCCAGCACAAAATATATAACAACACACTGCAAACAAAGGGTGTTTCGCGATTCATGTTTTGGAGTGTGAGTTGCATTACTTTAGTACATCAGCGCCTCTGTAACGGGTCGACGCGCTGGAACCGCTTGTTAGCGGCGGTGGCTTTAAAGCATTTCTTTAATCTGACTTCCGCCGCTGGGGAGAAAAATTATGAAACGGGGCGTGTTTAGTCTTGGGCCGCTTGCTTCCTTATTGGCACTCTTTCTATTCGTATTCGCCCTCCTACAGGAAACCATATTTCTATTTAACAAACGGGAACGTGATATCCCGCGGTTTTCCGTAAGCCGAAGAAACATAACAGCTATGTATACAGCATTGTTTGGAACGAGAGTTGCACGTCGTGCTGCCAGTTTGCTTTTGGGTCTCACGTTTTTCAGTAGGTTTCTAAGTCTTTCTCTTAATCAGGCTAATGGTTATTTGCGAACTCGCCAATCTTTGGATTGGTGAGGAGAGGGAATTCCAAGCTTCCCCGTCAGAAGCGAGAAGTGGATATTCTCGGTTTGCGTTCGTCGGTAAACGTCGTGAACTTCAATCTCTCGGTTCAGGAGCAAGCAATGCACACGCGCAACGTAAAGTTGGCCCTGTTTCTCCTAGTGGTGGTTTGTCTGGCTAGCACTTTGCCCGCTTGGGCACAATCGACGTCGTCCGGAAGCATCGCGGGTGCGGTTACTGACCCGTCGGGTGCGGTGGTGTCAGGTGCTACAGTCACGCTGACAGATAGAGCGACAAATAATGTGCGAACCACGACGAGCAATGGAACCGGCCACTATAACTTCGCTGACGTCACCCCGGGCCTGTACGACATCTCGGTAAGCAAATCCGGATTTTCGACCACAAAGACTGAGCGTCAGGAGGTACAGGTCGGAGTTTCTCTGACGGTCAACACGACTCTGGAGATCGGGAGCGCGAATGTGGTTGTGGAAGTGTCGGCCGTCGGCACTGAGCTGCAGACCATGAACGCCACCGTGGGCAATACCGTTACGGCGATAGCCCTCGACAACCTGCCCAGCATTGGCCGCGACGTCAATACCTTCATCGAGTTGCAACCGGGGGTAAGTGCCGGTGGCGACGTTGCGGGCGCGGTGAACGACCAAAGCTATTTCTCGCTCGATGGCGGCAACAACACCAACGATATGGATGGCAGCGGCGGCGTATACACCAATGTGCAGCAAAATCTGGTTATCGGCGACCCAACCGGCGGCATGTCGACCCAGAGTTTTACTTATTCCGCTCCGTCGGGGGTAATGCCTACTCCAGCGGACAGCGTCGAGGAGTTCAAGGTGAACACTGCCGGCCAGACTGCTGATTTCAACAGCTCCGCCGGCGCCGAGATCAAGGTGGTCACCAAACGCGGTACCAGCAGCTTCCACGGCACCGCGTACGAGTATTACAAAGACAATAATTGGTCATCGAATTCCTGGGCGAACAACCAAAATAATTGGGAGGGGGTCGCCCAATGCGGCGCACCTGGCTGCGGACACATCGGGCTTCCAGCCTATCATTACAGCCGCTTTGGCGGCGCGCTCGGGGGGCCGCTCACTCCGAAAGAGTTTCTCGGCGGCAAGACTTTCTTCTTTTTCAACTATGAGGGCTTCAGGTATCCGAGCGCTGAGACCATCTCCAGAAACGTTCCCTCGCCGGCCTTGCGGTTGGGGCTGTTAACGGACGCCTCCACCGGCAGTATAGCGTACAACCTGAACAACGCTCCGGTTACGTTCAATGGCACCACTTACCCGGCGAATTTCGGCTGCGCCGGAGCTCCCGGCGGCAAGTGTGATCCGCTTGGCCTCGGCCTTAACCCTTCGGTTTCGCAGATATGGAATAAGTACGAGCCGCAGTCCAACGCCACTTGCAGCCAGAGCCTGTGCGATGGAGCTAATATCTTGGGGTACGCCGCCACACTGAACTTACCCATCAAGAGCAACTTCGACGTGGCGCGTATCGATCACGATTTCGGTTCCAAGAACCATTTCATGGCCAGCTGGCGTTATTACAACATGAAGCTTGCGTCAGATTCCCAGGTTGACATTGGGGGCTTTTTCCCCGGAGACACGTTGGGCACGCCAGCCTCTCAATCGAGCGATCCGATTCAAGACTGGTACTTCGTTGCAGGTCTCACCACCAACATCACCAGCAACACCACCAACGACTTTCATTATAGTTTGCTGCGGAATTGGTGGTCCTGGAACCGGGTCGGGGCGCCGCCACAGGTTGCCGGGCTTGGTGGCGCGCTTGAAATCGAGAGCGGACAAGGTACCTGTGGCCAGACCTGTCAGGAGCTCGACCCTTTCAACGTGGACAATCAGCAAATTCGTCGCCGTTTCTGGGATGGGCATGACAACATGTTCCGTGACGACATTTCCATGCTGAAAGGCGTCCACCTCTTCCAGTTCGGTGGTACTTATCAGCACAACTTTGACTACCACCAACGCAACGATAGCGGCGGCACCATCAATGCCTTTCCTGTGTATTCTCTGGGTGATAACACTAACGGATCGTTGCTGGGTGTCCCCTCAGGAGCGACGGCTGCCTCTTATCCTTGCGCCACAACTGCTACGCTTTCCAACGGTGCGGGTAACTGCGATTCCATTGTTGCGGGGGCGTTGGGAGTTGTTTCCTATGCTGGGCAGATGTTCACCCGCACAGGCACGAGTCTGGCTTTGGAACCTCCGCTTTCGAATGCCTTCGATAAGAGCGTCATTCCTTATTACAATGTTTACTTCAGCGACACCTGGCATCTGAAGCCGACGTTCACCTTTACCTACGGCTTGGGTTATGCACTGGAGATGCCTCCTACCGAACAGAATGGAAAGCAGACAGTATTAGTAGACGCGGCAAATGAGCCGGTTAGTACTGAGACCTACCTCAACAATGTCAGGAAGGCTGCGCTGGCGGGCCAGGTGTACAATCCCGAACTCGGGTTTGCCTTGGTGGGCAATACCGCGAACGGACTAAAGTATCCCTATAACCCGTTCTACGGCGAATTCAGTCCACGGGCTGCCGTAGCCTGGAATCCGCACTTCGACGCCGATTCAGTGGCGGGGAAGATTTTTGGACATGATAATACGGTGCTTCGGGGTGGTTATGGGCGCCAGTACGGCCGTTTGAACGGCGTCACTCAGGTGCTGGTCCCGCTGCTGGGACTCGGCCTCGAGCAGCCCGTGGCTTGCAGCTCCAACCTCTCCACCGGCGCCGGAGGCTGGGCCTGTGGAGGGGCCGGTGCAGGCAGTTACTCCAACGCGTTTCGTGTTGGGTCAACGCCGTCAGCCAGCGGCGGCCCGACCGTCCCGCTGGTCTCGCTTGCGACTCCGACGCTGCCCCAGCCGGTCTATCCTGGGTTCAACAATGCCTTTTCATCGAGCCCCGAGGCTCTGGATCCGAATTTCCGGCCGAACGCGATTGACTCGGTCGATTTCACACTCCAGCGCCAGTTGAGCCACAGGATGACCCTGGAGGTCGGCTACATCTATCGCAGAATTACCCACGAATATCAACCCGTCGAACTGAACCCCGTTCCCTACATGATGACGCTGGGTGGTCAGCAGTTTAAGCAAGCCTACGACAACGTGTTGCTGCAATACTGCGGCGGCTTCGCGGGAATGGCCGGTGGTGGTTGTGCGAACAATGCCGCAGCCGTCACCCCACAACCGTTCTTCGAGACGGCGCTTAAGGGTACGGGCTACTGCAATGCCTTCTCGAGTTGCACCGCTGCGGTCGTAGCAAACGAAGGCAAAAACCTTGGAAATGTACAGGTATGGAGTCTCTGGAGTGATCTGGATAGTGGAGTCGGCTGCCCCACTGGCGGGTGCACCGACACCAACGGGAATGTCGGCGCTTTCAACTTCCCACGCAGCCTGCAGAGCACTCCAATTCCGGGCACTTGCGCAGCGCTGGGGTCGGGTGGGGTTGGAGCTAACGGCTGCTCCGGCGCCTACACCGACGGAGCCTTCCTGAATGCCAGCATCGGCTACGGCAATTACAACGCCGGTTTCGTCTCCCTTAAGATGGCCGATTGGCGCGGATTGACTATGCAGTCCAACTTCACTTGGTCGAAGGCTCTGGGGACTGCTGCACAGGCGCAATCCTCGAGCGAGCTCAATACCCTCGATGACTTCAATCTGGCTGAACAGTATGGCAGACAGGCTTGGGACCGCAAATTCATCTATAACGTGTACTTTGTCTACCAGCCTACTCTCTTCAAGGGACAGAATGGATTGATGGGACGAGTATTGGGCGGCTGGACGTTCGCCACGATCTTCGCTGCCGGGTCCGGTGTCCCGACGCAAGTGGGCACGACCGATGGCAACTATCAATCCTTCGGTTCGTGCGATGGCGTCGGTTGCGCTGACTACGACTTGGAGAACGCCGTGCCTATTGGCCCTGTTCCCAACCGTCATGCCTACTACTGCGGCTCCTGCTCAGGTCAAACCAACGGGTTCCCCGTAAATTATTTTCCGGACGGGGTGGCCCAAGCCCAGAACTGGCGTAACCCAATTCTCGGAATAGATACCCGGGATGGCGGCTCTGGAATCCTGGGTGGCCTGGCCTACTGGAATATGGACTTCAGCATTAAGAAGAGCATCCGAGTGGCGGAAAGCGTCAACTTGGAATTCCAGGGCGTCTTCGCTAACATTTTGAACCACAATCAGTGGACCGATAACTACCTTGGTCTGTACAACAACGGCGGCTTTGGTGCTCTCGGATTCAATACGGGATTTAACGGCGAGGGAGAGCCGCGAAACATCGAACTCGGCCTTCGCCTTCGCTTCTAACCGACCTAGTGCTTCACCTTCAGGCCGCAACCTCCGGTTGCGGCCTTTTCGTTGGTGTGCCGAGCATGTCCGACAGCTTAGAGGTGCAAGTCCTCTTCACAACGTGATGGACGTGAAGTGATAGCGAAGCGCAACGGCGAAATCACACTCGCCGCGAGGCGGGGCCGGAAAGAAGCGTGGAGCAAAGACGCGAGCCGATGAACAAGAACCGGA
>JBAUXO010000282.1:0-16919 GCA_049584315.1 Candidatus Sulfotelmatobacter sp. | reverse complement strand
TAGAGTCACCACCACAGTCTTCGGCCTCAGATCGCATTTAAAGCTGCCTAAACCAAGCACTGGAGCCCTACTTTGTGTAAGAAACGGAATCCGGATGCGAAATGATTCGCCTTCGGGTCTTACCTCGCCCGATTCGCCATTTTCGTCTTTTGAGTGCTTCGAATAAACAAGCTGCACTCGTACCACGCCACCGCGAGGGGGACTTTGGACCTCGCCTTTCACCATCACGTTCAAGACGGGGCACTGGGCGAACGACGCCGTGGTCCCGACGAACGCATAAATGGAAAGAAACAGGATTCCGGCGACAAGAGTTTTGAAAATGGCGAACGGCATTGTGCCCTCGCACAACTGGGATTTTACGCCGCAGTAGCCTCTCGTCACTTGGCGTAATATCTCTGATTGCGCCAAGTGAAGTCCGGTGCTCACTTAGAGCGCGATTGGGAGTATCATTTTTGCCATGGTTCGCTGGTGCATGGCCGCAGTCGGTACTTCATTGTTGCTGGCCGCCACGATTTGGGCTCAAAACGTGCAAGTGCCGAAGGTTAGAATCTTTTTCACTGACGGCGACTTCGAGAAGGCATCGATGACCTACGGCCTTCATGAATTTACTGACGGCTATTACAGGCATTATGGCGTGTCGATAGCTCCCGGAGCTTCATTTTTCGAAATCGCAGCAGTGCCCCCGGATGGACACTTGGTTGATCGGTTCAAAGCCTTGGTTTGGGCACCGGGATGCAAGATGAAGCAGTTCGACGTAACGGTCGGAATTTCGGACACCGACCTACAGTTTGCTTGCGACGCTCTGAGGAGAGTCCCGTTCATCGGGCGAGTGAAGTCTGGCAATCAGTCGGGGTCTGCAACAATCTCAGCCGAGTACACATCAATGGCGACCTGTCTCTGGATGGATGCTTGCACAAACCGTTGTTCTTTCCATTGCGGTGGACCCCAGATTGTGTATATAGCAACCGCTGACGTTGCCGCCGATGGCACCTTCCAGATGGAGTTACCTGATTTCAGTGCTGATCCGATTGCGTCGGACGATCCCTCTGCTGGACTCGAATTTCGTTTCAATTACACGCTGCTGAAGCCCGAATCAACCCGAATCAAAGCTCTTCCAGTCTGAACCGCACTTACTCAAAATCTCGCCGTCGTATCCAGCCGAAGTGATTCTCGTGCCGTTCTAGCCGACTTAAAGTCACACTGTCGTAATATCTCAATTTCGCTCAAAACCCCCTTCAATGAGCGAAATCGCCTGGTCTCAACAATTACTTCCTGGTTTCCCGTCATCCGTGCAGTAACTTCGATTTCCTTGATTCGCCCTTGATCCGTGCTCAGGTTGACTTGAAAATCAAAGAACCTTAACATCAGCGCCGATGTCCGATTCCAACCCGCTTCTCGGAAGTAGTCTGTCGCACTACCGCATTCTCGAGAGAATTGGCGGTGGCGGCATGGGTGTGGTTTACAAAGCCGAGGACACCGAGCTTGGCCGTTTCGTTGCGCTCAAGTTCCTGCCCGAAGACTTAGCGCACGATCAGCAAGCACTCGAACGCTTCAGGCGTGAAGCCCGTGCTGCGTCCGCTCTGAACCATCCCAACATCTGCACGATCTATGAAATCGGGCGTCACGAGGACCGCCAGTTCATCGCCATGGAGTTTCTGGACGGACTGACGCTGAAACACCGCATCGGCGGGCGACCGATGGAAACCGAGTTGATTCTGTCGCTGGCCATCGAGATTGCGGACGCGCTCGATGCTGCCCATGTAGAAGGAATCGTCCATCGCGACATAAAGCCCGCGAATATCTTCGTGACCAAACGTGGGCACGCAAAGATTCTGGACTTCGGGTTGGCGAAGGTGACGTCGGTCCTCGCTAACGCGGGTGACGTTGGGGCGCAATCGACTGTGACGCTGGAAGAGCATCGGACCAGTCCGGGGCAGGCGGTGGGCACAATTGCTTACATGTCGCCGGAGCAAGTCCGAGCCAAGGAATTAGACTCACGAACGGATTTGTTTTCGTTTGGCGCAGTGCTGTACGAGATGGCTACAGGCACGCTGCCGTTCCGTGGGGAAAGCACGGGACTCATCTTCAAAGCCATTTTGGATGCGGTACCGACGCCAGCGGTGCGGCTGAATCCCGACGTACCCCCGAAACTCGAAGACATCATCAACAAGGCTCTGGAGAAAGACCGCAATCTCCGCTACCAGAGCGCGGCTGAAATGCGCACCGATCTGCGGCGGCTCCGGCGGGATTTGGAGTCGGACAGGGTTTCGCTAGGCGCTGACCGAGAAGGACCCGGCGCTTCCCTGGGCGCGGAGATCACGAACCAGTTGATCGAGCACCAGTTCATGCTTACGGAATGCGTTTGCCGCAAGCTCGACCGCGCCACTCTCGATCCTCGAATTATCGGCGATCGTTTGCGCTATGTAGACAACCAGGTTGGCTCGGATGTCCTGGTCTTCTTTCTTCATGGACTCGGTCTTGATCACGGAGACTTTGAGCCGATCCTCAAGCGTTTGGCGTATCGCGGTTTAAGTCCCACGCTCTACGGATGCGAACCGGATCGTCGCAGACGCATCTCCCTGTCACTTGCGGATCATGTGGTGATCTTGCGCGAGTGGTTGTGGGAAATCTCTGAACAATTCCAACCCGAAATAATCGTGATGGTCGGCTTTTCGCTGGGAGCGGACATGGGTTTCGAGCTGCTTTTGGGGCCTGCTGACGAGCCGGCGCCGCGCATTGACGCTTTCCTGTCGCTGGAGTGCAATTTGTCCCTCGATACCTGCTTTGCTTCGCGGGTTCTGGCAGGGATTTCCCCCGACCGTCCGGAAGTATCAATTGCCGATCTGAAACGGCTGGGCGACTCAGCCGCCTCTTTGGAAGACTGGCTCAACATGCAGGACTATTTGGTGAAAGTGCTGCGGAAGTTCCAGGGCGATATTGGCGTGTTGCAGCGAGCTGCCACCGATATTGTCCGTCCATTCAGTGAAAACCCGGGATTCGAAGTGTTTGCGCGATGGTTCAAAGGCGCTCGCGAGCGCGTGCCGACGCTGCGACTGGTTATCTCGAACGATTCCAGCTATCAGGCTGCGTTGGCGCATTTGAAATTACAAAATCTCGACAATGGCATCCTCGGAGAGGAGTTCCCGGAAGACATGATTACTGTATCAGGCAGCCCGGACCATTTTGGCTTGATGGCGGCGCAGCACGTCTTGCGCCAAGTGGACGAACTTGTTGCCGAAACGCGCAAACGCCGAAATCTTTCAGGCAAGCCTGGCTAACGGCTTCCCTTTCACATCCGATTGCTATTTCCTTGGTCTTGCCAAACCTAATCTGAGGTTGTTGCGATTCTGAACGATTTGTCGGCAAACCGGAAGTGCGCGCTGAGCAGCGCGTTGTTCGGGAGGGTTAAAGTCCCTCTGGCGCTCAAATGAGGGGCGCCATATCCAAGAAGCGGGGTTCACAGCCTCGCTGGCCAGAGAGGCGGAAGGTATGGAGAGGTCTAAACGGGCACGAAAGCGAAAGCTGGATACAGCCAAGACTGACCTGAAGCCACCGCTTGCTGTACTCCGGAGGGCAGGGTGTCCATCAAGTGAGTATCGCAAGATGGAATCCGAAGGGCCTGCGGAGAAGTACCGGGCCGTAATCGATGGGGAAACCCAAGATGAACCGCTCGGCCAAAGGTGGGGCAAGGTCGAGTCTGCACTTCTGAGACGAAGGCGCTCTCATTCACCCACCGCACCAAGGTGATTGCGGACGGCACGGTACGGAAGAATAACGCGTGACCTCAGGAGAACTGGCAGAGTCTCCGGGTGGCACCGGAGTAAGCGGACCATAAGCGAAAGCGAAGTGGCGAGCGAGGCTCTGTCAGTAGTCGGACGGCTGAATGGTACCTATGAAGCGTGGTGAAAGCCACGTGACCGGGCAACCGGCGACGGAATTGGGTCGGGGAAGGCAGCCGGCGAAGATGGTCAGGAAGAGAGAGAAAGCCAGAGGAGTAAAGGCGAGAAGGAGGAACAGTTCCATGAGTGAAAAACCCGTACATTCTCGTCCGAGGAGACTGGTGGACTGGATCAACCTGACGGGTGCCGAGAAGGTCCATTCATTAATCGACAAAGTGTACAAGCGGAAGAACCTGGAGATGGCCTGGGAGCAGGTGAAAGCCAACCGGGGAAGTGGAGGAGTCGATGGGCAGACTCTGGAGGCTATTGAGGCGCAGCTGAACCAGCAGTTGGAGCGGCTGCAGCGAGAGCTGAAGGAGGATAGCTATCAACCTCTGCCGGTGCGCCAACACCCCATCCCGAAGAGGGACAAACCCGGCGAGTATCGAATGCTCGGCATACCCGCGATCCAAAGTCGGCTGGCGCGACGATGCAGGCTGCGGCTCTGGTCAACAACCCCGCACTGAGATCTGGGCGATCGCGGTTCTTGGCCGCAGCCCGCTGGCTAAACGTAAATATAAAAAACAAAAAGAGTTTGACATGGTTACTGCGATTGCGATACACCGTCTCATCGACAGTGCGATCGAACTTTCAAAACGCTAGGGCAGATTTCACTACATGAAAGTATTCAAAAAGAACGGCGTTGAAAATCGCCGGAAGGACTTTTCCGGCAGGAGATCAGCTATGAGCAACCCGGAGCAGCGGTGGTTGCGACCGACACCCAGACCGGGGTCCAGACGACGCAAGAGACCGATGCTAAGGGTTTTTACAATCTTCCGACCCTGGCGGTTGGTACCTACGACCTGGAAATCAAGCACGTTGGTTTCAAAACCTTTCGGCAGACCGGATTGGTGATCGATGCCAACTCAGCGCTTCGAGCCGACGCGAGTCTCGACGTCGGTTCGATCAACGAGAAGGTCGAGGTGAGCACGGAAGTGGCCCAAGTAGAGCCCCAGAGCACGCAAATGGGCGAAGTGATCGAGGGCAGCAAGATGACCTCAGTACCCCTGAATGGCCGCTCGTTTATTGATCTATTGGCCCTGCAGCCCGGCGTTTCACCTTACCAATGTACCTCGAGCAATTGCAACGACACGACGCAGGGAGGAGGCGCGGACGAGACAACCGTATCCGGCGATCAAACCAAAGGTACTCAGTCCGTAAATGGGGGCCGGCTTGGTTCGAACGGTTTCATGGTGAACGGGGCCGATGCGCAAGAAGGCGTTCACAACGGGGCGGCGATTCTTCCGAATCTCGACTCTATCTACGAATTTCGCATCATCACCAACAATTTTGACGCCGAATATGGAAACTTCAGTGGCGGACAAATCAATGTCGTTACCAAATCTGGAACCAATCGATTTCACGGAGACGTGTTCGAATTTCTGCGCAATACGGACTTTGACGCGTCACAGTACTTCGTGGGCCGCGGGGACTTTATCCAAAATCAGTTTGGGGGAGTTTTTGGCGGTCCCATAAAGAAGGATAAAACGTTCTTTTTTGTTGACTACCAAGGAAACCGACAAATCAAGGGCCAACCACAAAACTTCCAGGTTCCGTCCGCACTGGATCGCGGGGGAAATCTGAACGACCTGTTCACCCAGGCCGCGGCCGCGGCAAACGGCCCCGTTGGTTCGGTGGACGGAACAACTTGGGCCAATACACTTTCGGCGGAACTGAACGAGCCCGCGGGAACTGTATTTGTCGGAGAGCCCTACTATGCGCCAGGCTGCGCGTCCACCGGCTCAAACCCCTGCGTATTCCCCGTCGGGATCATTCCGACGACCGCTAGGTCGCCAGTCGCGCAGAAGACACTGCAATACATCCCACAGGCGACGGGGACTCTTGGCGGGCTACCGTTCTACGCAACCTCGGCTTATAACCAGCGCTTATCGGACAACAAGTTCGGAATTCGCCTGGACACGAACACGAACTTCGGTACTTTATTCGGATATTACTTTTTCGACCAATTCTCAGTGACCACTCCCTACGCCCAGGGTATCAGTATCCCCGGCTTCGATAGTAGCGTTCTGGGCCGGGCCGAGATGGTCAATCTCGGCCTGACCACGACCATTAATAATTCCACCATCAACGATGTTCGTCTGGTGTATCTGCGTGATCGTTACTTCGGAGGAATTCCAATTGGTGGCACAAATGTTCCGCTGACCTCTTTAGGGTTCACGGCTCCTGCAGGCTCAGGTCCCAGTTTCAACGGAGGCATCGCCCCAATTACTCCGGCGCTCGAAGGAGTTCCCTCTTTTGCCTTCAATAACTATGAATTCGGACTTCCGCAGGATGTTCTGAAGCAGTACAACAACACCTATCAGATTATTGATAACTTCACCAAGATTGTGGGCACCCACACTCTCCAGTTCGGCGTAGATTTTCATTACGATCAGATCAACGAGCGCAACTTCGACGATGCCAACGGGGCGTATGTCTTTACCGGGGAAGAGACCGGCGTGGACTTCGCCGACTACCTGATTGGTGCTCCGCAAAGTTTTACCCAGGCCAGCCAGCAACTTCTTGACTCACGCGATAAATACTTTGGAGTTTATGCCCAGGATAGCTGGCGCGCCCGGCCAACCCTGACTATCAATTACGGCCTGCGCTACGAGATCATGACACCTTGGTATGACACGCAGAACAAACTGGAAACCGTCATTCCCGGTGAGCAGTCCAAGGTTTTCCCCACTGCTCCGCAAGGATTGGTGGTTCCGGAAGATCCGGGCGTGCCGCGAACCTTAGCCCCCATTCAGTACCATAACTTCGCTCCCAGAATTGGATTCGCGTGTTCGCCGAATAACACAGAAGGCTGGCTCGGCAAAATTTTCGGCGGACCGGGAAAAAGCAGCATTCGCGCCGGCTACGGCATCTTCTACAGCGCCATTGAGGACGCCACTGGCTTTGTTGAGGTTGGGGACGCGCCCTATGGTTTGTATTACTCCGCCGACTCAACGCTGCTCGCGACCCCATTTGTTGCTCGGGCGAACGGAACCGTCGAGACACAAAAATTTCCCTTTACGTTTCCGCCAGCGAACTCCTCGCCCAGCAATCCGGACGCAACCTTTAATTGGGCGCAAGCCACGCCCCTTTCCGGGTCTGACTACTTGTATCCTCGCGATAAAATACCGCAGGTGCAGCAGTTTGAGTTCTCCTTGCAGCGGCAGCTGGGCTCGTCTACGGTACTCAGCGCCAGCTACGTGGGATCGGTAGGCCGGCACCTCTTAACGTTCGAAGAATCGAATCCCAGTAATCAAGCGCTCTGCTTGTACTTGAGCAATCCAGCTATTCTTAGCCCTACGAGTCCGTCGTCCTGTGGCCCAGGGAACGAGGACCCGGGACCACTTGCGCCCATAGTGCCCTTAACTCCGACCGTTCCTGGATATCCCGGGGTCACTTCCTTTGCCACCACCCGCCTGCTCACGGGACTGAGTACGACGACGACTCACAACTTCATCAGCAACCCCCACATGATCACAGCCGTCAGCTCGAGCTTTAACTCCCTGCAAGTAAGCGTGAAACACACCGAGAAATATGCCAATTTCCTGCTTGCCTACACCTATGAGAAATCGATCGACAACGGCTCGACCTCATTTGACGCAACCAACCCTCTGAACCCCAGGCAAGACCGCGCACTGTCCGTTTTCGACGTCCCGCAGGACTTGACCGTGAGCTATACCGTCCAGATGCCGTTTGAGAAGCTGACTGGCGGTGCGCCGAAAAGACTCACCGAAGGGTGGGCGCCATCCGGCATCATGATATTGGCCAAGGGCGAGCCCGTCCAGTTGATGGAAACCGATGACAACTCACTCAGCGGAACATTCGCTGACACCATCGATATACCCAGTTACAACCCCAACCCCGGTCACGGCCCTCTGTTTATAAACAAGAATCCGCGCAATTCAGCTGGGCAACCCTACTTCAACCCAAATTACTTCACACAAGAGCCTCTGGGGCAGGTGGGAAACGCCATGCGTCGGTATTTCGTTGGGCCGGGTATCTATAACTTCGACCTGGCTTTGCTGAAAGACACGAAGATCACCGAAAGCGTGCAGGCGCAGTTCCGTGCAGAAGCGTTCAACGTCTTTAATCATGCCCAGTTCAACAACCCAATAGGAAACTACAACGACTCGGAATTCGGGTTTGTGACTTCTGCCCTACCCGCACGCATCATGCAGTTGGCTTTGAAGTTTTTGTTCTAAACCGTGCTTCGCCGATGGTCCCAAGTCCCCGATCACGTTCTCAGCTGGCGCCGGCGCTGGCGGCGCTTTTGTGGGTGGGGAGTGGCCTTGCCGCGTGGTCCCAGGGCCTGCCGCAAAACCACGCGCAGAAAGACCTCGCGTCAGTCTCGACGCGAGGAAAGCTAACTTTTGCCTCAACCTGCGCAAGCTGCCACGGCCTGGACGGGAGAGGCGGCGAGCGAGCCCCCAACATTGCGGAAAACCAGAAGGTGCAGCGGCTATCCGACGCGCAGATCTTCCACATCATTGAAAATGGCGTGCCTCAAACCGGAATGCCTGCCTTTCATTCTCTTCCGCGTTCTGATATTAAAGCGGTAGTGACCTACCTGCGCACTCTCCAGGGGAAAAACCAGACGGTCAAGCTGCCCGGTGATCCGGGACGCGGGGAGACGATTTTCTTCGGCAAGGCGGGATGCTCCGAGTGCCACATGGTCGGTGGGAAAGGCGGCTTTATCGCCTCAGACCTGTCCGCCTATGCTCGCACCCATGCGGCAGAGCAGATTCAGAGCGCCATCACCAGTCCCCCTCCGAGCGGCGACCCGCAGACCCGAATGGTGACGGCAACCACCCGCGCGGGCGAGAAATACGTGGGACGAATTCGCAATGAAGATAATTTCTCTCTGCAGTTGCAGACGCTGGACGGGACGTTTCACTTCATGGACAAGGCAGATCTCAAGGGGCTGGACAGTTCGCAAACCCTTATGCCCTCCGACTACGGTTCCACTCTCAGCTCCGATGAATTGCATGACGTCATTAGCTATCTGATGCGCGTAGCCGGTGCGGGCCGGTCGACGACTCTCACGAAAGCGGATAAATGGGAGCAGTAGGCGACTGAGTTCCTGTTGAGAGCAGAGCACCGGCGAGACGCATTCAGGAGTTGCCCTAAGCGGGAGATCGGCGCCTGCCAGCACGATACAAGAAGTTAGTAATGAGGAAGCGAGAAGCTGATAATGTCGCTTCCCGTAGCGACCGCAACGTACTGAACCCCATCGACCGCGTAACTCATGGGTGAAGCATGCATCCTTTGGCCGGTGGTGAATTGCCAGAGCGAGCGGCCGGTACGGGCATCGACCGCTTCCAGCGCTCCGGCATCGTTTGCGAAGAACACCAATTCCCCTGCCGTGGTCAGGGTCCCGCCCCAGGAATTGCCCGGGCCGACCTGGGGATAGCGCCAGACGATCTTTCCCTCGGGCACCGAGTAGGCCAGCAGCACCTTCTGAGCGTGATCGTCGGGCGCAAGCTTCGTACCGGTGGCATACAGGGTCTGGCCCAGCTTAAATGTTTGCGGGCGAGCGAAAAAGACGCTGCAACTCTCGAGCGCCATGACGTAGAAGAATCCGGTGTCAGGATTGTAGGAAGGCGAATACCAATTGGTGGCTCCGTCAATGCTGGGGCAAATCTCGGCGCCCTCCGCGCTCGGTATTCGCCCCGACAGTATGGGTCGGCCCGAGGCGTCAATTGCCTTCGCCCAGTTCAGCTTCTCAACAAACGGTGTCGCCTGCAGAAACTTTCCGTCGGTTCGGTCGAGAACATAAAGAAATCCGTTACGGTTGGCCTGCACCAGCAAGTCACGCATTCGTCCGTTCACGTTGGCGTTTAGCAGGACGGGTGTTTCGTTGGCATCATAGTCGTAAACGTCGTGGGGAGTGAACTGGAAGTACCATTTCAACGCCCCTGTAATGGGGTTCAGCGCCAATACACAGGCGGTATACAGGTCGTCCCCAGGGCGGGAATCGCCAACAAAATCGGGCGCCGCGTTACTGGTTGTCCAATACAAAGTATCGAGCTTCGCGTCGTAAGTACCGGGCATCCACGTCGTGCCTCCGCCATGTAGGTAGCTGTCGCCGGGCCAACTGGAAGAGCCGAATTCGCCGGGGCCGGGAATAGTCCAGAAACGCCACTTCAGGTCGCCGGTAACCGCATCGTAAGCGGCTACGAAACCACGCACGCCGGAATCGCCGCCGGACGTACCTACGATCACCTCATCTTTCACAATGAGCGGAGCGCTGGTTGCCCCATATTGCTTTGCCTTGTCCGCGTAGGGCACATCCCATAGCAGGTGTCCGGAGCGGGCGTCGAGACAAAGCAAGTGGGCGTCATCGGTTTCCATGTAGAGGAAGTTTCGCCAGACTCCAACTCCCCGGTTCTTATGAGCCGCAGCATCATCGAGCAACCCTGGGCTGACCGCCCTCTGGTGATGCCAAATCAGCCGGCCTGTCCTAGCATCCAGGGCAAACGCGTCGTTGGCCGAGGTGACATACATTACCCCGCCGACGACCACGGGGGTCACTTCCAGCCTTTCGGAATTGGAAGAATGGAAGATCCACGAAGCGCGGAGCTGCATGACATTTGCAGCGATGATTTCGTGCAAGGCGCTATAGCGGCGTCCGGTGTAGTCGCCATTATAGGAAGTCCAGTTGGCAGCGGGAGGCTGCGCAAGCAAATCGTCTGGGCTTACATTTACGTCGACAACCACCGGAGCCTGCCCCTGTTGTCCCGCGGCCGAAAACGAGAGCAGACTGACCACGGCCACAGCTAAAGCTTTTCTGAATAATCCCATGTCAGTGGTTTTCTACCGTGTTGACTTGAACTTCCTGAAGAGAACCACGGTCCAGCCCATTTGCGTCTTCAAGATGAAGCGAAATCCGGGAGGTCTTAGCAGAAGGGGTTAACTCTGTTTCCAGCACGACGAGGTCCGCCGGGTCAACCGGACCGAGAGGCACGGTTCCCACGCTGGCACCGTGTTCGTTGTACAGGTGCGCAACCAGACGTCCCCTGAAAAATACTCCGAAGGAACCCGAGAGGCGTATGTGGCCACTCTCCAAACCAGTGGTCCGAAGAGGGCGCACCACGACGCCGGCATCCTCCACCCCGTGGAATTCGCTGCCGGAGCGAGTGGGAAACCACTCGGTGTCGAGATCCCGGGTCTCGCCAGGGCGCAGTTGGACGAGAGGCGAATTGATCTCGGCTTCCAGATAATAAGGAGAACCATCCCCTCCTGAAGTCAGGGAAGGCTCTCTCTCAGAACTCAACCTGAGTTCGGGGCCGTTCATCCAAAAAATAATCGATGCCTTGCCGGGATAGGTTTCGTTCTTTTCGTAGCGGAAACGCTCAACCATGGCGTACTGGCTGTCGCCATCCACTACCGCGAGCCAGCCGGGCGTCGAATCCAGCCACAGTTCGGCGGCAAGGTGCGCATAGTGCAGCGCGAAGATTCCATCGTCCCGGACGGCGACCGCCGGATTTTCCGCTGGACCGAAACGCACGTGGTAGCGGTTGAGATAGCCGCTGAGGGGATTCGCCGGAGTGAAGATCCAGAAGTTGTGACTGCCTCGGGAGGGGGCGGAGCGGTCCGCGGTGTCGTATTGCGAGACGGATTGCATGGACCACTCGATGACGTGGCCGGTCTTATTCTGCATGGTTGCGTGAAAACGGATTCGCGGAGATTCGGCGTCCAGGCGAATCGTGCGGCGGATCTGGACCCCGGTCTGGGGATCGGCGGGGCCCGTCAGCTCGATCTCGCATTCTTGCCCTTCCGAAACCTTTCGAAAGGCGTAAGGGCCGTCGTCGAGCAAATCGGAATTGCCCACCCAATGTTGCTCATCGTCATTGCCCTCGGGCAAGAGCCAGAGCTTGTCACCTCCGTAGTTAAACCATTGGGAGGGATCGGGGGGCAGATATTTCCCTTCGTACTTAGGATTGACGAAGAGATAAGGATGCCCGGCAAAAATGACCTGCATCAGGCGTCCACCATTTTGCGGTACGACGATCAGCTTCAGCCAGCCGTTCGAAAGCTGCTCCGCGCTCCAACCCTTGAAATTCGTAGCCTCAATGCGACACGGCGAACTTGGCAGGCTCGGTCGAGCTTTAGCCTGGGCAGGTGAGACACTGAGGCTCAACCAACAAAAAAGCCAAGCCACTAGGTAGCTCCGCATTGTTCCCTCTTCCTCGACCGGCGCTGTCATGATACCTCTGCCATGTGCGATCGGACTTCGAAGCCGCATCGGGCGTTTCTACGAAACAGCGCCTGGGGCCGGTGACACACTTTCACTGGACGAAACAAAACCCAATAAAACGAAACATTTGAATTTGCGTCAAGCAGATTCTGTGGTATATCAGGTTCACCGTCCGATGTCACCGATTCCTAAGAAGCTGTTTTCACTGAGTGGAATATTGCGACTTGCCCGGCGCGCCTTCTCCGCGCAAGTCTTCAGGGAGGACCGGAATCCGAGGAGCCTGACTGTGAGCTGGCGAATCGTTCTCCAGTTTGGCTTGGCGTTGATTTCTCTTGGTCCGGCCGGCAATCTCCTGGGCCAGAACCCGAACCGCGAAGGGCCCGCTTCCGGCCTGAAACTCGACCTCAGGGGAAAGAGCGTTTTCGAGGGAAAGTGCGCGACTTGCCACGGACTCGACGGACTTGGCGGTGAGCATGCACCGGATATCATCCGCCGGCCCGAGGTGAAGGCTCTATCGGACGCGGCATGGCTCAACCTGATCCACGATGGAATCCCGGAAGAAGGAATGCCAGGCTTCCCCGGCCTTGGCGGAGAAGATGCGCATGCGGTGGTTGCTTATCTGCGCTCTTTGCAAGGCAGGTCCGCGGGGAACTCCGTGGCGGGCAACCCAGCGCAGGGCCAGGATCTTTTCTTTGGAAAAGCCGGATGTACAGCTTGCCACCAAATGGGAGGCCGAGGACAATTCGTTACGGGAGACCTCGCAGGGTTTGCGCGAGATCATCCAGGGGACGAAATTCGCGATGCAATTCTCAGGCCGGCCGGAGAACCGCAAGAGGTGGTTACCGTGGTTGCGCGGGATGGCCGAACGTTCTCCGGCATCCTCCGGAACCAAGACAACGCCTCTCTGCAATTGCAGGATGGCGATGGCCGATTTTATCTGCTCATGAAGTCCAGCGTGGCCTCTGTCCAGCAGAAAATCGGGGATCCTATGCCCTCCGATTACGGGCAGCGGCTCAGCAGCGCCGAGCTTGATGATCTGGTCGCCTACATTTTGCGAGAGGCGCGCCCTCTGGCCCCTTCCTCATCGCCATCCGCAGGGGATCATGCCCAGCATTGAAGGCCAACTACGCGGTGTGAAAACCGAGCAGCAGCCCCGCAGAAACGAATTCGAATGGCAGAATCGGGAGCAAAGTTGAGAAAACTGCTTTGGCTCGGGCTGTTGCTGGCACCAGGTCTTCGCGCCCAAGACCGGCCTGTGGATCCCACATGGCTGCATCGCTACGTTGCCGACCTAGCGGAGACGAAGGCTGACCTCTCCTCTCAAACTTGCCACTACCGGGCGATTTTCGGCGAGGGTGACAAAGACAATCGCTCTCTCGAAACCGTAACTCGCTTCGGCGAAGTGACTCTGGATGCACACGGTAATTGCCCGACGGTAGGGTACGACCGCCAGGAAGAAATCTATTTTGTGGTCGAAGGCGGAGGCGTACTGCACTACGAAGATCAGATGCAAGCCTTGCGCAAACACGATTTCACGTACTTGCCTCCGGGCGCCAAACATTCAATTTCCAACGATCGAGACCGGCCCCTGCGGGTGGTTGTGATGGGGTTCAAGATCCCGTCATCGATTTCGATTGGCGCTCCATTACCGCGTCCGAAAGTCGCAAATCTCGAGGATGCCAAAGAACAGACGGTAAGCGGCCACCCCAACTCCGTGTTGTACAAACTCCTGGTCGGCCTGAGCACTGGCCGGCGCGATTTGATCGACGAGGCCTACGTGATGGACAGTTTTTTCTGGATGGATTTTTCGCCCGGAGGAACGAACTGGCCTCACCATCACGAAGCAGCCGAGGAAATCTATCTGGTGATCGATGGCCGGGGCGAAATGGTTGCTGGCAGTGGAATGGACGGTGTCGAAGGCCGCTATCCCGCCAAAGCGGGGGATGCCTATTATTTTCGTCCTAACTGCACCGTCGGCTTCTACAACCAAAATAAACCGGGAGCCAAGGCTTATATCTTGGCGGTTCGAGCGCGCGTCCCACTGCATGAAGATGAAGAGTAGGCAATCAATCCTGGAGGTATTGCGATGCATGTTCTGAATTCGAGCCGGCGGTCGTTCATGAAATGGGCTGCGGCCGCACCGCTGCTGAGCCAGATCGCCGTAGCGGACCTTTACGCGAGGGCAGCCGGCGCCGTAGGCAAAGACCCTCGGCAAAATGTCTACACGCGACTGGGGGTTAAGACCGTCATCAATTGCCGAGGCACTTGGACGTACCTGAGTGGGTCTCTGGAGTTTCCGGAGGTTCGGGAAGCACAGGTCGAGGCGGCGCAGCATTTCGTAAATGTTTTGGATTTGCAGCGTGCCATCGGGCGCCGGCTGGCGGAACTCACAGGCGCGGAGTCTGGAATGATCACTTCAGGCGCGGCGGGCGCCTTGGCGGTTGCAACTGCAGGATGCATGGCAGGCACCGATGACAGGCTCATCTGGCAACTCCCCGATACCACCGGCCTCAAGAACGAAGTAATCATGTCTGGCGGCCGGAGCGCTTTTGATAGCGCGATCCGACTAACCGGCGCGAAACTGGTGCTGGCCTATTCCCCGGAGGAACTGGCCAATGCCATCAACCAAAGCAGCGTGATGATCTATACCACGCACCTCGGTGCGGAGCTGCAGAAAGAACTTATGATCGCCAAAGACCATAAGGTGCCGCTGCTCCTCGACGATGCAGCGGGCATTCCTCCGGCTGACAATGCCAAGTTGTACGCCCGAATGGGGATTGACCTCTACACTTTTTCCGGCGGGAAAGGCCTGCGCGGTCCGCAGTGCAGCGGAGTGCTTTTGGGCCGAAAGGATCTGATCGACGCTGCCGTTATGAACTCCAGCCCGCGCGAGGGCGCCGTATGCCGTCCCATGAAGGTCGGAAAAGAAGAAATGATCGGCTGCCTTACCGCCCTTGAGACCTGGCTGAAGCTGGACGACAAGAAACTGTACCGCGAGTGGAACGATCGTGTGGATAACATCAGGAAGCTGGTGGAAACAGTACCGGGAGTGCAGACGAAGATCTACATTCCAGATGACGGGAACCGCTATCCCACACTCAACGTCTCCTGGGATCAGCGGGCGTGGGGATTTACTATTGCTGACTGCGTGCAGGCTCTGCGTGCGGGCGATCCGGTGATCGAGGTACTCGGTGCGGATAATCCAAGCCTGGTAACCGCGGTTCGCGAGGGCAGGCCCAACCCGACCAGCAAAGAGCGGCCGGCGGCGGATCACATCGAGCTGGTTTCGATGACCATCCAGCCCGGCGAAGAGGTCATCGTAGGACAAAGATTGCGCAGCATCCTGGGAGCGGCACAAAAGGGAAGCCGGGCAGCTTAGAACCGCGGCGCTAGCGCTCCTTTCCGGTGCTCTGAGGGAAGGCTCGAATGAAATCGTTGCTCGTTGGGTTGCTGCTGTGCTCGGCTGTCGGCGCACAAGCACAGGCAGGGGCCGGCGCACTGCCCCAGGAATCTCCCAGAGTTCACAGCGCCGCTCCGTCTAGCGTAGATGCAGGAGACTACATCTATGTTTCCGCCCAGGGGCCGCGCGGCGCGGATGGGGCATTACCGCCAACTTTTGCGGCCCAGGTGCGGCAGGTACTCAATAATTTGAAATCGGTTGTCGATGCCGCAGGCTTGACGATGGATCATGTGGTCTACACCACGGTTTATCTCACCGACATCAGCCAATATGCGGAAATGAACCGTGTTTTCGGCGAGTTCTTTGGCAAGATTCCCCCGGCTCGCGCCGTTCTCGGCGTCGCCGCGCTTCCCGATCCCTCCATCGAGATCAATGCGGTTGCGGTACGCAATCTCTCGGACCGTCGGGCCATCTCTCCACCGAACTACAAGTCGGACGAGCCTTTTTCACCGGGCATTCTAACTCATGATCGTTTGTTCGTTTCTGCCATGCCTGGTACCGTTCCATCTGGTGGTAAAGCCTCGGACGACCCTGCCACTCAGGTGGACTTCGCGCTTGATCAAATGAAAGCAATCGTGGAAGCAGCTGGGCTGAAGCTGAGCCACATGGTTTTCGTCAATCCCTACCTGACCGCGCAGCTCCCCATGCGGGTGATGAATGAGCGCTATGCGCATCGGTTCGAGTTCGGCAATACGCCGGCGCGGGCCACCATCGAAGTATCGAGCCTACCCGGCGGCGCACAAATCGAATACACAGGCATTGCGGTCCGTGACCTGAAGCAACGTCGGGCGGTGCGTCCCAAGAACATGCCACCGAGCCCCACGGCGAGCCCCTGCGTCTTTGCCGGCGATACGTTGTATTGTTCGGCGAAGAGTGGCTTCATCCCAGGACCGAACCAGGGAGTTTATAGTTCGACTACCGCCCTCCAGCTCCGTCAGACGATGCGCAACCAGATGGACAATCTTGAAGAAGCCGATATGAATTTCGATCAGGTCGTGTCGACGGTTGTTTACCTCGATAATTTAGCGGACCTACCTGCATTTGGCGAAGTGTATGGGAAATACTTCACCGGTAAACTGCCGGCGCAAACCACCATCCAGCAGATCGCGCCAACGGATCGCAACCCCGACAAAGATGAACGCTACCCTGACTTGGAGCAGGTTTCGCTCATCGCCGTTCGAAACCGTCCTAGTCTCCTGTCCCATAAATAAGTGAACTAAGTAAGGCCCGGATTGCATCTAAAATGCAGGAGGCTCAGATGCGAACCGGACGTCCCAAGCAACCCTTGACTGTGACCAGCGAAGAGCGCCAGCGACTCGAATCG
>JBAUXO010000281.1:0-44797 GCA_049584315.1 Candidatus Sulfotelmatobacter sp. | reverse complement strand
CAGGGTAACTATGTTTTGCTGCATCACACTTCAAGCTCGCACATCTTACGAGAATCGATCTCGCTGATGGAACACCGTTTCAGTCCTTACGGATTCGTGCGGATCCACAGGTCCGTGCTTGTAAACGTCGCCTCGGTTGAGGAAATTCAGCCCTGGTCGACCGGAGAATACGTGCTTCGAGTTCGAGGTGGGAGGGACTATACCGTTACGCGAACCTACAAACACAAACTTCACGGCCTGGCTGCGTGCTGGCTCGGTGGTGACGGTTTCTGCCCGGACAGAGGTTCCCTGGCTCCAGATATTCCTGCTGAGTTGCTTTAATGTTCGAAGCGACCCCAGCGCGACTTTGCCCGGCGAGTCTGGCGCAGGATCTGAGGCTAGCTGCTTGCTGGAGCTCCGTATGTTGGTGCGTTGCATCCCAATGACGATGTGAAGTTTCGCTCGGCAACTACTTCCTCTGCCCACCCAGCACGCCCCGCAGTTCGGCCATTGAGGCAGGCGAACGCCTCGCGGTTTTTGCCTCTTCTTCACAGGCTGATATGACAGCCTTAACACAGCCCGTTGCAACTATGCTAACTGGACCACATCCAACGATAATTGGGGTCTGTGGCGCGGAACAGGTCGGCGTAGGGCACGCGGAGCAGGCGCCGAATATGCGTGCTGACTCAATCATGGAGTAGCCAAATTCCAGAGCAACCAGTTTTGGTTGTAACGCGGCGATTGCCGGCAACCGTCGAACTTCGAATCAAACTCCACTACGACGCTCGCTTCAACGCGAACGATCACCTGTATAGCCGAGACGAACTGGTGGCGGAGTCTGACGGGGCCGATGCGTTGCTGATCACCCAGCAGGACCGGATGGATGCCAGTCTCATCTGGGGTTTGCCGGAATCGGTGCGGATGATCGCGACCTTGTCGGTCGGCTTCGATCATATCGATGTGAAGGCCGCGGAGGCCCGCGGGATTGCTGTTACAAATACGCCCGGGGTCCTCACCGATGCCACCGCCGATATCGCTATGCTTCTCCTGCTCGGCGCGTCACGCCGGGCGACCGAGGGGCAAGCACTGGTACGCGGGGACACCTGGAACGATCCACGGCCCACGGACTTATTGGGATGGCAGTTGACCGGCAAGATTCTGGGAGTCTATGGCATGGGTCGAATCGGTCAGGAGTGGCCGAGCGGGCCCGGGCATTTGGCATGAAGATTCACTACTGCAAGTTGCACCGCCTGAATCCCGAGGTCGAGAAGGATGCGGTCTTCCACGCCGACGCCAGTGAATTGCTGGCCGTCAGTTCCTTTCTCACGCTTCACGCGCCGGCGACAGCCGAGACGATCGGTTCCTCAATGCCAGGACGATCGAGTTACTGCCAAAGGGCGCGATCGTCGTAAATGCTGGGCGCGGCAGCCTGGCGATGATGAAGCTCTTATCGCCGCGCTGCGGAGCGGTCGCGTCGCGGCCGCCGGTCTTGACGTGTACGAAGGCGAGCCGCACATCCACCCGGCATATCGCACGCTGCCAAACACAGTTTTGTTGCCGCATTTGGGATCGGCCACAATCGAGACTCGTACGCAGATGGGCATGATTGCGCTCGATAACCTGGACGCGCATTTTGCCGGTCGTTCGCTGCTGACGCCAGTACTCGGATGACGGCGAGGCGGTCATTTTGGGGGTTCTGCAGCGTGAGGTAACAAGTGGTGAACGATATTCCGTGAGTTTGTTGCAGCGATCTCCGTCATCTAAACTTTTCGTGAACCCGCCGCCCGGTAGCGGAATCAAGCGAATGGCAAAAGTCACGAGCGCCTCGGAATATCAGGACGGAGATGCCGCCTTTGGTGGCGGTGGACGTGCAGAGTGTCCGCCTCCCTGGAAGCTGTGAAGAACAAGGATCACGCTTCTCAGCTGCTCGCCACATCGCGCTCGCTGGTGCCGGCGCGAAGTCCGTTCTTCCTAATGCAGCAACTCCTGCCCGTCCTCGGTGAAAGCTCAAAACATCATTGTGGTCTCCTCGATCGGAGCCCACGCAGTGGAAAGCCCAGTTTAGATTTAGACAATCCGCCGATTCTAGCCTAAGCCTAGGCCTCGACCAAAGGAGCACTCGAGATTCTGGTCAAGAACTGGGCTGCCATTCTCGGGCATTCACGCAAACGCAAGTTGCGCCGGGAGTGATCGACACTGACAAGTCGAATTCCACGAAGACTGAGGCAGGTCGCGAGGTCACGCCTGTCATGCAAGCATTGAAGCCGATCGGCAAGCCGGAGGATGTTGGGACCTAATCGCGTTTCTGGTGCGGAGGCAGCGCGCCGGATCAAACGAGCGAGTATACCGGTTGACGGCGGGTCGAAGCGTGACATGGGATGGAGCTTACTCGACCTATCGGGGTGTCCATTGCGGGTGGCCGGAAAACAGGCCGTTCCTGAAGCCGATCTGATACGCCAGCAAGAGCCCGAAAGCCAAACTCACCAAGCCCGAAGCAAGCCCGAGCCAGTGGGAAAAATTCTGATGCCTCCTCCCAAAGAACTGGAAGGCCGAGGCGATGCTCATGGTGATCAGCATCATGCCGCCCACCGTTCCGGCTCCGAAAACGAGCAGGTACACCATGGCCCAGCGCGGGTTTCCGATGGTGGTAAGAATCAGCAGCGCTACCGCGGCGGAACCTGCGAGTCCGTGAACGATCCCGATGGTCAAAGGACGCAGTTGCTGATAGAGGCCGATCCTGCCGAACATTCGGTCGAGCCAAGCGAGCGGAGTTTGATGACTGTGGGTATGCGCCTCGGGCGCGTGTCCGTGCGTATGGCTATGTATGTAGTCGCCGTGGATGTGGGCATGCGAATGAACAACTTCTGATTCTGTCGTAGCCGGAGCGAGGTTGCGCGCGGTGCGCATGAAGGCTCGAACATTCATCGCGCCCAATACGATGAGCATGAGCCCCACGGAGAATTCCATTGAGAGACCGATGCGGGCGGGGATCACCACGTCAAAGAGAATAATCGCGGAGCCGACGACAAAGATCGTAAGCGTGTGGCCAACCCCCCAAACAATGCCGGTGAGGGCAGCCTTCAGCAGTTTGCGCTGTCGGCTTACGATCGTAGTCACGGCGATCACGTGGTCGGGATCGGTGGCATGGCGCATCCCGAGAAAGAAGCCCACCGCGATAATCGAGAGAAAACTGATCATGATTTGCGAGCTTCGTTAGATGGTCGCGGCCACGCGCGATTCATCCAAACGCTTCCTCAGGAAACTCAGATAGTCATCCATTCCCTGCCCGTTCTTTGCGGAGAGCTTAAACACTTGCATGCCAGGGCGTACAGCCTGGATGTTACCGTATGCCGTTTGCCAGTCGAATTCAACGGCTGCGGCCATGTCCATTTTGGTGACGACGGCAACATCGGCACTATTGAAAATTGTCGGGTACTTGAGTGGTTTATCCTCGCCTTCGGTCACCGAGATAAGCACAAGCCGAAGAGTTTCGCCGAGATCGTAGGACGAAGGACACACCAGATTCCCTACATTCTCGATAAAGAGAAAATCCAGTTGCTGGAGGTCCCATCCCTGAAGGGCATTCTGGACCATAGCGGCTTCGAGATGACAAAGCGTGCCGGTGGTAATTTGCTTTACCGGAGCCTGACTGCGCGCCAGTCGCACCGCATCATTCTCCGTGGCGAGATCGCCGACAAGCGCAGCCACACGAAACTGTTCACGAAGTAACGTAAGGGTCTTCTCCAAGAACATAGTCTTGCCCGAGCCGGGACTCGACACCAGGCTCACCACAAACACTCCCGCGGCGCGGAACTGTTCACGCAGCGCACGCGCGGTCAGATCGTTCTGCTTCAGAACATTTTTTCTAACTTCAATTAAACGGGGCTGTGATGCCATTCTTCAATCTCCAATGCGACCACCTCGAGTTCCTTCCCTTGCACAACTTCGGGGGACGGAGTTGCGCACTCAGCACAGCAAAACAACTGCACCGAGCTGACTGGGCGTTTGGCCTGGCAGCTGCGACAAAAGATGAGGACGGGGACATCCTCGACGACCAGCCGTGCTCCTTTGAGCGGGGTATCTTCGCAGGCCATCTCAAACGAACCCAACAGAGCCTCTTTGACCACGCCAGAAAGCGCACCCAGCTTGAGATGCACGGCACTCACTTGAACGCCACCGCGCCGGTCCGATTCTTCCTGCACCAGTTCTATAATGCTCAGCGCAATGGAAAGTTCATGCATATTTCTCGTGCGGGTGTAGGGCGCTATCCAAACTTTCAATCGAACCGGGCGCATGCCGCCATCGCCGCCTGTCCCAGGCTGATTCCGCCATCGTTGGGCGGGACGGCGTGATTCGTCCATACCTCCAGGCCCGCGGTGTGAAACAACGACTTCAAGTCCCTCAAGAGTAACTCATTCTGGAAGACGCCACCCGACAAAGCCACGACTTTGAGATCTCGAGTTTCGCAGACGCTTACTACGGCGTCGGACAGCCCTTGAGCCAAACCACGCTGAAATGCTCGAGCCATTTCAGGGAGAGGCCGTCCGCGAAGGCGATCGCTTACCAACGCTTGCAGCAAAGGTCGGAAATCCAGTTCCGGTTCGGCCCAGGGGAACGGATAGGGTTCGGTTGCAGGCACGCCGGAGGCGAGTTGCTGCAGCCACATTGCGGCCTGCCCTTCGAATGTAACCTCACGCGTAAAACCCAGAAGCGCAGCCGCGCAGTCAAAGAGCCGACCGATCGATGTGGTGGGAAAGATTCGGACATTCTTTTGAACCAGATCTACAGATTGGTGGTAACGCTCAGGAAAGCAGAACGGCCCAGCGCCGAGATCGGGCAAGCCCTCGACTCCAGCCAAGAAACCGGCCGCAGCCTGCACCGGATACTGCGCCGCGGCGTCGCCGCCGGGCAACCAGGCATTGCGCAAGTGTCCGACCCGATCGAAGCCGTCTTTGATGCTGCCTGCAAAAATCTCGCCACCCCAGATGCTTCGGTCATCGCCATAGCCGGTGCCATCGAAGCTCACTCCAACAATCCGCTTCTCGAACTCGCCTCGCTCCGCTAGCACGGAGGCAACGTGAGCGCGGTGATGTTGGACAGCCAATTTTTGCGGAATCGCCAGAGCTAGGACATGAGCACTGCTGGCGTACTGCGGATGGGAATCGTAGGCGACCAGCAGTTCATCCGGACGAACCTCATACATCGCGATCAGGTCCTGAATCGTTTCTTTGAACGCCCGTAAAGACTCATAATGGCTCAAGTCCCCGATATGCTGGCTCATAAAGGCCTGACCATCGACCACGAGCGTGATCGCGTTTTTCAAGTCCGCGCCGACAGCCAAAATTGAGCGTGCGGTCGGCAACGTCGCCACGGCGCCAGGAGCATAGCCCCTGGCGCGGCGAACGATAACCGGACCGAACACTCCGTCACGGGCGACTGAGTCATCCACTCGTCGGGCAATTGGCCGCTCGCCGATCAAGAAAGCATCTGCAATTCCAGAAAGACGGTCGAGCGCTTCCTCATCTTCATAGGCGATCGGTTCACTGGAGCGATTTGCGCTGGTCATCACCAACACCTCTGGCGCACCTGCTGCAAAGAGCAAATAATGTAGAGGCGTGTAGGGCAGCATCACGCCGAGCTCGTTATTTTCTGGAGCAACTCCCCGATCAACTCGGGTGAGTTCAGGTTTCGCTGGGGCAAGCACGATGGGCCGGGCGCTCGACGTGAGCAGTTGTTCGGCCTCCCGTGAGAGCTCGACTAGCTGACGGGCCACTTCCAAGTCTCTGGCCATGATGGCAAATGGCTTTTCCTTGCGGTATTTACGCTCGCGTAACGCCGCGACGGCAGCAGGATTCGACGCGTCCGAAACCAGGTGATATCCGCCCAGTCCTTTCACAGCGAGAATATTCCCTGCGTTGAGAAGCAGCGCCGCTTTGCGGATGCTCAGATCCCTTCCCTGCTCAGCTTCTTCGCCTGGTTGTAGAAAGTAGCCCGGTCCACAGTCCGGACAGGCAACGGGCTGTGCGTGAAAACGGCGATTGCCGGGGTCGTGATATTCCGTAGCGCAATAATCATCAAGTGGCCAATGCTGCATCGTCGTGTTGGCCCGGTCATACGGCAGACTCAGGACAACCGTGTAGCGGGGACCACAATTCGTGCAGTTGATATAGGGATAGCCGTAGCGCCGATCGGATGGATCAAAGAGTTCTTTCAGACAAGCATCGCAAACCGGAAGATCTGGCGAGATACGAACCGTAGGGCGCTCGCTGCGGTGGCTTTCGCGAATCGTAAATTCATTCAAGCCAAGCGGAGCTACGCGATGGACATCGACCTCCGTAATGCTGGAAGCGGGAGGGGACTGCGTTTTGAGATCCTGGATAAAGGCCAGCAGTCCTTTCTCAGCGCCCTCCAGAAAAATCTCGACCCCTTCCTCGCCGTTCAATACCCATCCGGCAAGGGTGTTGGCACGTGCCAGGCGATACACGAAGGGACGAAAGCCAACGCCCTGCACCACTCCGCGAACTCGAATGGAACAAGCACTGGACATTCTTACTCCACGTCCACGAAGCAGCTGCGCCCCTGCCAGCCGATCTGGACGACCTTGTCGTCTTCCACCAGGACCGGCACGCTGCGCTGTCCAACTGCCAACTCGCGCATGCGTTGGCGGGCGGCTAGGTCGCATTCGACGTCATACTCGACGAATTCGGAGCCCTTCCACTCCAGCCATTCTCGCATCTCCTGCGTGTGAGGGCAGCGCGCCGTGCCGAAGAGTTCAAGCTTGGCCACGGGCCACCACCTCCAGGGTCTCGCGGATGATGTGGTAAATCGAGGCTTGCACTTCCTGAATGCGCGGGATGTAGTCGCAGTGCACGACCAGCGGAAAATCGGCCAACTGGCGTCGGCGAATCTCACCACCGTCGTAACCGAGGAGCGCAACCGTCAACAGCTTTCGCTTGCGAGCTTCTTCCAGGGCGACGATGATGTTACGGGAGCCGCCGCTGGTGGAGATTCCAACCGCCACGTCTCCGGGACGAGCCTGCGCGATGAGTTGACGCAGGAAAACAACTTCGGTGCCCACGTCGTTCGCGACCGCAGTAATATTGGCGGGCTCCAGGGAAAGCGAAACGGCCGGGACAGGACGATAACCGACAGGAGGCAAGACGCAGTCGATTGCCCAGTCATTTGCGTCCGTCGCCGAGCCGCCATTTCCGAAGAGAATCAGCTTGCCGCCTTTCGCCAGGCGCTCGTGAATCGCGAGCGCTGCGCTGCCGATCTGCTCGGCTTGTTCGCGCGCTACCTGGGCTCGCAACTTCGAATCATCCTGAATTTTCATCCCGATCGAAGCTGCGACTTCGGACAGCAAGTCCCGCGTCTCTTGCTTTTCCTGACCTAGAAACGGATAGAGAAATCCAGCCTCTCCCACGTCGTGGCCCAATTCGTGATGCTCCAGAAATACGTGAACACTTTCCCAGAGCGTGTGATAAAGGATCTCAATCATTTCCTGATGTATAAACGGATCGGGCGTGAAGGCTTCGACCGCGTAGGAGCCCTGCACTCCCGGAAGAGCGAAGGTCAAGGCATTTCGCTTGTGGGCAAACTCCAGGGCGGAGTAGATCTCACCGTCGCCCCCCGGAGGTCCGAATCCCATGACGATATCTTCAGGATGGAGAATCGATTCCAGCCAGGGGCGGAAGAGGATGGAAAGATCCAGCGCGGGAAGCGCTCGCTTGCCGACGATTACGGGATGAACGAATTCGACGGAGACATGTTGGGCATCGGTCGCGTAGGGACCGCGTCCGAACGCAAGCAGGCGACCACCTTGCAGGAAGCGTTCGGACATGGATCGACAGGCTTCCGCCAGACGAAACGCTTCTCGAGCAAAAAACTCCTCGACGATCCGATTCCGCGTGAGCAAGCGCTCTTCCACTTGAGTCGCTAGCCCACAAGCTGTGGCCATGGCACCACCCCTGACAAATCTTAACAAATGCGCGGGAGGGGATCGCCGACCAGCATATCCACAATCCTGCTGCCGCCGTAACCAGTGGTGACGAGAACGGCGCCGGACGGCTGTTCGCGGACCTCTCCGATCATCCGGGCGTCCTGCCCTCCGGGCGCGAGCCTTAAAGCGTTGAGCGCGGCGTTCGCGTATTCCGGCGCCACGACGGCAAGAAACTGACCTTCATTCGCAATGTGTAAGGGATCCAAGCCGAGCAACTCACAAGCCCCGCGCACTGCATCACGAACCGGAATCTCTTCTTCCGACAGCACAATTCCTCGTCTCGAGTCGCGCGCCAATTCGTTCAGAGAAGTAGCTACACCGCCGCGAGTAGGGTCGCGCATCCAGCGGACGCCGGGGCCGGCTTCGTGCGCCAGAGCCTCCACCAGGGGGAGGATAGACCGCGTGTCGGAATGAAGGTCAGCCTCCAAGTCCAATTCGCCACGCGCCAGCAGAATCGTGATTCCATGGTCGCCGATCGGGCCGGAAAGCAGAATCTTGTCACCAGGGCGCACCGATCTTGCATCGATCTTCAACCCCGGCAGCAGGCGGCCAATACCGGTCGTCGTGATGTACATGGCGTCGGCTTTGCCGTGCTCGACAACTTTTGTGTCGCCCCCGGCAATTGTGACGCCAGCAGTGCGCGCAGCGTTCCCCATCGCGCGCACCTCGGCCTCCAACGCCGGTGTAGGCAGTCCGGCCTCAAGCACATAAGTGACCACCATTGCTTCCGCTTTCGCTCCGGAAACCGCGAGGTCGTTCACCGTTCCGTTGACTGCGAGTTCTCCGATAGAACCACCGGGAAAGGTCAAAGGCTTGACCACAAAACTATCGGTTGTGATGGCGATCTTCGTACCGTTGAAATCAAGATGGGCCGCATCTCCCAACGGTTCTGAAGAGGAGCCAAAGAGAAGAGGAGCGAACAGGCCTTCCACGAGCCTGCGGCTGGCCTTGCCGCCGGCGCCGTGAGCCATCTCGATCTGCGGCTCGCGAAAACGGACGTTGGACGCGGACGGCGAGCTCTCGGTTTCGGCAAGCTTCAGGCCACGGAGCCGATGCTGGTCACCATTTCCGTCTTGCGGTGTTCGTAGTTGAAGTACGCTGCGCATGATCCCTCGGATGAAACCATGAGTGCACCGATGGGATGCTCGGGAGTGCACTCCTTGCCAAACAGTTTGCATTGATGCGGTTTGAGCACGCCCTTCAACACCTCTCCGCACTGCGCCGCCTTGGGATCGGTGACGCGTACGCCAGGAATGTCGAAGCGTTGCTCGGCATCCCAGTCCGCATATGCTTCGCGCATACGTAAGGCGGACTGCGAGATAAACCCAAGTCCCCGCCATTCAAAATACGGGCGCAGCTCGAAAACCTCTGCCATGGCACGGAGGGCGGCGCGATTCCCTTCCCAGGGCACCACGCGCTTGTATTGGTTCTCGATCCGGGCTTGGTTTGATTTCAGTTGGCGGAGGACCATGACGATGGACTGCAGAATATCCAGCGGCTCGAATCCGGAAACGGCCACCGGTTTGTTTTCGTTCTTCGCAATCCACTCGTAGGGGCGGCAGCCAATCACTGTCGATACATGTCCGGGCCCGATGAACGCGTCGATGCGCATGTCGGGAGAATCGAGGATCGCCCGAATCGCGGGAATAATTGTTACGTGATTGCAGAACACCGAAAAGTTGTGAACCCCCTGCACCTTCGCCCGCACCAGCGTCAAGGCGGTGGAGGGAGCCGTGGTCTCAAATCCTATGGCAAAGAACATCACTTGCTTGTCGGGATTCGCTTGCGCAAGTTTGAGGGCGTCGGCGGGAGAGTAAACAATGCGCACATCTATGCCGCGCGCCTTGTGCTCTAGCGGGCTGCCCCGCGTGCCCGGCACTCGCATCATGTCACCGAAGGCGGTGAAGATTACGCCGGGGTTTTGCGCGATCGCGAGGCCATCGTCGATTCTGCCCATGGGCAAAACGCAAACCGGGCAACCGGGGCCGTGGATGAGTTCGATGTTCGAGGGAAGAAGATCTTTCAGACCGAAGCGGTAGATGGCGTGAGTGTGTCCACCACAGACTTCCATGATGCGGTAGTGGCGGCGGGGATCGGCGAGGCGGCGGATTTCTTCCGCAGTTTTGGCAATGACCTCGGGTTCGCGAAATTCGTCGACAAACTTCATGATTCGTCCCTGGTGGCCTGGCTCTGCTTAGCTGATTCGGGAGACTTTCTTGTCTTCGCCATTCTCCAGACCGTAGCCCTGAACCTCCTGCATGGCCGATTCAGCCTCGCCCAAGGCTCGAAGCGTACGCATCTGATCGAGGGCATCTTCTTGGCTGATCTTACTCATGGCAAAACCGACATGGATGAGTACCCAGTCTCCCTGCACCGGCAAGTCGTCCTGCAAAAGTCCCAGATCAACCTTGCGCCTGACTCCCACTACATCGATTAAGGCGGTGTTTGGCTGGTCCGGAAAAAGCTGAACGATTTGTCCCGGGATGGCTAGGCACATGACGGAAATCCTCTCCCCGACGTTTGGTCTGTTTCGCTACTACACATCCTTTTACTCTTTACTCTTTCTTGCGAGCCACGATGTTGAAGGAAAACTTAAGCTCATCCTTCACCTTCAGCGCGCCTCCCGCGACGGAGGCGAGTTTCAGATCATAATCCGTTTGCAGCAGCGAAAAGGTTCCAAACGCACGCAGGGAATCGCCGTTCAGCGTAACGCGTGCGTCTACGGCCTGGAAACGAGTGACCCCGTGCAAGGTCAGATCGCCATTGAGTGACACCGAGTACTGACCTTCACCGGCCTTGATGGTGGCGATGTCCGAGCACTCATAAACAATCTCGGGATAGGTCTCCGTCTCGAGAATGTCCTGTTGCATGGTGCGCTCGATCTCCCGCCGGTCTTTGTCAGAGATGTCGTCCTTGACCGCCAATGATTCCGCCTTGATCGTGATCTTCAAGGAGGAGTGTTGGATGTCGTCGGGATTCACCTGTGCGTCGCCAGAGAAATCGCGGATGGCGATCGTGGGACTGTGGCCGAATGCCGATAACAATCCACCGGCGAAAACCTGCACGGTGAACTGACTCGCCCGTGTGTCCGCGGTGTAGTGAACGCGGGTTTCGGTCGTCGACCCCATTATTTGGCTGCCCTCCTCACATATTCCTCAACTTCAGATAACGATCGATATCGGGTAAAGCGCCCGCTACAAAACTGCCGACACCAAATTGTCCCAAATAACGCCGCACTAGCGGGTTTGCGAGGATCAGTCCCGCACCGAATAGAATCAGGGCTGCTCCGCTGAGCATGTACAGAGTGTCCTTGTCGCTTCCAGAATGGTTCGTCCTTTCAGACAATTCCGTGGCCACGGCAATCTCCTCTCATTGAGTATTATTCACAGTTCTCCCAACTAAGTCGTCTCCGCTTAAAATCTTTTCAACTAGTGACTCAACTAGTTCCACCGCGTCGTCCAGAACGGCTTCGACCGGCTCACTCAATCCCATCTGACCTTCCTCCGGGCCGAGGGTGCCGGGTTCGCATCCCACTAGCAGCACGCGTTTGAGCGGGCCCATGGAACTGGCAAGCCGCAGCACGTTCAGAGGACTCATGCCATGCGCTTCGACGGCGCTCGGTTGCTCTTCCGTGCCGCCCAGCTGGTTGAGGTCGGGCTCCATCACATACAGCGTGCCGGCCGGCTCACCCCGGGGACACGCATCCACCAGGATCGTCGTATCGTAACCGTCGAGAAGGGCGTAGGCGAGATCGTAGCCTCTGATGCCAAAGTCGGTCACGCGGATGTTTCGCGGCCATTCTCGGTTGGACAGGCGACGCACCACTTCGACGCCGAAAGCGTCATCCCCGAGAAAAATGTTGCCGATTCCTGCGACCAGAATCCGGGGCAATTTGGTTTCGCTGGCTCTCTGATCTTCGCCGGGCAGAGGTTCGACTTCTTCCGGAGTGAAGAAGAAGCGATGGCCGGGTTGACGCAAGATACCGATGTCCCTGCCGGGATCCTCATCCACCACAACGCCAAGATGAATTTTTCCCTCGTAATCCTGTTCGATGGATTCGATTACGGCAGTCTTGTCGGCCAACGCGATGTCCATGACGTCGCCACCGGCACGAGGCCGAAGCTTGACACGGCTGCCCGGCCGCACCTCGACCTCAGAGATACGCAGATCTTCCATCGGTTTCTTGGCTTCGAGGAGTTGCCATTCCCATTCGTTCATGGCATCCCCTGCTTTAGAGCACGCATGTCTCTCAATGTACCGTGAAGTTTTGCGAGTCGCTCGATGGGAAGCGATTCGGTTCTTTCCAGAATCTTGCGAGCGCGATCGTCTGTGTTTCGCATCTCGCGTTTTTCGTCCTCGGTCATGGTCATGATGCGGAGCGCGAGAATCTCATCGATCTCGGTGGCGTCGAAGAGGTCGCCCGGGCTTTCCGGCGCAATCTGGGGATAGTCATAAAGAATGACGGGCGAGGAGAGCATGGTGTCGCGCTCGCCTTGTGCCCCGACCAGCACCGGCCAGGTTCCAATATTCTGGCAGCTTGCGGCGAGGTCTTTCAGATCATCCGCCGGCTCGAGGAGAGATATGAATTCACCATCGACCACGCCGAGCAAGGTATGAGCGGAGACGAGCGATCGCATGAGCGCGGCGTCGCGGCCGGTCTGGCTCGCACCAGTTTCCCATGGGGTGTGGTTGTCGACTCGCACCTGGAGTTTTAATAGCTTGTCACAAATGGGAATGGCTTTGATCGCAACCATCCCGCAGACGGATTCCTGTTTCCTCGCGATCATGCCCACGCCCCGGCCGTCCTGATCGCGCAGTGGTTCGGTTTCCGCTCTCGCAGAAAACGCAAAGGCCCACGGCAGGGGCGAGGCTGAAAGGGCATTTACATCATGGATCGGCACGTCCACTTCACATTCGATCGCTTCCTGCCAGGGCGTGGGTGAGCTAGCCAGTTCCCGCGAACCGTCTGACGGGGACTGTGAGGCCTGGGACCCAGCGAGATCCAGTACGGTGCGGGTCACTATTTTGAGAAACCGCAGCTTTACCTCAACCCGCGGGGATACGCCCTGGATGAGACATTCGGTCTGCATGCTCCAGGCGTCCGATCCAGCCTGCGCTTCGCAATACGAGCGCGGATAGAGCACGCCGAAATTGAACCGCTGCCGATTCTTGACCGAGGATGCTCGATAGGGATAGAGCATGTAGCCCTCGTAGAGAACGGCCTTCGCGATGGCGTCGATGGTTCTGGTATTCATGGCCTGACCGTCTCTTCGAGGGCCGGAAGTATGCGCTCGAGCGTCTGTTCCCAGGTAGGAATTGCATTCTCCACTTTGTATTGATAGAGGCGTTCGAAAACATCGCGGCGCAGGCAAAGCCAAGCGGTGTTGGGGTAATAAATATCCATCATTTCGTGCCAGGCCTTCACCGGCAACCTGAAACGCGCCTCCTTGTCCCAAGGGATGGGCGCAACTTGTAACGATCCCTCTCCATCACCGTAGAAGACCGTTCCGCTGAACAGAAAATTGAGGGGGACATCACCATCGGCCAGTCCGTGGAAATATTTCGTGGCGGCCACATTGAAATCGAACGTGCAGGGGACAGGAAGGTCAACGACGGTAGTGTCTTGAAAGGCGGGGGCAACCAGACTGGCGTGGGTCCACAGCATGTTTTTCAAGGTCTGGCTCCAGCGCTCGGGCGCACCAAAAAGATCACGCAGTCGGCTCTGGTCGTCGGTGCTGTACTGCCGCCGTGTCACCGCGAGTTGAATCTGACAACGCAATGCGACCGAGTGCACAGTTTCGCCGGCCAGGGTATTTGAGATGCGCAGCTTGAAGAGTAACGTTGGCGCGGCAGTAAAACGCTGCGGCTCGGCCTTCTCGATTTGGAAGCTCAGGTCAGGCATTGGCTTCCTCTTCTACGACTTCAGCACGTTGTTTCAGGCCGTCGAAGAAGTGAGCAATTTCCTGCCAGACTTCGGTTCCACCGGAGAGCCCCCGCCATTTCGCACGAATGACGCCGACCAGTTTGTAACACTCATCGATCGGCAGCACGTAGTACTCAGCAGCTGCGAATCCTCGCGCATGTCCGACACGGTTGACGAATAGGGCTTCGACATCGGGTTCGACTTTCTTAAGGATGGGATTGGCCTCTTCGATGTCCTTCCAGGTTTCCAGCGGCAGCAGGGACTCCGTCGCACCCGCGGGACTGGGATAAAATGCGACCACTCTTGCGTCCGGCGTACTGTGAAAAAAGAAGGCCATGCTGATGGGCACCATCAGGCTCTCCCATTGGCCGTCGGAGAGATGAAAGTCCGGCAAGGCCAGCACGCGACGCGGAACGCGCTTATACTTCGTTCCCATGCCGCTGAACAGAATCGCACAAGCGTAACAAGTGCACAGTAGCTTCCGGCCGCCGGGTTCAATCAGGTGAGGGTGATCGGACGCAACTTCGGCGCTGCACAGCTCACAACGCTCGACGTCACGCTTTCGCGGCCGAACAAACTGCCGTAGCGTTCCAAACGCGCTCTCGAATCCGGGTTCAACCGTCTTCCATCCTCGGCTCACGATCGGGGTATCCCAGCCTCATCAGTCGATGACGCAACTACCATCAGTCGCTCATGCATCAGTCGCTCATGGCAGAAGCAGATGCGATCACTCCTCCCAGCTTGGCGAGAGGAACAAAACCGGACGAACCTGCCTCGTCCTCCAGACCTTCGATCACCAAAGTGCTCATGTCGGGTGCGCCCTCATACAACGCACCTTCAACCAAGCCCCGGAGAGTCTTGCCTGTCGAGGCACAAGCGTGTCCGGTGACCCGCAGCTGCAATCGAACGACGTCGCCCTTGAGGCTGATCAGTTCCAATTCCCCTCCACCCTTGCGGACTTGGGGCCGCACCTTTTCCAAGGCTCGTGCGACGCGGCTTTCAAAGTCCAGCGGATGCAGCCCGTAGAGAACCAGCAGACTGCTGACCAGAGGATCGCGGCCGAAGTCGTCGATGGTGCGCGAGCCGGCCTCGCCGCCACTGGCGACGATTTCCATCACTCGCTCCAAGCCAACGGCATGCAAATCCAGAAGCAGTTGCACTAATGTCTTTGCGCCGGCCCGCGACTCCGCGTCCGAAATGCTTTCCAGCTCGCGAACCAGCTCTCCGATGCGCTGGACCTTCGCCTGGAAATCTTTGTCATCCGGCATTTGTGTTTTCAGACAAACTCCTCTCGATCTCGATCTTCGGTTGAAACATGATTAGATCAGGGCTGAACCCCGAACATCGGGGAATGGTGGGTCTTCAGAACCTTTCCATCGCCCAGATACATGTGCACGCCACACGGCAAGCACGGATCAAAGCTCCGCACCGCACGCATGATGTCGATGCCCTTGAATTTCCCGGGTCCATTCTCTTCAAAGATCGGGGTGTTCTGTACCGCATCTTCGTAGGGGCCGGGCGTGCCGTAAATGTCCCGCGGATTGGCGTTCCAAGGTGTGGGAGGATACGGATGATAGTTGGCGATCTTGCCCTTGCGTATGACCACGTGATGTGACAGGACGCCTCGCACGGCTTCATGGAAGCCGCAGCCGATGGACTCTTCCGGCACCTTGAAGTCCGACCAGGTCTTGGTTTTGCCGGCATGGAGTTCTGCCATGGCTTTTTCTGCAAAATGCAGGGCACAGGCAGCCGCGTAGGCCTGGAAGTATGTACGGGCGCGGTCACGTTCAATGGCATTGCTCCACTTCGGCACCTTCCATTCGAACTCGACCTCAGGCTTCGACATGGTCTTCGGTAGATAGATCTTCACGCTGTTCCCGGTGGCCTTGATGTATCCGATGTCCACCAAACCGGCGAGCGCTGTGGCCCAGAGGCGGGCGATCGGACCGCCGCCGGTATCAAGAGCGAGATGGTCGCCGGTGCGTTTGTCCAGCCAGCGGGGTGACATGACCCAGGTGTATTTCCCATTGAAGTCGCGCTTCTGGGGACGAGGAATTGTGGTCTGGTTCCAGGGATGGTTCTTGTCGACGGGATTGCCGAGAGGATCGGTTTTCACGAAGGTCTCGGAATTCTTCCAGTCGTCGTAATAGGAGCTGCCGAGCAGAATTCTAATATTCAGATTGATATCTACCAGATCGGTCGTCACCAGCTTGCCGTCGACGACCACGCCGGGTGTGACGAACATTTTTCTTCCCCAATTCGTCATGTTCTTGTAGGTGTAGTCGCAATGCTCCGGGTCGTTGAACGATCCCCAGCAACCAAGCAGAATGCGGCGACGGCCGACCTCTTCGTAGCCTGGCAGAGCCTCGTAGAAAAAGTCGAACAGGTCGTCGTGCAGTGGAAGAACTCTCTTCATGAACTCGACGTACTTCATGAGCCGGACGATGTAGTCGGTAAACAGCTGCACGGTCGGAACCGTACCGACACCACCCGGATATAAGGTGGAGGGGTGAACATGACGGCCTTCCATGAGGCAGAACATCTCGCGCGTCATGCGGCTCATCTGCAGAGCTTCCAGATAGAAGGATCCGGTGAAAGGATTGAGAGCCCGCATAATATCGCCGATGGTGCGGAAGCCGTGTTCATTTGCGTGAGGCGCCGGGGTGGATTCGGCCTTCGACCAAACCTTCGGGTTGGTCTCCTTCACCATCTGCTCACAGAAATCTACGCCCACCAGATTGTCCTGAAAGATGTTGTGATCGAACATGTATTCGGCAGCTTCGCCAAGGTTGACGATCCATTCGGCGATGTGCGGCGGCCGGACTCCGAAAGCCATGTTCTGCGCGTAGGTGGCGCAGGTGGCGTGGTTATCGCCACAGATGCCGCAGATGCGGCTGGTGATGAAGTGGGCGTCGCGCGGATCTTTGCCTTTCATGAAGATGCTGTATCCGCGAAAGATGGAGGATGTGCTGTGACACTGGGCAACTTTCTTGGCGTCGAAGTCGATCTTGGTAAAGATGCCGAGGCTGCCCACGATGCGGGTAATTGGGTCCCAGTTCATCTCGACAAGGTTCTTTGACTGGCTGGGGACTTCCTTCCGCGGCGCGGTGATGGTGCTCATAGGGGATCGCTCCTTTGCCTTCTCAGTCAGAATTCTTACCAATCGCAGTTCTAATAGGATCTCGGGTGATAACCCGTGGTCAGTTCCGCGCGCGGATGCCGCCACTTCGGCTCTTTGTTCACGGTGTTTTGCGTGATGGCCCTCAGCGCACGGACCGCGCGCCCATAAACGCCGATTCCGGTGCTTGAGACGTGGGCGCCCGGCGGTTCATCCATAAACGGCATGAACTTGTCGGGAAAGCCCGGCATGGTGCAGCCGATGCAAATGCCGCCGACGTTGGGACAACCACCGATGCCAGCCATCCAGCCGCGTTTGGGCACGTTGCAGTTCACGACCGGACCCCAGCAGCCGATCTTCACGATGCATTTGGGAGAGCCGTAGGCTTCCGCGAAATCGCCTTGCTCGTAATATCCGGCACGGTCGCAGCCCTCGTGCACGGTTTTGCCGAAGAGCCAAGTCGGGCGCAGCTGGTCATCCAGAGGGATCATTGGAGCTAGACCGGCGACTTGATAAAGCAGATAGAGGACGGTCTCCATGAAATTGTCGGGCTGCACGGGACATCCGGGGACATTCACGATGGGCAGTCCGGCTTTGGAGCGCCAGTCCCAGCCCAGGTAATCGGCGAGACCCATGCAACCGGTGGGATTTCCCTCCATCGCGTGGATGCCGCCGTAGGTGGCGCAGGTTCCGATGGCCACCACGGCTAATGCCTTCGGAGCGAGCCGGTCGATCCACTCATTGGTGGTGATCGGCTGTTTGGTTTCCGGGTCAGTGCCCAGGGCGGCCCAATAGCCATCCCGCTTGATGTTCTCGTTGGGAATTGAGCCTTCTACAACCAGGACGAAGGGCTCGAGCTTGCCTTCCTCCGCGTCATAGAAAAACTTCATGAAATCGTCGCCCACCTCATAAGCGAGAACAGGATTGTGGAGATGCACCTTGGGCAGGCCAGGAATCGCGCCGAGCAACACATCTTCCACGCTGGGCTGCGTAGCTGCGGTGATCGAAACCGAATCTCCATCGCAGCCGAGGCCGGCGGTGATCCAAAGGATGTGCACCTCTTTTACTGCCGGGGCTTTCTGCGTAGACCGCCCGTACGGAACTGTTGCGGTTCCCATAGCTCGATAGCTCCTTTCCCGGGAATACTCTGAAAACAAACGCTGAGAATCGCGCAAAGTCGCTGGCGTTGCGAGAATTCTGATAGCCGCAATTAGGAATTCAGATGGAAGCTAGGATCGACTCATTGTGAGATCGGCACAAGAGCGGTGCCCCTGTTTTATTTCTCAAAGGAACTCCCATAAATGACATCGGGGATTCCCCTAGAAATCATTGATGGTGGATTTGGAGGCGGATCGGACTTTTCGGGAAACAACGAATCGAAGGCACCCCTACGAATTCAGGCGGTCTTTTCGCGCACGGTCCATTCGATGGCGTGCTGTACCAGTTCCCGCGCGCTTCGTAGAGACAGTTTTTCCTTGATGTGCGCCTGATAGGACTCCACCGTCTTCACGCTGAGGTGCAGCGCCTGGGCGATCTGGCGAGTTCCATGGCCTTCCCCAATCAGACGGAAAACTTCCAGCTCGCGGTCGGTAAGCTCGGCGATCGAAGAATGTTCTGACGGATCGGCGCCACGGACATAATGTTGCAGCATGCTGTTGGCAATCTTGTCGCTTACATAAATTTCGCCGCTCAGGATGCGGCGCAGCGCCACCAACACTCTCTCCGTGGCCTCTTGTTTCATGATGTAGCCGTTGGCACCGGCTCGCAACGCCCGCTCCGCGTAGATGACCTCGTCGTGCATCGATAGGATCAGCACCGGCAAACGCGGAGAACTTAAGCGAACGTTCTTAAGAAGCTCCAAGCCGTCAGGGCCGTTCAGCGAGATGTCTACGATCAAGATGTCTGGCTTCAGGGCAAAAATAGAAGACAACGCCGAGTGCATTTCTTCCGCTTCTCCGCATACGGTAAGGTCTGATTCCTGATTGATAAGCAGGGTCAGACCCTGGCGCACGATGGGATGATCGTCAACCACGAATACGGTCTTCTTCTTTCCCGTGCAATTGCTGTTCGCTGCTTTAGGGATCATGGGGGGCCTTCTTCAATGTCTGATCACTAGCGGGAAGAGGAAAGTGGCAGGCGATCGTAACGCCCGAAATTCCGCCGGTCTCCACCTTTAGCGACCCGCCAATCATTCGGGCCCGGTAGTTCATGATCTGCATACCCATACCCGAGGCATGCGCTGCGTTCTCCGGGAGAGTCGAACCGTCATTCTCGATTCTAAGAGTGCCGTATCCTTTTCTGGCAGAAAGACTGATCACGATGTTCTTGGCTTGCCCGTGTCGGATCGCATTATTCACCGCTTCCTGGGCAATCCGATAGAGATGGGTAGAGACAGCAGAATCGTGAATCAGCACCGGTTCCTCCACACACAAGCTGCACGAAATATGGAAAAGGTCTTCCACCTCAGCGGCCCAGCGCCGGAGAGCTGACATCAGACCGTGCGCATCGGAGACTACGGGAAGAAGTCCGTGCGCTAACTCTCGGGTCTTGTTGATGGCCTCGTTGACGAGGCCAACGATACGGGCGGCGTGAGCGGCTTCGGCGAGGCCCTTCTCGGCAAGTTTCTGTTCCTGAACCTTGCTCATGAAGGCGATCCCGGTAAGATGCTGCCCCAGCCCATCGTGCAAGTCCTGACCGATGCGACGTTGTTCCGCGGCGCTGACTTCCAGTATTGCCTTCTCCAGCCGCTTGCGCTCGGTAATGTCGATTCCGGTTGCGATGACGTATGCGGGAGAATCATTCTCCGCCGGAAGGATGGTGCCCGACCAGGCGATGAGCCGGCGCGAGCCATCCCGCGCGACCCACGAAGTCTCATAGTCTCCAGCGCTGTTGTCCAGGCGAAGGCGCTCAACAATGACCTTGAAGCGCTCAGCTTCCTCGGGCACGACGCACAGATCCCACAGACATTTGCCGCGGACCTCAACAAAGGAATATCCCGTTACCTGCTCACAAGCCCGATTGAAGCGGACGATCCGGCCCTGGGGATCGAGAACTACAACCAACGACGCAACCGTGTGAAGAACAGCGGAAACCACGTTCCGTTCCTGCTTGAGCTGTTCTTCGATTTGCTTGAGCTCCGTGATATCGAACCCGACGCCGTGAATGAACCATGGCCGTCCGTTCTTCTTGCGGATCATCTTGGCTTCGCAATGAAACCAGACAACTCGGCCGTCACGGGCGACGACTCGATAAGCAGACCGGAGCGGCGCTCCGGAGAGAAAGATCTGCGCGGCTTCAACGCTCCAACGTTGTTTATCGTCAGGATGGATCTGTTGATACCAGCGGATCGGGTCTTCGAGCCATTCTTCCTGAGAAAAACCTAGAGTGGCTTCAATCTGTGGGCTGACATACGCCTCGCCAATGCCTCGATCCAAGTGCGCCATGAAAACGACGGCCGGAATCTGCTCGACTAAGGCACGATAGATTTCATCGGCCCGGGGCAATTCCTTTTCCTCGTCGTCAACGGTTGTGTCCGCCACCGAGGGCTGGCTGGAGTTGCTTAGAAAAACAGCTGCCAGGTCAAGGAGAAGGCTTTCCGCTTCGGCGGGACTTATCGCCTCCGCCAGATTCGACTCTAGTAGGTCAGATTGAGCAGTCAATTCGGCGCTCCCACAGCTAGCGGCCTAACGATCCTAAGTATTCGTCTTCAGGGCCTTACGCCGCCAACCCGGTTCTTTATTTAACGAACCTTGAGTAAACCTGCGCAGCGCATGGATGGCCCTGCCATAAGTCATCACCGCATTGGATGACAACAAGGAGCCTGGCGGCTGGTCCATGAAAGGCATGAATTTATCCGGGAAGCCGGGCATCGTGCATCCGATGCAGATGCCGCCGATGTTAGGACAACCACCAATGCCGCCCATCCAGCCGCGCTTACCTACATTGCACTGCACCACCGGACCCCAGCAGCCTAACTTTACAATGCACAGCTTCGACCCGTATTCTTCCGCAAACTCTGCCTGCTCGTAGTAGCCGCCGCGATCGCAGCCTTCGTGCACCGTAGCGCCGAACAGCCAGGTGGGACGCAGGGCTTCATCGAGTGGAATCATCGGAGCGCGCCCAGCGGCCATGTAGAGAAGGTAGAGAAGGGTTTCCATGAAGTTATCGGGCTGGACCGGACATCCCGGAACACAAACGATCGGGAGGTTGGCGGCAGACTTCCACTGCCAGCCAAGATAATCGGGCAGCCCCATACAGCCAGTCGGATTGCCTTCCATGGCATGAATGCCACCGTAGCTTGCGCAGGTTCCGGCAGCGACGATGGCCCAGGCTTTCGGCGCAAGACGATCGATCCACTCACAGGTGGTGATGGGCTGTCCGGTTTTCAGGTCGGTGCCCATGGACGCCCAATAGCCTTGCTTCTTGTTGCTCTCGTCTGGGATCGAGCCTTCAACCACCAGAATGAAGGGTGCCAGGTTGCCTTCGGCGGCAAGATGGAAGGCCTTTAGAAAATCATCGCCGTTCTCGGTAGCGAGGAAGGGATTGTGCAAATGCACTTTCGGAATCCAGGGCAGGGACCCGAGGACAATGTCCTCGATGCTGGGCTGGGTCGCTGCGCTCATGGCAATGGTGTCGCCGTCACATCCGAGGCCGGCCGTGATCCAGAGGACATCGATTTCAGAAATCGATGGCGAAGCGGGCGAGTTGCTTTCTCGAATCTTCGTGGTATCGGCCACTCCATTTCTCCCAAGGAACAAGCGACGAGAACGGAAGATCGACCAGCCCGTGCCCATCCGGGCCCAGCGCATATTCTACATAACTTGCGGGATGACGGGGCGATTCACCGAAATTCCGAAGCTGAGGTCTCAAAGAGCGGCGAGCCGGCGTTGCAGGAGCAGGAAGTAGAGAGCAACCAGAATCAGCAGAAAGCCATTCACCCCCAGCACGACCGGCGCGGTAAAGACCGGGACGAGCCATCCCGAGAGCAGATTACCCATCGGCATGCCGCCGCGGAAGGCGACGTTGTACACGCTCATCACGCGGCCGCGCATCTCGTTGGTGGTGATCAGCTGCACCAGGGAATTTACCGTGGCGAAGACCGCCATCATGGAGCCGCCTGCCAGTACGAGGATAATGCCGCTGAGCGGCACGGACTTTGAAAGCGCGAAGGTGGAAATACTGGCGCCCAGCAAAATCAGCGCACCCAGTGCCACCAGGCCCTTTCTCTTGAAGTTGCCCGCGCTCGCGATCGCCAGCGAACCAAAGATCGACCCCAGCCCCATCAACGCCAGCAGATTTCCGTAAGTTTCCGGGCCGCGATGGAAGATGTCCTGTACGAATACCGGGATGTAGGTGCGCATGGGCATGCCTAGGGCAGTCATGCAGAACGCCAACAGGATCAGTGCCTCCATAGAATTCTGCTTGCGCGCGAATTGGATTCCCTGCTTCAGGCTGACGAAGATCGACTCGGTGGTCTTGGCGGGAAGAAAGCGAGCACTAATGATGGAGAGCGAGACGATGGGAGCGAGGAAGGAAAGTGCGTTGAGCCCGAAGCACCACTTTTCCCCCAACTTGGCTAAGGCCTGCCCGGCCAGCGCCGGCCCGACCATGACCGCCACGTTGAACTGAATGGAATTCAGTGCAATGGCATTAGGCATGTCATCCTTCTCGACCAGGGTCGGAATGAGCGCCTGGTAGGCTGGACCGCCAAAGGATTGCGCCAAGCCAGATAGGAAGGAGAGGCACAGGATGTGCCAGACATGGACCAGGCCGGTCGCCACCAGGATGGTAAGCAGACCCGCGGTAGCCATTTGCACATACTGGGAGCCGAGCAGAATTCTGCGCCGCTCGACGCGGTCGGCGACCACGCCGCCGATCAGAGAGAACAGAAAGATGGGAATCCCGCCAAGAAATTGATCGAGCGCCAGCAAGAAGGCGGAGTGGCTCAGGCGATAGATCAGCCATCCCTGCGCAACAATTTGCATCCAGGTACCGATGCTGGAGGTGCAGGCGCCAATCCACATCAGGCGGAAATCGCGATATTGGAATGCTTTAAAGACCCGGGCAAGCAAACTAGGCGTCTCCAGAGGCTCTGGCAAAAGCGTACCACGCGGCTTTGTGAGTTCGACTGCGTTCATTTGGCAACCGGCAGCAGTTCATGAGACGTTGTAGATGGGCGGATGTCAACGACGGATTCAAGGTTGTGGTAAGACTCATCTGCCGGATTCTATTGGACAAACCAATTTCGATATGACCTACAACGCGATTTTGGTGGTTTCCTTTGGGGGACCGGAATCAAGGGAAGACGTGATGCCCTTCCTCGAAAATGTGCTACGCGGACGAAATGTTCCCCGCGAACGGATGCTGATCGTAGCCGAACACTATTATCACTTCGAGGGCAAGAGCCCGATCAACCAGCAAACCCGGGAATTGATTGTCGCAGTGCAAGCGGAGATGGATCGAAATGGGCTTAAGCTCCCGGTCTATTGGGGAAATCGAAACTGGCATCCTCTGCTGCCAAAGACTCTGGAGAAAATGAAACAGGATGGCATCCGGCGGGCACTAGCTTTCGTGACTTCAGCCTACAGTTCTTACTCCGGATGCCGCCAGTATCGCGAGGACATCGCGCGGGCGCAGCGCGAAGTGGGGCCAGGGGCGCCAGAAATAGACAAACTGCGGGCGTTCTTTAACCATCCCGGCTTCATTGAGGCTACGATTGAGCGAGTGCGCGACGCGCTCGAGTCCGTTCCGGCCCATGCTCGGGAAAATGTGCGCATCGTCTACACCGCGCACAGCATTCCAGAATCTATGGCGAACACTTCCGACTATGTGAAGCAATTAGAGGAAGTGCGGCGTCTGGTGTCGGGAGCGCTCGGGCATAGGAACGATGTTCTGGTCTACCAAAGTCGCAGCGGCGGTCCGGGGCAGCCGTGGCTGGGACCAGACATCCTCGAATACCTGCCCCAGGTAAAGGCGGAAAATGCGGAAAATAAGGTATCGGCTGTCGTGCTGGCGCCCATCAGCTTCCTCTCCGATCACATGGAGGTGCTGTACGACTTGGACATTGAGGCGCAACGGCTGTGCGATCGTCTGGCATTGCCCATGACGCGGGCCAAGACAGTGGGGATCCATCCGAAGTTCATCGCCATGATCCGCGAACTGATTCTGGAACGAATGAATCCAGCGTCGGAACGGCGGGTGTTGGGAGTGCTTGGGCCGCGACCAGAGGTCTGTGCCGAGGATTGCTGTCCGGGGCCGCAACAACGACCGGTACCACCGCATGCCAGCTAGATCGAGATCGGGACCTTGTGATGTTCGTAGTCCGTCGCTTTAGGTCGACCCTCGACCAGTTGCATGGTATGTAGAATCGTCTGGATGACGGACTCATTTCCAATGGCTGTGTTGACCATCACGTGGTAGAGGGAGCGCGTGGGCCAGTCGGCGTCAAAGTAATGTTTGACGAAGGCGATGCGTTGGCGGTCGACCGAGTCGACATTTTCTTCGGCCTCCGACTCGGTGGATCCGTCGTTTAGGAGGCGCCGAATTTTTTCCGCTCGCGGGGCATAGAGAAAAACGTGAAACGCATCCGGTTGCTCGCGTAAGAAATAAGGAGCGCCGCGGCCCACGACAACAGAATTCCCTTCCTGTGCAATTCTGGCCGTGATCTGTTCCATCATGAACATCATGCAATCGGTGTCGAAGGCACGATTGGCGAGTTGCGAACTGGGCTCGTAGCTGCCTCGCCAGAAGCTTTTGGCCAAGCGGTAGAAGCGGCTGTCCATGCGCTCGTCACAGCGCTTGACCGCGGAAGGATCAACCTTGGCCATGCGGGCGATCTCCTCGGTGAGGCGTTGATCCCAGAGATTCCACCCGAGATCGCGGGCTAGTTGTGCGGCGATGGCGCCCCCGCCGCAGCCGTACTCTCGCTCTATGGTAACCAGCCGGATCATGGCTACCTCCATTTTAATGCGGACTAGTGTACCGCGATTCCGCCGCCGGGTTTGCTTTTTTTCATGAGGAAGACCAGGGGAACCATGGCCAGAATTGTCCATCCGAGGAAACGGAAGTCATCGAGATAGGCCAGCATAGTGGCTTGCCGTTGAACCGTACCTTCAATCATGGCATAGGCCCGCTGGGTGGCGAACGCCGCGCTGGCGCCGTGAGTTCGCATGGCCTGAGTGCTGCCCTGCAGCATGGATTGGAATGCCGGATTGCTGGCGCTGAGGTGGCGGGACAAATCGTGCAAGTGAACCTGGGTTCGGCGATCGAGCATGGTGGTGACCAGCGAAATCCCCACGCTGCCGCCGATATTCCGTGCCAGGTTCATCAGGCCCGAGGCGGCGTTGTTCTTGTCTCGCGGTAGGAAGGCATAGGCCGCGGTATTGATAGGAACAAAAAGGAATGCCATGCCCGCAGCCTGGAGGACGCGAGCCATCGCCGCAGTGCGGAAATCGATTTGCAGATCGAACCTAGTCATGTTGAACAGAGACGCGGAAAGCATGACCAAACCGAAAACCAGCAACCAGCGTGGGCTATAGCGCGAAAGCAAGAATCCCACCAAGGGCAGCAGGAGCATGATGGTAAGTCCGCCGGGCATGAGGGCCAAGCCGGAACGCTCCGCGGTATAGCCCAGCAGGGTCTGCATGAATAGCGGCAGCAGCAGCGTGCTGCCGAGCAGAGCAAAGCCCAACATGAACATCAGCAAGTTGGAGATCCCAAACGTGCGGTCTCGGAACAGGTGCAGATCGATGATCGGATCCTTGTGCGTCCACTCCCAGAAGATCACGAAGATCAAGGAGACGGTGGCAATGATGGAGAGGATCACAATGAAGTGCGACTCGAACCAATCATCGCGTTGCCCCTTGTCCAGCACAACCTGCAAAGTTCCCAGGCCAAGAGCCACAAAACCGAGGCCGATGTAATCGATTTTGGTTTCGCTGAGCTTGCGGCGCCTGAAATATGGCGGATCCTGAATGAGCCGCGAGGTAAGCAGGATGGAAATGATCCCGACCGGAATGTTGATGAAGAAAATCCAGCGCCAGGTAAAGTTGTCGGTAATCCAGCCGCCAAGGGTAGGTCCGATGGCCGGAGCGGTGACCACGGCAACCCCGTAGACAGCGAAGGCCATGCCGCGCTTGGCGGGCGGAAAAGTATCGGCGAGTATGGCCTGTTCGCTGGGCTGCAAGCCGCCTCCGCCAGCGCCTTGCAGCACCCGGCAAATGATAAGCGTCGCCAAGTTCGGAGCCAGTCCGCACAGGAAGGAGCTGATGGTGAACAGCGCCACACAGCTCATGTAAAAGTTCTTGCGGCCCATGATGGAGGAGAGCCAGCCGCTCAACGGAAGGACTATGGCGTTAGAGACGAGATACGAGGTCAGGACCCAGGTGCTTTCGTCCTGCCCGGCAGAGAGGCCGCCCGCGATATGCGGCAGGGCCACGTTCGCGATGGAGGTATCGAGCACCTCCATGAAAGTCGCCAATGTAACGGTTACGGCGATGATCCAGGGATTGATTGCCGGACGCCAAACGTCAGCGTTCTCCAGCGGCGGCGCAGCAGAACTCATTGTCGAATCCAAACTTTGGGCTCGACGGACATGCCGGGACGCAGCGACTGATCCTTGTTCTCACCCGGATCAAGAACAATCTTCACCGGAATGCGCTGCACAACCTTCACATAGTTGCCAGTGGCGTTCTCAGGAGGGAGCAGACTGAAACGGGCGCCACTGGCGCCGGCAATGCTATTCACCTTGCCGTTATATTTTCTTTCGTTCGCGTCGACTTCAATGGTGACGGGTTGTCCCACCTTCATGTATCGAAGCTGGGTCTCCTTGAAGTTGGCAGTGATCCATATGTCTTTGAGGGGAATTATCTTCATCAATTCCTGGCCCGGAGCTACGTTTTGTCCGACTTCCACGGTACGATCGCTGACCACACCTGTAACCGGAGCAATAATTTTGGTGTACCCGAGGTTCAATTGCGCCTGATCGAGGGCGGCCTTCTTCTGCAACACCTGTGCCTCTGCCGATTCGGCCCGCGAGCGGCTGATCTGCATTTGGCGGGGCGCCGTCTGGGCGTAGCGGAAGTTGGCCTCCGCCTGCACCAGTTTTCCCTGGGCCTGCGTGACCTGCGACTGCGCCGCATCGGCCATGGCATGCGCGGCGACGACGGAAGCGGTGCTGGCTTTGGCGGCCGCTACCGCCTGATCGTACTGCTGCTGCGAAATCTCCTGTTTATCCACCAGCTGCTTGTAACGAACCAGATCGTTCTGCACTTTGACGTCATTCGCCTCGGCTTCCTCGCGCTGGGCTTGGGCGGCATCGAACTGCTGCTTGGCCGCAGCAATTCCGGCACGGGCACTGACCACATCCGCTTCGGTGGCGGAAACCTGGCTGGTGGTATTCACGTCGGTAATCGGTACATTGACGCCAGCGGCAGAAGCCGCTGCCCGGGCATCCAAATAATCGGCGCGCGCGCGGTCGAAGGCTACCTGATAGTCGGTGGGATCGATTTCCACCAGGACCGTACCCGCCTCCACATACTGGTTGTCAACGATATCCAAGTTTGCCACATGGCCCGTAATCCGGGCGCTGATGGAATTAATGTGGCCGTCGATTTCGGCATCGTCCGTATCTTCGTAGCTGGAGACGTAGCGGTAGACGAAAAATCCCACCACCAGGAGCACAACGACACCGATGATGACTGCAATGCGGAAGCCGGGGCTCGCCGTGCGCGAAGGGCGAGTACGGAAATCTCGTTCGGTCGCGGGCAACGGCTTGTTGCGAGTTTCGGCCTGATCCGGCGGAGCGGCGGGTGGGCTTTGCGTCGTCGGTTCCATAAATTTTGGCTTAGTGTTCGCCTTTCAGATATCGTTTGACTCCCTGCTCGGCATCGCCGATCGAGCGCGCGAGTTCCACCTTGGCCAGATTGTGCGCGTACAAGCTTTGGATGTAACTTTCATGCGCACTGGCAACGGCCTCCTGCGCTTGGACCACTTCAAGATTGTCGGTCACCCCGGCAGTGAAGCGATCACGCGATTGGGTAAGCGCCTGTTCTGCCAGGTCAACTGAACTGCGGGCGACCTGGACCTGATCGGCGGCGGCGTTCAAGTCCAGCAAGGAGGCGCGGACCTCATAGTCAATTCGGCCTCGAACGTCGCCCAGTTGAGAACGCGCCTGCTTCAATTGGGCCTCGGCTTCGAGCACGTCACTATGCGTTTTTCCGCCCGCAAAGATGGGGATGTTGAGGCCTCCGTTGACCTGCCAGGTCCCGTTGGAGGAAGCCGGATTGACGCCAATGTCGCCATAGTTCGCGCTCAGGTCCAGTGAGGGATAGTGACCGGCGGTAGCGGCGCGACGGGAAAGCTCCGCGGCCCGGACTTGCGCCTCTGCGGCCTGGTAGTCAGAGCGGGAGGTATAGGCGCGCTGCAAGTACACTTCGAGGGGCAATGGAGTAAGCGCCTGATACGGAGCTTTTTCGGTCAACACAAATTCCTGACCGGGCGGCAGGCCAATGATCCGAGCGAGTGATAGTTTTTGCTTGGCGAAGTCGTTGCGAGCCGAAATTAATTGTTGTTGCCGAGTTTGCAACTCCACTTGAGAGCGCAGGGTATCGATGGCGGGACTCAGCCCGGCCTTTTGCTGGTCGACCGCCTTGTCGTACAGGGCCTGAGCATTGGTCACCTGGGCTACCGCAGTCTCGATCCGGGCGGCATCGGCGATGGCCAGCAGGTAAGCGTTTCCCACGGCCAGCACCACCAGTTCGCGCGCATCTTTATAGTTGTACTGCGCAGATCTTAGACGCTCGGTGGCGGCGCGTTCCTGCTCCAGGTCTCGGAAGTTGAAGACAGACTGACTCACCGAGGCGCGCGCGTCGAAGTAATTAAACGGACCGATCACTCGCGGAACCGGGAACGGAAACACATTGCTCTTCAGACCCAAGGCCGTAAGACTCAGAGTCTGGACATCTTCCTGTATCTGCGCTTGCAGGTTCGGTAGCAGATTGCTGAGTTCTTTCCATCTTTCGCCTCGCGCCGCAATGGCCTGGTCGCCGGAAATGAGAAGACCGAGATTATTGCGCAATCCACGATCGATGGCTTCCTGGAAGTTCACCTGCAGCAGTTCCGGGCTGGCTTTGCCTTCCGGTTCGCTTCCGGTGAAGGGACTCTGCGATCCGGGCAGAGAGATGGACGGCGCAGGCGTGGAGTTTTGAGCCGTGAGGCCTGTGACGGCGAAGAACGATACCAGACTCCAGGCTAGAAATCTGCGGGTTGGAAAGGCATGAAGACAGTGCATTCTGATCTGACGGCATCCCATTATAAGTGTTCAGGATGGTCTTTTTCATCGCAATGAAACTATAACGCGTGGATTTTGATTCACTTATCGCGCCTAGAGATGCAAAAAAGGCGACCGGATCGAGCTCCAGGCGCGGCCGGTGGGGCGCTAAACGGCATTTTCGCCCAATGGAAACCCTTACCTTCGAGACTTTCCGCGGCGTGTTCAATGCGGGTAGAGTGAAGAAAGCATCGTCCGCCAGCATTCTTGCTCGGAGACTCTGGCTACTATGGAAGTTATGTTTTGCACACCATGGCAACCTCCAGCTCACCACAGGCTTGACCCGGTATTGCTCGGGTCGACTAGCCAGCCGATTCACCAACCTAGGCCGGAACCTCCAACCGAAAAAGACACCGCGGATTTGCAGATTGCGTTTGAACCGCACTACCCATCGGTCGGCGCAAGAGAGTACCCGGACCCATGCCGTCTTCGGATCCGAAGCGAGCGATGAAGCGGTTAGACCGCCGGCGCCGACGGCATGCTCGATATCGCGGCGATTTTCGGGTCTCGGTTAGCCACTTGGGGGACCAATATCAGAAGGTGGAGGGGCACTGCCGGGATCTATCGGCCGCCGGAATCGGCATACTGCTGGCTGCAGACCTGAACGGCGGCGAGGTCGTGAGCTTGAGCTTCTCGCTTCCGGGAGCATCCGTGGTGTGGGATGTGAGGGCAGTGGTCCGCCATCGCCGAGGGTATCAATACGGCTTTGAATTTCTTTCCCTGACCGAAGATCAGCGGGATGCGCTTGAAAATTGTCTGAAGAGTCTGAAGCCCGCCGACTAAACTTCAAAGCCCTGATCGGGATGGTCGGAACGCGGCGGGGAGATGACTTAGGTCATCTTGTGAATAGGTGACTGCTGGGTCAAGCTTAAATCGCACAGGTTTGCAGGCGCCAAATCAGAACGCGCACCTCATGACGGACTCAAAGTCGAACCCATCGGCCGGAACGGACTGGACGGGATTGCTGGCAGATCCCGACCTGGCTCGAAACCTAGGAAAGCTGCTGCAGATCTATCGCGATGCACCTCCCGACCGCAGAGAACAGGCTTTACTGGCGGCCATGCGCGAGATCAAGCAAGCTGCCGGGGGTGGGGCAACGCGAGCCAAGGCCGCCGCACCCTCGCCCCCACCCTTGCCCACGGCAACCTCCGCCACCCCTCCGTTCGAACCTGATCTTTTCAGTTCCAACTGGGCACAGGATCGGCGGCGACATCCCCGAATCAAGTGCTTCGTGGCGGTCGAGTTGCGGGTCAATGATGGGGACGTTCCGATCTGGGGCAATCTTTCGAACACCAGCATGGGGGGATGCCAGGTGGAAACAGCCGCTCAAATCAGCGGCGGCGCCAAGGTCGAAATCGGTCTGTGGGTCGCCAGTGGCAAAATTTGGGTGAAGGGTCTGGCCCTGAACGGCGTGGTCACTCGCAGCGCTCCCGCGGGTGGCGTGCGCATTCGCTTCGCTGGAATGGAGCCAGCGGGTAAAGAGAATCTCCGCCAGTTTCTGAAATATGTTCAGGAAACCACCCGTGTATCGAGCAGCGAGAGCAGTTACTTGCAACTGTTAAAGTAGAGTTTCAATTCCTCTTCAGCCCGCGCTTTTCTTCCAAACCCGGCAATTTTCACAGCTCATCCGACATTATTCCGCAAGAAATTGATACACTCGTGACTGAACTGAAACCCTTTGCTGTCCTCCGAACTCTAATAGGGCTAGCCAGTAGAACGACACCTAGGCACAGAGTTTTCCCCCGAGAGGAGTACCCGTCCCATGGTAGCCAGTGAACAAGCGTTGGTAACCGGCAAGCAACTGGACGCACTCAGCATCAACACGATTCGCACTTTGGCGATTGATGCTGTACAGCAAGCCAACAGCGGGCATCCCGGCGCGCCCATGGGTCTGGCGCCAGTCGCCTACTGTTTGTGGCAGGATTTTCTGCGATACGATCCGGAAGATCCGACGTGGCTGAATCGGGACCGTTTCGTTCTGTCGAACGGCCACGCTTCCATGCTGCTCTACGCGATGCTTTATCTTGCGGGGGTTCGCGAGGTTGACGAGAACCACCAAGTGTTGAAAGAGCTGGCTGTACCCATGGAGCAGATCAAGCGCTTCCGTCAGTTGGGGAGCCGGACTCCGGGGCACCCCGAATCGCACATCACTTCCGGCATCGAGACCACGACGGGACCGCTTGGACAGGGAGTTGGAAACAGCCTGGGAATGGCGATCGCGAGTCGTTGGCTGACGGCGAACTTCAACCAGCCGGACTACGAAATCTTCGATTACAACGTGTACGCCATGTGTTCGGACGGCGACTTGATGGAAGGGATCGGCGGCGAAGCTGCGTCGCTGGCCGGCCATTTGAAGCTTTCGAACCTGTGCTGGATCTATGACAACAACCACGTCACTCTGGACGGACCGGCGAGTTGGTCATTCAGTGAAGACGTGGCTACACGATTTATCGGCTACGAATGGAATGTAACGCGGGTTACCGACGCCAACGATTTGGAAATGCTGGCCCGGGCGTTTGAAACTTTCACGAAAACAACCGATCGCCCAACGCTAATTATTGTCGACAGCCACATTGGCTATGGATCGCCGCACAAGCAGGATACGAATGCGGCTCACGGGGAGCCGCTGGGCGAGGAAGAAGTGCGGCTGGTGAAGAAGTTTTACGGCTGGCCGGAAGACGCCAAGTTCTTGGTGCCCGAAGGCGTTCGTGAGCATTTCAAGGATGGAATAGGCAAGCGCGGACACGAAGCCCGCGCGCAGTGGTCAAAGATGTTTGCCGCTTACTCGCAGAAATATCCGGAGCTTGCCGACCGTTTGCATCGCATGCAGAGGCGCGAATTACCCGACGAGTGGGACAAGAATCTGCCTACCTTCCCGGCAGATGCCAAGGGCATGGCAACGCGCGAGAGTTCGGGCAAGGTTCTGAACGCGCTGGCAGAGAATATTCCCTGGCTGATTGGTGGCTCGGCCGACTTGGCTACCTCGAACAAGACCACGTTGAAGTTTGAAGGCGCCGGGGACTTCAGCGCTACCGACTATCATGGACGCAATTTACATTTCGGGGTTCGCGAACATGTGATGGCTGCAAGCGTGAATGGACTGACCGTTTCTGGAATTCGGGCCTTCGGCGCCACTTTCTTCAACTTCAGCGATTACATGCGAGCCAGTATACGACTCTCGGCGCTGATGGAAATTCCGTCGATTTTCATCTTCACTCACGATTCGATCGGACTCGGCGAAGACGGACCGACGCATCAGCCGATCGAGCAGCTTGCATCACTGCGTGCCATGCCGAATCTGATTGTGCTGCGTCCCGGCGATGCCAACGAAGTAGTGGAAGCGTGGAAGATCATTGCGAAACTGCAGCATCAACCGGTAGCGCTGGTATTGACCCGGCAAAACCTTCCAACCTTTGACCGCTCAAAGTTTGCTGCGGCCTCAGGTACGGCAAGAGGCGCGTACGTTCTGGCCGATGCGCCGGGCGGTAAGCCGGACGTAATTCTCATGGCTACCGGCAGCGAGGTTTCGCTGTGTGTCGAAGCTTACGAAAAACTTAAGGGGGAAGGTATTCATGCACGAGTGGTGAGCATGCCCTCGTGGGAAATCTTTGAGCAGCAAGACGCGGCGTACAAAGAGAGCGTTCTTCCCTCTTCGGTCACGGCGCGAGTTTCCGTAGAAATGGCGGCGACCTTTGGCTGGGAACGATACGTGGGATTAAGGGGACGAAAGGTCGGGATGCACCGCTTCGGCGCGTCAGCCCCGCTGAAAGACTTACTGAAGTTCTTTGGCTTCACTGCGGAAGTGGTAGCGGAAGAAGCCCGCAAGGCAATGGCGGCTAAGTAAGCCGCGACTGATTCGGCGTTTTTCACTGCGCCGCGAACATAGCATCACGAACCTAGCTTGCTAACCAACGACGTCGGCCGTCAGTTCATCAGGAGAAATCACTATGCAACCTACTGGGATTCTGGAAACTGCAAAAGCTACGAACCCTCTGAAGGCCTTACTGGGCTTTGGACAATCCATGTGGCTCGATTACATCCGGCGGGACTTACTCACCAGCGGAAAGCTCAAGGCGATGATTGAGGAAGACGGCCTGCGGGGGATGACTTCGAATCCGTCTATCTTCGAGAAGGCGATCGCGGACAGTCACCTGTACGACGACATGTTGCAATCACTGGCTTCGCGGCGCGATCTCACCGTGACTGCCCGTTATGAACAGATTGCGATTCGCGACATTCAGGATGCCGCCGATATTTTGCGCCCGGTCTATGAGAGTTCAAATTTTCGAGACGGGTACGTCAGCCTGGAAGTTTCTCCCTTGCTCGCGCTGAAGACGCAGGAGACGATCGAGGAGGCCCGCCGCCTGTGGAAGGCCGTGAATCGGCCGAATGTGATGATCAAGATTCCGGGGACGCCCGAAGGACTCCCTGCCATTCGCCAAGCGATCGGCGAAGGCATCAACATCAACGTGACGCTGTTGTTCGCGCAGGAAGTATACGAACAGGTTGCAGAGGCTTATATAGCCGGACTGGAAGACCTGGCAAAGCGCGGCGGCGATCTGAAGAAAATGGCGGGGGTCGCCAGCTTCTTTATCAGTCGCATCGACACGCTGGTGGATTCGATGATCGACGACAAATTGAAGGCAAGCAACGACCCGCAAGCACAGGCTCTCCTGAAAAGCTTGAAGGGCAAGGTGGCGATTGCCAACGGAAAGCTCGCCTACCAACGCTATGAGCGAATCTTCAGCGGAGCGCGATGGGAGGCTCTGGCTGCCAAAGGCGCGCACACCCAGCGCGTACTGTGGGCGAGCACCAGCACGAAGAATCCGGCGTATCGAGATGTCATGTACGTAGAAGAACTGATCGGGCCGGATACGGTAAACACGATGCCTCCGGCCACGATAGATGCGTTTCGCGATCATGGGCGGCTTCGCAAGAGCCTCACCGAGGACGTAGCAGGCGCGCAGAGGGTGATGGACGATCTGGCAAAGGCCGGCATCTCGATCAAGCAAGTGACCACCAAGCTGACGGCCGATGGGGTGAAGCTGTTTGCGGATGCGTTCCACACATTGCTGGCCGCGGTGGAAAAAGGCATTGCCCAAAAAGGAAAAACCGCTTGAGCCGTTTGAAGGTCGGCCTTGCCGGAGTGCTGGCTGAACGCTGACGAGCACTTCTTGCACATCTGGAAAGTGCCGTTGACGCGGGTCTTGCCACCCTGGCAGCCGCGGCTTATGAGACAGTTGCGTAACTTTGGCTATATTCTTGCAGTGCCGGCCGCCGCGAGTCACACATCGTAAGGAGCAACGCGATATGCAGTTGGGAATGGTAGGTCTGGGCCGCATGGGCTCGAACATGACGCGGCGATTGGTGCGCGGCGGACATCAGCTTGTTGTCTCGGACTTGAGTTCGGACGCGGTCAAGCAATTGGCGGGAGAAGGCGCGGGCGGCGCATCGTCGCTCGAAGACTTGGTGGGCAAGCTAAAGGCGCCGCGCGCGGTGTGGGTCATGGTGCCGTCGGGCAGTCCGACGGAGCAGACCGTGGAGAAGCTCGCGCAGCACATGCAGGCCGGCGACACCATCATCGATGGCGGCAATTCTTATTTTAAAGATGACGTGCGCCGCGCCGGGGAACTCAAGAACCAAGGCATTCATTACGTGGACGTGGGAACCAGCGGCGGGGTCTGGGGACTCGAACGTGGTTACTGCATGATGATTGGGGGACCCGATGCAGCGGTAGAGCGGCTCGATCCCATTTTCAAAACGCTGGCCCCGGGAAAGGGTGACATTCCGCGCACGCCCGGCCGGGAAAAGCTTGGCGGGACGGCCGAAGAGGGCTACGTCCACTGCGGTCCTTCCGGTTCCGGACACTTTGTAAAAATGGTGCACAATGGCATCGAATACGGCATGATGCAGGCCTACGCCGAGGGCTTCGACATCTTCAAGAACGCCACCAGCAAAGAGTTGCCGGAGAATATTCGCTACAATCTGAACCTGCCCAACATCGCCGAAGTTTGGCGGCGAGGCAGCGTCGTGAGTTCGTGGCTATTGGATCTGACAGCCATGGCGTTGACGGAAAACCCGACGCTCTCCGAATACGAAGGCTACGTGCAAGATTCGGGTGAAGGGCGCTGGACGATCCAGGCGGCGATTGAAGAGGCGGTCCCTGCTGAGGTGCTGACCGCGGCTTTGTATGTACGCTTCCGGTCGAGGCAACAACACACCTTCGCCGAGAAAATGCTTTCCGCCATGCGGCAGAAATTTGGCGGGCACGTGGAAGCCGCCGAAGGGATGGCCGGAGCAGCGACCCAGACCAAGAAATCCGCATAACCACCGAGCGCAAATTTAAGGACTTTATGATGGCACAATTGGCGGAAAAACCCTCAGCGGCTCTACCGCGCGTCGGCAAGCAAGGAGATCCTTGTGTGATGGTGATCTTCGGTGCGGCCGGCGATCTGACGGCGCGCATGTTGATTCCCGCACTGTACAACCTTGCTCGGGCGAATCTGCTCTCGAAGGAGTTTGCGGTGTTGGGCGTAGCCCGGACGCAGATGTCAGATGAAGATTTTCGCAAGAGAATCCTGGATGATGTTAAAGAATATTGTGGCGATTGCATCGACGAGTCTTTGTGGGATGGTTTTTCTCGCCGCTTTTATTACTACGCCGGCGATTTCAAGGAGGACAAGCTTTACCCGCAGGTTAAGGAGCGCCTGGAGCGGATCGACCGCGACCACTCCACTCAGCAAAATTTCTTTTACTATATGGCGACCGCTCCGAGTTTCTTTGGCCCTATCGTTGAAAAGCTCGCGGCCAATGGACTGATGGAGCAAGGCAATGATCACTGGAGACGCGTGATCATCGAGAAGCCTTTCGGTCACGACCTGGAGTCGGCGAAGGCGCTCAATCAGCAAATTCTGAAAGTCGCCGACGAAAAGCAGATCTACCGCATCGATCACTATCTGGGGAAAGAGACCGTCCAAAACATTATGGCATTCCGTTTTGCCAACGGAATCTTTGAGCCCATCTGGAACCGCCGCTATATCGATCATGTGCAGATTTCGGTGGCGGAAACCGTAGGCGTGGAAGGCCGCGGCAGCTATTTCGATCATGCAGGCTCGCTGCGCGACATGGTGCCCAACCACATCATGCAGCTGATCAGCCTGACGGCGATGGAACCACCCATTTCATTCGACGCCAACGCAGTGCGCGATGAGCAAGCCAAAATTTTGCACGCCATCCAGCCCATCAGCGACGAGGAAGTTCTAAGCCGCTCGGTGCGGGGGCAATACGGCGAGGGAACCTCGGGCGGACAGCATGTTCCGGCCTACCGCTCGGAAAGCGACGTTGCGCCAGATTCGCGTACGGAGACTTTCGTGGCGATGAAGCTGCTCATCGACAACTGGCGTTGGGCCGACGTACCGTTCTATCTTCGCACCGGAAAACGGATGCCTGCGCGCAACACTCATATCGTGATCCAGTTCCGCCGCGCTCCTTTTGTTTTGTTCCGCGATACATCGGTGGAACATCTCATGCCAAATCAGTTGGTGCTTCACATCCAGCCGGAAGAAGGCATCTCGTTGCAGTTTGCAGCCAAGGTTCCCGGGCCGGTGATGCGGCTGGGGACAGTGGACATGAACTTCGAATATCAGGAATACTTTGGAAAGCAGCCCAGCACCGGCTACGAGCGGCTGTTGCACGATTGCATGATTGGCGATCAAACATTGTTTCAGCGGGCGGACATGGTGGAGGCGGGCTGGACCGTGGTGAATCCCATGCTGGATCTTTGGAAGGCCCTTCCGCCGCGGAACTTTCCCAATTATGCTTCCGGTACCTGGGGACCGAAAGAGGCTGACGAACTCCTGGAGCGCGACGGCCGGCGCTGGAGGAACTTCGAGAAATGATCCTGGCCGGCGATATTGGTGGAACCAACGCTCGACTGGCCTATTTTCAGCCCCAGAATGGCGAGATTCGCTTGGTCAGCGAGCGTGTATTCCCTAGTCGCGACTACACCGACCTCGGCGACATCGTCACTGAATTCCTGAAGGACTCGGCCGCGCGGCCAGCAGTGGCCTGTTTCGGTATTGCGGGTCCGGTACGTAACGGGCGGGTCGAAACCTCCAATTTGCCCTGGATTATCGAGCAATCCCGCTTGGCGAAACGGATTCAGCTTCCCGCCACTTTGCTGATTAATGATCTCGAAGCCAGCGCATGGGGGATCGGTGGTCTCCGCTCACAAGATCTCACGCCGCTTAATTCGATTGCTTCGTCAGAGGGCAATCAGGCGGTGATCGCGCCCGGAACCGGTTTAGGGGAGGCGGGATTATTTTGGGACGGAAGCCAACACCAGGTCTTCGCTTGCGAGGGCGGGCACGCAGATTTCGCACCCCAAGGAAAGCTGCAAATTGAACTTTTGCAATCTCTGGCGAGCCAATACGGACATGTCAGTTACGAACGCATCCTGTCCGGACCGGGGCTAGTAAATGTGTACGAGTTCTTACGAAAAAAAGATCCCGGCGAGGAACCCGCCGGCTTCGCCGCCCAACTTAGCAAGGGAGACGCCGCGGCGACGATTTCTCATGCCGCCCTGGATGGCGCGAACCGGCTGGCAGAAGCAGCGCTCGACCTGTGGATTTCGGTCTACGGCGCGGAAGCGGGCAATCTCGCTCTGAAGGCGATGGCCACCGGCGGGATCTTTCTTGGCGGCGGGATTTCGCCAAAGATTCTTCCCCGGCTCACGGGACCGACTTTCATGCGGGCTTTCCTGGAAAAAGGTAGACTCCGCCCGCTCCTGGAAAGCATCTCGGTACAGGTTGTCACCAATGACAAAGCCGGCTTGCTGGGAGCGGCCCGCTGCGCTGCCGCGAAGAATGCCACCGTCTTAGCGGGGGCCTGATGCGCGGCGGCCGAGCGTGGTACAAGGTGATCTGGTTCAGCGACCGGCCAACTACCGGCCCACTGTCGCCGGCCGCGTAATCGTGCCCCGGCTTGAGGCTATCCACGCCAGCCGGCGATTTCCTTCAAACCTTTGCCGCGCGCGTGTTCGAAGAGCCGCACGCGATGGCGTGCGTGCTCGAACTCATGAATGTCTGCCCATACTTCGGCCTGCCACCCCTTCTCGTGAGTGGCAGACGCTCCGCACGCGGCGCAACGAGTATGCAGGCTGACAGCAGAGGATTCCGTCGCGGTTGCGCCGGCCAGTTCCAGGAACACGCAACGAACTTCCTGGATCTCTTCGTTTTCGTCGAGCAGGTGTTCGTAGCGCAGGACATAGCCAAATCCCAGCTTGCGGGCTTCGACTTCTGCCTCAGCCCGACTATGGAATGGCCCAAACTCCGCCCGCAACTGCTCGGTGGAATCGCACGCCATCCAGAAAGTTTCTTTGTAAGCCATTCCCGCCCCGCCCTGGGATTGCGAAGCCGGCTCTAACCTCTGGCGAGCTCGCGCCTCAAACCGGTCTAACCTGCGCAATTCTTTGACCGAAAGAGCGTTTCTAGAATTCTTTTTTTATCAATGAGTTACCCGTGAGCTCGAGTGTAGATCGAGGTGTCAGACGCAAATCTTTTGCAACACTTACCCGCTGAAACTTTCCACAACGGCAGTTTCATCCATACCACTTCGAACCCGTCGCCGTTTAGTCTAGCCGGAGGGCCGCGCCCTCGCCTCCTGCCAGCTCTGGCCACTGACCCAACCCCCGAAGGACTGGAGCATCTAGAATGTTAGTTCTCCCCAACCGAGAGGAGAACGGCAATGAAAGGCACGCGACATAGCGAAGAGCAAATCATCGCGATCCTGAAGCAAGGCGAGCGGGATGCACGACGGCAGAGGTATGCCGAACAAGACGCTGATCACGCCCTGCGGAACTCCCTTTTTCCCCGTCGCCCTCAGCATTATCTTGAGTAACTGCATGACCTCGTCATCTTGTACCCGTTTCGCCACCTTCTCTAACAGTAGATAGTGTTGAACGCTATCATGCCGACGTCGGTCTTTTCGAAATCATAATCGAGATGGAATTCCAGCTTCGTTTCTGACGTCGAACGGGGGCGCGGACGATAAAAGGAATCAGGCGTGTAACCGTCCTCTTTTTGTAACGGAAAAGGCGAGCGATTCACTGTTTTCAGCGCTATCGCCGAACGGTGACAGTTCATTTTCGAACCGGATACAACGCAGCGAAGCGGTCTACCTAGGACACAATCTCAGGGTTCAATCTGGGGAGAACGAAACTCGTACTCGTTTGGAAAAATAAAGTTTGTGAACGAAACACCAATGCTGACTATGCGGAGTACGCTGGGCCGGGGAGGCTCTTATCTTTGAAGAATGCCGTCCCTGTGGTGACTTGTTTGAACCAGTTGACTCGGGTAGTCGCGAAGTCCCGCCAAGAGCTCTCGCCTGCGAGAAGGCACCTCATGTCCCGCTTCCCCAGACATCTTCTCGAACAGGCGTCGAAGCTCAGAGTGCCCTCTATCGCCTCTCTCGATGCATCACGTCGATTCCTCTGACAGATTCGTCAGAATCGACGATTTCGCGAATCTCGGCAATTCTGCAGAAACTGAGCCCGTCCGGACTATGCCGACTCTAAAGGTAGTCAATAGCCTGATTAATCGATGGTTTCTGGATCTACTCCGCATAGTCCGGAACTCGAGATATCGGCTATGTCGAGAACGAGATAGCAGATAAGCTTTTCCTGGTTAATAAACGGCGCCCCTTGTCGGTGGTGGTGGTCCCCACAATCACAACCTACCCCAACGTGGGCGCCTTTTAGATTGCGCGAAATCGAGATTTCGGCCAACCGTCGTTTCTGAGACGACGCCAACTTTCCAGCCTTCATTGACTTACTCCACCACTACGATCCAACCAATATGCTCAGGCTCGCCATTTTCCGGATCGTACGACTGTCAGGGCGGTCAAAATTAGGAAAGTTTAGGAATTTCATCCCGCATGTGATACGAAGCGCGGCGCATTGGCACTATGTCTACGAATGGCTACACCGGCCTTCTGGAAAAAAGGCGAACCGCTCGCAAGGCATTGGAGTGGCGAGGGTCTGCCGTACCCCTGACCGGCAAAGCAATTCCACCACATCGTCGGAGAAAACAAATGAGCTCTCAAGTACGCCACATCGGGAGATACTCACCGAAGGTATTGAGTATTTATGGCTGTCTCGCGGCACTCGCTTTGGTCTGTACATCCGTTATCGCCTGGAGCCAGCAACCGCAAGTCTCTGGATTAAACAACCTGCCTGCCTTTACCAACACGCCACGACAGGTGAGAGAAGGCTCTGCACCCCTCGTCGAAGCGTACAATTCTGCCTCGAAACTGCGGCTCGCCATCTCTATCAAAGCTCCCAAAATGGCTGCCGAAGAAGCATTCCTCAAACAACTGCAGGACAAATCTTCGCCCAATTTTCACAAATATCTCTCGCCCGAGCAGTGGAATGCACGGTTCGCTCCTTCAGCTCAAGACGAGCAGGCGGTCGTGGACTGGGTCACTAGCCAAGGGCTGACTGTCACCGCTCGCTACCCTAACCGTCTCATGGTGAACGTCGAGGGCGCGGTCGATACGATTCAGAAAGCCTTTAACATTCAGATCAACAAGTACCAGGTGAGCGGGACTACCGAGTTTTCGAATGATCGTGATCCCTCCATCCCGGCAAACCTGACCGGGATCGTGGAATATGTGGATGGCCTGAACAGCATCATGCGAATGCGTCCCGCCAACCGAACGCTGAAGGGTATGCGCGGCCCCGACTATGCTCCCGGACCGATGCACCAGATCGGCCAGGCCACCGAGCTCGATGCCGACGAAGCCACTGTCGAAGCAATCAAGCCGTCCTCCGGCGCTCGGATCGGATCTCAGATCACCAACGGAAGCTACGATCCCACCGATATCTGGAGTCAGCAGGCCTACAACTACAATGGCCTTCAGGCCTTGGGACATTGCTGCAATCCGCTCAACAACCCCGGCCAGACCCCGCCCGAGACGACCATCGGCCTGGCAACCGATGGCGCTTTCGCTGGTTCCGATATTACGGGCTTCCACAATCAATATCCTTACCTCGCCGGCCACTTCAACTACATCTACGTTGATGGAACCCCCGGTTGCTGCGATGATGAGACTACCCTTGATTTGGAGTGGTCGCTTGCGACCTCCAATAGCCGCGGCTCCTATGTCGACACGGCGTTCATCTGGGTCTATGAGGCTGCTGAGGGCTTCGGAGATTTCGGCACCGTCTTTCAGCAGATGGTCAACGACAACTATATTAGGGTCGTTAATATCAGTTACGGCCTACCCGAATACTGGTTTGAGGATAGTGCTCCTAGCCTGCTGACCTCCTGGCACTCCATCTTCAACCAGATGATCGGCCAAGGCTGGACGATTATGGCCGCCGCCGGCGACGGCGGAACAACTGCAGGTTGCGAAGATGCAGTCGCGGTCCTCTATCCTGAGTCAGATCCTGACATCGTCTCGGTCGGCGGAACGCGGCTCGAGCTCAATGCCGACGGCAGCTTCAATACAGAGGTGGCTTGGACTGGTGACACGTTCACCGGCGCTTGCAGTGAAAATGACGGAGGAGGAGGAGGAGGCTGCAGCGCGGTCTGGTCAGCCCCGGGCTACCAGGTACATCCTTACTGTGGTGCCAGCAGCCGCAGCGTCCCTGACGTGGCGTTAATGTCCAGCCCATACCCTGGACTAAACTTCTTCTTTGACGACTTCCTGCAGCCCGTGGCCGGCACCAGCGACGCTTCTCCGATGATGTCCGGTTTTATCGCACAGGAGAACGCCTACTCTCTTAGCATGGGCAACGCCTGCGATGGCACTCACAACTGCGCCCCTATTGGCGAGGTCGACTACGACATCTACGCTGAAGGTGGATACAACGAGGGTGCTCCGCATTATCCCTTCTATGACATCACTTCGGGATGTACGAGCAACGACATCACCAACCTTTACGGCACTGGGGCTTGGTGCGCAGGACCCGGCTATGACCTGGCCACAGGCTGGGGCTCGTTCAACGCTCTACAACTTGCCTGGGCCATCAACTGGGAAGACAACCTCTCCTATGACGCACCTTCGGTGGCCTTCAGCGGTCCAGCGAAAAACACCTGGTATAACTCTGATCAAGTCGTCAGCTGGTCGGTCAACGCGAACAGCAACCCTACCGGCATCGCGGGATTCACGCAAGGCTGGGATTCCATTCCCTCTGACCCGTCCCTCGACACCGATCGGAATGACTCCAATTCATTCTTCTCGGGACCGCAGTATGCAAATGCAACTAACGGCTGCCTCGACTTCACCGGAGCGTCCTGCGGCGGCAGCGTGAGCCAGGGTTGCCATACTGTGCATGTTCGCGCCTGGAGCAATCAGGGCAGCACCTCCGGCGATGTCACGTATGGTCCCATCTGCTACGACGCCGTTCCGCCAGTAACCACGGATACTCTGAGTGGCACTTTAATAAGTGGCACGACTTACAGGAGTGCAGTCACATTCACGCTCAACGCCAGCGACCCAGCCCCAGGGAGCGGCGTGGCTAAGACGTACTACGAGGTTAACGGTGATGGCTGGAAAACCTACAGCGGCCCGTTTACCGTGAAGTATACGGGCAACTACGCGGTTCAATACTACAGCGTCGACAATGCTGGAAATATCGGAACCACTCACTCAGCCAGCTTCGTAATCGACCCGGTCCTGAGTCTGTCTCCGGGCACCTTGAGTTTCGGTAATGAGGTGTTGGGCACCACCAGCGCGGGAAAGGTCGTAACTGTTACCAACATCAGCTCGTCGTCAGTGAGCATCTCGTCAATCGCCTCGAGCGGGGACTTCGCCATTTCCTCTAAGACCTGTGGCGCCTCGTTGGCGGGTGGTGGGAAATGCACTATCACAGTAACCTACAAACCTTCGATATTGGGAGCGGTTGCGGGAGATGTGACGATGGTATACGGCGCCATTGGTTCTCCCGATCGACTCGGTCTGTCGGGCACGGGGTTGGCTCCGCTAACGGTCTCACCTAGCTCCCTTTCCTTCGGAACAGTTGCGGTGGGCACTACCAGCGCCGCAAAGATGGTAACGCTAAAAAATGATAACCCGAGCACGGCTTTGAGCATAAGCTTCTCGGCCAACGGCGATTATTCTGCCGTGGACGGGGGCGGATCTCCTTGCGGAGCGACACTTGCAGCCGGGGCGAGTTGCACCGTCAACGTAACCTTCAAGCCGAAGCAAAACGGATCGACTGACGGCGCGGTTACGATCAAGGATGGTGTTGCATTGACCCCGCTCGTTGTAGGGTTGAGCGGCACCGGCAGCGGTGGAGTCACTTCCCCGCTCAGCTTCACGCCGGCTTCGCTCAGCTACAGCAATGCCGTTGTGGGGACGAGCACATCGAAAACGGTGACCGTGAAGAACACTAGCGCCTCGTCGGTGAAGCTTTCGAGCGTTTCGGGCAGTGGCGATTACAGCGCGTCCGGCTGCGTCGGAGCCTTGGCCTCGGGAGCTTCGTGTACCTTGACGGTTACCTTCGTTCCATCGACCTCCGGATCAATTAACGGGGCAGTTGCAATAGGGAACAACACGGTCGTTAGTCCGCAGGTTTTGGACGTTACTGGGACGGCCATCCTGCCGTTAACTATATCTCCAGCCAGCCTGAGCTTTGGTAGCTTGACGGTAGGCACTACCAGCGGTTCTGCTACGGTGACTCTGACTAATCACCTCGCAGCATCGACCAGCATCACTTATTCAGCCAGTGGTGATTTCTCTGCCGTCGCCGGGGGCGGATCTCCTTGCGGCGCTTCATTAGGAGCTGGGGCGAGCTGTACGTTTGTAGTAACTTTCTCGCCTACAACGACCGGAGCGGTCCGTGGCGTAGCAACAGTGACCAACACAGGTGGATTTAGCCCGCAGGAGGTGAACCTTTCCGGCACCGGGCAGTAAAGCGCCCGCAGTTTATGGGCGGTTGCCCACTTCAACCGCCAGCATGTCGTGCAGTGCTGACGCAGGATGTGTCATACCTCAAGGCCTACCTGGTTGGTAGGCCTTTCTTGGTGAGGAAGCACTTAACCAGTGTCACTGGATGACCAGTGATTCTATGACCGCTTTCGTACAAGATATTGAGATTCGGCTCCCTGAGAGCCGATTTCGATTTTCCCGACGAGTAAGTAGTAAATAAACAGCAAAAAAGGGTCCGCCCGGAGGTCTTTCCACTGCCGCGGCGTGCCCGCACCTACCCCCGATGCCGATTTGACAGCTCGACTCTCCTATGACAATTCCGGCGTTGCGTGGCTGGGGAATGTATGACACGAGTGTGTTGCCGTCTCTCGGGATGGAGATTACCGAATTGTGCGGTGGCTGGAGAACGGCCAGACGCAGACGGCTACATGACAAGATGTCGACGGAGGAATTTCGCCGGTTGACCAAGCTGTTGGGAGCGGCTGAATTCCGGGAACCAGCTGAATTCCGCAGTCTGTC
>JBAUXO010000280.1:0-84098 GCA_049584315.1 Candidatus Sulfotelmatobacter sp. | reverse complement strand
AATCGGCTCTCCGGAAGCCGAATCTCAATACCTTGTACGAAATCGGTCATAGAATCACGAAGCTCGACTCGCAACTCGGCGCGGCTGGTCGTGCCGAAAATTAGCTACTTACACCCCGGGCTGCTAACGCTGCACCTCATACGCCAGCGATACCCTTCCCGAACGGTAAATCTTGTGGCTCAGCAGCCGCAGTTTGGACGGATTGTAAGGAGGAGAGAGCAGCGGAACGCCCCCTCCTAACAACACTGGGATGACGGTCACCTCGACGGTGTCCACGTGGCCGGAATCTAGCAAGGAGCGAAAGAGTTCGCTGCCGCCGCATATCCAAATATCTTTGCCGCTCTGAGTTTGCAACTCTTGTAGCCAATCTGGATTCAACTGGGAGACGACAGTCACTTTCGGGTGGACCGTCTGTTTCATGGTCCGTGAGAAGACGATCGTATTGATTCCTGTAAACGCCGCCTCGCCCAGTCTCTTGCTTGCAGCTTCATAGGTTCGCCTACCCATCAGCAAAGTGTCGAACTGTGCCCAGAGAGCAGCGAAGTCGACTTCTGGGTCGACCCCAATCCAGTCTGCTTCTCCGTTCGGGCCAGCAATATAGCCATCCAAACTCATCGCTACTGCATAGCGAATTTTCCGCATTAAACATGCACTCCCGCGCGGATTTTACTACTGTTTCCAAGTCATGTATCGCTCGGCTTGAGTCTGGCTGTTGTAATATCGTCTCTCATTGACTCGAATAGCCTGAAGGCAAAGCTCTCTCTCTTCAATCCTAAAACCTTAAGTTAGCGGCATCTGGAACGTACACTCAGTCTTCCCCTGGAACCGTATTACAACATCACGGGAAATATTTATTACCCCGCGGCGGCCACGGCCAGCTTCGCCCTGCCGCGATTCTGCCCGGGGCAGGGACGAGCACCAGCAACAAGACATTCGAGCAAGCTACCAACCCGAACTATGGCGGCAATGGCACACAATGTCTGCTGCAAGCGGGTCGGGCTTACGGCTCAGCACCTGAAAGTTACATCGCAGCTTAACCGCATGCACTGTACTCCTCGGCTGGCGGGCGCAGGATTGTTCGAGAGCGCCGCTCGCTGCGCCGAGATGCTCGTGCCTACATGCTTTTCTCACGAAGCCACCATCGCCGCAGGTGTCTACGCTCGCGCATCAGTGTGGATTCCGGTTGCCGATTAAACGTCCGGCATGGGGAACTGGGAAAGCGGCCCGGCTGCGATTCGTAAAGGAGCGCTCAAGGGTCGAGGGTTTCGACTCGCTCAGAATGGCATAAGTGAAGCGAAAATCCCCACTTCTGGTGAAAGACGCGAGACCCTTCGGCTTCGCTTGAGCAGGCTATGGGATACCTGGCACCTTTCCGAAGCGATCGGCAGGCTTGGTGCCCGACGACATTCTTCGTGATATACTCCCACGCTCTCGTGGAAATCAAAAGCTGAAGCGGGCTCCAATCGTGACGACGCGGCCGGAGAGAGCTCCCACAAGCGTCCCGAAATTCGGGCTTGCAATGTTGTTCGTTTGGGAAATTAGGGTTGGGTTGAAATTCAAATTGTTGAAGACGTTGTAGGCATCCAGGCGGAGTTCAAACCTGGCGTTTTCGCCCAACACCCGGTTGTTGGGAAAACCAAAGCCTTTGATCAAGGTCAGGTCGACGTCTCTGTATCCGGGAAGGTTCAGCGAGTTGCGGTGCACACCCGGAGTCTCGGGTATCGCATTGCCATAGCTGCTGCCGGCGTAGGCAGTGTAAATGGGCGTCTGAAAATACGCCGTTCCCCCCTGGGGATAGTTCGAACTAACAGGCCCCTTGAATGCAGCGTTGCTGGTGCTGCTTCCAGCGCCGGGCAGCTCGGCCACAGGGTACAAGCTCGTATATCCGCAGGTTCCGCAGTAGAGACTCCCGTTTGCCACGCTTACCACCGGGCTCCAGGGAAAGCCGGAGTGAAGGTTAAAGATGCCACTCAGCGACCAGCCACCGACAATCTTATCCACCCAGCTTCGACTGCCATGAAAGAAGACGGGTTGCCATAAGCCATAGAGCTTGAATGCGTGGGCGACGTTGAAATCGGAGCGTCCGTAATCCAGATTAAGGTTGTATGGATAATCCTGCTCAAAATAGGGACCGGAACTTGTATCCAGGCTCTTTGCCCAGGTGAACTGCGCATCGGCCATAAATTGATGTGCGAAGCCGTGCTTCAATTCGGCGAGCAGCGCGTTATAGTTGGCGCGGCCGTTGACATTCCAGTTATCTCCTCCGCCACCGATCTGCGGGCTCAGCGCTAATCCCGTGGCCGCGGGAACCGCATCGGGACTCTCGTGGAAGAGGAGATTGCGCGACAAGCTTCCCTGGTAACCGAGAGTCGCGATCACATGGTGCCCGAGGTCGTTCTCAATATCAAACGAGTAATGGTGCACCAGTATGGTGGGAAGCGTATTGGGAAAGATCTCGACATTAGTCGTGCCGGTAGTCGGTAATCCGTTAGGGCCAAAGGTCACGATGGCGTTCGGATTCGGCGGATAGGTGTTGAGCGAGTGTGGATTCGACGCCGTGGCGTAGAAAATACCAGGATTGGGCGAGGTGGGCGTAGACATGTTGAAGGTTGGGGTTACGATGAGCCCGGGATTCAGGAAGATGCTGGAGGAGACGGCGAGTTCTTCCTGATTGTAGTTGATGCCGTAACCGCCCCGGATCACGATATGGTCGTTGTACCGGCCGGGGCTCCAGGCAAAGCCGATCTGGGGGCCGAAGTTATCTTTCTGCGCATTCCAGGAATTTCCCTTGCGCACGGTCAGACCGGTGAGATAGCTCGCTCCCGGGCCGGGAGTGGTGAAATACATGTTGCCCTCTTTCGAGGAGAGCGGGCCAAAGTAAGACCAACGCAGCCCGGCATTGACGGTGAGATTCCTGCGGAGCTTAAAGTCGTCCTGCGCGAAGAAGCCCCAGATGTCTTCGCGGTCGTCCTGACGTTCAGAGGTGGGAATGCCGGTAGTTGGGTTAAAGCCGTTGTAGCCGGCTCCTTCGGTATGGGGAGCATCGTTGAGAAAATCCCAGATATTAAAGAAGTCGTAGCTCGGCACGCCGCATGCGGCGCAATTTTCGAGATAAAAGAGACGCGTGAGTTCACCACCGAACTTTACGGTATGCCTTCCGATAACCTTGGTGGCCACATCCTTGAAGCTGTAGGTCCACTGATTCTGAATGGTGCCGACACTTGGTCCGAAAGCGTTTGTCGTGATACTGCCGGTTTGACCGATGTTATCGAGGGGAAGGCCAACGGGCAATTGTGGATTGGCGCTGACCTCATTCCAGCGATATCCCGCTGCATTGACCCGGGCCTCATTCAGAAAACTCGACGAAATGGTCCGATTCCAGATTGCGGAAAATGCATCGTTGATCTGGGTGTGATGGAAAAGGTCGTAGGCACGTTCGCCTCCGTTGTAGTCGGTCCTGGTCAGCGGAACCCAATAGAGGGCAAATGTTATGCGATCCTTCGCCGTGGCATCGACGTCGAGCCGGCCGTTGTACTGGGTCGCGGTAAAGGTGGTGGGATTCGAGGTGATGTAGTTGGCAATATCGGCTATGGTACCCAAACCACTGCCGACGCCGGGGCTGCTGGTGCTGGTCCAATTCAGGTCCTGCGATCCGAGAGGCGTAGTCAGCGGAGTGCCGACATTGATTCCCTTACCCACGATGGTCCGGCAATCAACACCTTCGGTCAAGCCCGCGGCTGCGCAGTTGCCTTGCGGATTGATGCCTGTGGCGACGACGCCATTCCCGGGAAAGGTGAGGTAGGTCGAGGCGATGCTGCCCGCGGGAGCCAACCCGGCGAAGGCTGGTGTTTCGTACCATTCGTTGCCAACAATGATGGATGTCGGTTCGCGGACGGTTTCGTAGTTGAAGAAGGCGAATATCTTGTTCTTCCAGATCGGGCCGCCGATGCTGCCTCCGAACTGATTGAACTTGTTGTCGTCCCTCAGATCGGTATTGCCGTAGCCATTGTAGGGCTGGTAGGCGTTCAAGCCGGGTTGATGAGCGGTGAAGAACAGGCTGCCGTGGAACTGGTTGCTGCCACCCTTGGAGGTGATCTGAATCTGTGCGCCGCTGAAGCGGCCATTTTCGGCATCGTAAGCATTGGAAACGATCTTTACGTTGTCAACGGAATCCTCCGAGGGCGTGATTACGCTGGCTCCGCCCCAGACGACGCTGGTTGTGCTGATGCCGTCAATCGAGATGCCATTGTTCTCCGTCTGATTGCCGTTGGCAATAATTTGCGCGCCGTTTTCCGTCTTAAAAATGCCGTCGGCGCCACCCGACTGCCCCCCGCTGGACTGAGTTCCGGGAAGGTTATAGTTGTCGTTGCCGCTGGCCTGCGAGCCGTCGCCGAAAGAGCCGGGGGCAAGTTCGGCGACTTTGAGGACGTCGCGCCCAAAGGATGGCAGGTGCTGAATTTGGTTGCTGCCGACTGTGCCGCTTACATTCGCGGTCTCAGTATCCAGCGCCTCGGTTGTGCCGGAAACGGTTATGCTCTGCTGGACTTGGCCGACTTCGAGCGTCACGTCCAACGCGTTGGGCTGGTCAGGGATGAGCTGCAAGCGCGCGAACACCTTCTGCGCGAAGCCTTGAGCCTCGATCGTGAGCCGATAAGGAGCGGGCGGGAGCGCGTTGAATTGGTAAAGGCCATTGGCATCGGAAATCGACACCAAGCTGAAATTCGTATCCGTGTTCACCAACGTGGCTTTCGCGCCGGAGACAGCAGCACCCTGCGGATCAGTCACAGTTCCGCGCAGGGAAGCGCGAAACTGGGCTTGCAACATGCCGCTGAACAACGTCATGCAAAGGACTAGAAGGAAGAACCGGCCAGCACGGGATCGACGCATCATGGAGTCTCCTCCGGATCATTCCCAAAGGAAGGATTAGCGAGAGTTGGAAGAATCAGTAGGTCCTCGTGGCGCTTATACAAGGCGAGATCAGGCGCAGTCACTAAGTGAAGCACAGTATTTGTGAAGGCGAGAATACCTGAGGTTGAGCCATGCCGCAGTGGACATGTCGGTGGACGGCAGTTTCATGCTGGCCAATGCGGATCATCCCAGCCGCGTACCCCGCGAGCAACTAGCAGAATCGCTAAGGCGAACCGGACGGTGCGCGAGTATTAAGCCGAACTGGAGCGGGAGAACCCGGTCGAAACCCCGGTTGCACATGAGAAAGTCTCGACCACGGAGCCGGATGCGATCTACGCGACCAAAGGGCTCGCCCTTCACCCATCCGGCCTCTCCGCTGCGGGCGACGATCTCCTCCCCGGATCTCCTGAAACAGATTCGATTTCTGGAATCGTCCATGCCGGTTCTTGGAAAACGTGGAGTGATGCGTGATCGAAGCCCAGTCCGCTGAACCATCGCCACGCCCGATGCATGCGCAGCTCTTCCACCAGTTTCCTTTCGCTCGTGACCACGTAGAGGTGGCCGATCAGCAGCAGGCGCGGCAACAGTTCGGGATCGATGGATGGCATTCCCGCCTCGGTGTAGGAGTCCTTCCACTTGGCTCGAATCGATTCAAATCGTCCAAACTGGATCATCCAGGCGGAAGCAATAGAACCACGCTTCTGCGGGATTGGTGCCCGATTATGAGCAGCAGGCCTCCAGGTGGAATGGTGAAAAGCAGCATCGAGAACTCTGGCCTGCGAGCCATCAGCGCGAGTCGGCAGAGGCCTTGGCGGCGTTATCTGGCTGAAAGCCGATCTTGTCCAACATGGGTTGGATCTCGGGATTCGACATAAACAACTTCCAGATCAATCCAGTACGATAATTCTCCACCATCACCACGATGGGGGCCTGGTCGAGTCCCATATAAACGGGCGAGAACCAGTTGCGCGTCAGGTTAAAAGCATCCCGCGGGCCATAGACCCCCCAGAGCCGATCGCCCAGTTCCCGATAAAAGAATTTGAGGGCCGCCATTGAGGCCTTAGGCGTGTAGGGAAACGAGGACAGAGCACCGGTCGGCGTGATCGTGCCGTTGTCGGTCGCACGGTCGGGAGCGTGGGCTGAATAACCTAGCTGATCGTCGCTGGCGGTCAAGCCCCAATCATCCGCACCATAGCCCTGAAAGTGGCCGGGATTGGACTCACAGTAAGCTTGATCGATGAGCACCAAGTTGCGGTTGTTGTCGAAGTAATCGGTGTACCGATCATGGATCCCTCGCGGATCAAAACCCATGTAGGAATACTGGGTGAAGAACAAGGGGCCGCCGGTGCCTTCGCCCACGTCGAGCTTGATGCCAAAATAACTGTGGCCGTTGAGATAACGGTCCCCCTCGCTGGAACCCGACCAGCCGCTGCGGTATGCGATTGCGGCCTCCGACTGCCCGGCCCAGCCGCTGTAATAAAGGCTAGCGGGAACGCCATGCGTCGGCGAGGCGATGGCCAGCAGATACGTAATCATGGTTTCGTTGAATCCTGTCAGCCGGTGATCGATGAACCAGGACCACTGCGGCGACCAGTGCCACAACAACGCGTCATTCTTAGGGGAGCGACGGTACCAATCCCATTCCACCGTCTCCCAAAGGTGCGTAATCCTCCGATAGATGCTTTGGCCAGCTTCTCCGTCGTCCTTAAAATACTGGCGCGCAGCGAGCAATCCTTGCATCAGAAACGAGGTCTCCACCAGGTCGCCGCCATTGTCGAACATGCCGAACACCAACATGGATTGCGCGGTGTCGCCATTCAGGAAGTGCGACCAGGCGCCGTGATAGCGTGGAACCTTTTCGAGGAAATCCAGAATCTTGGTGAGTCGCTCGACGCCCTGTTCCCGCGTGACGAAGCCGCGATCGACACCCACGATGAGTGCCATGATGCCGAACCCACTAGCGCCGGTGGCGACGATGCGCTCGTCTCCAGGAACATTTTCCAGCGTCGCTCCCGCGACGGGATGAGCGCCTTCCCAATAATAACGAAAGCAAGCTTCCTGCAGCATGGTGAGCAATTCATCGTCGGACAAGTCTTTGGTCGATGCCGTGGCTGGCCCCGAAAGGGCAGACTGCCGGTAAGATCGGTCGACGGCTTTCACCCGGTAAGTCGCGGTCACTCCCGAGCTCCCGATGAAATCCGTGTAGCGATTTGTGTCCGCGCTCTGAATCCCGATGGGCTGGAACTTGTGTTTTCCGATTGAGCGATAGATGGCGTAGCTTTGCAAATCGCCGGCGTCGGTAACCGGATCCCAGCTGATGTCAATGTGACGATCGTATCCAGTGGCTTGCACATTCTTGGGCGATCGAGGAGGACTCCTCACCTCGGGAGCCACGGGCGTAGCCGCCGTTCGATTGTCAATTTTTACCTCGTCGATGATCAGAGTGTGAGGGGTGTCGTCCGCGGCACCTTGGCTGAAGTACAGGCTGTGGAGTTCGCGCGCCTGAAAGGGATGGATGGAAGCCGTTTCAAACTCGCTGAGGGGTAGCCGTACCTGAAACCAGCGTTTCGCAGGCACATCGCCTTCGATGCCATCCAGTTTGATGGGAGCTGTGAAATTATGCTCCTCGTCTTCCAGTTGTATGAAGGGCAGATCGGCGGCCGGAAAGGCTTCCGGCGAGTAACACCACATATACAACGTGTCGCCGCGAAAATCCGTGGGCCGGTTGCGCATGCTGACCACTCGCAGCTCTGTCTCCCAACTTCCGCCCGCAACCGATCGCCACTGCAGGCGCAACGCATTCGGCGCAGTGAAGAAATTTTTCTTTTCGACGGGCAGAGACCCTGACAGCAGCTCAACCGTGCTGGGAAACACCGCCCTCCCGCTGCTGTAATAATAGTAGTCGGGCGTAATGCTGTTATCGAACACCACGTGGTTGTAGTAGTCCGTTGGCGCAACTGCGCCGCAACGAAGGACAATCAGGATCACAAAGCAACAAAGGCAGAAAGACGAACGCACCGCACACTCCTGCTCTTTGGCAGATGAGAGAGTTTATTGCACCCAGTTTCGCAGTCTAACATAGGGAAACACGACCTCAGAAAGGGATGGCCCTCCCGCCGGAAACCGCCGGGGGGATGATAGATTCAGACATGACGATTTGCGTCACAGGGTTAGCCCAATGATGTTGGCGTTTGATTCGAGGACTGTCTCCCGTTGACAACATCAAACCCTGCCTCCTCTTCCACACTTCCAGCGCGCTTTGCGGCGATCTCCAAGGTACAGATCGTCGGGGTGCTGGCACTATTCGCGGTGGTATATCTGGGATCGCTGTTTTCTCCCGGACTACAGGACGACGCCGATGCAACTCACGCGGAAGCCGCGCGCGAAATGCTGGTTAGCCACGACTTCGTGACGCTGAAGATCAATGGCAACCGCTATCTGGAAAAAGCACCGTTGATGTATTGGATGGTTTCTTCGTGCTACTTCTTGTTTGGCACGAATGAGTTCGCCGCACACTTGCCAGTGGCGTTGTCCATGTTGTTGCTTTTGCTGCTGGCCATGCGCTGGGGACGCCGCGCCTTTGGTGATCGCGCCTCGATTTATGCAGGATTGTTTATCACCACGGCGGCGGGATGTTACCTGTTTACCCGTATCCTCATTCCGGAAAGCATCCTCAGTCTTTTCATTGCCGCGTCATTCTACTTCTTTGCGACCGCGCTAGAGGACCCCGCTCGATGGCGTTGGTATGGCGGCTACGCCGGTGTGGCTCTGGCAGTGCTCACGAAGGGTCTGCTCGCCATCGTCGTGGTTGGACTTGCCTTACTGCTCTACGTTGCGATCAGTGGCGAATGGAGGCGCTGGCGTGAGTTCCGTCTGTTCACCGGCACACTGCTCTTTTTGGCGATTGCCGCGCCCTGGCATATTCTCGCGGGTATTCGCAATCCGCACTTCTTCTGGTTCTATTTCGTGAATGAGCACTTTATGCGCTTCCTGGGCAAACGCATTCCCAAGGACTACAACAAGCAGAGCAATTCCCTCTATTGGACGCTACAGCTGGTGTGGCTTTTTCCCTGGAGTTTGTATCTGCCGGTGGCGTTGCGGCGTCCGATTTCGCTGTGGAGGGCGCGTCGCAAGCTGGGTGCAGCAAGACCGCCGCGGGCGCCGCTGAACTTCCGCTCCCGAACCGAATTACTCTGCTTAACCTGGGCCGGGGTTACGCTCGTCTTCTTCTCGATCTCGACCAATCAGGAGTACTACACATTCCCCGCCTACTTCCCGATTTTCTTGCTGATTGCGGCGAGGCTCGCGGATGAGGAAGAGATGGGTTCGCGCCGCTGGCTTCGGGGGAGTGCGGGTGCGCTAGCATTCATCTGTATCGCGATCTCGGCAGTACTGGCGGTCGGGCTGTGGAACTCGCGCCGCATTCCATTCGTGCCGGACATTGGCACCGTGCTCGCGAAGCCCAATCTCGAAGCCGAAACGCTTTCCTTGGGGCATATGCTCGATCTGACCGGGGAATCGTTCGCCGCGCTGCGACTCCCGGCAATCCTGGCCGCGATGGTTTTGCTGATCGGACCAGCCTTGGCATTCTGGCTGCGGCGCCGGGGCGCACAGCTGGCCGCAACCTGGGCGACTGCCGTCAGCATGGCAGGGTTTCTGATCGCAGCCCACATCGCTCTGGTTCGCTTCGATCCGTTTCTTGGCTCACAAATCATGGCCAAGGAGATTGCTCCTGCACTTAAGCCCACGGATCGTGTGATGATTTACGGTGACCAGTCGTTTGGTTCGTCGCTACTGTTCTATCTGAGGCGGCCGATTGAACTGGTCGATGGGAACACAACTTCCATGTGGTGGGGATCCACGTATCCCGATGCTCCCCACATTTTTCTCGATGATCGTGAACTGCTCGAAGCGTGGAATTCGAACCAACGAGTTTTTCTTTTTGTGCCGCAGTACGAACGCGAGAAAGTGGAAGCACGGTTGCCGAGACCGCTGCACATCGCCAGCGAAGCCTCCGGTAAAGTAATCTTTACCAACCATCCTTAGCGGCGCGCGATGGCTGGAACGGCCCGCTTTGCCGTGGGCAGCGTGTAGCCCGACTTCACCGCATCCCGCCGGAACATCTGCACCGTTTCCTGCGAGAACTCATGCAGGTCTTTCCCTATGAGGGGAAGCTTCTTCAAGATGTCCGTGGTAGCTGTGATCACGTGGCATCCGATCTCGTCGGCCTGGAAAACGTTGAGGAGTTCGCGTGGACTGGCCCACATGAGTTGCGCGTTGGCGTCGTTGACCATGGCCACGGCCTCGCGCATCAGCGGCAGCGGATCGCGGCCAGTGTCGGCGATGCGGCCGGCAAAGACGGAAACATAGGCGGGAGCGTCCCCCTTTAATGCCGCGCAAACTTTCCGCACCTGCTCCAGCGTCAGCAACGCGGTCACGTTCAACTGAATTCCCTCGCCGGAAAGAGAGCGGACAAGATCGTAGGTCGGCTTTCCTTTCGTGTTCATCACAGGAACTTTGACGAATACGTTCTTGCCCCAGTCCGCGATGTGTCGAGCCTGCTCCTCCATCTCCTCTCCTTCGTCGGCGAATACTTCGAACGAGATGGGCCGGTCTTGAATCGTCTCCAGAAGATCCAGGGCGAACCCGCGATAGTCGGTCACGCCCGTGGCTCGCATCAGCGTGGGATTGGTCGTGAACCCTTTGATGTACGGTTGGCGATAGAGCTCAAGAATGCTGGCCTTGTCGGCCCCGTCTGCGAAGATCTGTACGCACAGGTCGGACACAGACTTCATGCGGGATGCGCTCCTTTGGGCGTGGAACGGATGATCCAGTCAGCCGCTTCGCGGAGTGATCCTACGCGCAAGTCGGGAACACGGTCTGGAGGCCTCTCCGAATAGCCGTAATCGATAAGAATGGTCTTACATCCAGCATTATAACCGGCCTCGATGTCGCGCCAGCGGTCGCCGACCATGAAACTGGCTGAGAGATCGATATGGTGCTGGCGCGCCGCTTCCAGAAGCATTCCAGGCCGGGGTTTACGACAATCGCACTTGTCCTGATCGGTGTGGCAACAAACCAGAATATCGTCGAGCGGAAGACTTGCTAACAGCGACTGATGGATCGTGTCCAGGGTCTGCCGAGATTGCTTCCCCCGGCCGACATCAGGCTGGTTGGTCACAACCAGCAATTCATAGCCGTGCGATTTCAGGTCACGCAAAGCTTCCGGAACGCCCGGAATGATTTCCAATTCTTGCGGCGTTGGAGGGGGAAACGGTTTGCCATCGCGAACAAAAGCCCGGTTGATAACACCATCGCGGTCCAGGAAAACGGCGCGCCGTTTTTCACTTCCGGCCATCGATTCCCATTTGGTGGCCTGCACCTTTACCGCTGGATGCGATACCAGCAGATGCCAAACTACCGCCTGAAAGGCTTCCGTGTGCGGCGTGATGTGGGCTGGGTTCACCGTGGGAATTAGAACGCAAGCATCGGCAACGGTAGCCGTGTAACCTCCGTCGCGGCCCACGACGCCGATGATTTTTGCGCCGACCGACTTGGCATACTTCAGCGCGGCGACCAGGTTCGGACTCACGTTTTGCTCAACGTCTCCGCCACCCACCGAGAGAATCAGCAGCAGATCTTCGGCGCGCAAGCGGCTGGTATGCAGCCAGCTATCAAAGACCGAACTCCAACCTTCATCGTTGGCGCGCGCCGTAAGTTCCGCTACGTTGTCGGTGGGCGCGTAAGCCTCAATACCCGCGATTTTGCGAAAATCATTGACCGCATGCGAAGCATTGGCGGCACTCCCCCCCACGCCAAGAATGAACAAACGCCCGCCTGCTGCGCGAGTGCCGGCGATCAGGCTGGCAACCTTCTCGATACTCGGCACATCCAGCTGCGCGATGACCTGGCTTGCTTCAGCGAGAAAACTCTCGGCAAAGCTTTCCTTATGCAAGTTGTGGCGGTTCATTTCCGCACCGTTCCTGGTGGGCGCAAGAAATCTGTAATCTCCTTCAGTCCTGCGGGCGAGCCGATTTCGTAAAACCGCTCGTGCACTTCCACGGCAGCCAATTCTCTGCCATCGAGAAGCTCTGAATAAACGTCGGCCAAGTCCTTTGCGTGGGTTCTGGCAAAAGCTTCTGCGCGGAACACGCCCAGGCCGTAATCGATGTAGTTCATGCGCGATGTGCGATTCTTTTTGCTGTACGCCAATATGTGCCCCGCTTCAAATTCCACATTGCTAACGTCCCACCGCCCGTCGTTGCGGAACACCGTCATCAGCCCCAACTTGTTGCGCTGCGAGAATTCGCGTTCCATGCCGGCGTAGTCGCAAGGCAGATAGGAGTCGCCGTAGAGGACAAGAAAACTTGCTCCCAGCTTTGGTAAAGCCGAGCGAATTGCTCCACCGGTGCCCAATCGCATGGCCCCGTCATAGGAGTACTCGACCTTCACTCCATAGGCGCTGCCATCGCCGATCGCGTCCTCAATCATCTCACCCAGATGACCGACGCACAGGATTACTTGTTGGATGCCGCTGGTTTCGAGGAGCCGCAACTGGTGCGCCAGGAACGGTTCGCCGGCGATTTGGATCAGTGACTTCGGGACTTTTTCCGTCAGCGCTCCCAAACGGGTTGCCAAACCACCGGCAAGTATGGCCACGGGTAGCATGGGTCCTCTAGGCATGCGCCAGAACGGAAGTTCCGCTGAAGTCGAACTGCAAGCGGACCTCGCGCAATCCGGCGCGTCGCATGGCGGAACGGAGGCGAGTTTTGTCTTCGGTGTAGAGCAACAGAAAGCCACCGCCGCCGGCGCCGATGAGTTTGCCGCCGAGCGCTCCCTGTGAGCGCGCCAACTCGTACATTTCGTCGATAAAACCGCTGCTCATTCCCGGCGAGCGCTTCTTCTTGTGCTCCCAATGAACCCGCATGAGTTCGGCAAACTTGCGCAGATCGCCGGCCAGTAGCGCGTCCCGGCTTTCGTGTCCCAGCTGTTTGGTGAGATGCAGATTCTCCAGCATCTCGGGAGCATTCTCGCGAGTCCGCGTATCTTGATCGCGCAGAACCTCCCCCGCCGAACGCGACGCTCCGGTAAAGAACATCAGCAAACTATCCTCAAGATTGGCCAGAGTTTCGGGAGCAATTTTCAAGGGTTCTGCGATCACTTGGTCATCCGGCATAAATTCGAAACAAGTGATGCCACCAAATGCCGCAATGTACTGGTCTTGCTTGCCGACCGGTTCTTTTAATAAGTCGATTTCGATGTGGCAGGCTTGTTCGGCCAGTTCCTGGGGAGGCACGAAATTTCGTTTCACGGTGTGCAGTGCTCGCAGCAGCGCGGTCGTAAAGCTCCCCGACGAACCCAAGCCCGTGCCGGCGGGGATATCGGAAAGGCTGACGATCTCAAGATACGGGCCCAACACCCCGGTCAACTGCAGCGCCTCCCGAATGATGGGATGCTGGATGTCCTCCCACCGCTCCACATCTTCCAGCTTCGAGTACTTCAAGATGATCCGCGGACGAAACGCTTCATTGATGGTGATATAGACATATCGATTTATCGCGGCGGAGAGCACGAAGCCACCATGCTTGCGGTAATACGATGGAAGATCGGTGCCTCCTCCACCCAGTGAAATTCTCAACGGACTTCGAGTAATGATCAAACGATAGTTTCCTCAACGGCGGGCAAGTATAGCGTATCTAAGATACGATCCTCAGGGTGCCGTTTTCACTACGGCGTCTGCGCTCACGAACTTTATTGTGGCCAAAACTGCTTCTTTTATCCTGAGTCGCGGCCTCCAACCCAGAGCGCGGATGCGCGAGCAATCTAGCAGGATAAACGGACTATCGCCGACCCAGCCCCGCTCTCCGCCTGAGTAAGTCAGCTTTGGATGCAGACCAAGATGTTCACAAATCCAACCGATGGAATCATTGACCTCGCAATATTCGTCGGTTCCGAGATTGAAGATGTTCACTCCGCCGGACGCTTTGCCGATGGCGGTAAGAATCGCGTCGATGCAGTCCTGCACATACAAATACGATTTTTTCTGATGGCCGTTGCCCAGCACGTGGAGATGTTCGGGATGCTCCACGAGCTGGTGATAAAAATCGAAGACGTGTCCATGCGTGTAGCGCTCGCCCAGAATCGATACGAATCGAAAAATGTAGCCCTGCATCCCGAAGCCTTCGCAATAGGCTTGAATCAGGCCTTCGGCGGCCAACTTCGAAGCGCCGTACAAAGAAGTCTGAAGCGGAAAGGGGCAAGTCTCTGGAGTAGGGAAAATGTCCGGCTCACCATAGACCGATCCCGTCGAGGAAAAGACGATCCGCGTACAGCCCTGCTCACGCATGGCTTCTAGGACGTTCCAGGTTGCGATCGTATTTTGATCGAGATCCTTGCGGGGGTGGTCCGTGCCAAAGCGAACGTCGGCATTGGCTGCGAAATGGACCACGAGTTCCACGCCCTCCATTGCTTGCGCCAGCATTTTGCGTTCAAGCACGTCTGCCTGATGAAAGGTAAATTCAGGATGAAGCCGGGCGCCATACAGAAAGCGCTGTTGTCCCGTAGACATATTGTCGAACCCAACCACGCGGTGCCCGGCAGAAAGAAGTCGATCCACCATATTGCTGCCGATAAAGCCAGCCGCACCCGTAACCAATACCCGCAATCAGCCCCCCACCTAAAGAAGCAAAGAATTCTCGACGGTTGAACGCAAGCCCGTTAGCTTCGGTCCGAAGATGACTCGCGCAGCGCAATTCGCGTTCCCTTTAATTCGAAACGGCTGTCGCGCCAGACATAGCGAAGCTTCAAATAACTGGCGAACCACACCGCAAAGCCCAGCAAGTCTCGCAAGGGATAAAGCCACGGCGCGCGCCGTATCTCCGGATCTCGAACCACGGTCCAGCCCACCAGCCAGGCCTCGACCAGGCGGTTCAATAACGCTATCCCCAGCAGCAGCGCGCCGATTTGCCAGCGTCCCAGGAGTCCCGCGGCGAAGAAGCCAAGCAGACCGTAGGGCATCGCGAAGACGAGCCCACTTCCCAAGTGGCCCCAAGGGCGCGAATAGCGGGTGGTTTGCGCCCAGCGCAACTGGTTCTGCCACATGTGGCGAAGCGATTTCTGGTTCACCAGATGATCGATGATGTGGCCCGACAGCACAACCCGATAGCCCGCCTTCGCGATCAGGTTGCCGATTGCAAAATCGTAAGCAATGTAGTCGCGTAGAGCAGCGTAGCCGCCGATGCTCGCCAGCGAATCCTTGCGCACCACAGTGGAGGGACCTAGTCCGAACTTCATTCCTTCGAGCAGATTCGCCACCAGCACTCCCGCCGTCATTTCCACCGACATACCAATCGCGGTGAGTCGGGAAAAAAATCCTGCGGCATTCTTGCCACGATAAACACACGTTACCATCCCCACTTGCGGATCGAGCAAGGGAGCGACGACTTCCCGTAGATAACGTGTACCCACCTCTACGTCGCTGTCAGTCGTGACCAGAATTTCGTGCGCGGCCGCTTCTGCCATGCAATGAAACGCATAAACCACCGGGTTAGGCCAAGGCGTGCCGGTTACCAGAATGTGGGTCCGGATATGCGGGTAGCGCGCGCATACTTCCCTTACCACTTGCAGCGCCGGATCATCCGCTTCGTCGGCGGCAAACAGGATCTCGTAAGTGGGATAATCCTGCCGGAAAAAACTCTCGATGTTCTTCTGCAGCTGCGCTTCCAGTCCGTGCACCGGTTTGAGCACAGAGACCGGGGGGAGCTGCGCATCGGCGGGAATAGAGCGCATCTGCCGGCGGCCCTCCTGGTGAAATCGAAGAACCCCCCGCAGCACCAGGCCAAGGAATACGGTGGCAGACAATACACCCGTCACACCGATAGCGAAAATCAGATATAAACTCGGCCACATCAACTTTGCAGTGTCCTCATTGCATCGCCCGCGCCTAACCGCGCAATCTTCTATTTTACTTGGACAACGCGGCAAGAGCTTCCCGGAACATGGCATCGAAGGATCCACGATTGCCGTTCTTGACGGCACTAGCCAGCGCTTTCTCGGCGGCGGCCCGTTGATAGCCGAGGTTCGCGAGCGCGGATAAAACATCTTCTTCGACCGCATTCATCGCGGGCAAGCGGGATACTGCAGGCTCAACCAGCGCCGGTAATTTGTCCCGCAGTTCCAGCACCATGCGCTCCGCTGTCTTCTTGCCGATGCCCGGAATTTTGGTGAGCCGCGCCAGATCGTTGCCGCGGATCGCGCCCGCCATTTCGTTCGCCGCCATCCCACTCAAGATGGTAATGGCGAGCTTCGGCCCGATGCCGCTGACGGTAATCAACTTCTCAAACAATTGCTTCTCGGCGGGGCGGAGAAATCCGTAAAGCGCAATCAAGTCCTCGCGCACCTGGGTGTAAATGTGGAGCGCTACTTCCATCCCGTTCGCGGGAAGTTCGGAGAACGTGGGCACGCTGATGTTGATTTCGTAGCCAACGCCGGCCGTTTCCACCACAACTTGGTTCGGATGCTTGGACAACAATGTTCCGCGCAGATGGGCAATCATGTTCAGGCCATTGTATCCGCCCGGGTTTCGTTCGTTTCGAGCAAACAGGAAAAACGGCAGGGCCGACCCCCTGCCGTTTTCCGGACAGATTTCTCCGTCTTACTTCTTGTTAACGGCTTTCTTTAGTTCGGCCCCAGGGGAAAACTTCGCGACCTTCCGGGCAGCGATTTTAATAGTGGCGCCAGTCTGCGGATTGCGCCCGTTCCGCGCCTTTCTCTGCGATACCGAGAAAGTACCAAAACCTATCAGTGCTACCCGATCGCCTTTCCGCAAAGCACCCGTAATGCTGCCCACGGCAGTGTCAATCGCAGTTGTAGCCTGCGCTTTGCTGATTTCGCAAGCGCCAGCGATCTTGTCAACCAGATCGGCCTTATTCATAGTTTCTCCTCGCAGGTCTCTTTCATACCCAGCACCGTACCGGGAGGACAAAAAGCTCGTGTCTGAGTTGGGAAACCTGACGGGAGGTATTCTCCTCTCTCCGTGGCGAATGTCAACTGTGAAAATCCGCGCCCGAAGCCTGTTTCGCACCCCCCGATCCCGGAGTAAGGCTGAAGAAGCGGGTTTTGCGCGGGAGGGGGTGGGTTTTCCTCATGCCTCCACAGCGGAGGCCGCAGCTTCACAGGTTGTGCACAGGATCCGGGCCTTTGACCCTTGCGGGAAGCAAGCGTTTGGGTGCAGAGTCAGACAGACACTTTTCTCGAAGAAAGAGCTGGTTCGGTTGAACGGGATGAAAACCGCGGCGGAGGTTTGCCCTCTTTGCGAGGGCACGGGATGGAAGGCGCTTCCCGCCAACCCTGGCGCACCGCGAGATCGCCGGGTTACGCGCTGCGATTGCCAATTGCGTGCCCGGAACCAGACCCTACTGGCGGCGGCGCGCATACCGAAGCGCTACGAGCATTGCGAACTCGCCAGCTACACCACAGATTTCCCAGGCGCCCATCCGTCGCTGGCGTTGGCGTATCTCTCCGCTACCAAGTTTGCTCAGGAGTACGATCCGCGCGATGGCACCGGCCTTTTGATTATTGGCAAGATTGGCACCGGCAAGACTCATCTTGCGGTCGCGATCACCAAGGTACTCGTCCTCAACAAGGGCATCTCCTGCCTGTTTTACGACTACCGTGAGTTATTGAAGGAAATTCAAAATTCCTATAACTCCACGGTTCAAACCACCGAATTGGACGTGCTTCGTCCAGTGTTTGAAACCGACGTCCTGGTGCTTGATGAGTTGGGCGCGGTAAAACCAACGGAATGGGTTTGGGACACGGTCAGCCTGATTCTCAACACGCGCTATAACGACAATCGCACAACGATCATTACGACCAACTTTGAAGATCAGCCGGCCGCCGGCGTAAATGGCGGCGGTTCTGCTATACGGGCTGTCACTCGCGCAGAGAGCCTCGGAGACCGCATCGGAGAGCGCATGCGCTCGCGCTTGCACGAAATGTGCCGCATCATCAAGATGGAGGGCGAAGATTTCCGCCAGAAATTCCGCAGCGCCAGCTTTCGATAACCTGGCCACGGATTCGCTCGGATTGTAAGGGATCAAGCGACAGTCCCCGGGTTGGACCGTTCGTTTTTGGAGGTATGCGTGCGCATCCGCGTAAGTCCGTGGCCAAAGAAGTTCTCCGTGTCTTCGTGCCTCCGTGGTAAATCCGCAATAGAATGATTTCGTGCTGACTGAGCGCCTGGAATTCGCGCCTGAACGCGACGCAGAGATTTTTTCCGCGGTCCCGTCTGCGCCCGCCGTCTTTTCCCTTCGCGGGGAAGATACACGGGCCGAGCCTTACGTCGGCAAGACTGCGGACCTTCGCCGCCGCCTACAACGTCTGCTGGGGCCAGTGGGAGAACGCACCAAGAAGCTGAACCTGCGCCATCGCATCCGTTCCATCGAGTACGCGCCGACTGGCTCCGACTTCGAATCCGGATTTGTTCTCTACCAAGTCCTGCGGTCCAGGTTTCCCAAAACGTACTCTAACCGATTACGCTTTCGTTTCGCGCCGCTGGTAAAGATGCATCTCGAAAACGAGTATCCGCGCGCCTCGATCACAACGCGACTGGGACGCCTGAACGGCCGCACGATTTACTACGGTCCGTTTGTTTCCCGCACCGCTGCCGAGAAGTTCATGAATGATTCGCTCGACTTCTTCAAGATGCGGCGTTGCGTCGAGGACCTGCATCCTGATCCCGCGTTTCCCGGCTGCATCTATTCTGAGATGAAGATGTGTCTCGCCCCATGTTTCAAGGGCTGCAGCGACGAAGAATATTCGGGCGAAGTGGCGCGGGTGCAAGCCTATTTCGATACCCAAGGGGATTCTCTAGCTCGGGAATTTTCGACGCAGCGCGAGGCCGCATCGGCCAACCTCGCATTCGAGGAAGCCGCCGCGATTCATATCCGACTGGAAAAATTGAAGCCGATCCTATCCCCGCTCGCGGAGATCGTCCGCCGACTCGACCGCCTGTCCGGATTGATCGTTCAACCTTGCCATAAGGCGGACTCGGTCATTTTTTTTCGCCTCAACCGCGGCATAATCTGCGGTCCGACAACATTCTGCATCCAAACGGCGGAGCACACGAAGTCGCAGTCCATGGAATCGCGGGTGCAACAAGCACTTGAATCGTTCGCATCCGTGCCGGCACATTCCGCGCTCGAAACCATGGAACACCTTGCACTGCTCAAACGCTGGTACTATCGCAGCCATCGCGTTGGCGAAATATTTCTTGCGGATGATAAAAGCGCTTTCCCGATGCGGCGCATCGTACGCGGCATTGGGCGCATCTTGCGGGGCGAAGGACCAGAACCAGTTCTGGCCATGCGCAATCAGAGTCGGATAGGAACCTCGGAAATCTCAGACTAAAGCAAGAAAGGACGAAAATGGCGACCCAGGAATCGCAAGACAAGCTGCTTCGCGAGCATGTTGTTTACCTGCTCACCGGCGGCGGCGCTCATGCCACTTTTGATGATGCGATAAAGACCCTGCCCGAGAAGCTGCGCGGGATGAAACCGGAGGGGCTTCCGCACTCCGCCTGGATGCTGCTCGAGCACCTGCGCCGGGCGCAGCGGGACATTCTCGAATTTAGCCGCAATCCAAAGTATAAGGCGCCCCAGTGGCCGAAGGATTACTGGCCCAAGGAGGAGGCTCCATCGAGCACGGCGGCGTGGAATAAGAGTATTCAGCAATTTCGCGAAGATCTAAGAGCCATCCTGGATCTGGTGGAGAGTCCGAAGACCGATTTGTTTGCCCTGATTCCTTGGGGTGAGGGACAGACCTTTCTGCGTGAGGCGCTGCTCGTGGCCGACCACAATGCCTACCACATCGCGCAGTTAATCGATGTACGCCGCCTGCTGGGCGCCTGGAAGGAATGAGGCATCGGTTCCTCAAGCGCAAGAACCGAAACGAACGAAAAGCCTCGACTCTTTGTACGGTTAGGCGCGATGTACCATTCTTGACCTCGGCCTCAAGCCGGCACCGGTTGTACTCCCCGGAGATGGAACACTTGGAGCGCGCCCGATCAAAGGCGGCAGCACCGTTTTCCAATACCACGGCTGCGGCCGCCTCACCCAGAAAATCCCGCACCGCGCGTGGAAGGGCTTGCTGCGTCACGGTCGGCATCTGGAATTGACCACGGCAGGTTGTCAAGCCTGAACCGGGCCTTCCGTCTGTGACACGTGACCATCGTCACCCAGCACCTGGGGATGATTAACCGGCTACTGCCAATCTGCCTGTGGGATAATGAACACATCCGCTCAACTGAGTCCGGGTCCGGCACGGCGGCATCTAATTCTCGTGGGTAAAAGCTTGGACAAACAACATCTCGCAGATAAGCAGCGCTTCTTTTTTGAGCACTACGGTGTCACCGAAAACGACCTCGAACATTACCTGGCGGCCGCGCTATCGGCTGGCGGCGACTACGCCGACCTTTACTTTGAATACCTCTCTTCGACCTCGCTGATGGTGGACGAGTCCATGGTGAAGTCCGCTTCGCAAGGGATTTCGGCCGGTTGTGGAGTGCGCGTGGTCTCCGGCGAACGCACGGGTTACGCTTATACCGATGATCTTTCCGCCAGCCGCATCCTGCACGCGGCGCGCACCGCAGCTCTGATCGCCAGCGCTCCAGCCAAGACTCCCGTGACGGGGTTTCAGCGGACTGCGGCTCGTAGCCTTTATCCCGTGACCTTGCCATCGGTCGATGCCGAGATCACCGCCAAGGTGGAATTGGTGATGCGGGCGGACAAGGCGGCACGTGCTTATGACCCGCGCATCCAGGAAGTCCGTGCCAGCTACTCCGACGAACTCCGGAACATTCTGGTCGTCGCCTCCGATGGGACGTTTGCGGAAGATTCCCAGCCGCTCGCGCGCATGAACGTTTCCTCGATCGCCAAGACCGAAGGCAACTCCGCTCGCGGCAGCTCGGGCGGCGGCGGACGTGTGGCTCTCGACTTTTTCTTCGGCGATAAAAATCCTGAATACTTCGCCAAGGAAGCTGCGCGTCAGGCGATTCTTCAGCTCGACGCGCGCGAGGCTCCTGCGGGCGACATGGAAGTCGTACTCGGTCCGGGTTGGCCCGGCGTTCTGCTCCATGAAGCGGTGGGCCACGGGCTGGAAGCCGATTTCAATCGCAAGAAGACTTCTGCCTTTGCCGGCCTGATTGGAAAGCGGGTCGCCAGCGAGGGTTGTACGGTCATCGATAACGGAACCATGCCGTGGCGTCGCGGCTCGCTGAACGTGGACGACGAAGGCGAACCCACACAGGAAACCGTGCTGATCGAGAAGGGAATTCTGAAGGGTTACCTGAGCGACAAGCTCTCCGCTCGATTGATGGGCATCTCCGACACCGGCAACGGACGGCGCGAGAGCTACGAGCATATTCCCATGCCACGCATGACCAATACATATATGCTGGCCGGCCAGGATAGTCCCGAAGACATCATTCGCTCGGTAAAGCGCGGGATCTACGCCGTCAACTTCGGCGGAGGCCAGGTCGATATCACCAATGGCAAATTTGTGTTCGGAGCATCGGAAGCGTACATGATTGAAGACGGGCAGATCACGGCGCCCATCAAAGGCGCAACCTTGATCGGCAATGGGCCGGACGTTCTGACACGGGTCTCCATGGTGGGCAACGATTTGAAGCTCGACGAAGGCGTCGGCACCTGCGGCAAGGATGGACAGGCCGTGCCGGTGGGTGTCGGCATTCCGACCATCAAGATCGATCGCCTGACCGTCGGTGGAACCGCCAAGAAGGATCCCGGCGGCTTCATGCAGTAAGATCGACCTCACCACAGCGGCACCGGGTCACAGCGGAAGTTTAAGCTAGGTCTCCAGGTCAAGCTGTTCTCCGTGTATCAGTGCCTCCGTGGTAAAGAATTCTTATGCCCTCTACTCAAGTGGAAACTGGAACTCCGAAGATAGAAACTGACCCTCGCTCCATCGCCCAGGACATCGTGCGGCGCGCCATGAATGGCGGCGCCACGGCTGCCGAATGCGTAGTGCGCGAAGGAGATGAATTCTCCACGCTCGTTCGCCTCGGCCAGGTCGAAACCCTCAAAGAATCCGGATCGAGATCGATCGGGGTGCGCGTCTTCTCCGGCCAACGCGCCGCCAGCACCTATTCGAGCGATTTCTCCTCGGAGAGCCTCGACCGCATGGTGAAATCTGCGCTCGAGCTTTCAAAGATCACCTCGGAAGATCCCTTCGGGGGCATCCCCGATCCTGGGCAATTAGGGTCGCTCCCCGGCGATCTCGACCTCTATCACGAAGACGTTTATTCGCTGCCCGGCCCTGATCGCATCGACTACGCCCGCCGCGCCGAGAAAGCCGCGCTCGACTTCGATCCGCGTATCAAGAATTCTGAAGGCGGATCGTTTGACGCAGCTACCGGCCACAAGGTTCTGGCCAACTCGCATGGCTTTGTCGGCGAGTACCGAAGATCTTATTGCTCCGTGGCCGCTGTGCCCATCGCACAAACCGAAGACGGCGCAATGCAGCGCGACTATTGGTTTTCCGTCGCGCGAACTCTGAGCAAGCTGGAGTCTCCCGAACAGGTCGGTAAGGTGGCGGCTGAACGCACGCTGCGGCGCTTGGGCGCGCGCAAAGCGAAAACTGCGCAGGTGCCGATCATCTTCGATCCCATGGTTGCAACGTCGATCCTGGAGCACATTTTCGAGGGGATCAACGGCGACTCGGTCTATCGCGGCGCCTCGTTTCTCGCCGGCAAGCTGGGACAGAAAATCGCCGGCGACAACGTCACCGTCATCGATGACGGCACCATCCCCGGAGGCTTTGGTACCAGCCCGTTCGATGGCGAGGGCGTTCCGACGCGGCGCACCGTGGTGATCGAGAAAGGCATCCTCCATTCCTACTTATTAAATACATATACCGCGAAGAAGTTGGGGCTCAAGACTACAGGAAATGCTTCCCGCGGGTTGGCGGGCACGCCGGGCATAGGTCCGGGCAACTACTTTCTGCAGCCGGGAACCAGGACGCCGAAGGAACTGATTTCGGAGATCAAAGAGGGTCTTTACGTGACCGAGTTCCTCGGCCACGGGGCGAACCTCGTCACTGGCGATTATTCCCGTGGCGCGTCCGGCTTGTGGATCTCGGGCGGAGAGTTTGTCTACCCCGTCGAAGAAATCACCGTAGCCGGAAACTTGAAAGAAATGTTCTTCAACATCTCGGAGATGGCAAGCGATCTCGAGTTCCGTGGCTCTGTGGCATCTCCTACCCTGCGGATCGACGGCCTCACGGTAGGCGGGGAATAGCGGAGCGCTCCATGAAATTCGCCAAGATTGTATTTTGGATTGCGGCGATTTGGGGCGTATTGGTTCTCACGCCACTGTATTTCATCTTCGACCTCATCGGGGAAAAGGATCCGCCGCCGATTACCCACCCCATGTTTTACTACGGCTTCGTCAGCGTGGGATTGGCCTTCCAGGTCGCATTCATGGTGATTGCCAGAGATCCGGTGCGCCTGCGCCCGATGATGATTCCTTCCGTGCTCGAGAAATTTGCCGCCGGAACGTCCTTCGTCGTGCTCTACCTCGAGCATCGCCTAAGGCCGGGAGATTTGGCGCTGGGCTGCGTCGACCTGCTGTTCGGCGTACTATTCTTGACCGCTTTCTTCAAGACCGTCAACTGACGTCCAGAGTACAATCGAGTGGCATGGGCGGCCTGATCCAGCCAACTCCGGTGACCGAAGAACCCGATTCCAGCGGGCGGACGATTGCCATCGCCGTTGCCGTCGTCATCATCATCGCCGTGGTGGCTGCATTTCTCCTCCGCGGCAAACCGAAAGGCCCATCCGGGCCGCCCCCGTACGCCACCAAGCTGAAGCTCTCCGGTCTACGACTAAGCGCCGAGGAGAATTTTGTCGGAGCAACCATCAGCTACGTTGATGGAATTGTGACCAACGCCGGGGATAAGACCGTCACGCGCGTGACTGTCGAAGTGGATTTCAAAGATGACATGGCACAAGTCGCCCAGCGCGAGGAACTTCCGCTTCAAGTCTTGAAAACAACCGGCCCCTACCTAGAAGCCGTTCCGCTCGGCACTTCGCCGCTTGGGCCGGGCCAGAGCGAACCTTTTCGACTCACCTTTGAAGGTATTTCCCAGCAGTGGAATCACCAGAGTCCCGATATTCAGATCACTGACGTCGCGGTGAAGTAGGTGGCAGCCCAACCAAGCGTTCCTTTCCTGCGTGCTTCGGCAATCGACTCGATACTCGATACAATGACTCCATGTCCGAGGCAAAGCCATTCCGCTTGACGGAGTCGGTAAAGGCCGCGGGTTGAGCGTCCAAGCTGAGTCCGGCGGCGCTGGACAAGGTGCTTGGGAAATTAGCCCGGCAACACGACCCAAAGGTTCTAGTCGGCTTCGATCGCGCCGACGACGCCGGAGTGTATCAAATCGCCCCCGATCAAGCGCTGGTTCAAACGGTCGATTTTTTCACGCCTATCGTTGACGATCCCTACACTTTCGGCCAGATCGCGGCAACCAACGCCTTAAGCGACGTTTACGCGATGGGGGGAAAGCCGCTCACGGCCCTCGCTCTGGTGTGTTTTCCCGAGAAGGCCGATCTGGAGATTCTCGAACGCATCCTGGCGGGGGGTCTCTCCAAAATGATCGAAGCCGGATGCACCGTAATCGGCGGCCACAGCATTCGCGACGAAGAAACCAAGTTCGGCTATGCGGTTACCGGGCTCATCCATCCCAGGAAAGTTCTCGCCAACAGCGGAGCGAAGCCGGGGGACACCCTCCTCCTCACCAAGGCTCTGGGCACGGGTGTGATCTCCACAGCGATCAAAAAAGGCAAAGCCGAGGCGGCATGGATCGACGCAGCGGTTCGGTCGATGACCACCCTGAACAAGCGCGCCGCGGAGGTGATTCAGCAAGGAGATTTTCCTATCCATGCCATGACCGATATCACTGGCTTCGGCCTGATCGGACACGCCCGTGAAATGGCGCTGGCCAGCAATGTGTCGCTGCAATTCTTTTCGAAAGATATCCTGGTCTTGCCCGGCGCTTTGGAGTGCATTCGCGCGGGGTACATTCCCGGCGGCCTGAAGAACAACCGCGACTTTGCCGAATGCCTAGTCGGCTACGAAGCCCCCCTCAGCGACGAGCTTAAGACAGTGCTCTTTGATCCTCAGACCGCCGGCGGGCTTCTCCTCTCCATCGCCGAGGAACACCGCGAGCAGTTGCTTCACAAACTGCAGGCTGCTGGCGTTCCCGCAGGCCAGGTCGGCGATGTCACTGAATCCCGGAAGCCGCTCCTCCGCATCTATTAACTTGCACATTCATAAACTCGAGCAGGTTGATCAGAAAGGAAATCATCATGCAACTTCGCGAACTCGGACGTAGCGGGCTCAAAGTTTCCGCCCTTGGCTTAGGCTGCATGGGCATGTCGGAGTTTTATAGCGGACGTGACGACGACGAATCCATCGCCACGATCCACCGTGCCCTCGAACTCGGCATCAACTTTCTCGATACGGCGGATGTATACGGGCCGTATAAAAACGAGGAACTGGTCGGTCGGGCCATTAAAGGCAAACGTGACAAGATCGTGCTGGCGACGAAATTCGGCATCGTCCGTGATCCCGCCAACCCGCGAGTCCGTGGGGTCAATGGTAAGCCGGATTACATCCGGCGTGCCTGTGAAGCAAGTTTGAAGCGCCTGGGAGTCGAGACCATCGATCTTTACTATCAGCACCGCGTGGATCCCGCGACACCGATCGAAGAGACTGTAGGTGCGCTGGTGCAGCTGGTACAAGAAGGAAAAATTCGCCACATCGGCCTCTCGGAGGCATCGCCACGAACTCTGCGGCGCGCGCTGAAGGTGCATCCCATTACCGCATTGCAAACGGAATATTCGCTCTGGAGCCGCGAACCCGAGGACGAGATTCTGGCTACCTGCCGTGAACTCGGCATCGGCTTCGTGGCTTACAGTCCGCTCGGGCGCGGCTTTCTCACCGGCCAGTTCACGCGATTCGAGGATTTCCCCGAGGACGACTACCGGAGATCTTCTCCTCGATTTCAGGGTGAGAACTTTCAGAGGAACCTCGACCTGGTGCACCGGGTCGAAGAAATCGCTAGGGAAAAAGGCTGCCAGCCCGCACAGTTGGCACTGGCTTGGGTTCTGGCTCAGGATGAAAACATCGTACCGATCCCCGGTACCAAGCGCCGCAAATATCTGGAGGAGAATCTTGCAGCCCTCGAGGTGAAGCTCAGCCAGCAAGATCTACGCCGCATCGATGAAATCTTTCCCACGGGCGCTGCGGCCGGAGACCGCTATCCCGAGCACATGATGAGCATCGTGAACGGTTGAGAAGCTCGCCCCACCCGTTCCAGAATTGAAAAGACAGGGCGGCAATGACTTGCTCGGCAGAGAGCGCAGACGGACAACCTCTCACCCACCAAAATTAGGGGCGGCTGTTTAAGCCGCCCCTGTACGGGAAACGAATTGCTGAAAACTGTTCTAAGCTCGCGCTGGACTTTCCCCGCCCTTCACAATTCCTCGTCCCGGCTCCGGCTTCAGCACCTGCTGCACGCCGTCATCGGGCTTGGAAGGTGATTTCATCGGAGGCAGTTCCTTGCCCTCCACCAGCAACATCACTTCGGAGGCATCCAGTACCTCCCGCTCCAGCAAAGCCGCCGCAATCTTCTGCAGCGTGTCGCGGTTCCCTTCGAGGATATTCTTTGCCGTTTCATAACCATGGTTCACCAGTTTGCGGACCTCGCCGTCAATCTTGATGGCGGTGTCTTCGCTGTAATCGCGGTGCTGGCTGATTTCGCGGCCCAGGAATATCTGCTCTTCTTTCTTGCCGAAGGTCAGAGGCCCGAGATCGCTCATGCCCCACTCGCATACCATCTTACGGGCCATTTCCGTGGCTCGCTCAATGTCGTTTCCGGCACCGGTGCTCATCTGGTTGAGGAAAAGCTCCTCTGCCAGACGCCCCCCCATCAAAATCGCCAGGTCGGTTTTCAGGTAGTCCCGGGTGTAGTTGTGTCGGTCGTCAATGGGCAGCTGCATCGTGACGCCCAAAGCCATCCCGCGTGGAATGATCGTGACTTTGTGCACCGGATCGGAGCCGGGCAGCTTCGCGGCGACTAGAGCGTGCCCCGCTTCGTGATACGCCGTGACTTTCTTTTCCTCGTCGGAAAGGATCAGCGACTTGCGTTCCACGCCCATCAGGACTTTATCTTTGGCCACTTCGAAGTCAAACATCAGCACAGCCTTGCGATTCTGCCGAGCGGCTGCCAAAGCCGCTTCGTTGACCATGTTGGCTAGGTCCGCACCCGAGAATCCGGGGGTGCCGCGGGCCAGCACGGAGAGATCGACATCCTCGGCAAGAGGGATCTTGCGCGTGTGTACACGCAGAATTTCTTCACGGCCGCGAACGTCAGGGCGGCTGACCACAACGCGCCGGTCAAAACGTCCAGGCCGCAGCAGTGCCGGGTCCAGCACATCAGGCCGGTTAGTTGCCGCCATGAGGATGACGCCTTCATTCGATTCGAAGCCGTCCATCTCCACCAGCAACTGATTCAATGTCTGCTCACGCTCGTCGTGACCACCGCCCAGCCCTGCGCCGCGATGCCGCCCCACCGCATCAATCTCGTCGATGAAAATGATGCAAGGCGCATTCTTTTTGCCCTGCTCAAACAGATCGCGCACTCGGCTCGCGCCGACGCCGACAAACATTTCCACGAAGTCGGAACCAGAGATGGAAAAGAACGGTACATTCGCCTCGCCGGCGACCGCCCGAGCCAAAAGCGTCTTGCCAGTTCCCGGAGGTCCGACCAGAAGCACTCCCTTGGGGATCCTGCCCCCAAGTTTCTGGAACTTCTGCGCCTCGCGCAGGAATTCGATAATTTCGCGCAGTTCCTCCTTCGCCTCCTCCACGCCAGCTACGTCTTTGAACGTGACTTTCTTCTGCTGCATCGAGAGCAGGCGGGCCCGGCTCTTCCCGAACGACAGCGCTTTGTTGCCACCCGTCTGCATCTGGCGGATCATGAAGAACCACAGCGCTCCCAGCAAGATGAGCGGAGCCCAGGTTCCCAGCAGCTGCAAGGGCCAACTTCCGCTGTTGGCGTCCCGGAAGGTCATCGAGACACCCTTGTCATGCAGCTCCTTGATCATCTCGGGATAGTTTGCGGGAACCGTAGTATGGAAAGCGGAGCCGTCGGTATATTTCCCGTGCAACTGCATGCCGTCAACCAGGACATCGTGCACTTTGCCCTGATCGACGTCACTCGTGAACTGGGAGAAATTGACTTCCTTGTCCTTTTGCCCGCTGCGGCCAGCCTGAATCACCTGCCACAGTAATAGCGCGGACAAACCAATCACGAGCCAAAAAGCTACGGTTTTGACTGTTGAATTCACCAAGAACTCCTAAAAGAGACCGACGGCCGATCAAACCTATGCGGCCGAGGCTCCTGACACTAAATTAGATGCGCTCTAACCAATTTGGATAGGGGAAATTCCCTAAGCCCTTTATTCTACCTTGTCCCTCGAAAAAAGGCGCGTCGCTCTCTCCATGACTTAAGTCATCGGAGGGATCGGCGCCGCTGCTAGATAAGGGATATTGCGGTTGGTTTGCTCTACCGCGCCCAACCCGTAGCCTACGAGGAAAACATCATCCACCAGAAATCCGAAATAATCAGGCTGCAAAGCCACCCGGCGGGCGGATTGGCGGTCCAGCAGCGTCACCAACTTCACAGAAGCTGCCCCGCGCGCGCGCAAGTCGCTCATCAGGAATTCGCTTGTGACTCCGGAATGCACCAAGCCCTCGACCAGCAAGACGTGCTGTCCGCGAATATTGGGCTCGTGGCTGAAGAAAATCTCTATGATCTCTCCCGCGTCGTTACCCGCCTGCTTACTTTGCTGCTTGCTGTATTTGGGTTTGATGAACTGGCAAACCACGGGCACATCCAACGCCCGCACCAGATCAGCCATGAACATGAACGCGTTTTCCAGAACGGCCAGAGCTTGGATCGTCTGTCCCTTGTAGTCATCGGAAATATGGCGCCCTAGTTCCTTCACCCGCTTTTGGATTTGGTCGGCGGCGACGACCTGGCGAAGTGGCTCGACTCTGGCTGGGTTCATCAAACCGTGTGCCTCCCTCCGGCCTGGCTCTGACTGTTTTTTCTTGACTAACCCGCTAGACCCTGGAGTCTTCGACTGCCCACGGCAGCTCCCGGATCAGCACGGCTTCCTGACCGCGTTTTGCGCACCATCTCGCCGGAACTGGACAGCCTCGCATCCACACAATCTCTTCTCCGCTGACCGCGACCGGCCAAAGCCTGCGCTCTTGTTGCCCCACCTGCCGCGTTACCGGCTGTTCCTGCAGCAATTCCTTGATCTTCTTCGGCGCCTTCGTATGGGCTGGCCAAAACCGGTCTCCCGGACGCCAGTTGCGCACGATCAACGATCGCGGCAATAAATCCGCACGAAGAAGTTGCTGCGGATTATACTCCGCCCTCTCTGCCTCGGGAGCAAGCCGCAACGCCTCGATTACTCCCCCCAGTTCCGGCACCGCGGCTCTGCCGGGCACGGGCAGCGAGTATTCGTAGTCCGGCAGGCGCTCCTGTCTGCTCCGATCGGGCGTGACGAACACCATCGCCTCGGGCTCGCGGACCATCTTCCATCCCAGGGGTAGCGATAACTCTTTGCCGGACGCACCGTCATCGGCCGCGAAGCGGAGGATTTCTTCGATGTGCCTGAACTCCAGCGGAATCCCCGCCTGCTCGCCAATCGCCTTCAGCACACGCCTCTGCACGGCCTTGGGCTCGGTCAGCAGCCAGGGGCGGCTTACAGAGGCATTCCTCATCACGGGACCGGGCTCCTCCGGGCGAGCCAGCCATTCTGCATCGTTCTCGCTCGCCTGTGATGGCCGAATCTGTACCAATGCCGAATCTCCCTCAACCGGCAGCCCGCGCACCCCTGACGGCGACGACCACTGCACTACGGTCCCCAGCCAGCCTGAACTTTCATTCTCCCAGTAATCTTCCTCGTCGCGGGCAATCTCCGCCAGTTCTGCAAAACTTTCAACCACCGCAGGGTTGAACTCCCGTTCGAGCAAGGGAAACACCAGCTTGCGCAAACGATTGCGGGTGAACTTGGAATCGGTGTTGGTGGAGTCTTCCCGCCAGGGTTGCTGCAGGTCTGCTAGATACTGCTCCAGTTCGCGCCGCCGGATCCGCAGGAGCGGACGAACGATTTCGCCGTGCCCATCCCCGTCTTCGTACTCCACCAGAATGCGCGGATAGATCCCCCCAAGCCCCCTCGGTCCGGTGCCCCGAATTAACCGCATCAGGACGGTCTCGGCCTGATCATCGAGGGTATGGCCGGTGGCGATTTTGTGCAGAACACGCGCCGGCGATGGATCGAGTTCCAGACCGGAGCCGTCATCTGCGCCCAGCAATGACTGAAAGAATTCATACCGCAACTCACGCGCCGCAGCCTCCACACCACTCTGTTGCTCAGCGGCAAGTTGGGCCACATCGCCAGCATCGACATGAAACTCCAATCCGTGCTCTTGCGCCAACTTCCGAACAAACTCCTGGTCCAGGTCCGATTCCGCGGCACGCAGCTGGTGGTTGAAATGAACCACGGAAATAGCGATGCCAAGTTCGCTTCTCAGTTCGAGCAACAACCGCAACAACGCAACCGAATCAATCCCGCCCGACACGGCAACGCCAACGCGGTCTCCGGCTGCCAGCAGTTCTTCCCGGCGGATATAGCCGGACAAGCGTTCGGCGAGTGAATGCACCGGAACATGGTACATCGGCAAGGCTTGGGTGGGCCGTGCTGACGCACCGCCAGACGGGGGACGGAGTTGCGATTTTGCGGTCGCCCTCGAACGGTGTTATTTTGACTCCTCACGCCGGAGATCACGCGAAATGAACCGTCGCGACTTCCTCAGCAACACCCTCCGCGCCGCGGGTGGCGCTTTCCTCCCCACTGGCGGCTTCGCCGGTGATGCGTCACTTGTTCCCCAGGCGAACGCCGGATCCATTGCGTCTTCCGATACCCGTGGTGTGCACTTTCCCCCCGGATTTCTCTGGGGGATGGCCACCGCCTGCTACCAGGTAGAAGGTGCGTGGACCTTGGACGGCAAGGGCGAATCGATATGGGATCGCTTTTCCCATACCGTGGGAAAGATCAAAGGTGGCGCTACGGGCGACGTCGCCTGCGACCAGTACCATCTCTACCCAGAAGACATCGCGCTTCTGAAGCGCCTGAACCAGAAGAGCTACCGTTTCTCGATCTCCTGGTCGCGAATTCAGCCCACGGGCGCGGGTGCGGTGAATCAAAAAGGACTCGACCACTACAAGCGTCTCACCGACGCTCTGGTGGAAGCAGAGATTCGCCCGTTTTGCACCCTCTATCATTGGGATCTGCCACAAGCGCTCGAAGATCGTGGGGGATGGCCCAACCGAGACCTGGCCGCGATCTTCGCAGATTACTCAGGAATCCTGGCGAAGAATCTCGGCGATCGAATCACCGTCTGGGCTCCATTCAACATGCCCTGGTCTTTCACCTATCTTGGCTATGGCGTCGGCGTCCATCCACCCGGTAAGGCCGATTACCACCAGTTCTTGAAGGCCGCGCATACGGTCAACCTGGCGCAAGGAGAAGCTTTTCGCGCGATCAAGGCAGCATCTTCCAACGCCACGGTGGGCAGCGCCTACGGCATGGCTCCGGCTTACCCGAAGACCGACAGCGAGCGAGACCGCGCTGCGACTGCCCGCTGTCACGCCATGAACAACGATTACTTCCTGCACACTGCCATGCATGGGGAATATCCGAAAGCGTTTGTCGGTGAGCCTCCTTACAAGGAAATGGGGTTCCTGCCCGGGGATGAAAAAATCATGCGGGTGCCGCTCGATTGGGTGGGTTTTCACTACTACACACGTCGTATTGTCTCGAGCGCGACTGAGGCGGCTCACGGCCCAGCGAGCTTTGGCACGGAAATCGAAAACGATGAAGGAGCCAGCCGCGATCGCTACACCCAATTCCACGCTGAGATGCCAACCGAAGGGGCGCTCACCGATGCCGGACTGGAGGTTTGGCCGCGCGGCATCTACGACCTCGTGATGCGAATCACGCAAGAGTACAACCGCCCCATCATCGAGATTACCGAAAGCGGCTGTAGCTATCTCGACACCCCCTATGAGAAGGAAAATGGCCGCGTCCCGGATGCTCGGCGCACGATTTTCTTTCGTGACGAACTGCGAGAGTTGGCGCGGGCCATCGCGGACGGTGCCAATGTCCGTTCGTTTCACGCCTGGAGCCTGCTCGACAACTTTGAGTGGTCCGATGGCTACAGCCAGCGGTACGGGCTTACGTACGTGGACTTCCGCGACCAGAAACGCACCGTGAAGGATTCCGGCCTTTGGTACGGGCGTGTGGCCGCAGCCAATGGGTTGGATGTGTGACGCGTTAGGCGGGACTCTCCGGGCTGAGCATCACAGCCCAGGACTCTTGTCTGCGATCCGCTTCTTAATCTTCTCCACAAACTCTGCCGCCGCCATGTCCTCCGTCTTCTCTTTTCCGCGGGTGCGGACGTTCACCTTTCCTGCCTCCACCTCTTTATCCCCCACGACGAGCAGGAACGGCACTTTCTGCATGGCATGCTCGCGGATCTTTGCATTCATCTTCTCGTTGCGGGCATCCACTTCCACGCGCACGCCGATCGCTTTGAGCTGATCGGCGACTTTCTTGGCATACGCCGCGTGGCGCTCGCTGATGGGGATCATCACTGCCTGCACCGGCGACAGCCAGACCGGGAACGCGCCCGCGTAGTGTTCGATCAGCACTCCGAAAAACCGCTCCACCGAACCGTACAGCGCCCGGTGCACCATCACCGGCTGTTTACGCGAACCGTCCTCCGCCACGTATTCGAGGCCGAAGCGCTGCGGCAGGTTGAAGTCAAACTGCACCGTCGAGAGCTGCCACAACCGTCCGATCGCGTCCACTAGCTTGATGTCAATCTTCGGTCCATAGAATGCCGCCTCGCCGGGGATGGTCTTGTACTCGATGTTTCTCCCCTGCAATACTTTCTCCAGCGATCGCGTCGCATGGACCCACTGCTCCTCGCTGCCTACAAAATTCTTGCGGTCGGCCGGATTCCAGGTCGAAAGCTCAGTCTGGAACTTATCGAAACCAAAATCTTTCAACACATCGAGAGCGAAGTCCAGGCAACTGGCAATTTCGTCCTCGATCTGCTCCGGCATGCAGAAGATGTGAGCGTCATCCTGCGTAAACCCACGCACGCGCAGCAGGCCGTGCATCACGCCGGAGCGCTCGTAGCGATATACCGTTCCCAGCTCGCCGAGCCGCACCGGCAGATCGCGATACGACTTCAGCGAGTCCTTGTAGATCAAAATGTGGCCCGGACAATTCATCGGCTTCAGCCGGTATTCCGCATCGTCCAGCTCCATGGCATCGAACATGTTCTGCGCGTAGTAGCCCTCGTGGCCCGAGGTAAAAAACAGTTGCCGTCGCGCCACGTGCGGGGTGTAGACCAGCGAGTAGCCTCGCTTCAGGTACTCTTCGCGCATCCAGTCTTCCATCTCTTTGCGGATGATCCCGCCCTTGGGATGCCAGAAAATCAGCCCCGGCCCCGCCAGTTCCTGGATCGAGAACAAATCGAGTTGCTGCCCCAGCACACGATGGTCGCGCTTCTTTGCCTCCTCGACCTGCCGCAGGTGAGCGTCGAGATCCTTCTTGGAAAAAAAAGCGGTGCCGTAAATCCGCTGCAGTTGCGGATTTTTCTCATCCCCCAACCAATAGGCACCCGCGATATTGAACAGCTTGAACGCTTTGATCTTCCCGGTTGACGGAATGTGCGGGCCACGGCAGAAATCGGTGAACTTTCCGGTGCGATAGATGGAAATCTTTTCATCGGGCTTGGTGAATTGCTCGATGAAGTGGCACTTCATGAAGTCGCCTTCTTTTTTGAACTCCGCTAACCCCTGATCGCGGGGCAGAAACTCGCGGGCATACGGAATGTTCTGCTGCACCAGTTCCTGCATCTTCTCCTCGATTTTTTCCAGATCTTCGGGAGTAAACGGAGTTGGCCGGTAGAAGTCGTAGAAGAATCCGCTTTCCGTTGCCGGACCGTGGCCCAGTTTAGTCTCGGGAAAAAGCTCCAGCACGGCCGCCGCCAGCAGGTGCGCGGAGGAATGGCGATACACTGCCAGCGCCTCCGGATCCTTGTCGTTCAAAATGCGCAGGTCGGTATCTTTTTCGAGCGGACGAGTGAGGTCGATGAGATCGCCGTTCGTTTTCGCGGCCAACGCGCCATCCGCCAACCGCGGGCTGAGGGAATTCGCAATCTCCAGCGGGGTCGTGCCTTTGGGAACTTCCTTCACGCTTCCATCCGGAAGTTTCACATGAATGCTATCTGCCATAAGTTGGGGCTGCAGACGTACTGAATGTTCAGTTTATGGGAGGGATTCGGGAGGGTCAAACCTGAAGCTCGCAGAGAAAGCACGGAAAGCGGGATCTTCCCCCGCCTTCCGTCTCGTTGAAGAGCCCTTACATGGCTACGTCTTTGACATGCGTCGCGAAGTACCACGTATTGCCGAACGGATCCGTAACCGCCGAGTTGCGGTCGCCATAAGGCTGGTCCGTGGGGTCATGGAGCGACTGCGCGCCCGCCGCCAAGGCGCGCCGGTAAAGCGCGTCGCAGTCCGGCACATACACGTAGAACATTGCCGGCATGGGCTCATATTTGCCGTGAGCCTCGCCCATCTCCACTACAGAATCGCCCACGCGTAGCTGAGCGTGATGAACCACGCCATCGGGCGAGGCATACTTCGCGATCTCTTTCGCTCCCAACACACGCTTCATGAAGTTGATCACTGGTTCTGCTCGTCGCGGATGCAAGTACACGTTTACGTCGTTCAGTCCCTTGGGAATGTAACTGTCCCCTTTGTGGGTGGCGATGTACCAGTAGTTCCCCGCTGCATCTTTCACGGTGGCGGAGCGCTCGCCGTACTCCTGATCCCGTGGCTCGTCGATCAAGGTCGCTCCGGCCGCCAGCGCCTTCTGGCAGGCCGCATCGGCGTCCTCCACGTAAACGTGAAGGGCGTTGGGATGCAGCGTCGATTGGAACTTGTGGCCCGGCGTCCCGCCGCCGATCATCAATCGGGACTCTCCAATGCGAACCTCTCCGTGCACCCCGCCCCCGGGCGTGAAGGCGCGGAGATCTTCCTCCGCGCCGAAAGCCTGCTTGGCAAATTCCAGAAGCGCCGGACCATCCTCGGCGACCAGATAGGGCGTAACCGTGCGGAAGCCACGCGGCACCGGATCCACCGCCGGCCCTGCACCTTTCTGCGCCGGAAGTTGTCCGCCTTCCGGCCCTTCGGTGATCGCCTTCATCCGCCGGTGCATCTCCTCGACCGACATCTCTTCCTTCACCGTGAAAATGTTCCAGGTGTAGCCGAAGGGATCGACAAAGCTTCCCTCGCGGCGGCCGTAAAACTGATCTCGGACCGGCCGAAGGGTTTTCAATCCGGAGGCCACGGCTCGCTTGGCGAAGGAATCGACATCTGCTACCTGAAGGCTTAATTGCACCGGCGAAGAGCCCAGCGTTTCCGCGCTGTACCTTCCACCCTCCGGCCACTCCTCCGACAGTGTGATCGCTGAGTCGCCGATCCTGATCTCGGCATGCGGAATGCTGCCTCCGGTTTCGAAGCGCATTGTTTCCTTCGCGTCAAAGGCTTGCTTGTAGAATTCGATGGCCTTGGCCGCATCTTTGAAAGTTAATCTTGGTGTCGCGATGGTGCGGACAGTGACAACCGGCTCAGCGACGGTGCTCATAGTTTTTTCCCCTTCCAATAGTTCAGATTTAAGTCGTGTCTTGAATTCTTCCCGCGGCAGGTCGCGCAAATCCGCCGCCATGCGAACCAGCGGCGCGACGCTGGCCTCTACCTGCGGAAGCCTGCCGTCAGATCGAGCCAGCAACCCATCCAGCGCGCGATTCAGTTGCTCGATCTTCGCTGGTTCGAGCTTGATTGGTTCGTTCTTCCCCGAATTCAGAGAGCGCTTAGGCATCGGCACCCTCCATGCGCGCCCGCAGACTGGTCAGGGCACGAAACTGCAGCTGTTTCACCGCACCCTCGGTCTTACGGATCTCCAGCGCCACTTCCTTGATACTTTTCTGCTCCACAAACCGCAGCACCACCACTCGCTGCTGCTCCGCCGGCAACGTCTCCACCAAGCGAAACAACGTCGCCCGCCGTCCCACCTCTTCGAATTCTGCGCTCCGCGCAGGTACCGACTCGATCTGTTCCGGCTCGTCGGCTACCTGCTCCCGGTTCGATCGCTGCCAGCGGTCGGAAATCAGGTTGGCCGCGATCCTGAATAGCCAGGCGCAAAACGGAATTCCTCGCCACTCAAACCTGCTTAGGTTCGCCAGGGCTTGGTGAAACACCTCGGAGGTAAGATCTTCAGTTTCCGCGCGATCTCCCACCCGCCGTACCACGTAGGCATACACCCGCTCGAAATTGTTCTCGTAAAGCTCCGCGAAGCGCGCAGGGTCCTTCTGCGCCTCCTCAATCAGAAGCCGCTCGTCCGCTTCTTTCCTCAGAGCCTTCAACGAATTCTCCGCGCGGAGTTGACCTACACAAGGGATAACGGCAGGGAACGAGAAAAAGTTACGGCTGAAAAAAATTACGCGCTGGCCGGACTTTGCGGGTAATACAAATCCTCCACGGCTTTCTGCACTTTTGCCGACACTGCTTCCAAATCTCGCAGCGCGAGCCCTGTGGTCGAGATCGGCTGGCCCACGCGCATCTCCAGCGGCCGACACCTGATGTGGTAAGTATCCATCGGCAACAGTTCATACGTGCCCACCAAGGCCACGGGAACGATATCTACCTGCGCCTTGATGGCTAGGAAAAACGCTCCCGGCAGAAACGGTTTGATTTCGCCATCCGGAGTGCGGCCGCCTTCCGGATAAATGACCAGCGGCATCCCGGCTTTCAAACTTTTCACCGCGGAGCGGATGGCCGCAATTGAATTGGTCGGCTTTTGCTGATCGATGCAGACCTGTCCCGAGCGCTTTAGCTGCCAGCCTACCACGGGATAGGCCAACAACTCTTTCTTGAAAACGATGCGAAATTGAAACGGCAGGTAAACGTAGAGAACCGGAATATCCATGGCCGAAGCATGATTGACGGCATAGACATGAGGCTTCGAGGTATCGATCTTATCGAGACCGGAGACCTTCACCGGCGATAAGATCGTTTTCATGATGAGCCACGACCAGGCCCGCGAAAACCAGTGCAGGCGGCGCCCTCCGCGGTCAAACAGTCCCCCGGGCAGCGCCAGCACGCCCAAAACCAGGGTGTACAGCCAAATCAGCGGATCAAGGATGAAATAGGAGCGAAGGCGGCTCAACCAACCGTGGTTTCTCCCGGGAATCGCGTGCGGATTTTTCCGCGCCGCAACCTGCGGCGCGGCCTGCGCGCCACCCTCAACTTCCACCAATGGGTTCACTTCCTGCACTCTAATATTCTAGGGGAAACCCCTCGCCAACGGCGCTTCAGAGTTCAGCTCCCAAGATGCTCATCACTTCGCCGACAAGATAAATCGACCCCGTGATTACCACCACCGTCCCGGCACTGGCAAGTGATCTGGCTCGCTCCACGGCGCTCTCCACGTCTTCCACCGTGTCAATGTTAACGCCAGTCCGCGCCCCAGCTTGCTGGATTTCTTCCGGCGACGCCGCACGCGGGTTGCCAGGTCTCGTGGCAATCACTTGATCCGCCAGGGGAAACAGGATTTCCGTCATCTCGGAGATTGCCTTATCCCGCATCGCGCCAAAAACAATAATCAGCGAACGATCCTCATACCACTCCGAAAGAGTGGAACGCAGAGCCCAGGCGCCTGCCGGATTGTGCGCCACGTCGATCACCATCTCAGGCCATCCCACCCGCGCCGCGATCACCTGAAACCGTCCCGGCCAATGCGTGTCGCGGATGCCGCTCTCGATGCTCTTCGCTTGGATGCGGCTGAACCCCTGGCGGTTCAACTCTTCCGCGGCCGCGATGGCCAGGGCAACGTTGCGTAGCTGGTGCCGCCCCACCAGCGGTGTCTCCACCAGAATCTCCTCTCCCATGACCTGAAGCGGATAGCAGTAGACATGCCTGGAATTGGGCTGCGCCGAACTCGGTACCAGGTATTTCCGACTCCCCGGAGAAACTGGTGGCACAAACGGCACTGCGTCCACGGCGCGCGCCCCCATTTCCAGGATCGCATTCCCAATGACGTCATTCGCCTCAGGCTGTTGCGGCAGCGTCACCGCTGGGCCGCTCGGACGAATGATTCCTGCTTTCTCGCGCGCAATCTCGCTCACCGTGTTCCCGAGAAACTTTTGATGATCGAGCGAGATGTCCGTAATCACGCTTACGCGCGGCTCAACCACGTTCGTGGCGTCCAGCCGCCCGCCCATGCCCACTTCCAGCACCGCGAGATCCACCTGCCCGCGGGAAAAATATTCGAAGGCAATCGCGGTCATCATCTCGAAAAAACTGGGATGCCAGGGCAGTTCCTTCTTCTCTACAAGCATTTCTGCTGCGCGATCAACCTTGCCGTGCAGTTCCGCGAAATCGTCGCGACTGATCTCTTCACCGTTGAGGCGAATCCGCTCATTGATCCGCACCAGATGTGGCGAAGTATATAAACCGGTTTCGAATCCTGACGCTCTCAGGATGGAGGCCAGCGTCGCGGCCGTTGAGCCTTTGCCATTCGTGCCGGCGATCAACACACTCGGAAACCGTTGCTCGGGATGATCCAGGGCTTCGAGCAGTACCCGCATGTGCAGCAGATCGAACTTATGCGAAGGCGTCTGTGCCAGTTCGTGCCCCAGGGCAAACATGCGCGACACCGCGGTTTCGTAAGACATAGGGCGCTCTCAGACTTCGGCCGTGAGCTGGTATTTCAGATCGTTAACTACCAGGGCAAGATTCGAAATGTCGAGGAATATGGCGAATCGCCGAATGAGCCAGCTGATGGCTAAATTCTGAGAGCTGACAGCCTCCTCATGCCACCATAAAATCCAAGGCCCTTGCAAGATATGGCTTGAGTTCCTTGCGAGGCACCACCGCGTCCAGCATCCCGTGCTCCAGCAGAAATTCGCTGCGCTGGAACCCCGCCGGCAGCTTCTGCCGAATTGTCTGCTCAATCACCCGGGGTCCGGCAAACCCAATCAGCGCGCCGGGTTCGGCAATATTCAAATCTCCCAACATGGCGAAGGATGCCGTCACGCCGCCCGTCGTAGGGTCGGTCAGAACGGAAATATATGGAACTTTGGCCTTATCCAATCGAGCCAGCGCCGCTGAAATCTTGGCCAGTTGCATCAGGCTGGCCACGCCTTCCATCATCCGCGCTCCGCCGGAGGCCGACACGATGATCAGAGGCGCCTTGGCGTCGAGGGCACGCTCCACCGCCCGGGTGATCATTTCCCCCACCACCGCGCCCATGCTGCCGCCAATGAAGGCATACTCCATCACACTGGCCACCACGGGCCGGCCGAGCAGTTTGCCTTGGGCGTTGATTACCGCATCCTTCAGCCCGGTATCGTGTTGCGCCTGCCTTAGGCGGGTCGAGTACGGCTTCAAATCCACAAACTTCAGCGGATCGGTCGACGACAGATTGCCGTCCAAGCTCTCATACTGATTTTCGTCCAGCAGCAGCGCTAATCTGGTCCGGGCATCGATGCGGAAGTGTTTTCCGCACTTTGGACACACATTCAGATTGTCTTCCAGATCTTTTTTCCAGATAATCTGGCGGCAGTTCTCACACTTCACCCACAGCCCTTCGGTGCGAACCGTCTTCTTGCCCGAATTATCGAGATCGCCGGATTCCCGTTTAAACCAAGCCATAAGAATTTAGTGATTGCGTGATCGGGTTATTTCACGATTTAGGGTCTGATTGGCGGTCCGTCGCCCGATGACCCGATCACCCGATTAGTATTCAATCCCTCTCTGCGCCATGACGCCCTTTTCGTAGGCGTGTTTCACCTGCCGCATCTCGGTAACGGTGTCAGCGACCTCAACGATTGTGGGGTGTGCGTTCCTTCCCGTCAAGATGACGTGCACCATCTCGGGTTTCTTCTTCAGGCTCTCCGCCACCTTCGCCGGTTCCAGCATGCCGTAGCTAATGGCATAGTTAATCTCGTCGAGCACCACCAAATCCCAATCACCCGAATGGATCGCCCTTTCCGCTTCAGCCCACGCGTCCTCCACCATTTTGACGTCTTCCGGGTCAGGCTTCTCTGCGCCCACCTTCACAAATCCTCGCCCCATCTGCTTTATCACAAACTTGTCACCAAAGACCTCGACCGCGTCCAGTTCCCCGTAGTGCCAGGAACCTTTGAGGAACTGCAGCATAAGAACTCGCATCCCCTGGCCCACGGCACGCAAAGCCGTGCCCATGGCCGCAGTCGTCTTCCCCTTGCCCGGGCCGGTGTTTACCATGATGAGACCGCGGCGTAGGTCAGTCATAATCGGACCCTCGATTCTACTAGAACGCATCTTCCAGCGCGGAGGCAGGCTCCACGAGCAGCAAATATCGACCTCTTTATTCTTTATTCTTTGTTCTTCTCACTCTTCAGTTTTAACTTGCGGTGCACTTTTGAAGGTCGATGAATTTTCCACGGAACTCCTGCATCCAATCTGGCGTAATGCTGTGCGAGCAGATCTCTCCCCTGGCAGACTGCGGAGGTCTCGTCGTGATCAACAATTGTTGGATGTTATTGTTTTGCCTGTTGGTGACCTTGCCTGCATTTTCCGCCCAGCACGTCGCAGTTCATCCCCGACCCGGCTTCAATGCCGCCGAGCAGGAGACCATTCGCCAGATCGTCGATATGGAGCGCCAATCGAAAGAGGCTAGCCTCCGTCGTGATTCAGACTTTTCCCTGCACACCCTTGCCGACGACTATGTCGCCATAACCCCGCTCGGACAAGTCACGACTAAACAGGAGACCATCTCCGCTCGCCGGAGCGGACAACTGCGCTATGAAGCCATGAATATTACGGACATGGTGGTGCGGGTGTATGGCGACATGGCCGTGGTCACCGCTCGTGCCGACGTGAAAGGCCACCAGCTTGGCGAGGATTTCAGCGGACCCTACCGCTACACCCGGGTCTGGGTTCGCCGCAACGGCCAGTGGCAAATCGTGAGCTATCAGGCTACCGTCACGCAGTAGAGTAGAAAGGAGGCACTTTGAGCATTCGGTCGCCGAACGCGCGAAGCCAAAATCAACGATCCACCGCTCTGGCGGAGGATCGAGCTTCAACTCAGATTCTCTGTTCCTTTACTCCCCGGCCCAAGGCTGGCGGGTCTATTCGCGGGATGGTGCGGATCCTCATCGCTCAACAACGGCAACGCGACCCGCAAGGCTTCTACTTGCCGCCTCACTTTCAATAATTCTTGTTCCTTGGCCCGCAGCAGCTCCATCACATCTTTCATGAATGCTCTCCGAAAATCCACTCCGTCTTGTCTATTATTGCATCACTGGAGGTTAGGGTTATCGTACGTCGAAACTGTAGCGGGCGCATGGTCCCAGGACAACTCACGAAGGTACACACTGGGTGGGGCAACTCAATGTCCCGAATGATACGGATGACCCTTCAGAATCGTGAATGCTCGGTAGACCTGCTCCAGCAAAACCACGCGAGCCAGTTCATGTGCCAACGTCATCGTGCCCATGGAGAATATGTGCTGCGCCGCAGAGCGTGTCGGGTCAGAGAATCCATCCGCCGGCCCCACTGCGAAGACTAGCGGTTGGGGATTGCGATTCTGATACTCTCCCAGGAAATGCGCGAACTCCTCGGAAGACAATTGCCTCCCGCGAGAGTCCATCAGCACGAGCGTCGCTTTGCCACCGGTTGGTCTGCCAGCTTTCGCCGACGAAACCCGTCCGCAGAGTTCGAGGAGCGCGGCTTCGTCGCGCAGAGTGAGTCCCGCCACCGGCACGTAACGCGCGATCCGCTTCAGATATTCGTCGGTGAGCTCCTGGATCGCCGGCTCTTTCGTCTTCCCCACCCACCCAATCTTGATCTTCACGGCGATAATGACCCTACTTGATTCCCGACGCCAGCACGACCCGCGCCCCAAACTCAATCCTTTCTCCGCGCACATATTGCCCGATGGCGTCAAGTACTCTCTCGTGTATCTGCGGCCATCTGTCTGCTGGAACGCGATCCAACATGGGCCGAAAGGGCACAGCCACAGCTTGGGCTTGCTCCCACACTTCCTCCGGCGTCCCAGGCCAAGTCCAGGGCAAGGTTTTCGTTTCTTCTTCGACCTCCCGAAAGCCGGCGTTGCGCAGAACCGACGCGAGACTACCCGGCTCGGCAAAGCGAAATGGATTCGGACCGCCCGCCGGCAACAGCGGGCCCCCGACGTGAGAGTGAACCACGCCCATCGTGCTCTGCCAATAAGGCTGCTCAAACGGTCCCCAGGCCAGAAGACAGGCGTGAGAGTTCTTACGGAGAACTCGATGCAGTTCGCGCAAGGCCAGAACGGCATCGGGAAAGAACATGACTCCAAAGCGGCAAGTGGCTAAATCAAAACAGTCGTCCTCAAAGGGCAGAGCCTGTGCATCCGCCTGCTTGGTGGAAAAATTGTCCACACCGCGCTCTTGCGCCCGTCTGGTTGCCATCTCGAGAAGCTCGGCGCTCAGATCCAGAGCCGTGACCCGTCCCTGCGCCCCCACGCGCAGCGCAATGCTGATGGCGGGCTCGCCCGTGCCGCTGGCCAAATCCAGAACTCGCATGCCCGGCCTAGGCTGCGCATATTCCAGCAGCGCCTCGGTCACCGCCTTGCCCATGACGGCGGACTTCGCCTTCCACTTGGCGGAGGCGACGAGCCGGTGGGAGGTTCCCCAACCTCGTTCTGTTCTGGATTCCGGCTTGGAAGAAGTCGTCATAATACGCGGAAAACTGGCGCGCATTGCCCTCTGAGGAGGAGGCGCTACGCCTTGTTACGGCGAGGAGGGACGGCGTGCTTCCGCGGCGACGTCGCGCTCTTTGTCCGGGGCTTTGTCTTCGCCGCCGCCGCTGCCGCCCTTGGCTTCGGCTCGGCTTTCAATTCCGAAGGTTCGAGACGCCTGGCCGTCTTCCAGAGTCGCTCCAGATCGTAGAACTTGCGTGCCTTCTCGGAAAAAACATGCACCACGAAATCCACATAGTCGACCAGAACCCACTCACCCTGCTTGTAGCCTTCAACGTGCGTCGGCCGCAGATCTGCCGCTTTCAGGCGCAGTTCCACTTCGTCCGCGATCGCCTGCACCTGACGCGGATTTGTGCCGCTGCACAGGACAAAGTAGTCGGTGAATGCTCCCGAGCCCTTCTCCATTTCCAGGATTGAAAGTTCTTCTGCTTTTTTGTCAAGGCAAGCCTGAATGGCTGCCGCTACCTGTAGTTTCAGCTCGTTTTTTTTCATGCAGAGAATGTCGGTCGCTGGTCGTTCGTCATCCGTGATGGTTGGCTCAACTCGGGTTGAGTTTTCATTGTAAATGACAGCGGGTCTCCCTTGCGGTCGTGGTTCCGAGACAAGAAGTTGGCGACCGACCAAGGCGCCCGGCTAGCGACTTTTGTACAACCCCATTTTCTTGATGTAGTCGGCAACTGCCGGCTCCAGGAAGCGGCCCAGCGGTTTAGCGGCCGCCACCGCCTCGCGGATGGCGGTCGAAGAAATCGGCTGGTAGACGTCATCCAGCAGATGGACGTTAACCCCGTTAAGTATCAAGTCTCCTTTGGCCGCCTGCTTGTGAAACGGCCGCGTCGCCTCTTCGCGGGGGCGAAGACTGGCCGGCAAAGCATTGGCTACGTCCGCCAGGGAATACCCCGGCCTGCTCGCAACCACGAACTCGCACTCGCGAAACAGATCCTCGGAGCGGTGCCACTGGGCAATGTCAGCGAATGCATCGATGCCGATCAGCAGGAAGAGCTCGTCCGCTTTCTTGAACCTCTGCTTGACGCGCCCGACGGTGTCGATGGTGTAGTTCGGTCTGGCCTCAGGTTCTCTTGCGTTCTTCCGGCCCGGATTATCTGTCTCAAGCTCTATCGGCGCTTCCAGCAGGGAAGGCACGAAATCTTTGTCTTGTGACGTGGCCAGAGCAATCATGGCGTAGCGGTGCGAAAACCTCGATAAAGGTTGGCGCTGCTTATGCGGAGGAACATTTGCCGGAACAAAGAGGATCCGGTTAAGCTTGTAGCGTTCACGCGCTGCACGTGCCATGGCGAGGTGTCCGCGATGGATAGGATCGAAGGTTCCGCCAAACAGTCCAACATTCATGAGCCGCTAGTGTCTTCGTTTCCAGCCTCAGTTGGCAAGCGCAACCTTCCCGGCAGAACTTGGCTATTACCAGGGGCCGGACATTGGCCGATGGGGCATTGTCCGACTGGGCCGGAGTGATCTGGTAAGAAACATCGTGTCCCGCGAATTTAGGATGAACTCCTGTAATCTCGTGCATCTAAGAATGTGCAGTTAGCATACGTTACATGCGAGTAACCCTCCCCCTACTCCGCATTCAACCGGCCCGTGCGCCGATTTTACGCTACGGCGTAGCTGTCCTCAGCACCACGCTGGCTCTCATCCCGGCGGTGCTGCTGCCCAACATTACGGAGAGCCGGCTCGCGGTCTTCGCCGTCGCCGTGATGGTGAGTGCGTGGTATGGCGGCTGGAAGCCGGGTCTGGTAGCCACCTCGTTCGCTCTAACCGTGAGCGCCTACTTCTCATTCTCTGGCGAACGCACACCGGCTCAATTTCGTTCAACCATGATCCGCCTAGGGCTGTTCGTGGTGCTGGCGGCTCTGATCTGCTGGTTCAACGCGGCACTGCGGGCCACGCAGGAAGGATTGCGCCGCTCGGAGATGAATTTTCGTTCTTTGGTGACCAATGCTCCCTATGGCATCTGCCGCTGCGATTCCACTGGCCAATTGTTGGACGTGAATCCCGCCCTGCTGGCCATGCTGGGATATTCCTCCGCGCGCGATCTCGTAGGACAACATCTGGGAGGACTTTACCTAGATACGCATCAATGGTTCGAGCTGGCCGACTACCTGCACTCGGCCGCGGCCTTCAACGGACTGATCGCGGAGTGGAAGAGAACAGATGGAATCGGCACGGTGGTTCGCGTCTCCGGCCGCGCCGTCTCGGATGGCGAGACCGGCACCGCCTTCGAGCTGTTTGCCGAGGATGTGACCGAGCGGCGCGCTCTGGAAGAGCAACTTCGGCAGTCACAAAAAATGGAGGCCGTAGGAAGACTGGCCGGCGGCATTGCCCACGATTTCAACAACCTGCTCATGGTAATTTCAGGCTACTCCGAGTTTCTGCTCGATCGCGTTGGTCCAGACCCGGCTCTGCGTGCTCCGGCGCAGGAGATTGCCGGGGCCGCGCAGCGCGCCTCCTCACTCACCCGCCAACTCCTCGCCTTTAGTCGTAAGCAGATGATGGCACCGAAGATTCTTGACCTCAACGAGGTCGTCACGGAAAACTTGAAGATGCTCACGCGCGTGATCGGCGAGGATATTGATCTCGTGATGATTCCTGAGGCCAAGCTCGGGGCCGTCCGTGCCGACGCTGGACAGATTGATCAAGTCATCATGAATCTTGCCGTAAACGCACGGGACGCGATGCCCTCCGGGGGGAAGCTCACCATCGAGACCTCGAACGTTTCGCTCGACGAAGAGTATTCCCGATTCCACGCTCCCCTCAGGCCGGGTGACTACGTGATGCTCACCATCAGCGACACCGGCATGGGCATGGATTCCGAGACTCAGTCCCATATCTTCGAGCCTTTCTTCACCACCAAAGGACCGAAAGGAACCGGCCTGGGATTATCCACGGTTTACGGCATCGTCAAGCAGAGCGGCGGCTACATATGGGTTTACAGCGAGTCCGGCAAAGGCACTACGTTCAAGATCTATTTGCCCCGCGTTCCGGGGAGAGCCGAGAGTCACGCGGTGGTGTCGACCGCGGAGTCCGCGGTCACCGAACCGGGAACCGAGACCATCCTGCTGGTGGAGGACGAAACCAACCTACGTTATCTGGCTCGCCAGTTTCTGGAGAAGCAAGGCTACCGCGTCATCGAGGCCGCCGACGGTGCCGTGGCCATGCAGATCGCCGTCGCCCATGAGGGCGTGATTCACCTTCTGCTAACTGATGTGATCATGCCCGGTATGAACGGGCGCGAACTCGCGCAGCGGATTTCGGAAATTCGCCCTAATACGAAAGTGCTTTACATGTCCGGCTACACCGAGAATGTGATCGGTCACAATGGCACGCTGGACGCCGGTGTACGTCTGCTGCAGAAGCCCTTCACCCTTCGTGAGCTGAAAAGCAAAGTTCGCGAGGTATTGGATTCCATCCCGATCAGCAGTGAGGTTGATATGTCGATTCGAACCGCTCAAGCTTCGCCGGTGAAGGGGCCGGAACAACCCCTTTCCCGGGCACCCCGTTTTAAACTGCACTTACCCTTGAAGTATCGCCGTCTGGATGAGGAGAAATGGCACGACGGCGAAACCAGAAATATCAGCCGCTCCGGATTGCTGTTCCAGGCGGAAGATTCTCTGCAGCCCAACGTGCAACTGGAAATCAATCTGGTGCTACCCGCCGAGATCGCGGGACTGTCGCCTACAGAGGTAGTTTGCCGGGGACAAATTGTGCGGACGGTGAAGTCTGCCGGAGAAGAGATGCATCCCGCCCTGGCGGCTAAGATTCTTCAGTATCACTTTCAGCACGGGTCGCAGATTCCGCGGGCATGAAGCCGGATTACCCGGCACGGCCTTCTACGCTTTCGGCGTCCTCGGTGGCCTTCGCGCGCAGCTGATCCACTTCCTTGGCCATCGCGTACTTTAATTCTTCGATCCCTTTGCCGGTCACCGCTGAAATTTCGTAGAGTTTGAGCTTGCGTTTCTTGCAATATTTCTTCAGCGCCGCCAGTTTGTCCTTATTGGCCACGTCGATCTTCGACGCGACCATGATCATGGGCTTGTCTTCCAGATGGGCGCCGAAGCTGGCCAGTTCGCCCAGAATCACTTCCACGTCTTTGACAACGTCAGGCCGCCCGCTTGCCTCCGACGCATCCACCAGATGAACCAGCAAGCGCGTGCGCTCGATGTGTCGCAGGAACTGTGTGCCCAGCCCTGAGCCCGCGTGCGCACCCTCGATCAAGCCGGGAATGTCCGCCACAACGAAGCTGATTTCATGATTGAGATCGCCCACCGCTACCACGCCAAGATTGGGTTCCAGGGTGGTAAATGGATAGTCGGCAATCTTCGGCCGCGCCGCCGAAATGCGGGAGACCAGCGTGGACTTGCCCACATTCGGATAGCCGACCAATCCCACATCGGCCAGCAGTTTCAACTCCAGCCGGTAGTTATGTTCTTCTCCCGGACGTCCTGGCTCGTGTTCCCGTGGAGCCTGATGAACCGAGGTCGCAAAGCGCGCGTTGCCGCGTCCGCCACGTCCGCCACGTGCAATTACCATGCGTTGATCTGGCCGGGAGAAATCAAACACCTTCTCGCCGGTTTCTTCGTCGTACACAATCGTTCCCACCGGAACTTTCAGAACTACATCTTCGCCTTCGCGTCCGGTTTTGTTCGAGCCTTCGCCGTGGCGTCCGCGTTCGGCCTTGTATTCGGGATTGAAGCGGAAATGCACCAGCGTGTTGTGCCGTTCGCTGGACTCCATGATCACATCGCCACCCTTGCCGCCGTCGCCGCCCGAAGGCCCGCCCCGCGGAACATATTTTTCTCGGCGGAAAGCCATGCAGCCATTGCCGCCATCTCCCGCCTTCACCCGAATTCTTGCCTCATCGATAAACATTGGTCAGAGCGGTATGTGCAGACCAACAAGCCCGGATCAAAGACAGTCGCTCGTCAAGTCTGACAAATAAGCCGGCAAAACAAAAAGCCTCGTCCCGAAGGCGAGGCCCAGGCCGCGTCGCACAGTTCGCCCCGGCCGCTGGAGCGCAATGCCAATCCAGCCGATGGACGAAAAGCTATTCCGCCACTTCCATCGGCTCCACCATCACGAACTTGCCCATCGAGCCCTTGTTCAGGAACTTGATCCGTCCCGTGATCTTGGCGAAAAGGGTATCGTCTTTGCCGCGACCCACGTTGAGTCCCGGTTTCACCCGTGTTCCGCGCTGCCGCACGATGATCGTTCCCCCGGGAACGATCTGTCCGCCGAAGGCTTTGAATCCAAGCCGCTGTGCGTTCGAGTCGCGGCCATTGCGTGATGTTCCTTGTCCCTTTTTATGTGCCATGGATAAACTCTCTCAACTCTCAAGCGATTTCCAACGTCGTCTTACTTCTTTTTCTTGGCCGCGGATTTCTTCGCTGCCTTCTTCGGAGCAGCTTTCTTGGATGCATGCCCTTTGGCCTGCCCTTTGGCGGTCTTCGCCTCAGCCTGAGACTCGTGCTCTTCTGCAGGCGCAGGCTTCTTTACTTTCGGCTCCTTCTTCGCCAACGCCGGTGCCTTGAAGCTCTGCCCGTCGAAAGCAATCTCCGTAATGCGCACGGCTGTATACGCCTGCCGGTGCCCGCGCAGCTTCTTGTACTGCTTCTTCCGCTTGTAATGAAAAACCAGGATTTTCGGGCTGCGGCCTTCTTCAACCACTTCGCCGACCACGCGCGCTTCCGCTTCCGGTTTGCCGATCTTTCCTTCGCCGCCCGACACCGCCAACACATCAGAGAAGTCCACGTGGCCATCGGTTCCCGTAGCCAGCTTCTCCACTCGAATCACGTCTCCGGGCGCCACCCGGTACTGCTTTCCACCGGCGCGGATGACCGCGTACATACGTCTGCCTCCGTCAAAAATGTCGTGAAGTCAGTTCATCAAGCGCGTTTCCCCGCGCCCGCAGACGCAACGGTGGCATCCGCTGAACTTTCTCTGCTTGCTGTGTTTCCGCCACGGCGCTTCAGCAGCCAAGGCAGGCGTTCCCAGAACGGGTCGGCGAGTACAGGCAAACTCCACTATTTTAGCGTGTGCTGTGGAAATCGGTCAATGTTACGCTTTTCAGTTCAGGCGCCATGTGCGAGAATTCCGCCGGTCTCTCGATCGATACCGGGTCGCGCCCGCTATGAGCTAGAAAGGAAGTCCAATATGAACCGCATTCTCGCCGCTGCCCTGTGCGGGCTCGCCGTCACCCTGTTCAGCATTGCGGAAGCCCCGAAACCAACGGCTAAGAAATCCGCCGCCGAGCCTGCTCCCGATAGCGCCTACATGCAGAAAATCTGGGACGGCTGGGCCACTCTCGACACTGCCAACGTGGCCAAATTCTATGCCCGCGGCCCGCACACCTTCTTCGACATCGCCCCTTTGAAATACGACAGTTGGGACGCTTATGAAAAGGGAGTCAAGGACGTTATCTCCGGCTACAAAAGCGCGAAATTTACGGTTAACGACGATGCCGCGATTCATCCGCACGGCGACTTGGTCTGGGGCACCGCGACGGTAAAAGAAGAGATGACGACGAAAGCCGGCAAGCTGGAGATGGGTAATTTTCGCTGGACCGTGGTCTGGGAGCATCAGGAGGGCAAGTGGCTGATCGTCCACGAACATGTCTCTGCCCCGCTGCAATAGGATGGTCGCTTGTCCAGAAACTTGCTGGTCGCGCTCGCTGCATTCGTAGCACTAACCTTCTCCGCTGCCGCGACCGGATCGGCGTTCACGGCGCGCTCACTTCATACCTGGTATCCCACACTTCGCAAGCCGCGGGGAAATCCGCCTGCCTCCTACTTCGGCGCCGTGTGGACTGTCCTTTATTTTCTGATGACGATCTCGGCCTGGAACGTGTGGAGGGTGGGCGACGGCTGGACGGATGCCGCAGCAGCGATTACCGTCTTTCTCATCCAGTTGGGGTTGAACGCCGCCTGGTCGGCCATCTTCTTTGGATTGCGTTCCCCGGTTTGGGCCTTGCTGGAAATCGTCTTGCTCTGGGCTCTAATTCTCACGAGCGTCATCTTGTTCTGGCGAATCTCAACGTTCTCCGGCGCGCTGCTTCTCCCGTCTCTGGCGTGGGTTACTTATGCAACATACTTGAATGCTGGAATCTGGCGCTTGAATCGATCGCCTTCGGAGTAAGCGATCATTACTTCTGTACTTGTGTACTTTTGTAATCCCGGGCAACCACGAAAATGTTGCAGAAACAACCAAGCTGCGACAGGGTTAATAGATACTGAGAACGTTGGGGAGATTTACCATGCGAGAGCGAATCCTCTTTTTGATTTCGATTTCCGTGCTGGCGAGCGTGGCCTGGGGCCAGCAGCCACCAGCCGGGAGCAACCCCCAGCCCAATACGCAGCAGAGCATGCCGGGCATGGATATGTCTGGCCATGACATGTCGGACATGAAAGGCATGTCCATGGGCGGGGATCAGGACGGCAAGGATACCGACGCCAGCGTGCACGTCATGCATTCCATGGAGGGCCATATGGACATGGGTCCACACATGAAGATGACGGCGCTTCGCCCGGTGAAGCCGGGCGATGCCGAGCGCGCGCAGCAGGTGGTGGAAGCGGCGCGCAAAGCATCAGCCAAATACGTGGACTATCACGTTGCCCTGGCCGACGGTTTCAGGATCTTCCACCCTGAAGTTCCGCAGAAGATCTATCACTTCACTAACTACCAATATGGCTTTGAAGCGGCCTTCAGTTTCAATCCCGAGCACCCCACGTCCCTGCTTTATGAAAAGCATGGCGACGATTACAAGCTCATCGGTGTCATGTACACGGCCCCCAAGCGCCTCGGCGAGGATCAACTCGACCAGCGCATTCCGCTCAGCGTAGCGCAATGGCACGAGCATGTGAATTTCTGCACCGCACCCGCCGGACGAAAGGGCGAATATCTGATGCCGCGTCCACAGTTCGGCTTGCGGGGATCGATTACCACTCAGGAAGCCTGCGACGCCGCGGGCGGAACTTTTCATCCAGTTATCTTCAACTGGATGGTTCACGTTTATCCGTTCGAAAAAGATCAGGCAAGCATCTGGTCCGTTGACCGTCAGCACGGCGACGCAGACTGACGCAGGCGAACGATGTTTGGGATGGCCGCCCTCGGCCGTCCCGCGCAAGCCGGCACGCCAGATTTTCGGCACGGCCTCTATAGTTTCCGATTCATGCCAGACAGAACACCTCTCCTCTGTTCACACGTCGTAGAACCAACCACATCGCCGTTTTCTGCTACCGGAAGTCTGCGCTCTTCGTCCAAAGATGCATGATGAGAAGCTGCCGCAAACGTCGAAGCACGGAACTTTCGACGAAACATCTTCGTACTAGTAGACGTGGGTAGCAGCAGCGCACAGGTAGTGGAACTGCGCGGGAATCTTTCGAAGTAGGGATCCAGAGGGGTTTAGGGGATTCTCTCACTGTCGGTTTGGCGGCCCAGGTGAGAAAATCCCCGTGCACAGCGAAACAAGACTTGCGCCTTGTCGGCTGAACCCCAGCGCTTGCATTGTAGGCGATTCGCGGCAAAACACCAATGTTTTCTCGCGCACGTCGTGAGCCGGGCCGCCCTAACCGTTTCCCGACGCGATTTCGGGAAAGAAAAAAGGAGCAGTCATGACGTTCGCAAAGGTTTCCAAGAGTCTAGTGCTAGGGTTGGCATTATTGATGGCATCGAGCGCCTTCGCCTCCAGCAAAGCCAATTTGGAACTGATTAATGCCGTAACCGTCAACGGAACAACCTTGAAACCAGGCGACTACAAGGTCCAGTGGGAGGGCAGCGGTCCGAACGTGGAACTCAGCATCCTGAAAGGCAAGGACGTAGTCGCAAAAGTGCCGGCGCACGTGGTCGAACTGCAGGCGCCTTCCTCTAACGATGCTGCCGTAACCCGTCAGAACGCCAGCGGACCAAACTCGCTCGCCGGCATCCGCTTCCAGGGGAAGAAATTCTCTCTGGAACTGGCAGACAGCAGCGACAATATGCAAGGCAGCGGTTCGAGCAAGTAACTTTCTGCTAGTAGCTTCTTCCAGTCGCGACAACGGGAGCACACATCGTGCTCCCGTTTGTGATTTGTCTAGTTGGGACGTCCGCGCCGCGGTTTGGCTTTCAATCCTTCATCGGGACTGTCGATCCCCCATCAGCATCCGCCCCATGTGCAGGATGTAAGCGCCGGGGGGAAAGATCAGTCCCCGAGTCAAGTCAAACCCAGTTCGTGAGTTACTCATGCGGTATCCCATCGTCACTGGACCGGCATCGATGGCGGGGAAGCCGTCTGGGTCACCGGCAGCTGATCAGTGGGTTCAGTACTTCGGCACCTTCGGATCTACTCTCTCCGACCAGGCGGTGATCCCGCCCGCCAGGTTGTGCACCTTGGTAAAGCCGGCCTGCTGCAGAAATGCGACCGCCTTCGCGCTCCGTCCGCCCATCTTGCAGTGGACGACGATTTCACGGCTGGAATCCAGTTCATTCACGCGCTTCGGCAAATCGTTCAACGGAATCAGATGTCCGCCAATGTTCGAGATCTGATACTCGTGCGGCTCGCGCACATCGAGGACGAAGAGATCCTCCTTCGCATCCAGACGCCGCTTCAATTCTTCGACCTGAATTTCCGGAACTCCATTTGCCACCGGTTTTTCCTCCCCGCGAATTCCGCAAAACTCGTTGTAGTCTATCAGCTTCGTCACGGTTGGATGCGTTCCGCAGACCGGGCAATCGGGATTCTTGCGCAACTTGAGCTCTCGGAACTTCATGCCCAGCGCGTCAATCAGCAGCAGCCGACCGATCAGAGGGTCGCCGATTCCCAGGATTAATTTGATCACTTCGGTGGCCTGCATCACACCCACCAGACCCGGCAGAATGCCCAGCACTCCGCCCTCCGCGCAGGAAGGCACCAGACCTGGCGGAGGCGGCTCCGGATATAAGCAGCGGTAGCACGGTCCATCTTCCGTGGCAAATACACTGGCCTGGCCTTCGAAGCGAAAGATCGATCCGTAAACATTCGGCTTCCCGGTGAGCACGCACGCATCGTTCACCAGATAGCGTGTAGGGAAATTATCCGTCCCATCCGCAATGACGTCAAAATCTCGAAACAGTTCGAGAGCATTCTCGCTGCTCAGCCGCGTATCGAACTTGCGCAGATTCAAGAATGGATTGATCCCTGTCAATTTATCCCCCGCCGAATCCAGCTTTTTCCGCCCCACATCGGCAGTCGAGTGGATGATCTGCCGCTGCAGATTGGTGTAATCCACCACATCAAAATCGACCAGGCCGAGCGTACCCACGCCCGCCGCAGCAAGATACAGCGCCAACGGGGATCCCAGCCCTCCCGCGCCAATGCACAACACACGCGCGGCCTTCAGCTTCTGCTGCCCCTCCATGCCGACCTCCGGCATGATCAAATGCCGTGAGTAGCGCAGGATTTCATCTTTGTTCAGAGTCACTGGAATTTCGGTTATCGTTGTAGCCATAAAATCCTCGATTGCAAGGGTGTGGACGTTCGGGGCGTCAAAAGCTGAACGCCAGCAGCACTAGGGACGACAACAACAGCGGCAGCTGCTGAGGGAAGGTTTCAATTCTATAATTCCTAAGTTCAGCCGATCCTCGGTCACAGAGCGCCTCCGGCGATGGAAGGCACGATAGAAATGTTATCACCTTCCTTCACCGCGGTCGCTTCTTTCTGTAAGTAGCGAATGTCTTCGTCGTTCACGTACAAGTTGACGAACGCGCGCAGCCTTCCGTCGTCAGCATAAAGATGCCGGCGCAGCTCGGGATGTTGCGCCAGCAGGTCGCTCATAGCTTCGCCCACAGTGGTGCCCTGCACTTCCACCGTCGATTGTTTTCCGACATACTGCCGCAAAGGGGTAGGGATGTGAATCTTGCTCATCGTCTAAGCATAAAAGATGCGGCACCCGATTGGGAAGATTCACCCCCGGTGCGAGTTTAGTCCGACCGCAGCCACTTACGTGCCCCGTGGCGAACCCCTAGAATCACAAGAACGGTCTACCGTTGATTCTCGGCCCATAACTTGCGGCTGCTAATATGACATCGTGCTCCCGCTCCTCGACGTCCGCCACTTGAACATAGAATTCCCTTCTGGGCAACCTGAAGCCGCCGCCCCCGCACGAGCCTTGCCTGCCGTCCGCGATCTCAACTTCTCTATCGCTCCCGGCGCAGTTCTGGGTCTGGTCGGCGAATCCGGCTCCGGCAAATCGATCACATCCCTCGCCATCATGCGCCTGCTCCCGGCTCAGGCGCGCGTCTCTGGCGAGATCCACTTCGCCGAGGATGGCTCCACCCGCAATCTTGCCGTTCTCCCCGACAACTCCATGCGCCAACTCCGCGGCTCGCGGATCGCGATGATCTTTCAGGAGCCCATGACGGCGCTCAATCCCGTCATGCGCGTCGGCGACCAGATTGCGGAAGCCGTGTTGGCCCACAACCGCGTAGCGAAAAGCGAAGCAGGGCGGCGCGCGCTCGATGCCATGAAGGATGTGGCCATCCCCGATCCCGCCCGGCGCGCCCGCGACTATCCTCACCAACTCTCCGGCGGGATGCGGCAGCGCATCATGATCGCCATGGCGATCGTGAACCATCCGCAGCTGCTCATTGCTGACGAACCCACCACCGCCCTCGATGTCACGATCCAAGCGCAGATCCTCGCTCTGCTCGCCGAACTCCGTTCCAAATTTGGCCTGGCCATGCTCTTCATCTCGCATGATCTCGCCGTCGTCTCGCAAGTCGCCGACCGCGTCGCCGTAATGTATGCCGGAAGCGTCGTCGAATTGGGCTCCAAGCATGAGATCTTTAGTGCCCCTGCCCATCCTTATACTCGCGGACTGTTGCACTCCGTGCCCGACCTGAAAACGGATCGCAGTCAGCCGCTGGGCACGATCGAAGGCACAGTCCCGCCGCTCGATGCCTTGCCCCCAGGCTGCACCTTCGAGCCGCGATGCGCATTTCGTGTTGCCGAATGTGCCAAAGTATTTCCTCCTCTAGAGGAGGTAACACCCGCGCACTGGGCCCGCTGCCCGGTAGTCAATCCAAAATAGCGATGGCGGAATAATACGGCCCGTGTATCCTCTGGCGTCCCACTCGTTCTATAATCGCCATCCGTCTGGTGTTCATTGCGAATACTGCTGCTTAGCGACATTCACGCCAACCTGGAAGCCCTGGAGGCCTGCCTTGCCGCAGCTCCACCATTCGATTTTGTCGCGAATCTCGGCGACGTGGTCGGCTACGGCGCTTCTCCCAACGAAGTGATCGAGCGCTCGCGTGAACTGGGGAAAATCTTCGTCCGCGGTAATCACGACAAAGCCGCCACCGGCCTGCTTGAACTCGACGATTTCAATCCCATGGCCGCGGCGGCTGCCGTTTGGACCCGGGATCAACTCACGCCCGAACATCTTGAATGGCTGCGCTCTTTGCCGCGAGGCCCGCGCCCCTTGGACGATTTCCCCCAGGTACAACTCGTGCACGGCTCCCCCGAGGATGAAGACGCCTACGTGGTTTCGATCGGCGATGCGCTGGTCCCGCTCATCACCATCGCCACCCCCGTCACCTTCTTCGGCCACACTCACCTGCAAGGCGGATTCTTTGCCAACGGTTCCAGCGCCGACGGTTTCCGTCCCGAATATCGCACCGTAGGCAAAGCCGAGTCCGTTTCCCTGCAAATGAAAGCCGCCACGCGTTACCTGATCAATCCCGGCTCTGTCGGACAGCCTCGCGACGGAGACTGGCGGGCCGCCTTCGCCCTGTTCGACACCGACGCTCAAGTCGTCCACTTTCACCGAACGCCCTATAATCTGAAAGCCGCGCAAGACCGTATCTTTGCCGCGAATCTCCCCTCGCGCCTGGCAACCCGCCTGGCAGCCGGCCGCTGATACGATCTCGCCTCGTCCGAGCGTTGTAAACTCGTTCGCATGCCCTACTCACGCAGCACTGCCCGCAAGTCTCTTTTCCCCCAACCTGAGGGTTCCCCCCACGAGAGTTCTCCCGAGCACTACCTGATCGCTCACAGCGACGGCGGCGCCCGTGGTAATCCCGGTCCCGCCGGCTACGGCGTTGTCATTCAGGATGAGTCTGGCCACAAAGTCGCCCATCTTAGCGAATACCTCGGCCACCAGACCAACAATTTCGCCGAGTATCAAGCGCTCATCGCAGCTCTCGAATACGCTCTCCAGCACGGTCCCAAGGCCCTGAAACTGATCAGCGATTCCGAATTGCTGGTCCGCCAGATTAAAGGCATCTACAAAGTCAAGAACGCAACCCTTCAGGATCTGCACGGACGCGCCAAGGAATTGATCGCCCAACTCGACTGGTTCTCGATCGGCCACGCCCTCCGCGAACAAAACACCGAAGCAGACCGCCTGGCGAATGAAGCCATGGACAGAGGCATGGGCCGAAGTATGGCGCAAGCACCCGCGCCCGCGAGCAACCCGGCGCTGGAATTCGAAGGCATCATGCGCAACGGCGTGGTGGAACTAACGAACGGCAAACTCCCAGAGGGTACCCGGGTCCAGGTCCGCCCCAGAAAGTGAGTTCGTCGCGCGAGAGCCGCTACAGCAGAGGTGAAGCTTTGCCGACGGTTATTCAGGCTATTCCAGCCGCTCAACATCGCGCCGGGCGGGAAACAACTTCATTCCGAAGGAGAACTACTAAAACGGCTTGGGGCGAAAGAGACTTTGAGTTGACATGCGGATGGCTATATCTCTTCTTTTCACTCCGCTGCCGAAGTGTGGTCGTGCACAATCTTCCAGCCCTCCGGGAACTTGCGGAACACCAGCGTGAAGAGCCCGTGCGGTGTCTTTCCGTCGGACATCGTCAACCGCCACGAGCCGCGCGCGAAGGCCGCATCTGCGCCCAGCATTGCAATGCGCAAACCGGAGAACTCCAGTTTCCCCATCTCGTGACCCGGACTCGCATACACCACGCGGTAACGCTCAATCGTGGCCTGCCAGCCATGATTCTCCTTCGCGCCAGAGAAGAATGTCAGCTCCGGAGAATTCCAGTAGCCCGCCATGAAGCCTTCCAGATCGTGCCGGTTCCACGCCTCTTGCTGCAAGCGCAACACCTGCTCGACTTCAGACTTACGGTCGCCGTTGGCGCCCGTCGCGGTCTGTGCACGGGCACGGTCAGTGACCGCGAACAGCGTGATCGCAGAAAGGAAAATGACAGATTGGACGAACCGGATGATGCGCATGCAAGCCTCCGCATCTGGCGAACCAGGGCGCACCAGGGCGCACCAGTTTCGCACGAGGCAAGTGTTGAGGGGAGGATTTTAGACCCGAGCCGACGAAAGACCTTACGCGCGGCCCTTCTTGGCAGCAACGGCCTTGCCTGCGACCGCTTTCCCGGCAACTTCCCAGGGGCGCTTCGGCCGATCCACAGGCGCTTTATCGTCGTCCTTAAGCCGATCGTAATGGTAAGAGTCGCTCACCGTCCCCAGCGATTCGTTGTAAAGACTCGGCAGCCCAAGCCCAACCTTGAGCTCTTCCGCAAACATCTGCAGGGCTTTCAGATGGTCGGCGGTCGCTGGTACCTCGGTCTTCGAGTTCTTCAGAAATTGCTGGTAACCACGGTTGACCAACTTCGAGATCTCGCTGCCGATCAGGTAACCGGGATACGCGAAAATCTTCACACCATCTTCGTCCGTCTTTTGAATGGCGGCCGACACATTGTATTTCCGGAGGAACACCCGCCCGTTCGTTCCCGGCGCTTCCGTTACATCGAAACCCTGGTCGCGCAACCAGGCCAGTGCTTCCTCGTAGGTTCGTGCTTCAATTGCTTTCGACATTATCCCCGCTTCCACTCCTTCGTTTGGATGCAACTCCGCGCAAATAGCTGCGTAGCTATTTACTGCTGCATCGACTTGCAATTCGAGTCATCTAAGGACAACATACTACATAGCGTGTTTCCGTCGTTCTTGCATATTACGATAGTCACGAGGGAATGGTTCCGTCATGAGTCAGGGTTCTACCGAGTGGGCGGCGACGTTTCCGGCATGTCAGGCCCCTGACCCCGAAATCGCGCGCCCAGGGCAGAGTTTGCTCGAGCGCATCGGCAACACTCCGCTGTTGCGCTTTGACCGGCTCACCACGAATCTGCCTGGCGTGACACTATTGGGCAAGGCCGAATGGCACAATCCCGGCGGCTCGGTGAAAGATCGCGCCGCTTCTAACATCGTTGCCGAGGGCCGGCGTAGCGGCCAGTTCGCTCCCGGCAAGATTTTGCTCGACGCCACCAGCGGCAACACCGGCATTGCTTATGCCATGCTGGGCGCCGCCGAGGGATTTCCCGTCACGCTGTGCATGCCAAGTAATGTCTCCGCCGAGCGCAAGAAGATCCTGAGCGCCTACGGTGCGAACATTTTCTACACCGATCCCGGCGACGGATCTGACGGCGCCATTCGCAGGGCGCGCGCGCTGGCCGCTGAGCATCCCGATTTGTACTTCTACGCGGATCAATACTCCAACGACGCCAACTGGCTGGCGCATTATCACGGCACGGCCAACGAAATCTGGCAACAGACGGAAGGGCGTATCACTCACTTTGTCAGCATGCTCGGCACCAGCGGTACTTTCATGGGCACAACCCGCCGCCTGAAAGAGCTTAATCCCGCCATCCGCTGCATCTCCCTGCAGCCCGACTCTGCTTTTCACGGCATAGAAGGCGCCAAGCACATGGCCACCGCCATCGCGCCCAGGATTTACGATCCGAAGCTGGCGGATGACAACATCGAGATCGCCACCGAAGACGCTTACGCCATGGCCCGTCGCATGGCCCGGGAAAACGGATTGCTCCTCGGAATCTCCGCCGCAGCCGGCATCGCCGCTAGTCTGGCAATTTCCCAACAGCTCCAACTGAGAAAAGAGCAACAGGCAGTGGTCGTCACGATCCTCTGTGACTCCGGCGACAAATATTTGAGCGAGAGATTCTGGACGGAGGGATGATCGAAGGCAGAAGTTAGATGACTCCCTTCTGCATTCGGACCTCTGCTGTCTGCATTCCTTTTATGCTAAAGATTCCCTCAAAAGACCGCGAAGCCCTTCGCCGGCATGGCGAAGAAACCTACCCACACGAATGCTGCGGCATCCTGCTGGGTCGCACGGAGGACGATGGCACCCGCGTGGTAACCTCGACCGCGCGCTGCGGCAACACCCGCACGGACTCGCCGCAAACCCGCTACAACATCGATCCCCGCGAACTGGTGCGCATCCAGCGTGAAGGCCGCGAGCGCGGCGAAGACATTGTCGGCTTCTACCACTCCCATCCCGACCATCCTGCCCGTTGGTCGCAGACCGACCTCGCTGAAGCCCACTGGTTTGGCTGCTCCTACGTCATCAGCTGCGTAGAAAAGGGAAAGGCGGCGCTCACCAACTCATTTGAACTCACTGGCTCCGACGAGGCTGATAAGCAACTGGTTGACGAAACCCTCGAAATCAGCTAGCTACCCAGCGCGACGAACTCTTGGAAGCCCCTGCCCGGCCTAGGTTCTGCCTGATTTTCACAAGCCGCGAGACGTTGGTGAGGCCTCTCAAATTGCATCCTGCCGAGTCCCCGACTGCGAAAAGCCTTGCCTGGATTGCTTCCTCCGGAAGGAACTGAATCGCCTGCACCAAATCCGGTCACCCGCCTGTGGACGGCGTGCACTCGGCTGAAAATACGCCGGTTACAACGGCAAACTTTTTGTTGACTCCACAAACAGAAGGAGTACAAACATAATCGTTCTTTGACAACTTCTAGAGTTTTTCCGGTTGGTGCGGCGTCCGGGACTCAAGCGCAGTCACCCTCTTCATGAAAGTGAAGCAGGGAGGGCAAGCAAGGGTCTATAGCAAAGCGCTGGTCGAGGAGAACAAGAAGAAATGTCGAAGGCAGGATAGAGTTCCGAGGCGTTGGGTAGGTTTTTCCGGTTGGCGGTAAGCCCGGAGCCCGAGCGAAGATCGCACACGGTGTCCCGCAAGGGGTTGCTGCGTCGCAGGTCGAGCAAGGGTCTAAAAGCGAGCTACTGGCCGAGACGAATGAACCCAGCATCACCTCGGAACTCTTATTTTTTGCTGTCGAAGTGGTGCCCTTGGATAACCGCAAGCGCCGTTCTTGGTCCTCGCAAGTTGCCTCAATCTTCTACCCTCTCTAGAATAAAGATTCATCCCCATCGCTTGGGAGAATTTCCGAGAACCTTATGATTCATTTTCCCGTGCCCGAAGCTCTCACCTTCGACGACGTTCTTCTTTTACCTGCGCACTCCGATGTGATTCCTGCAACCGCGAATACCCAAACCCAGCTTACCCGCAATATCCGTCTGAATATTCCCGTCGTCAGCGCCGCCATGGATACCGTCACCGAATCGCATATGGCGATCGCGCTAGCCCAACAGGGCGGACTCGGCATCATTCATCGCAACCTGAGCATCGACGAGCAAGCCAACGAGGTTGACAAAGTGAAGCGATCGGAAAGTGGCATGATCGTCGATCCGGTCACCATGTCGCCGACCGATAAAGTCAGCGACGCGCTCGAGATCATGCGCAAGTACAAAATTTCCGGCGTGCCCATCACCGAGCACGGTCGGCTCGTCGGCATTCTCACCAACCGTGATCTGCGCTTTGAGACCCGGTTCGACATTCCCATCGATCGGGTGATGACCAAGAAAAATCTCATCACTGTGCCGGTGGGCACAACGCTCGAAGACGCCGAGGAGATCCTCCACGAGCATCGCGTGGAAAAACTTCTGGTCGTCGATGACAAATACAACCTCAAAGGACTGATTACAGTAAAAGACATTCAGAAGAAACTGAAATATCCCAATGCCGCCAAGGATTCTCAGGGACGGCTCCGGGTTGGTGCGGCCATCGGTGCAACCGGCGATTTTATGGAGCGGGCACAGGAATTGGCTGCAGCCAAAGTGGACGTGCTCGCCATCGATAGCGCTCATGGTCACTCCACACGAGTGCTCGAGGCCGTGAAGCTGGTGAAATCGAAACTGCCGGAGATGGAGCTGTTGGCCGGGAACGTCGCCACTTTCGACGGCGCCTGCGAACTGGGCCGTGCTGGAGCCGACGGGATCAAGGTCGGTATCGGCCCTGGTTCCATCTGCACCACTCGCGTCGTGACCGGCGCTGGCGTCCCGCAGATTACCGCTATCGCCGAAGCGTATCGCGCCACGAAGGATGCTGGCGTACCGATCATCGCGGACGGAGGCATTAAGTACTCGGGCGACGTTACCAAGGCGCTGGCCGCAGGCGCGAGCGCAGTCATGATCGGCTCGCTCTTCGCTGGCACCGATGAAAGCCCTGGCGAACTGATCCTCTATCAAGGCCGTTCATTCAAATCGTATCGCGGCATGGGTTCGATTGGTGCCATGGCACAAGGTTCCAGCGAGCGCTATTTCCAAAGCACGGAAGGCGATTCATCCGCTGCAGTCTCCGCGAATGATGGCGATTCCAACCGCCTGGGCAAACTGGTTCCCGAAGGCATTGAGGGACGCGTCCCCTATCGCGGTTCGGTTGCCATGATTGTTCACCAGATGGTGGGCGGACTGAAATCAGGCATGGGCTATTGCGGCTGCGGCACCATTGCTGAGTTACTGCAGAAGACGCGTTTCGTGCGCATCAGCGGCGCTGGACTCCGCGAGAGCCATGTCCACGACGTGATGATCACCCGCGAGGCACCCAACTATGCCATCGAGTAGCGCGCAAGTTTGAATTCGCACCGGCGCAATCTTCTAAAGGCGTGGATCGCGGCCATACTCTGGCTCATCGTCATTGCCATTGAATCCACCGCCATGCTCTCTTCGAGCAACACCAGCCGGATTCTCTATCCCCTGCTGCATTTCCTCTTCGGCATGGACCGGGAGCACTTTGAGGTCTGGCACTTCTTCCTCCGCAAAGGCGGACACGTTGTGGGCTACGCCATCTTGAGCATCTTGGCCTTTCGCGCCTGGCGCGAAACCTTCCCCGCGGCGGCAAACGTCTTGTGGAGCAAAAGATGGGCCGGCATCGCCGTGTTAATGACGGTTTTCGTCGCGAGCCTCGACGAGTGGCACCAAAGCTTTATCCCCTCGCGCACCGGCCGCTGGCAGGATGTTGTTCTCGATTCGTGCGCCGGCATCGCAGCCCAGTTGCTTCTCTTCTTCTGGCTGAAGAGCTTCGGAAAGAGCGCAGCTCCCGCTTCTTGAGCCGAGCCGAAGGCGGCGGAATCCTACCGGCCTGTAAATAAGGATGTTCGTCGGTTCTGGCAGCGGCCCGTCGGCGCCGTTCGGAGTGAAAACCCGCCCCTCAGCGCCGTGGAAGAGCGGCGCCTTAGCGCCGCGTACCCTCTCTAACTGATTGGGGCTTTGCTCCCCGCCGCCTGGCACCCTGCAAAAGCAACGCTGCCAGTACCGCCATCGCCGCCGAGAAATAAAACGGAATCCCGGCACCGTAATGCTTCCACAGTTCACCCGTGATCAAACTCGCCGCCAAAGTCGCAACACTGGTCACAAAAAAATAAACGCCCAGAGCACGGCCACGTACGCGCTCGCCGACCGTCTCCACCACAAGAGCCTTGAGCACCGGCTGGGTGAGCGCGTAATAGAAGCCATACACCGCCATCGCAATCCAAATCGCCAGCGTCGACTGCGCTTGCCCGAAAACAAAATACACGGCAGCAAAAATCACGTAGCCGACTGAGCCCACCAGACGGCGCGATACATGATCACTGAACCACCCCGCCGGCCACGATGCCAACGTGTAGGTAATGTTGAAAACCAATCCCAGCAAGGGTGCGAGTGCCACGCGGATCCCAGCATTCTGCGCGCGTAGAACAAGAAACATATCGCTCGAATTACCCAGTGAGAAAAGCGTGACCGCCACGAGAACAAAATAGAAACTGGCGGGAAGGTTTATGCTCCGGCCTTCGCCTCTGTCGTTTGTGGCGGGTCCAGTGGATGTCTGGCCCGGGTTCGCGCCAGTCTCGTCGACAGCGCTCGGCAATTCTTTCCCTCGCAGGCGTGTAGTCTCCCGGATTCCGAGAAGCGCGACCAGCACGCACAATCCACCGGGGATCGCGGCTGCCCAGAACACGCTGCGAATTCCAAAGCGCGAAAGCAGGACCAGCGCGGCCAGAGGCCCGGCAATCGCGCCGGCAGAGTCCATCGACTGGATCAGGCCATAGGCCGAGCCCAGCCGATTCTTGGGCACCGACTCGGCGACCATCACATCGCGCGGCGCTCCGCGCACACCCTTGGCGAGACGGTCCGTAAACCGAACCAGCAGTATCTGCGGCCAGGCGTTGACGATCGCCAGCAGCGGCTTGACCGCATTTGCGACAAAGTATCCCGCCACCACCACCGGCTTGCGGCGATGGATGTGGTCGGTAAGATATCCAGAGAAAAGCTTGGCAAACGAGGCCACGCTTTCCGCCACGCCTTCGATCAATCCCAACTGCGCCGGCCCTGCGCCGAGCGTCGCCAAGAACGCCGGCAGCACCCAGTAGGCCATCTCGGTCGCTGTGTCGTTCAGAAAGGAGGTGATGCCGAAGGCATAGATATTTCGTGCAGCGGAGGGCTGAGGTTCAGGAGACTGGGCGGCCATGAAGAGGTTTTACCATGAAGCAAAAGGGGAGGAAGTCGAGAGGGGAATGACTCTTAGCGCCAAAGACTGCCTCGCGGATCGCAAATGCAAGCGCGTGCAAAAGGACCTAGCCGACCCAAGACAGCATGCCATTGCCGCTCGCGGCGGCATCGGCGTAATAGCGCGTCAGACGCTCAAAATAATGCTGAGCCAATTCCACCTCACTCTGGTCCCTACAAGGGTGGATGACGTTCGCTTCCTTCATGTTTGCCATAGCGAAGCGCCCAACTAAATCATCTTGGAAATTGGGGCCAGCGCCTCTCGAACCTGGCGAACTTCGAGTGGGTGAGAAATCTTACACGTTCGTAATCTCCCTCCTCACCGATCTCCTCCCGCCCATGATCGTGTTTCCCAAAGGGGGTGCGGCTTTGTCTACCGTGCCGTTGAGCAGGTAGTGAAGAGCGTGCCATGATTTCTCGAGTGTTAGCCACTCCTCGTCGGGGCCGTCCTGAAGAGGAGACTCCTCCATCAATTTCTTGAAAACCTCGCGGCGGATTTTCCCTTCCCCCGGCGGGGCCTATCTTTCTGCCTGCGGCTCGTGCGATCTCCGACTATTCATCCACCGACGCGTCGATCTTCGCGACGCTCGCCAGCATCTTGCCATGGATGAACTCTTCATATTTTCCCGGGCGTCTTGCCAGCGTTCCAACTGGGTGGGTGTTACCTGCATGAGATGGCCGTACATTCCCATGACTTGCTTCTATCAGTACATGGCGTCGTACTTAGTCACCACCCACTCCCCATCCTTGTTCTCGGTTGTGATCGTGAACAGTTCCTGATACGCACCGGGCTGGCCTGCATGGTTCAGGCGCTTGCCGCGGTAATGAAGGATGGTCAGGGGTGGTGCGCTTTCCCACTCTGCCAGTTCCCAGGAAAGCAGCGGATGCTGCGCCTCGGAATCACAGATGAAGTGGGCGTACTTCTTGCGGTAGTCGTGCTCCCATTCGGAGAGCAACTGGTCGCAGTGACCGTCGCGTAACTCGTGCAGAAATTTGTTGGCGCTGTGCTCGATGGTGCGATCGCGTAGCGGATTCATCCTGATGCTGACGGGCAGGCCCGTGAGAGGATCGTGGTCCTCGGACCGCGCCAGCACTGGCCCCTGATTGCTCAGCCACCAGATGTAGCCAAGAAATCCGAACACCATCAGCGCTCCCACGCTGACAGCAATACCGATCTGTGTGCGAGTAAACCCCATCCTGGGAGGAATTTTATCTGGCTGGCAACTTACCGCAAGATTACCGGCGGGAGACGCAAGAGGACATGTACCGCCGTACGAAGGGTGATGGCCCGACCGCAAGGAAAAGGTTCAGAGGTCTCACCGACTTTCGTACGGAGCTTCAGCGTGGCGCCGACGGGGCACTGGCAGTACCATCCAGGTTATATGCGATGACCCGGTATCGGGCGCCGAACATCATAGCCGGTTTGGGATCAGGCCAAGGTGAATCGGCGTCTGTGGCGCACTTGTCGCAAATCGTTTCCCACGAGTCGGACTCACCGACCTGACGCTGCACGCTGTAGCTGACTGCTCCCGCCGAGCCGCGCCAGCCGATGAACCCTATGCCTTTTGTCGTGATCACCGGCGGGGGCGGCACCGGATGCGGTGGGAGCTGAATTCCAGACATCGCGTAGGCATGGCTGCGCAATTGCTGCGCTCGCGCCCGCATGTCATCGCTGTTGTTGACCATCGTGGTGATTCCGCCGTAATAAAGAGCCCACCATTGGCCGCTCTCACCCTTTCGCGCATAGGCTTCGTTGCTGACATTGGCAGGAATAGATTGCCATCCGAAGTTATCGGCATGAGCTTGCAGGGCCCAAAAATCATCACCCGAGATATTGGCATCGGTTTCTAAAGTGTGCAGCACCAATTGAAGATCCTTTTGTGTCGGCCAATCCGTAACGTCCCAGCCAAACTCATTCACGATATAGGCCTTTCCATGAGCGGTTACGGCCGCCGCATCCTGGGAAAAGGATTGCGCCGTGGTTTTCTCGCCGTTGGGTACGAGTGCATCCCAGTGCGGATAGTACTCCCAAGTCACCAGATCGGGTGTTTTAGCGTCCAGTGCGTTCTTGTCATATCGAAAGAAACCACTCGTATCCAGATACAAGTGTCGCGCGTCGAGCGATTTAATGAAGTTTCCAATCGTATCGATCCACGGTAAGTAAGGCGTGAAATCCGGCGAGCGTGACGTCCATACCACCCCGAGCCCGCACATGTTGCAGTTTTCCCACGCCAGGATGGTGGGATCATCTTTATAGCGAAGCCCAGTCAGCGCATTCTTGTGGTTCAAAACCGCGGAGATATGATTCTCAAATGCGGCAATCACTTCTGGATCCGTAAAGAACGCCTTCGGATCTCGCTGATGCTTCCATTCCACATATTCCCCAGGTCCGCTCAACGCACAAGTCGCACAGTCGCCCGCCAAGGTTATGATCAAGCGGATTCCCCGATCGTGGGCCGCCTTGACCGCATAGTCGATGGCTTTGAACGCTTCAGGGTTAAAGACTCCGGGATCCGGCTCGATGCACAACTCGCAGCCGACGCTATCGCCAAGGGTTTGCGATCGGATCACTCGAGCGCCCATCTCCTTGGCCGTATCCAGGGCATCATCCACTTCAAAATGGCTCGGGTAACGTGGTCCTTGAGGATCGTGCGGGCCATAAGCCTCCAGCCCTAACCACTCAACGTTTGGGCCGCTGTACCGGAAGGGTTTCCCAGAAAGCCGCAACGAGGTTCCGGCGCGGGTCACGAATTCTGATCGTTGGTCGAACGGCTGGCGGGATGGCTGAGCGTGAACCAGGGCGTTCAGGAACAGCAAAGTGGAAAGAGTGAGAAAGAGATGCTTCGAAGTCCGCTTCATACCTTGACTCTCCCGGAGCTCAAAAAACAAGGCGCGGTCCGAAGACCACGCCTGCCAAAACGGTTAGCGAAATCGGTTCACTACTTGTTTTCTTCTTTTTCTTCTTTCACCGGCTCTACGCCACCATCATGCGCCGCTTGCGCCTCCGCGTCTTCCATGGCCTTCTTGGTTTCGGCGACTTTCTTGGCGCGGGCTTCGGCGCGCTTCTCGCGCTTTTCGTCCAACACCTTCTCGCTGCCCAGCAGCTCGAGGAAGGCCTTGTCTGCGCCGTCACCTTTGTTCCAGCCCGTGCGGACAATGCGAAGGTACCCACCGTTGCGGTCACCAAAGCGCGGACCGATGGTATCGAACAGCTTCACCACCGCGGCATCGGTCATGAGGTAGGCCGTGGCCAGGCGGCGCGCCGCCAGATCGCCGCGCTTGCCGAGGGTGATCATCTTCTCGACCAGGGGCTTGGCGGCCTTGGCCTTGGGAACCGTCGTCTCCACGCGTTCCTCGACGATCACCGACGTGACCAGGTTGCGCAGCAGCGAGCGCCGGTGCGATGTGTTCCGTCCGAGTTTGTATCCTGCTACCTTGTGACGCATGGTGAAACCTCAGCTTCTAGCTACTAGCTCAAATTCAAAATCCAATCCGGCAGGCCCGACTTTCGGAAGCCGGAAGCCGGGCGCCGGTAGCCGTTCTTATAGTTGATCGTCCGGACCATAGGCCGAAGCCGGGAGGACCAGGTTGGAGGTCGGCCCGGGCACGGCGTTGCCGTGCTCGTCGATCTTCATGCCCAGGCTGAGACCCATCGTGGAGAGAATCTCCTTGATTTCGTTCAGCGACTTGCGGCCGAAGTTCTTGGTCTTGAGCATCTCTGATTCCGTCTTCTGCACCAGCTCGCCGATGGTCTGAATGTTGGCGTTCTTCAGGCAGTTATAGCTGCGTACGGAGAGCTCGAGCTCCTCGACCGAACGGTTCAGATTTTCGTTGTGGATCTCAGGCTTGCGATCGTCCGAGGACGCTGTGCCGGTTTCGATTTCCTCCTCGAAGTTGATGAAGATGTTCATGTGATCCTTCATCAGCTTGGCCGAGAGGCCGATGGCATCGGCGGGAGTGATCGAGCCGTTGGTCCACACCTCGAGGGTAAGCTTGTCGTAATCGGTAATCTGGCCGAGCCGCGCGGCTTCCACGGTGTAGTTGCACTTGCGCACCGGGGAGTGCACGGAATCGATCGGAATGAATCCGATGCCAAGATCCTCGTCGAAGTTCTTGTCGGCGGAGGTGTAACCGCGGCCGCGCTTCAGCCGCATTTCCATGTCGAGCTTGCCGCCTTCGCTAACCGTAGCGATGTAGACATCCTTGTCGAGCACCTCCACGTCGCCGTCGGCTTCGATCATTCCGCTGGTGACCACGCCGGGCTGATCGGCGCGCAGATAAATCGCCTTGGGAGCGTCGCCGCTCAGCTTGAAAGGAATCTGTTTCAGGTTGAGGATGATATCGGTGGCATCTTCCACCACGCCGGGGATCGACTGGAATTCGTGCAGCACGCCTTCCATCTTCACCGCGGTGACCGCTGCGCCTTCGATCGAACTCAGCAGCACACGCCGCAAAGCATTGCCCACGGTGGTGCCGAAACCGCGCTCAAAAGGCTGCGCCCAGAAAATTCCGTATTTATCGGTGAGGGTGGAAGTATCGACTGCGAGACGTTTCGGTTTTTGAAAACCTTTCCAAAGCATTGGTTTCTCCTTCGGCCGTTTGGCTCAGTTCTGGCTCCCTGAATCGGTCCGGACTCAGGTCAAGCGCCAGCCCAGGCTGATCTGGCTCGAAATGTGGACCGGAAGAATCGGATGATTTGCGACCGGTTCCGCGGATGATTTTACAATCGCCCGATAACCCGATGCCCAGATCACACCGATCCCCTACTTACTATAAAGTTCAACGATCAACTGCTCATTCACCGGCAGTTGAATGTCTTCGCGCTTCGGCAAGGAGAGCACACGCGCCGTGTAATTGTCGCGATTCACTTCCAGCCAGTTCGGCAGTGTGCCGTGGCTGGCGAATTCCTTGGCCAGTTCCAACACGGTGAGCTTCTTGCTGTTCTCTCGAATCGAGATCTCTTCCCCCGCGCTCACTTCATAAGAAGGAATGTTGACCTTGCGATGGTTGACGGCGACGTGTCCATGTCGCACCAATTGCCGCGCTTGGCGCCGCGACTGCGCGAAGCCCAGACGAAAGACCACGTTGTCCAGACGCCGCTCGAGCTGCTGCAAAAGCAACTCCCCGGTCACGCCCCGGGTGCGCGCAGCCTTCTCGAAATAGTTGCGGAACTGGCCTTCCAGCGTGAAATAGATGCGCTTGGCTTTCTGCTTCTCGCGCAACTGCAGGCCGTAGCCAACAATTTTGGCCTTACGGTCTTTGCCATGTTGTCCGGGAGCGAAGTTGCGCTTCTCGATGGGGCACTTATCGCTAAAACACTTTGCGCCTTTGAGGAACAGCTTCATGCCCTCACGGCGGCATAGACGGCAGACGGCATCGGTATAACGGGCCAAGTTATTCTCCTTTTAGATGACCGGTTTACAGGTTTGGCTTCACCCTTCGTCCCGGACGAAAAAACAGGTTCAGGTTCTCAAGTGATCCCTGCCCCGTCGGTTCTCGCCTTTACTGAGAACTTAACGGGGAACTGAGGACTGGTTCTTAGACTCTCCTCCGTTTCGGCGGACGGCATCCGTTGTGCGGGATGGGCGTCACGTCGCGGATGGAGCGTACTTCAATACCAGAAGACGCCAATGCGCGCACCGCCGACTCCCGGCCGGAACCGGGGCCGCTCACCCGAACATCCACGCTGCGGACGCCGTGGTCGCGCGCCATGTTGGCCGCGTTCGAAGCCGCCTGCTGCGCGGCGAACGGCGTGCCTTTGCGCGATCCGCGGAAGCCCAGCGATCCTGAACTCTTCCACGACAGAACGTTGCCGTTCATGTCGGTGATGGTCACGATGGTGTTGTTGAAGGACGCCTGCACGTAGCACAATCCATGCGGAACGTGCTTGCGCTCTTTCTTCTTGAACGTCTTCTTCTTGCCTTTTTTGTCCGCTGCGGCTGTGCCGCCCGCTGCCACTGGTTTAGCCATAAATTCGCTCTCAGGGGTTAAATCTCAGGCCTTCCGATCCAGAACCAGGAGCGCACTCCCAATCTCAAGACGCAAGACCCGACGCCTTTCTTATGTTTTCGACGTCGCCTTCTTCTTGGTCGAAACCGTTCCCTTACGCGGACCCTTTCGGGTGCGTGCATTGGTATGGGTACGCTGTCCGCGAACCGGCAGGTTGCGGCGGTGACGGAAGCCGCGATAGGAACCAATTTCGATGAGCCGCTTGATGTTCATCGAAACTTCCTTGCGCAGATCGCCTTCCACCATTCCCTGTTGCTCAATCACGGTGCGGATGCGGTTCACTTCTTCTTCGCTGAGGTCCTGGACCTTCTTCATGGGGTCGACTTTGGCCTCATCAAGAATGGCTCCGGCACGCGGATGGCCGATGCCGTAAATGTAAGTCAGCGCGATGTTGACGTGCTTCTGGCGCGGTAAGTCAACGCCTGCAATACGTGCCATAGTTGGTCCTTAATTCCGATGCCGGGCTGCCTAGCCCTGGCGCTGTTTATGTTTCGAGTTGACGCAGATCACCCGCACCACACCCTTGCGGTGAATGACCTTGCACTTGTCACAGATCTTCTTTACCGATGCTCGTACTTTCATAACCGTTCTCAAGTTCCCGGTTCTCAGTTCTCAGTTGAACTGTCGAACTTTGCCTCATTTATAGCGATAAACAATTCGGCCGCGATTCAAATCGTAGGGTGAAAGCTCCACTGCAACTTTATCGCCCGGCAGGATGCGAATGAAATTCTTTCTCATCTTGCCGGACACGTGCGCCAGCACTTGGTGCTTGTTCTCCAGTTCCACCTTGAACATGGCGTTTGGCAGCGGCTCCAGGACCACGGCCATCACTTCAATCGCGTCTTCTTTACTCATTCGCTCCTAGCTTTTCGCTCCTGGCCAACCCGCTTGCCCGGCTGGAAGCCTCTACTTCGTCAAAATCACCGGTCCGCCTTTTGTCACCGCGACGCAGTGTTCGAAGTGGGCGCTGAAACTGCCGTCGGCCGTAACCGCCGTCCATTTGTCGCCCAGCACGCGCGTTTCGGGCTTCCCGAAATTCACCATCGGCTCGATGGCGATCACCATTCCTTCGCGCAGCTTCGCGCCGTGACCCCGCGCTCCATAATTGGGCACTTGCGGTTCTTCGTGCAGGTGCGTCCCAATCCCGTGTCCAACAAATTCCCGAACCACGCTAAAGCCCGCGGCCTCCACATGTTCCTGCACCGCAGCTCCCACATCGCCCACGGTATGGCCAATCACCGCCTGATCAATGCCGCGGTACAGCGACTCTTCCGTCACGGTCAGCAGCTTGCGAAGTTCCGGCTTCACGGTGTCGCTGACCGGAACCGTGATCGCGGCGTCGCCATAGTAGCCATCCAGCACGACCCCGCAATCGATCGAAACAATATCGCCTTCCTTCAGCATCCGTTTTTCCGACGGAATGCCGTGCACAATCTCCTCATTCACCGAAGTGCACAACACACAGGGATAATCATAGTATCCCTTAAACGCCGGCTTGGCTCCGAGTTCCGCGATCTTCTTCACGGCCGATCGCTCCAAATCCATTGTAGTCATGCCGGGCGCGACGATGGAACGCACATGATCGAGAACCTGACGTACGATGTGGCCGCTTTGCCGCATCCGCTCAATCTCTGACGCCGATTTGAAAACAATCGCCATGCTTCATCAAGAAAACGCTATGCCTGCCGGTCTTCCAGGATCCGGAAAATCCGCTTCGTGACTTCGTCCATCGGCTGATCCCCATTCACCGAGATCAACCTTCCAGTCCGTTCATAGTAGTCGGCCACAGGACGAGTCTGCTCCTGATAAGCCGCCAAACGGGGCTGAATCACTTCCAACCGATCGTCATTGCGGGTTACCAGCTTCGACCCGTCACAGTCGCAGACTTCATCGACTCGGGGCGGCTGGAAGTGGACGTTGTAGATCCGTCCACAGGTGGGACAAGAACGGCGTCCAGTAATCCGGAGCAACAATTGATTATAATCCACGTCCAGGCGGATCACAATTGGCCAAGCCCGGGTAGGCCACGAGTTGTCAATGAGCGTGTCATCCAGCAAGGCATCAAGCCATCCGGCCTGCGCCGCGGTTCGCGGAAAACCGTCCAGAATATAACCACGTTTGCAGTCCGGCTGAATCAACCTCTGCCGGACCATTTCACAAACCAGATCGTCGGATACCAACTCCCCTCGAGCCATCACCGCCTTGGCCGCTTGCCCGATTGGGGTACCCTGCGCCACGTTGTACCGCAGAATATCTCCGGTAGAGACCTGCGGTACCAGGTACCGTTCCATGATGCGCTTGGCCTGAGTGCCCTTTCCGGCGCCCGGCGGGCCAAGCAATACCACCGGACCTACGTCCCGTGAGGTTTCCTGCGCCATCGAGTTGGCCAAAGCCTCCCGAACAGTGTTCCCGGACCCTCCACAAGGCGGTCCAGGTGCAGCAACCCCCACTCTCTTACCGGCAAAAGCTCTCGATCCCTGACCTACGACCAGTTGCGGCGGCCGCGAATACGTCCGCTGCGCGGCGTAAATCCATCGTAATGGCGCATGATGAGCTGCGCCTCAATCTGTGTAACCGTATCCATGGCCACGCCCACCACGATCAGCAGCGAGGTTCCACCAAAATAAAAATTAACTCCCAAACCATTCGTCACCCAAACCGGAAGCCGCTCGAACAATGAGCCGCCCAGCCAGAGGGGCAAATGGTTCAAGTGAATGCCGGTAATCAGCCACTCCGGGATGAACGAGATGATGATCAGGTACAGCGCGCCCACCAAGGTGATGCGGGTGAGAACTTCATTGATGTAATCAGCCGTGCGCTTGCCCGGACGGATACCGGGAATGAAGCCACCATACTTCCGCATATTGTCGGCCACTTCGCTGGGATTGAAGACGATGGAGACGTAAAAGTACGCGAAGAAAATAATGCCCACCGCATAGAGCACCGTGTAGAGCGGCTCGCCCCATCCCAGCATGCGCATCAGATCGCCAATGTAGCGGCTATTGCGCAGACCATAACCGACAGTTTGCGGCAAGGTAAGAATCGAAGAGGCGAAGATCACTGGCATCACGCCGCCCGCGTTGACGCGCAGGGGAAGGTGAGTCGACTGCCCGCCCATGACTTTCCGTCCTACCACACGCTTGGCGTACTGCACCGGGATGCGCCGTTCGCAGCGCTCGACGTACACAATGAACGCCACCACCGCGATCATGAACACTACCAGCCCGGCCATCAGCACCGGCGTAATCGCCCCCCAGGTTCCGTTCTTGGCTTTTTCCAGAAGATCCTGCACCCCGCGCGGAAGCCCTACCACAATACCGGCAAAGATCAGCAGCGACATGCCGTTTCCGATTCCGCGGTCCGTGATCTGCTCACCCAGCCACATGATGAATGAGCTGCCCGTCGTGAGGGTCAGCATGGTCATCAGGATGAACCCGGGACCAGGGTGCAGCACGAAGTCGCCAGCCTTCTCCAGGCCAATGGCGATGCCGAACGACTGCACCGCACTGAGAATCACGGTGATGTAGCGGGTCCACTGGGTAATCTTCTTACGTCCCAGTTCGCCTTCCTTTTGCAGCTTGGCCAGCGGCTCGTATACCACCGTCAGAAGCTGCAGGATGATCGATGCCGTGATATACGGCATGATGCCCAGAGCAAAAATGGTCATGCGGCGCAGGTTGCCGCCCGAAAACAGATCCACAAAACCCAGTAGCGATCCCGCATTGTGGCTGAAGGCATCTTCCAGCTTGAGGAAGTTCACGCCCGGCGTGGGAAGATGCCCGCCCAGGCGGTAGACCGCGAGCATGGCCAGCGTAAACAGAACCCGCTTACGCAGGTCGGGAATCCGGAAGATGTTGGCCAACTTCTCAAACATTACTTTAAGACCTCAACCTTGCCGCCTGCCTGGATGATTTTTTCTTGCGCCGATTTGGAGAACTTGTGGGCGTGTACGGTGATGGCAACCGTGAGATCGCCATCTGCGAGAACTTTTACCGGATGCCGGGTTTTGATCACGCCGGCTTTCCGCAACACCTCGGGCGTAATCGGCGAAGCGTGTAAAAGCGCACCCAGCGCGGCCAGCCGCTCCAGGCTGACGATATTAAATTCCTTGCGGAAGATATTGGTGAACCCGCGCTTCGGCATACGGCGGTGCAGCGGCATCTGGCCGCCTTCAAATCCCCGGATCAGACGCATACCGGTGCGGGAACGCTGCCCTTTGTGTCCGCGGGTAGACGTTTTGCCCATGCCGGAGCCCATCCCGCGCCCCACGCGCTTGCGCTTCTCCGCCGCCTTTTTCGGTGCTCGAATGTTGGATAAATTCATGATTCGCCGCCTACTCCTGCACGATCTCAACCAGATGCGGAATCTTGGCCACCATGCCGCGAATCGCCGCATTGTCGGGACGCTCGATCACCTGGTTCAACCGGGTGAATCCCAGTCCCTTCACCACCAGCTTGTGCTTCACTGGAGTGCAAATCGCGGAGCGCACCCACTTCAGGTGAATTTTCCCGCTGCCCGTTGTCGCTTTCTTTGCCGTCATCGCTGATCCTTCTGCACCTAAATCTCTTGCATCGACTTGCCGCGCATGGCCGCCACGCTCTCGCGGCTCTTCAATGCTCGCAGCGCGGCGAACGTTGCCTTGATCACGTTGTGCGGATTCGTGGTACCAATGGACTTGGTCAGCACGTTCTGGACCCCTGCCGAAGTCATTACCGCGCGCACCGCGCCACCAGCAATCACGCCCGTGCCTTCCGGAGCCGGCTTGAGCAGAACTTTTCCCGCACCGTAGCGTCCCAACACCAGATGCGGAATGCTGGTCTGCGTTAGATTCACCTTGATCAAATTCTTTTTCGCAGACTCGATCGCCTTGCGAATTGCCTGCGGCACTTCCTTGGCCTTGCCCGAACCGTGACCCACCACCGCCGCCGAGGGATCCCCCACCACCACCAGCGCGGCGAACGAAAGGTTCTTGCCGCCCTTCACCACTTTGGTGACGCGGTTAATGGCAACGACCTGATCTTTCAGCTGAAACGAATTCGGATCGAGCTTCTTAATTACAGTTGGCATTCTGGAAACCTGATTTCCTAGTTCCTGATTTGTCTCAAGTTCTTAGAATTGCAATCCCGCTTCGCGCGCCGCATCCGCCAGCGCCTTGACGCGTCCGTGATAAATGTAGCCGCCGCGGTCAAACACAACCTTGGTCACACCCTTGGCCTTGGCGCGCTCGGCAATGACCTTGCCCACGGTCTTGGCAGCCGCCACGTTGCCGCCGGTGCGCCGGTCTTCCTTCTTGCCCTCGGCCGAACTCGCCGAAACCAGCGTCGCCCCGTGCAGGTCGTCGATCACCTGCACATAAATGTGATTCAGCGAACGGTACACATTCAATCGCGGGCGCTCCGCCGTACCCTGCATCTTCTTGCGGATGCGCTCGTGAACGTGTCCGCGTTTCTGATTCTTGGAGATTCTTGTAAGCATAAAATCTGTCCTTCGTCTTCTGCAACCCGGACTCGGGCGACAGGTCCCTAGGTGTCTGGTCCGAGGACCCGAGACCTGGAACCTGAGACCTGTTCCTACTTCGCTCCGGTCTTACCGACCTTCTTCTTCAACCTTTCGCCGACATACCGCACACCCTTGTTCTTATAAGGGTCGGGCGGACGCAGTGACCGCATCTCCGCCGCCACCTGCCCTACCTGCTGCCGGTCGATTCCGGTAAGCGCAATTTTCGTCTGCTTGGGATCGACCGTTGCGTCCACACCAGTCGGCAAGGGATATTCGATGGGATGCGAGTAGCCCAGATTGAATACGATCATCCCTTTCCCCTTCATCTCGGCGCGATAACCAATGCCGACGATTTCCAGTTCACGCGTCCAGCCCTTGGTCACGCCTTCCACCGCATTGTTGACCAACGCGCGGGCCAGTCCGTGCACCGCCGCCTGCGAGTCGTTCTCGCGCACGGCAATAATGTGCCCGTCCTTCTGCTCAACCTTGATGCCGGCCGGCAGAGCGGTGTCCAACTTGCCTTTCGGCCCCTGCACCAGCACGGTGTTGCCTTCAATTCTGACCGTCACCCCTTTGGGGATCGCGATCGGCTTTTTTCCAATTCGTGACATAAGATCAGCTCTTAAGCTTCTTTGCTCCTGGCTTCTAGCCTGTTCGATTCGATCACATCCGCGCCTTTAGCTAGTAGCCAGAAGCTAATAGCTAGCAGCTGTTTTACCAAATTTCGCACAACAGTTCGCCGCCCACGCCTTCCTTACGAGCCTGGCGTCCGGTCATCACTCCGCGCGGTGTGGTAAGGATGTTGATCCCCATGCCGCCGAGCACGCGCGGGATCTCGCTGCGCCGCACGTAGACGCGGCAGCCAGGGCGCGAAACACGCTCCGCCTTCGAAATCGCGGCTTCGTTGTGCGCGCCATATTTCAAATAAATCCGGATGACCTTGTGACCCTCTTCCTCTGTGGCTTTGAAATTCGAGACGTAGCCCTCTTCTTTCAAAATCCGGGCAATCTCGAGCTTCAGCCGGGAGGCCGGAATATCCACCTTCTGGTGCCGCGCCTGCAGCGCGTTGCGCACTCTCGTCAGCATATCTGCGACCGGATCGGTCAACCTCATCGTTTGCTTCTCCTCTTGCCACCCGTTCGCTCCGCGTTTTGCGGAGAACCTGCGGCAGCTCGCTTTACCTCTCACATGGTTACAAGTTACAGCTGTCATCCCGAGCGAGGCGTCTTTTTGTCTCGCCCAGGATTTCCCGCCTCACACAATCGAGGCTTCTACCACGAGGACTTCGAAACTCCGGGGATTTCCCCGCGCAACGCCAGCCCGCGGAAGCAGAGACGGCACACGCCGAACTTGCGCAGGTAAGCGCGCGGCCGGCCGCACAGCTTGCAGCGGTTGTGCCGGCGCGTGGAGAATTTCGGTCGTTTCTCCTTCTTGTCGCGCGCCAGTTCAAACTTCTTTTCGATCTTCGCGTCTTTAACTCGTTTTGCTGTAGTCATGCATTCCTTAGAAGAACCCTGTGTCGCAAACCGAAAATCTCAAAAACCCGCTTATTGCGTTCGAAACGGCATGCCCAGATGCTTCAAGAGCGTGCGCGCCTGATTGTCATTCGCCGCCGTGGTCACGATGGTGACGTTCATACCCTTCATCTTGTCGACCTTCTCGTAGGAAATCTCCGGGAAGATCAACTGGTCATGCAAACCGATCGTGTAGTTACCGCGGCCATCAAACGACTTCGTGGATACTCCCTTGAAGTCACGCACCCGCGGCAGAACAATGTTCACCAGCCGGTCAAGAAACTCGTACATGCGATCGCCGCGCAGAGTCACCATAGTTCCGATGGCCTGTCCTTCACGCACCTTAAAAGCCGCAATCGACTTCTTGGCCTTGGTGACAATCGGCTTCTGTCCCGTAATCTGGCCCAATTCATTTACCGCCGGATCGAGAATCTTCGAGTTCTGCGTGGCCTCACCCATGCCCATGTTGACGACGATCTTGTTAAGGCGTGGGACCGCCATTGCGTTCTTGAGTTCCAACTCTTTCAACAAGGCCGGCGCCACCTCCCTCTCGAACCTTGCCCGCAGTCGCGGACGCTCCTTGGCGCTGTGATGCGCCTGTGCCGGAGATTTCTGCTCCTGCGCCGACTCTCTTGATCCCTTCTTCTCTTTTTCTTTTTCTTTCGCCATTTCGCTTTTCAACTTCCTCTCACGGTTTCGGAGTGGTTACCGGTTCGTAAGAATTGCCGACGCAATTTACCTTTACTTATCTAGCGTGGTTCCGCATTTCTTGCATACCCGAACTTTTCGATCGCCGCGCACTTCATGACCGATTCGCACCGGACCGCAGGTTGCACAGACCAGCTGCACGTTCGAAAGCGCAATCCGGCTCTCCTGCTCCGCGATCCCGCCCTTGATATTGCGCTGCGGGTTCGGCCGCACGTGCTTTTTCACCATCATTACGTGCTCGACCAAAAGTTTGTTATCGTTAGGAAACACGCGCAGCACGCGCCCTTCCTTGCCCTTATCCCGCCCCGTGATGACCTTCACGTTGTCGTTGCGGCGGATATCCACTTGCTTTTGTGCTGTGCTTACGGTTCTCATTCTCGGTTCCTAAATTCCTTCTCGGAGTCAGCGAACTCGCTCCTAGATCACTTCCGGCGCCAGCGAGACAATCTTCAAAAACTTCTTCTCGCGCAACTCGCGCGCTACCGGACCAAAGACGCGGGTTCCCACCGGCTCGCCGGCATCATTGATCAGCACCGCGGCATTCTGGTCGAAGCGGATATAGGTGCCGTCGCGCCGCCGGTGTTCCTTGCGCGTCCGCACAATCACTGCCTTCACCACTTTGCCTTTCTGCACCTGGCCGTCGGGAGCCGCTTCCTTCACGGCGGCCGTGATTATGTCGCCCAGACCGGCATTCAGCCCGGTCGAACCGCCCAGCGGCAGAATCATCTGCAGCTTGCGGGCGCCGGAATTATCGGCGACCTCCAGCATGCTTCTCATCATCACAGCCATGTCTTCCATCTCCCTCGATGCCCGGTGCGCCTACTTGCTCTCGAGCTCAACCGCGATTTCCGGAACCAGCGCTGCCTTCCGCACAATGTCTTTCAGCTTCCAGCGCTTCAGTTTGGAGAGCGGACGCGTCTCTTCGATCCGCACCACATCACCCACATGGGCTTCGTTTTTCTCGTCGTGCGCATAAAACTTCTTGTTGCGCGCCACCACGCGGCCGTAGAAGGGATGCGCTTTCTTGCGTGTCACCTTGACCACGATCGTCTTCTGCATCCGGTTGGCAACCACTTCCCCCACCACTACCTTGCGCCGGCCCTGGACGTGCTCGGCCTGCGGTGTCGCCTTTGCGGTTTCCGCCATTATCGTTTCTCCGTCGCAGCCGTGCGCGTGCGCTCGCCTTGGATCGTCTTCACCCGCGCAATATCCTTGCGCAGCCCGCGAATTTTCTTCAGGCTCTCGGTCTGACCCATATTCAGCTGAAACTTCAGCTTGAACAGCTGGTCCGCGAGGTCCCGCCCCTGATGCTGCAGTTCATCGTCAGTTAAGTTGCGAATCTTGTCGGATTTCATAATCAGTTTCCAGTTTCTAGTGGGCCGTTTCGCGCTTGACCAAGGTCGTGCGCAGCGGCAGTTTGTGCGAGGCCAGCCGCATCGCCTCGGTCGCGTCGGTGATCGTAACCCCTTCCATCTCAAACAGAATCTTCCCGGGGCGAACCACCGCGACCCAGTGATCGGGCGCGCCCTTGCCCTTACCCATACGGGTTTCGGCCGGCTTCTTGGTCACGGGCTTGTCGGGAAACACGCGGATCCAGATTTTTCCCCCGCGCTTCACGAAGCGCGTCATGGCCACACGGCTGGCTTCAATCTGCCGGTCGGTGATCCAGCCGGGCTCGAGCACCTTGAGCCCGAAGTCGCCAAACGCCAGCGTGCTTCCGCGCCACGCCTTACCGGTCATGCGCCCGCGCTGCTGCTTGCGGTACTTTACTTTCTTTGGCATCAACATAGGTCAGCTCTTACTTCTAGCTCTTAGCTTCTAGCTCTGGGCTTCTAGCTCTGGGCTCGTAGCCAAATCTTTCCTGCCTTACTGCCCGCTCCCCACTTCCACTTCTGCATTTTTACTTCTGACTTCTGCATTTCCTAGAATGCGCCCACACCCTGCTGCTGATCCTTCTTCTTGGTGGGCAGAATTTCGCCCTTGTACACCCAGCACTTCACGCCGATCACGCCATAAGTGGTCCTGGCCTCCGAAAATCCGTACTCGATGTCAGCGCGCAGCGTGTGCAGCGGCAAACGTCCCTGCAGATACCATTCCGAGCGCGCGATTTCGTTGCCGTTCAACCGTCCACTCACTCGAACCTTGATCCCCTTGCAACCAAAGCGCAGCGCCGAATCCACCGCCTTGCGCATCGCCCGCCGGAAGCCGACGCGCTTTTCCAGTTGCAGCGCGATCGCCTCCGACACCAGCTGGGCATCGAGTTCCGGCTTGTGCACTTCCTGAATATCGACAAACATTTCGCGCGACGTGCGCTTCTGCAGATCTGCCTTTAGCTTGTCAATTTCCGCGCCCTTGCGTCCGATGATGATTCCCGGACGCGCCGTCTTGATAATGATGCGCAGCTTGTTGCCCGGACGCTCGATCTCAATCGAACTCACGCCCGCCGACTTCAGCTTTTCCTTCAGCTCGTTCTTTAGCTTGACGTCTTCGAGCAACAGCTTGTCGTAGTCCCGCTCCACAAACCAGCGTGACTTCCACGGCTTGGTATAGCCGAGGCGGAAACCATACGGATGGACTTTTTGTCCCATTGCTTCTCCTAAACCACCATCTCAAAGTTTGTCATTCCAACGCGCCAAGCGAGTCGCAGGAACCTGCTGTGCGTTTACTTCGCAGCCGCTTTCTTCTTGCCCGTCTTACTCGCAGCTTTCTTCGCCACCGGAGCCCGCCGCTTCGCTGGAGCCGCAGCCGCTCGCGTCTCTCCGGAAACCTGCGGCGCACCATTTCCGCGCTCCGCAAGAACCAGTGTGATATGCGAAATGCGCCGCTGATAACGGAACGCGCGTCCCTGCGGCGCTGGGCGGATACGCTTCATGCGTGGCCCGTCGTTGGCAATGGCGCTCTTCACATACAAATTGTCGAGCTCGATATCCAGATTCTTCTCGGCACTGAGAAAGTTTGCATTATCCAGCGCCGACTGCAACAGCTTGCCGACATGCGCCGCCACCCGCTTCTTGGTGAACAGCAGCGTGTTGCGCGCCTCTTCCACCTTGCGCCCTTTGATCAGTTCCAGCACCAGGCGCGCCTTCTGCGGCGAGACTCGCAAATAACGCATTTCCGCTCGAAATTCCATTCGCGTCTCCCCTTATGCCTTCGGCGCCGCGGGCGCCGCCGCCGGAGTAATCGCTCCCGGACCACCCGGGATACCGGCCGGCTTCGCCGCCACTTCGGTCGCTGCCCGCATGGAGTGGCCTTTGAAGTTGCGCGTAAAGCTGAACTCGCCGAGCTTGTGCCCCACCATGTTCTCGGTGACGTACACCGGAATGAATTTCTTGCCGTTGTGCACCGCGATGGTGTGACCCACCATCTCCGGAACCACGGTGGAACGCCGCGACCATGTCCGCAAAACCTTCTTTTCGTTGCGCGAATTCATGCCTTCGACCCGCGACATCAGGAAGGCATCCACGAACGCGCCCTTCTTCGTTGAACGTGCCATAAATTCTTAGCCTCTACTTGTTGCGCCGGTTCACAATAAACTTATCCGTCCGCTTGTTGTTGCGCGTCTTGTAACCACGCGTCGGCTGGCCCCAAGGCGTCACCGGGTGCCGTCCACCGGAAGTCTTACCCTCACCACCGCCATGTGGATGATCCACCGGATTCATGGAAACGCCGCGGTTGTGGGGACGCTTTCCTAGCCAGCGGGAGCGCCCCGCCTTGCCGATGGTGATGTTCTCGTGATCGAGATTCCCCACCTGTCCAATCGTCGCCATGCAGTCCTGTGAGATCTTGCGAGTCTCACCCGAAGGCAACTTGACCAGGGCGTACTCTGCTTCTTTGGCCACCAGCTGCGCCGCACCCCCCGCCGAGCGCACCATTTGGCCGCCCTTGCCGGGCTTCAGTTCCAAGTTGTGGATCTGCGTGCCGGGTGGAATATTGCGCAGCGGCAACGCGTTGCCTACAAGAATGTCCGCGTCCGGTCCACTCACTACCTTCTGTCCGACTTTCAAACCTTCCGGCTGAAGGATGTAACGCTTCTCCCCATCGGCATAGGCCAGCAGGGCAATGCGGGGCGAACGATTGGGATCATATTCAATGCTCACCACGGTGGCTGGAATTCCAGTCTTGTCGCGCTTGAAATCAATGATGCGCAACTTGCGCTTATGCCCGCCACCGATGAACCGCATGGTCGTGTCGCCGGAGTTACGGCGTCCACCCGTCCGCGGCTTAGGCTCGATCAGCGGCTTGTGGGGATGCCGTGTCGTGATGTCATCGTTGACGATCGTCGTGCGGTAGCGCAACGTCTGCGTCGTCGGTCGGTATGTCTTGATTGGCATAATCAGCTCTTTAAAACCCTGTAAAATTCAACCCGGCGTCCTTTGCCGAGGAAGAATCTTCTTCTTGTTCTTGCTGCTTACAAATTCTGGGCGTACTCCGGCATCTTCTCGCCCGCGCGCAGCCGCACATACGCCTTCTTCCAGTCGGGCCGATAGCCGGCAAACTTCCCTCGCCGCCGCTCTTTTCCGGGATACATCGCCGTGCGCACGGAAAGAACTTTGACCTTGAAAATCGTCTGCACCGCCTGCTTCACTTCCGTCTTCGTCGCCCCCGGAGCCACCTGGAAGACCAGCGTGTTCTGGTTTTCCTTGATCGCCAAACCTTTTTCCGTGATCACCGGACGGCGAATGATCTGGTATGCGGATTTCATCAGGCTACCTCCGCCGCTTTTTCGTGCCGCACGCGTTTCCGTGGAGAGGCCGACGCCTTCTTGGCGCCTTCGTCTTTGTCCTTAGCGGCCTTGCGCTGCCGCTTGGGCAAAGTATCTTGCAACGTAAGCTGCAACTTCTCGATCGCGGGATGAGAAAAAATCACGCGGTCATAGCGCAGCAGATGATAAGGATGAACCTCGTTCCCGGATATCAGTTCGAGCCCTTCGATATTGCGCGCGCTCAGTTCCAGGTTACGATTCGCCGCCTTCGGCGCTTCCACAATCAGCACCGTTGATTCCACCTTCAACGCTTCCAGCGCCGCCCGGAATTCCTTAGTCTTCGGTTCCTTCACATCGAACGCCTTCACCACGGTCAGCTTGCCGTCGGCAAACTTCGACGCCAGCGCCGAGCGCAACGCGCCCAGAAGCTTCTTGCGCGGAAACGCATAGTCGTAGGCGCGCGGAACCGGACCGTGTACCGTGCCGCCGTGGCGCCACAGTGGCGACCGAATCGAGCCGATTCGCGCCCGCCCCGTGCCCTTCTGCTTCCACAGTTTCTTGCCCGAACCGGAAACCTGCCAGCGGGCCTTGGTCGCATGCGTGCCGCGGTGCTGCCCGGCGCGGTAATGTTTCACCGCTTCCCACAGCAGGTCCTCGTTGACCGCGCCAAAAATTTCATCGGCGAGATCGAACGTCCCGACCTTGGCGCCGCTCAAGTTGTAAATATCAATGGATGCCATATTGCTTTCGCTCGGACCACCGGCCACTAACCGCTGACCACTGGGCTATGTCTTTTTCGCCGCTCTCTTCGCCGCCTTCAAGGGATCGACCGTAGCCGAACCCGCAAATCCGCGCCGCTCTCTGGGTGGCTTCTTCGCCTTAGTGATCACAATGTATCCGCCTTGCGGCCCCGGCACACTGCCTTCCACCACCAGCAGATTCTCGTCTTTGTCCACACCCAAAACTCTCAGGTTGCGCTGGGTTACGCGCTCATGGCCCATGTGTCCGGACATGCGCATTCCCTTGAATACGCGAGAAGGAAACGCCGAAGAGCCGATCGATCCCGTAATCTGGAACATTGAACCGTGCGACTTGGGACCACCCCCGAAATGATGCCGCTTCACCACGCCCTGAAAGCCGCGCCCCTTGCTCACTCCGACGATGTCGACAAACTTTTCGCCTTCAAATATTTCGACCAGCACCCGGTCGCCAACCTTCACCGCTCCGTCGCCGTCGCCATCGCTCTCCAGCGGCACTTCCCGCATGAACTTCACCGGCGGAAGATTATTTTTCGCCAGATGTCCGCGCGCCGGCTTGGTCAGACGCGATTCTTTGACGAATTCAACCAGGCCGATCTGAGCTGCCTCGTAGCCGTCTTTCACCGCCAGCTTGTGCTGCGTCACCACGCAAGGACCAGCCTGCAGCACTGTGACCGGACGAACGTCGCCCTTCGAGTCAAACAACTGCGTCATGCCGACCTTCTTGCCCAGAATGCCTGTAACTCTTATCGCCATCTCTGTCTCCGCTCAGCTTGGCTCGTGGTAACGACGGCTATTGGCTGAGAGCTCGGGCTGCAGGCAGAAGCTAGCAGCCAGGAGCTTAGAAGCTATTTATGTTCTTTCCCGAATGCCTTGATCTCCACATCCACCCCGGCGGGCAGATCGAGCTTCATCAGCGCGTCCACCGTCTGCTGGGTCGGCTCGAGAATGTCAAGCAAACGCTTGTGGGTGCGGATTTCGAACTCCTCCCGCGACTTCTTGTCCACGTGCGGCGAACGCAGCACACAGTATTTGTTCTTCATCGTGGGCAGCGGAATCGGTCCCGCGATCTGGGCTCCGGTGCGTCGCGCCGTCTCCACAATCTCGCCTGTCGACTGATCCAGGATGCGATAGTCGTAAGCCTTCAACCGGATGCGAATTCTCTCTTTACCAATCACGTTTCACTCTCTTTACCCCTCCCGGCCTCTCCGGAAGGAAAGAACTGGCGGCAAGATGCCAGCCGCTTTATTTTCCTTACTGCACAATCTCGGCAATGGTTCCGGCGCCGACCGTGTGTCCGCCTTCGCGAATGGCGAAGCGCAAGCCCTTCTCCATCGCCACCGGCGTGATCAACTCGATCACCAGACTCACGTTG
>JBAUXO010000279.1:0-67919 GCA_049584315.1 Candidatus Sulfotelmatobacter sp. | reverse complement strand
CCTCAAAGCGAACTTCATCCATTAACGCTTTCATCACGTGGATGCCACGGCCGTGAACCGACTCGATGTTTTCCGGAGCGGTCGGGTCCGGAAGGTTATTGGCGTCAAATCCTTCTCCTTCGTCCTTTACTGCGATTGACACTTCGTCAGGCTGACAGCTGCAGGCAACATGGACCTGCTTTCGACGATCTTCATGGTTTCCGTGAATGATGGCGTTTGCCAGGGCTTCCCGCAACGCGATTTCAACGTCGCTCACGCCCTCAAAAACACATCCGCAGTTCCTGAGCAAGAGCATGAGTTTGTCTACGAAGGGCGAAATCGCAGTCACTTCGCTTGGCAAGGAGCACTCCAGAGCGATGTGAGGGCCTCGGTGATCATGCGCTGTCCTCATTCAGAACATCCTGACGACTGAAGTAGGCACCTTATGACGCAGGCAGCTTCTCGCCATCCCATCCTCCACCCATCTTGCGAATTTATGCTGGCACGGTTTGGAACCGTCCTTGGCTCAGAAGTCCTCCCGGCTTAAATCCTGCAAGACAGATTTGCTAAAGCCATAGGGTGAATCTGCGATTCCCTCGTTAGATGGCCAAGCTAGTTCGTGGTAGCGCCGTGGAAGCCATACTTTGTTGAGTCTGGTAGCGATGCTTCGCACGCATGGCTGTCGGGCGCATAACTTTTGCGAACGACTGGTCTTTTCCACGAAAGTGGGGGGAAGCAGATTTTTATGCGACCGATCGGTCTTTTCTTCATCTGATAGTCCATGGCAACACGGCAAGCGAAACCAGTTCTTCGGAGAGATTCGATGGATGTATACCGTTCACTGAACGGTATCGGCTTGATCTGATTGTCCTATGTGGATTGTCCGCGTCGCTCTAAATCGGCCCTATACATTCATCGTTTTGGCGCTGCTGATTTGTATCCTCGGACCAGTGACCATTCTGAACACTCCAACTGACATTTTCCCGAATATCAACATACCTGTGATCGGAGTGGCTTGGACGTATACGGGCCTAAATGCTGAGGACGTCGAGGCGCGGTTGACCACCCCTTACGAAAAGGTGCTCACGACCCTGGTCGACAATATCCAACACATCGAATCGACAAGCTACAACGGCGAAGCAATTGTGAAAATCTTCCTGCAGCCTGGTGCCAGCCTGGATACCGCAAACGCCCAGGTCGTTGCCTCCGGTGGATTTGTTCAACGCTTTCTGCCGCCTGGTATCCAGCCTCCAGAGATCATTAACTTTAGCGCCTCTAGCGTGCCGATTCTGCAACTCGGTCTTTCCGGCGAAGGAATGTCAGAGCAACAGCTGAACGACCTCGCTCTGAACTTTCTGCGCACGCAACTGATCACGATTCCTGGTGCGGTTATCCCGCTGCCCTACGGAGGAAAGCAGCGACAGGTCATGGTCAACATGAATCAGGGCCTGATGCAGGCAAAGGGTGTGTCGCCGTCGGATGTGCTCAACGCTGTAAATGCCCAGAATCTGATTTTGCCTTCCGGCACGGCCAAAGTGGCCGAGAGTGAACTAGACGTGCGCATGAATGTCTATCCGCGTACGGTCGCAGAGTTGGGCAATATCCCCATCAAGCAGGTTGGTAACACGACAATCTATTTGCGCGAGGTCGCTACCGTAAGCGACGGTTTCGCGGTACAGACCAACGTCGTGCGTCAGGACGGAAATCGTGGCGTCCTGATGAGCATCCTCAAGGCAGGGAACGCATCAACGTTAGATGTTGTCTCCGGCATTCGGAAGTTGTTGCCTCGTGCCGCGTCAACCTTACCTCCGCAGTTGAAGATCACTCCCCTTGCCGATCAGTCGGTCTTTGTCCGCGGTGCAATCAGCGGAGTGGTTCGCGAAGCTCTTATTGCCGGCTGCCTGACCGCCGTGATGATTTTGCTCTTCATCGGCAGCTGGCGCAGCACTCTCATCATTGCTGTCTCCATCCCGCTTTCGATTCTGACTTCAATCATATTGTTCAGCTTGTTGCACGAAACCATCAACATTATGACGTTGGGGGGCCTGGCGCTTGCCGTTGGCATCCTCGTCGATGATGCCACGGTGGAAATTGAAAACATCAACCGCATCCTTGAAGAAGGACACGAAACCAACATCAAGCAGGCCATTCTGGATGGTGCGCAGCAGATCGCGGTTCCTGCCTTCGTGTCCACGCTTTGTATCTGCATTGTGTTCATGCCACTATTTCTGCTTGGTGGAGTGGCACGGTATCTGTTCGTTCCGCTGGCCGAGGCCGTCGTTTTTGCCATGCTTGCGTCCTATCTTCTCTCCCGGACGCTGGTGCCGACGCTGGTGATGTACATGCTCCGGCTCAACGAAGATCAGGGAGAAGCCAGTAACGTATTTTCACGATTTCAGAAAGCCTTCGAGCGGCGCTTTGAGCGCGTGCGCAGCGTCTACCGTGATCTTTTGACGAGAAGTGTGCTGCACGGCAGGATCTTTATCCCGATATTTCTCGTGGTCTGCTTCTCCGTGTTGCTTCTTGTTCCCTGGCTGGGCCGGGATTTCTTTCCGCAGTCCGACAGCGGGCAATTCATTCTGCACTTGCGCTCAAAGACCGGAATGCGTATCGAGGAAACTGCCCGGCTTTCGGATCTTGTCGAGGACTACATTCGCCATGAGATACCGCCAGCAGAGATGGACAACATCCTCGACAACATCGGCCTGCCGTATAGTCCATTGAACACGATGCACTCGACCTCGGGCGTTCTCGGTGCCAATGACGTGGATATTTTGGTATCGCTGCGGGAAAAGCACCACCCGACCGCCGATTACGTACGGACTCTGCGGCAACGACTCCCGGAAGAATTTCCCGGGGTCAGCTTCTATTTCTTGCCCGCCGACATGGTGACGCAGATCGTAAACTTTGGCCTTCCTTCCCCGATCGATGTACAGATCGAAGCTAACAATGTTCAGGCCAGTCATCAGATCGCCGAGAAGCTGATGGCTGAGATGCACGGTGTTCCTGGCCTGACTGACCTGCACATACAACAGCCACTCGACTATCCGACTTTGGAGGTCGCGGTTGACCGAACTAAGGCAGCCCAGGCGGGCTATACGGAACAGCAGGTCGCGCAAAGTGCTTTGAACACACTGAGCGGAAGCTTTCAGGTTACGCCTATGTTCCTGGTCAACTGGGATAACGGTGTGAACTACAACCTGGTTGCCCAGACGCCGCAGTACAGGGTTCAGTCTGTCGAAGACCTTCAGAACGTTCCCATTGCAGGAGGCCGTCAGGGAAACCCGGAAATTCTCGCCGATGTCGCTTCTATGAAGCGATCTCACGAAATGGCGATTCTCTCTCACTACAACATCCGCCGTGTAATCGATATTTATGGAGCTGCCCAGGACCGCGACCTCGGGGCGACAAGCCGGGATGTTGAGAGCATTGTCAATCGCTACCGCAAACAGCTTCCAAGAGGGACTTTCATCACGATACGCGGTCAGGTCGATACCATGCGCAGTTCCTACATCGGACTGATTGCCGGCCTCGGTGCTGCCATCATCCTGGTCTATATGCTTATCGTCGTTAACTTTCAGTCGTGGCTCGACCCCTTCATCATCATTACCGCGCTGCCCGCGGCGATGGCAGGGATCGTGCTGATGCTGTTCTTCACCCACACCCGCTTGAGTGTGCCTGCCCTTATGGGAGCACTTATGTGTGTGGGGGTTGCGACCGCAAACAGCATTCTTGTGGTTTCGTTTGCAAAAGAGAAACTGGCAGAACACGGCGATGTCGTCAAAGCGGCAATCGAGGCAGGCAATACGCGGTTCCGTCCTGTCATCATGACGGCGCTCGCCATGATCATCGGCATGGTCCCAATGGCGCTGGGCCTTGGAGATGGTGGCGAACAGAATGCGCCGCTGGGACGCGCGGTCATCGGCGGACTACTTTGCGCAACTATGGCAACCCTCGTCTTTGTTCCGTCAGTCTTCACTCTTTTTCACGGGAAAGCCAAGTCCCCTGACGCTCAGAGATCGGCGACTCAGAAATCGGCGGAGGCGTAGAGATGAACACACCTGATTATTCTCCAGTCATAAATCACGCAACTGGTTTGGACAGCGCAAGCGCTAAAACCCCGGCCATCGGACGACAGCTCTTCATGGGGGCTGCGGTCTTGTTTCTCCTAATGGCATTCGGGATCTTTCAAGGAATCCATTCACGGGTGGCGGCTGCAGCGAGCCTGAACCAAGTCGCCCGAGCATCCGCGGTTCCGGCGGTGGAAGTTGTGCGCCCGAAGTTGGGAGCCGACGGCCAGGAGATTGCATTGCCTGGAAATGCACAGGCGTTCAATGACACTCCAATCTATGCGCGTACCCGCGGTTATGTGAAGGACTGGTATGTCGATATCGGCGCGCACGTGAAACAGGGGCAGTTGCTGGCGCTGATTGAGACTCCTGAACTCGACCAGCAACTGGAACAGGCCCGAGCGGACCTGAAAACTGCCCAGGCAAATTTTGAGATTGCCCAGATTACTGCCGCGCGCTGGCAGAATCTGGTCAAGACCAATTCAGTTTCCCAGCAGGAAACCGACCAGGCGGTCAGCGATCTCAATGCAAAGCAAGCGTTGGTCGCATCGAATAAGGCAAATGTCGAACGCCTGGAACAGTTGCAGAGGTTTGAACGAATCACCGCTCCATTTGATGGAGTCATCACCGTGCGCAATACCGATCTCGGAGACCTGATCCAGGCAGACGACAATTCGACGAAAGAGCTCTTCCACCTGGCATCGATCCGAAAGCTGCGCATCTACATTCCGGTCCCCGAAGTTTACGCCCCCCACGTGAGGAATAGGGACTCTGTGAAAGTCACGCTGGATGCCTTTCCCAATGAGGAGTTCACCGGGACAATCGTGCGCAATTCGGATGCGATTGATCTGAATACGCGCACTCTGAACGTTGAGGTCGATGTCGACAATCACACAGGGCGTTTATTTCCGGGCGCGTACGCTTTTGTTCATCTTAAGGTTCCTGCCAGCGTTGGTTCCGTCACGATCCCCTCAAACGCTTTGCTGTTTCGCTCTGAGGGGTTGCGCGCCGGCGTAGTCCGCAACGGCCATGTAGTACTTACCCCGATTACGATCGGTCAGGATTACGGAAGCGCCGTCGAAGTTCTCTCCGGACTGACACCAAATGACGCCGTCATCGAGAACCCATCCGATTCTCTGGCGGACGCAAGCGCCGTTCGTGTCAGCACAAAATCAGCAGGTGTGGTGCGGCGATGACACGCCAGGGACTCATTTCTGTAGGTCTGCTGCTCCTGGTGTTAACCGGGTGCATGGTCGGCCCGAAGTACACAAAACCTGATGTTCCGCCCGCCCCCGCCTTCAAGGAAACCGAGCAACGGCAGGACGGTGACGGCTGGAAGGTCGCTGAACCGAGCGATACGGCGCTTCGTGGAAACTGGTGGGAACTCTACGGGGATACAAAGTTGAACGAACTGGAGGAGCAGGTAGATCCCTCCAATCAAACCCTGAAGGAAGCCGAGGCAAATTTTCGTCAGGCTCGCGCGGCTATTCGATTCAACCGTGCCGCGCAAGCGCCAACCATCGCTGTCGCGCCCAGCGCCGCGGCGGTACGCTCTTCCGCAAACCAGCCCTACTTCCCCTCCTCTCTAGTGAACAACGGTACTGGAGATCTCACGCTTCCTGTCGACCTGTCCTACGAGGTGGACCTCTGGGGACGCATTCGCCGTACTGTCAGAGCTTCGAGAGAACAGGCCCAGGCCAGTGCCGCAGACCTGGAGACTGTTCGGTTGAGCCTGCATGCCGAGGTCGCAATCGATTACTTCGAAGTGCGCAGCGATGATGCACAAAAACAGCTCCTCGACGATACGGTGAAGGCATACGGCGATGCACTGCAGCTGACCAAGTATCGCTTCGAGGGAGGGGTTTCTCCAAAAACGGACGTAGCGCAAGCTCAGACGCAACTTGAGCAAACGAGAGTGCAGACTTCGGACATCATGGTGCAGCGACAGCAGTATGAGCATGCGCTGGCCATTCTGCTCGGCAGATCACCAGCGCAGTTTCACCTTGCTCCCCTTCCAATCAACGTTCGGGTTCCTCGACTGCCCGATATTCCGGTGACTCTGCCATCGCAGTTGCTCGAACGCCGTCCTGATATTGCTGAAGCGGAGCGGCGGATGGCTGCGGCAAATGAGCAAATTGGAATCGCAAAGAGTGCGTACTACCCCACACTCAACCTCGCCGGTCTATTCGGTGTGGAAGGAACTTCAGCGTCGAATTGGCTTGAGTGGCCCAGCCGTTTTTGGGCAATTGGCGGCAGTCTCTCCGAGACGATCTTCGATCGAGGCAGGCGCAGAGCAACAACAGAATCAGCTCGTGCCGGCTACGACGGAACTGTCGCCAACTATCGCCAGACGGTGCTAGAGGCTTATCAGCAGGTCGAAGACAATCTGGTCGCACTCCACATACTGAATACAGAGTCAACCCAGCAGCATTCGGCTACAGCCTCAGCAGAAGAGTCACTTCAACTTTCCCAAAACCGCTATGCAGGCGGCGTCGATACGTATCTCCAGGTGGTCATCTGGCAAACGGGTGCTCTTACGAACGAGCGGAATGATATCGACATCACGCGGCGGCGGCTTGAGGCAAACGTGCTTCTGATCAAAGCACTCGGCGGCGGCTGGGATACCAGTCAGTTGCCTAAGGTTTGATCTTCAAAACGCGGCGAATGGGGATGCCTAGGGCATTCGCGGTGGTAATCGCCCGCGTTCCAGAATGAGAGAAGGAAGAGCGAAGTCAAGACGTTGCAGAATTTCAATGAGCGATCACCGTAGTTTCGTCTCAGCCGATCAGTTTCATCCCGATCCGTACACACAATGTCGGACTGCGGAGCGCACCCTAAATGCCGCCATCGTCCACGCTGAGATCACCCGAAGCTACGAAGAATATCTTGAGATTTTCGACGAGTTTTATGCCGACAACATCGAGGGGAGCAGTGAAACCATGGAAGAACCAATTCGCGGAAAGGCGGAAGTGCGCTCCCTTCTTTCGAGCTTCCTGGTTCCCCTCCATGCAATGGCCGAGGTTGGTGGTGTGTCGATATCCGTTCGAGAGAAGCCAATTCCCGGAGATGCTACCGAAGAGACCCACTCTGCGTGGACACTGGAGTTGGTCGGGGCGACAGGTAAGGTCTGCACTGTGGGCTGGCGCATTTTCAGGGAATGGAATGACTCGCGTGTAGTGCTGGAGCATCATTACGACCACCAGCAAAGCGGTGAACCACTAAGCGACGGCGACCTCAGGTTCGATCCGCCTGGGCCGGCTATAGGCCCGAGGTGACCTCCTGGTTTTCACCGAAGCCCGACGCAAGCATTGGGAAAATGGGTATGTCCTCTCACTAGTCACATATCCATGCGACCTGGAACCGGTCGGTCTCATCCAACTGGTTATATCGTGCGGCCAGCGACCGTATGATCGCGGAGTGGATATTGCAAGGAGCAGAACGTGCGCAAAGGCGAGCAGACGCGGCAAGAGATCATTCGTAAGGCAGCGCCAATCTTCAATCAAAAAGGATACGACGGCGCAGCACTTTCCGATCTCATGCGAGCCACTGGTCTCGAAAAAGGCGGGATTTACCGGCACTTTGACAGCAAAGAAGAGCTTGCAGGAGAGGCCTTCGACCACGCTTGGAAAGTTGCAATGGATGCCCGCTTCGGCGGAACAGCGGAGATCCCGAATGCCGTTGATCGTCTCAAACAAATCGTGCGGAACTTTCGCGATCGACGTACAGGGCTGGTGCCGGGAGGCTGCCCCCTGTTGAACACGGCCGTCGATTCCGACGATGGCAATCCCCAGTTGCGAGCCAAAGCCCGCCAGGCCCTCAGTTCCTTGCTTGATCGTCTGCAATCAATTGCCGAGCAGGGGCAACGACGAGGCGAGGTGCGTGCCGATGTCGATTCGGAGGAATTGGCTACCTTACTTGCAAGTACGCTTGAGGGCAGCATAATGGTGGGCCGTCTGCAGAAGAACGATGAGCCTCGTGACCTTGCCGTCCGTCATCTGGAGGAATACCTCGAAACCAAAGTTCGTGCGCGGAAATCGAAGGCCGGAGCGGCCAAGTCATGAGTACCCATGAAATTCGCTCGCAAGCGGACTTCAGAGAGCGGGCAAAAACGAACGACGTTCCAATCGCGCGTCTGATTGGATTTGAGGTGAAAGACATTGCGGACGGACGGGCGACGGTCGTCTTGGCAACTGGTCCACAGCACGCCAATCCCATGGGAACGCTGCACGGGGGGATTCTTTGCGACATTGCCGACGCCGCCATGGGCATAGCGTTCGCAAGTACTCTCGCCCCAGATGAATCCTTTACTACCGTGGAAATGAAAGTCAATTTCTTTCGCCCAATCTGGCAAGCACAACTCAAGGCGGAAGGAATGGTCGTCCGGCGGGGCCAAACGATCGGCTACGTGGAGTGCACCATAACCGACGAGGAGAACCGATTGGTCGCAAAAGCGGCTTCCACTTGTATGGTTCTTCGCGACGAGAAGGCCGCAGGACGGTAATCCTCTTACTGCTTCCTTGACGTTTGCTCATAGAACAGCTCTCTCCGGCCAGCTCTCAATAAATTCATATCCTTCGTTCGAACTCGCCAAACAAATTTATCCTGTCTTCGCTGCGACCGATCGGTCCCATCCGTCATCTGATCGGGCTAAGAGGCGGATCAAGATCGAGAGAATTGCAAATGGCTCTGGCGCGGTACCAATCGCGACGGGTTAATGCGGCTTCCATTCCACGGGCATGCGAGGTATGCCGTGAAGGACCAGTCGCGACCCTCGTAGCAGATTTCATCTTCGCCTGTGATTCGTGCGCGAAGAGAATTGTGACCGCCCTGCGGCGTGAAGGCCAAGAGCGCGTGCTTGCCGGAAGGAATTTCTCCTCAGATCGCGAAACGAACCGGTGAGTCCAATGAGCACGAAATTGGCACGGTTTTGGCACGTTTGAGGAAAAAATCATAGTTCGCGGTGGTCACAGCGTTGGGAAGTACTTTAGAATCAATTCTGCTAGTCATGTCGGGGCGTAGCGCAGCCTGGTAGCGCACCTGCCTTGGGCGCAGGGGGTCCGCGGTTCAAATCCGCGCGCCCCGACCAACTAACCCTCTGCCACCTCACGCAGATAGCGTGAGCTTCGTTGCAGTTTCACAATCTTCTGCTTTAAGGCTGTGCCCAGTTTTGTGCCCACCCATCCTAGACATGGCTGATAGCACTGCATCCTCTGAGGGATGAACATAGCGGCCGGAGATCGCTATTGAGCTATGCCCAGCTATGCGCGCCAAGGTCCAAGCTGTAAAATCTCGATTTCACTCGGGTCACACCGGCGCGATCATAAGTTGGAAAGATTGGTCATGTGGGAGTGCGGACTGTCCGTGCGCTCGCGAAATTCCTGAGCAGAGGTTCGTGCGGGCCACAAAACGGTAATGATGCTGTCGAACGGCAATGGCGCTCATCCCTTCCGCGCGGGGTCAAAGTTGAAGAGAAGCCGGCCTCGACGCGATGTTTGGACTGGCCCGGGTCCCGGGCGAAAACGGTTAGCGCCGGGCCTTCTTTAAAGCCGGTTTTGTTTGTCCGCTTAATGAAGACGTGCGGCACGGCTGACGGCACGCCTTCTCGAAAGATTCCTGCTTTCACCAGACGCGGCAATAGTTGGCGGGCATCATGGGCTGGCCGGTTTTGCAGCCGAAGGCTTGACCGAACTCGGGCATGTTCTGCTCGACGCCATCGATGCGGAATTTGCGGGGCGAGTGGGGATCGGTTTGGACCTGCAGGCGGAGTTGTTCGGGGCGAGTGCTGCCGCACCAGCTCTGCCCGTGCCCTAAGAAAAATTGTTGAAGGGGAGTGAAGCCGTCCTGTTTCTTGGTGAGGTCGATGTTCTTGCGTTGGGCATCGGCGAGAAAGGCGATGTAGGCAAGACGCAGGCCCCCATTGTCGGCGGTATTCTCGCCCAGGGTGAGCTTGCCGTTGATGTTCACGTCATCGACTACGACAAAGTTGCCGTACTCTTTTACTTCGCAGTCGGCTTTCTCGTCGAATTTCTTAGCGTCTTCAGCGGTCCACCAGTCGGAGAGGTTCCCATTGGCGTCAAACTGGCGGCCCTCGTCGTCGAAGCCGTGGGTTAGTTCATGGCCGACGATGCTGCCGATGTGGCCGTAGTTTTCGGCGTCGGTTGCTTTGGGATCATAGAACGGGGGCTGCAAGATGGCGGCGGGAAAGTTGATGTCGTTCATGCTGGCGCTGTAGTAAGCGTCGACAGTGGCTGGGCTCATGCCCCATTCGCCGCGATCGACTGGCTTTCCGATCTTGTCGAGTAGCCGGTGATTTTCAAACTCAACCGCGCGCTGGGCGTTGCCAAAAGCGTCTCCGCGAACGATGGTGAGTTTGGAATAATCGCGCCAGTGGTCGGGATAGCCGATCTTATCGGCGATGGCGTGCAGTTTTTCTTTGGCGCGAACTTTGGTGGCAGGGCTCATCCAGTCGACAGTGCCGAGATCCTCGTCCATTGCGGTTTCTATGTCATGAACCATTTGCACGGTGGCCTGTTTGCTGGAGGGAGGAAATTCTTTGGCGACGTAAACCTGACCGACGGCCTCACCCAGGGCGCCATCGGTAGCTTGCACACAGCGTTTCCAGCGGGCGCGCTGTTCGGGTTGTCCGGCGAGCTTGTGGCGCTCAAAGTCAAAGACTTCATCGTCGAAAGCCTTGGGCAGAACCAGACTGTCGGTGCCGTGGATCAATTGCCAGCGCAGGTAGGTTTTCACCGTGTCCAAATCCGTGGAAGCGAGCAGAGCGTTCATGCCCTTGAAGAACTCCGGGTTGGCGACGTTCAGCTCGGAAACGGGCGGAGTGCCTGTGTCTTTGAGGAAGCGGTCCCAATCGATGCCCGGCGCCAGCGTGGCGAGCTGCGACAGTGGCATGAGGTGGTAGATGTTTTTCGGATCGCGCTGCGAAGTGATATCCATGGAAACCTTGGCCAGAGCGGTTTCCAACTGCATGATTTTTTGCGCATCGGCGGCGGCTTTTTCTTCCGGCTCGCCCATGAGTTTGAGAATGTTGGTGACGTGCTGGACATATTGGACGCGGGTCTTCTCGGCGACGTCTCCGGTGCGGAAATAAAAATCGCGTTCAGGAAGCCCGAGGCCGCCCTGATCAACGACTGCGATTTGTTTGCGGGCATCTTTGAAATCCTGTTGTTCGCCGAAGTTGAAAAATGCGGTCACATTGATCAACTGATAGTGGGCGAAGAGTTGAGGCAGTTCGCCTTTGTCTTTTAAGGCAGCAATGCGATCGAGTTCCGGCTGCAGGGGCTTCAAACCATTTCGGTTGATCGCGTCGGTATCGATGCAGGAAGCGTAGAAGTCGCCGATCTTCTGTTCCTTGGCGGTGCGTTTGCCGCCACCAGTGGCGGCGGTTTCGAGCATGGTGTGGAGGATGTACTCGGCGTATTCAGCGACCATTGCGCCGATGCCGTAGCCGGAACGATCGTTGGGGATGGGATAGAGCTTGCTGAAGTTGCCGCAGGCGTATTGGGAAAAATCGACGCAGGGATCGGCGCTGGTAACGATGAGGCGCGTATCCAGCCCGGGCAGAAGTGGGGGAGGGTTTACGGCAGCGGGAGCTTCGGTTTGAGCTGGGAGTGGCGCGCACGAGAAAAGTGTAAGTGCCATGGCTACATATATTTTGGTTCGCCCTCTCATCTCTTGTTCCTTTGTGTTTACTTGCTTTTGGCACGCCCGACTCGCGAGGCCCGGGAAATAGTTTACTCTTGCGCGGAGAAAGAGGGGGATCAGGGACGGAAAGAGGGATTCTACAGACCTTTCGCTGCCATTGATGCAATCAGTTTATAGATCAGGCAATAGCGTAAATTGAGAATTGGCCGACCCTCGTCCGGGGTCAATTCGCCAATTGACCAGACGGGATTGCAAATCCTACCTCTTGACGACGCTGGCTGCAGGGTGTGCAATGCCCAATGAAAAGGAGAACGGATGAGCCGATTCTTGAGTGTTTGCTTGCTTGCAGGCTACGGGATAGTCTCGGTCCTGGCGGCGTCCCACTCTCCGCAGAGAACTTCGATGGCAGGCGACCGGGCTAACGCTTCGAAAGCAACAATCGAGGGCTTGGTTCGGGATGTTGCCTGTCCCATTCAGAACCTGGATGGAACTGCGACTGACCTAAGCCTCAAATGTGTGAGCGAATGCGTGAGGGGTGGTTCGCCGCTCGTTATTCTGACCAAGGATGGCCACTTGTATTTCCCCATCTCCGACAAAATGCCCGACACGGATCAGCGGCAAGCACTGATGCCATTCGTCGGCAAATACGTGCGGGCTAGCGGGACCGTATTTGAGCGGACGGGGACGCATGCGATTGTGATCACGGAAATTAAGGAAATGAAAGAGATCCACTTGACGATAGATGGGCAGTAACTCAGGCTCACCGAGAACAAACGACTGAATGCTATTGTGGGAGCAAGTCAACTGCTGTAACCGGGCGTTTACGCATCCGATCGATGAGTGCAATCGGGATATTACGTCAACTTGCACTCGGGTCGGCATACTTGGGAAGGCCGCAGTGGACACATCGCCGGGCAAACATGTTGTGGTACCACCATTTTGCAAAAAACCACTTGCCGCATCTGGGACATTTAAAGGCTTGGAATCTAATGCCAGCGACGGCGTAGAACGCCATCCAACTAAACGCCGCTACATTGCCCTGATATTGGTTTCTGCGAGAGGATTCGTGTTAGCGATTCGACCCGCCCAAGGCTAAAGCCGTATTCGTAGCTGCTGAAACCGCATTATAAAAGGGCGCCCCTCTTGGAGTAGGTTGTGATTATTCGCATCATCACCTACGAAAAGGAGCACCCTTATGAACACTGAAAAGTATATTGGGCTCGATGTTCATCAAGCAACCATCGTGGTTGCGGTGACGGATTCCAGCGGCAAGTTAATCATGGAGTCCATCCTCGAGACCGAAGCGGCGACGATTCTTCAGTTCTTTGCCGGCTTGCGCGGAACTTTGTCGGTGACCTTCGAGGAAGGAACCTGGTCGGTGTGGCTTTACGATCTACTCAACCCTCACGTGGACAAGCTGGTGGTGTGCAATCCGCGGAAGAATGCGCTGCTCAAGGAGGGAAGCAAGAGTGATCGCATCGATGCCTGCAAATTGGCAGAGCTTTTACGCGGCAATCAGCTCAAGTCGGTTTACCACGGGGAGACGGGCGTGCGCATGTTGCGGGAACTGTCTCGGAGTTATCTGACCATCGTCAAAGACCTGTCGCGGGTGATGAATCGGCTGAAAGCGGTGTATCGCAGCTGGGCGATTCCTTGTGCGGGAAGAGATGTCTACTATCGTCGGAATCGGGCTCAGTGGCTGGATAAGATTCGAGAAGCCGGGGTGCGGCGTCGAGCCGAACGACTCTATGAGCAACTGGACATGCTACAGAAGTTACGGCAGCAAGCCCGGCGGGAGCTGTTAGCGGAGGCTCGCAAGCATGCCATCACCGCCAAGCTGCGACAGATCCCCTATCTGGGACCGATTCGATCGGCGCTGGCAGTGGCGCTGATGCAGACTCCACATCGTTTCCGCACCAAGCGGCAGCTATGGGCCTACAGCGGACTGGCCTTGGAGACCCGCACCAGCGCGGAATATCGCATTGTAGAAGGTCAAGTACGTCGTTCGAAGAAACTGGTCTGCATTCGGGGCCTGAACAAAGACCATAACCACGATTGGAAAGGTCTATTCAAAGGTGTGGCCACTATGGCCAGTGTGCGTCCTGGACCGTTCCAGGATTTCTACCAGGCGGCGCTGGCCAAAGGCATAAAGCCGACCATGGCGCGTCTCACGCTGGCACGCAAGATTGCAGCCATTACGCTGACTCTATGGAAGAAGGGAGAAAACTTCGACGCAGAAAAACTAAAATCGCAAGCCGCTTGAGTGTCTCGGGTGAAGAGCCCTTCCATCTCCGGAGATTCTTCTTTGGTGGTGGCCAATCGGTTCTTTGAGACGCTCGGGTTCGAGGGTGAGTATGACAATCGCCTGTAGACGGCACGGTGCCGATGGCACCCAGTCTCTGTGTAACCCCTATGCCCCCTCGGATAACCCGAAAAAGCACTAGGCCCGGAGCCTCAGATAGACCCATGGTGTGCGCTGAGCAGCGTGTTGATCAGGAGGGTTGAAGTCCCTCTGGTGCTCGGATGAGGAGCACCGTATCCAAAAGCGGGGTTGAAAGCCTCGCTGGCCGGAGAAGTGGAAGGTATGGAGACGTCTAAACGGGCACGAAGACGAAAGTCGGATACAGCCAAGGCGGACCTGAAGCCAACCGCTTGCAGTCTCCGGAGGGCAGGGTGTCCATCGCGAGATGGAATCCGAAGGGCATGAGGAGAAGTTCCGGGCCGTAATCAATGGGGTCACCCAGCGATGAACCGGTCGGCCAAAGGTGGGTTCGGTCGAGCCCGCACCATGAGGGCGAAGGCGTTCTCATTCACCCACCGTACCAAGGTGATTGCGGACGGCACGGAACGGAAGAACAGCGCGTGACCTCAGGAGGACTGACAGAGTCTCTGGGTGGCACCAGAGTAAGCGGACCTATAAGCGCAAGTGAAGGGGCGAGCGACACTCTGCCAGTAGACGGACGGCTGTGTAGTACCACAACCCCAGTGAAAGCTGTGGGACCGAGCAATCGGCGATCGGAAGTGGATCGGGGAAGGCAGCCGGCGAAGACGGTTGGGAAGAGAGAGGAAGCCAGATGAGTAACGGCGGGAAGGTGGATCAGTTCCATGAGTGAAATACCCGTACATTTTCGCCCGAGGAGACTGGCGGACTGGATCAACCCGACAGGAGCCCAGAAGGTCCACTCATTAGTGGATAAGGTGTACAAGCGGAAGAACCTGGAGATGGCCTGGGAAAAGGTGAAAGCGAACCGAGGCAGTGGAGGTGTGGATGGGCAGACTCTGGAGACTTTCGAAGCGCAACTGGAGCAACAGTTGGAACGGTTGCATCGAGAGCTAAGAGAGGACACCTATCAGCCGCTGCCGGTACGACAACATCGGATTCCGAAGCAGGGGAAACCGGGTGAGTTTCGAATGCTAGGCATTCCCGCGATCTATGATCGTGTGTGTCAGCAAGCGCTGCTCAATCGGTTGGAACCTGTCTTCGAGCCGCTATTCGATGATGCCAGCTTCGGATATCGGCGAGGGCGATCGACGAAGGATGCCATGCGCAAGGTGTGGAAGGAAATCGACGGTGGATGGGAGTGGATCGTGGACGGAGACTTGAAAGACTTTTTCGGGTCTGTGGACCACGAGAAGCTGCTAACCCTGGTCGCCCAACGAGTAGCCGATAGCCGAGTGCTGCGTCTGATTAAGGCGATGCTCAAAGCGGGAAGCTACGGCCAAGGGAAACTCTTTCCCAGCGAGCGCGGGACCCCGCAAGGCGGAGTAGCTTCTCCATTGCTCAGTAACATTCTTCTGACGCCGTTTGATCAGGAGATGCGACGCAAAGGATATCAGTTGACGCGGTTCGCCGACGATTGGGTGATTACCTGTAAGTCGGCGGCTGAGGCGCGTGCAGCGTTGGCAGCTGCGACTCGGATACTGGAACGGTTGGGTGTGCGGCTGAATCCGCAGAAGACGCGGATTGTGCACATTCAGCAGGGATTTGATTTTCTGGGATACCGAATGGTGCGAACCAGCGGGAAAAGCAAGATTCCGCGCGGCATTATTCAGCGATGGAACCCAAAAGGGCTGATCGCATATCCCACACGCAAATCCATTCGACGATTCCGGGATCGGGTGCGGATGTTGACGCGACGCAGTGCCCAGCGCAAGACAGCGGAGCTGATACAAGAACTGAATCCGACCCTGCGAGGTTGGGCCGAGTACTACAAACGCGCCCACGTTCGAACGCTCTTCCACAAACTCGACGGCTGGATCGTGCGGCGCATTTGGTCGCATCGTTTCTGCCGGTGGCGGACCCGGGGCTGGATCCAGTTGCCCAAGGCGAAGCTGTATGAAGAGTTTGGCTTGGTGAACCTCATCTCTCTGATACCCTCGCTCGGCTCTCACTCCCGTTCACGAGCGTCTTCGTGAAAGCTGTATGCCGGAAATCGGCACGTACAGTTTGAGCGGCGGACGGAGGCCAGCGCGACAGCGCGCCTCCTCCGACCCGACTGGCAACTCTGCAACCAGGTTAGCTTGTGAGTTTCAAAGAACCGAATTGGCGCCGTCATGCCAGCGAACATGAAACCTCAAGATGGAAGAAGCATCGAGGGCCCATCGCTCCGCGGCTTATGGGGCCGCTCCGCAACGGGCCTAAACGGTCGAGCAGTTGCTAAAACAGAGGTGTCGGCAGTGTGGGGGGGCTGGATGCCGGAAAATATTTCTGGCGCTCCGCCAGGGAGAAGTGTTTTTCACTTGACATCCCCTTTAAAAGGACAAGATTAGGGAAGAGTTGCTCGTCAGCCGAGAGTTACGTCCTGATCAGCTAATCATGCACGTAAGCGGGTCTGGTCGTTTGACACCAAATTATCAGATTGGCTTGCTCGTGGCCTCGGACAGAATCTCGAACAGGCATGCGAAATCACCCTGACTTTTGCCCGCCTGGAGCGCTCGCTCCATGAGGTCAACGTACGCATCCGGAATAGTGTGGTCCGAACCTCGATCTTGGCACCAGCTTACAAGCTGCTTGGTGACCACAGAATATGCTTCGAGCGAAGCTTGATCGCCGCTGTAATTTCTTGAAGAAACTCTCCGCGACATGTCGGTGAAGACTGATTCCATGGTTGGCATCATCCCCTTGATCGTCTCCAGAAATCCTCCAGCGGGCAGGTTTTCACTCTCCCAAACAACCTGCCCTTGGAGAAAAGCCCAACATCGCACTTACTCCGAAGGTTAGGACAGCAACATCAAATACCGAGGCGTGACCGATCTCATGCCCTACGAACAGCGTCCTATCGCCAAAGACCATCAGAACTAGCTTCGCGCGGTTGAAGACTTCCGCCGGCCCGGAATAGAAGATCGTGCAGGTGGGTGTTCCGATCCATTCCGGACCGCCGAGTATGGCCCCGTCAAGATACGATATTCCGCATCGGCGGGCCCAGGGATCCATTTCCCTTGCTTCTTTGGGCGTGCCGCTGCTCAGTTGCACGACGATCTTGCCGCGGAGGGCGGTTTCAATGTCAGGTTGTCGCAACAACTGTCGCGTTGAACTGTAATCGCTGACCCTAACAACAACGACATCCGCTTCTCGAACCGATTCCTCCACGCTCTGGGCTACGCTGAGACCGAGCCTTGACAAGACCTTCGTTTTCGCGCCAGTCCGGTTCCACACCGTCGTGGCAAAACCCTTATGGAACAGCACCGTCGCAAGAGCGGATCCCATGCGTCCGGCGCCGATAACCGTTACGTTGTAGTTGATGCCGCGGGCCGACCCTTCATCCACAATCTATTCCGGCGTTCACGCCCCGCTCCGAGCGACGATTGGATTTCGTAAGGCCCGAGTTTTATCCCAGGGGTGAGAGCCATCCGTGAGCCGCAATTATAGACTGTGCAGCGCGTTGCAGCGGATGCAACGATTCTAGGCGGTCAGTCGGCAAACCTCCCTAATCGATAAGGTAAGGTTTGGCCGTGATATAGCCGACCATCAAGAGACGCTCAATGCTCGCCATTCAAGGAGGCGTAAGGCCAGGCAGGATGCAAGACATCTCAAACTGTTAAACTCGCCATCATGTCGACATTCGTCCTTGTCCATGGCGCATGGCAGTCGACCGGCACTTGGGACCTGTTGGCACCCATCCTGAAAAATCATGGCCATAGGGTGATAGTCCCGGTGCTCAGTGGACTTGGCACAGACCAAGACCGTCTCTCACCCGACATTACGCTACATAGACATGTAGAGGATGTTTTGCTCGAGTTGTCACGGTTCCCGGACCAAGTGATCCTTGTAGGTCACAGCTACGCCGGCATGATCATCAGCGGTGTGGCAGAGGCAAAACCAATCCAAGTAAAGAGATTGGTTTTCCTGGATGGTTTCATTCCGGAAAATAGGCAAAGCGTGTTGGACTTGCTTCCTCCTCAGACTGGTACCCATTTTCGCAACGTTGCCCGAGAGCAGGGAGATGGCTGGCGGTTACCGGGCGGCGAGGGTCAACTTGATCTCTGGGGACTGAAGCCGGGCGAGGCACGTGATTTCGTGAGGGCGAGGCTGTGTGATTTCAGCCTGCGTTGCTTTGAGGAGCCGCTTGACCTTCCGGCTAATCGAAAGGCTAGCATTCCAGCCATCTTTGTTGCTGGCGTTGCGGAAGGATATCCGGCGCGGCCGTTCTTCGAGCCGTTTGCGGGAAAAGCTCGCGCTTCCGGTTGGGAGGTCGCCGAACTGAAGACTGGCCACGACTGCCATGTCGAACTTCCTACCGAGGTCGCAAACATTTTGCTAGCGGGGGTGCCGTCGCAATGAGGTGCAGTCTTTTTCCACGGGTGTACAATCCTTTCCGTTCGTTAAGTTCAACTTCATTAAGTTCAACAAGGAGAGTTCGGATTAGAAACCCGAACGCCCCACCTCGCGAAAGGTTCTTTAGGGCTCAAAGGGGGTGAGCGATGCCTGTGAAACAGGGTGATCTTGAGCTCTTGCAACATCCAGCTTCGTTGGCGCTGCTGAAATCGACCATTCCCGCCCGGCTGGCGTACGTCTGGACTGACGGTACGCCCAGAGTCGTACCCATATGGTTCCATTGGGATGAACGGGAGTTTGTGCTGGCCAGTCCGCCCAAGGCGCCAAAGCTGAAGGCACTCAGCAAGAACCCTAAAGTGGCGCTCACGATTGATGACAATAATTTCCCCCACAAGGTGCTCCTGGTACGGGGTACGGCACGGCTACAAACCGTGCCCGGAATCGTTCCGGAATATGCGATCGCTGCCGTGCGCTATTTTGGAAACCAACAAGGTAAGGCATGGGTCGAGCAACTAGGCTCAATGATTCAAGAGATGGTGCGAATCGCCATTACACCGGAATGGGTGGGGCTGCTCGACTTCCAGACTCGCTTCCCCAGCGCCCTGCCGCTGTGACTTTGCATCGAGAATGGGCCTCAGGTCGCTATCTCCTAATTGTGCCCCGGAATGTCGGCAGACCTTCCGTTACCGGATGAGGTAAGGGTTGCACTAACGTCATCCGCCCAGAATCGTTGGCGAACGTTACCGGAACTGCCCGACACCGGCAACCGCATTTCTGTTGTCGCGAATATGCAAGCGGAATTCTGAGAACAGCCACAGCCACCGTCGCTATCGTGGGAGTCCAATTTTGCGCACCAGTTCGGTGTAGCGGGATCGGAGCGCAGTGCGCCCAACGTGAAGTCGGTGGGAAGCTGGACCTGGTTTGGGTGGTGCTCCTGGTAGGCGGTGTTGAGCCACTCGAAGGCGTGGTCCTTGTTGCCTAAATCGGCATTAAGCTGGGCGATTCCGTAAGGAGAAACGTACTCAGCCGTGGATTTGCGCTGCGCCAGCGAGATTTCAATGGCCTTGTGCAGAGCGCCCGGCCATCCGGCGGAGTGAAACCCCTCATCCATGGCGGCGCCCAACTCGGCCTGATTCTTGTGGGCCAGTCCGGCCAGCTTATATTGCTCGATAACTTGCGGATACTTACGCTGGCCCCGGTACGAAGTTGCCAGGCCGTCGTGCGCCGCGGGAAAGTTTGGAATGTCGGCGATTACTCGCTTGTCGAACTCAATCGCCTTGTCGAATTGCCGGGGGATGTAGTGAACCTCGGCCAGGGCGTGGCCGATGATCGGCGATAGCAGATCGAGTTGATGGGCGCGGTTGGCCTCATCGATCGATTCCTGCGCCCGCCCACCGAGGAAAGCAAGAGCCTCGGCAAACCACTGATGCACGGTGGCGTCGCTGGGATCGAGTTCGAGGGCCTTCCTGAACTCCGCCTCGCCGCCGGCAAAAGCAAAGTCGTAAGTCATCATGTTGTGTCTCGGATTCCACTAAGGCATTTATGAGGTGGTTCTTAGTCTCAATTAGAGCCCAACCATGGGCGCGTAGATTACTTGCGAAGCTCTCCTCTGCTAAGTTCGCGTCCATCGCACGATCAATAACGCTGGTTCACAGGTGAGAGCGCGGTTTCAGATTCGATGATTCAAAATCTTGTTGGCCCTTAGAGAAACTTTTCAAAGCTCGCCGGGTTCCAAGCTCCTAACCAATTCTTGTTCGGGGTTGGAGTATCCGGTCTCCGCCCTTGGTCGCTTATCGTTTCCGTCAGCAAGGAGAATTACCATGAAATCTACTCTCAGAATTTGGTTACTTGTCGGTGCCGGACTTGTGGCATCTCTGGCCCACGCACAATACGGATCAACCCCCATTAAGCACGTGATAGTGATCTTTCAGGAGAACCGCACGCCCGACAATCTGTTCCAGGGATTGTGTACTGCAAATGGCAGCGCGCCGGGATGTAGCCCGTCGGCTCATGGGCCGACGTACGATATCGTATCGACTTATGTAAATTCGGACGGACAGACGGTGCCATTAGAGCCGGTCGGGTTGGCTACCAACTTTGATCTGGATCACAGCCACGGTGGACCTAACCTCAACGGAGCAATCAGCGGGTTCAATTTCCAGTTTAGCAACCAGGGCGTCAGCGGGAAGCCTGGAGTCAAGGTTCCGGCACTCTGTGCCGCCGACGTCTTTGGCTGCGTAGTTCCGGGCAACAACTTCTCTCAGTTCATGTACGTCTACAACACGCCGGTGACCAATACCGATGGCAGCAAAGGCGGACTTCTCGATCCCTACATCACGTTAGCCACCACCTATGGATGGGCCAACCGGATGTTTCAAACCAACCAAGGCCCGAGCTATCCGGCACACCAATTTATTTTTGGCGCCACTTCGGCGCCCACCGCGGCCGACGACGCGCTGGGGGTCTTTGCCGCGGAGAATGGTCCGGGCACAATCTATGGCTGCGGCTCGGGAGAATCGGTTCAACTAATCAGACCGAACGGGAATACGCGTCCACCGTTTGGCACGGAAACCATCGGTGATAAAACGGTGCAGTGCTTTACCCGCAATGCCATGGATTATTTGTTTAGTCTGCCTAACCCTAAGATTACCTGGACCTACTATGCAGAAGGGCAGAGTAGTCTCTGGGTGGCGCCAAACTCGCTTTCCAACATCTGCATCCCGCTGTCGGGGGTTTGCACAGGTCCGGACTGGATTAAAGGCGAGTCGAACGGTTACGTCGACACTTCACCGCCCGATGTTTTGACGGACATCGCCAACTGTGCCCTCTCGCAAGTGAGTTGGATAACGCCAGCCGGACAGTATTCAGACCATCCGATTAACAGTGGGCAGGGGCCGTCGTGGGTGGCTGCCGTTGTCAATGCCATCGGAAGCAATAAAACTTGCGACGACGGTACTGGCTACTGGAGCGATACCGCCATCTTCATTACTTGGGACGATTGGGGAGGTTGGTACGACCATGAGCGGCCAGTATTCCAAACTGGCGCAAACCAGAATGATTATCAGTTGGGTTTTCGTGTGCCGCTGGTGGTGGTCTCGGCCTACTCGACCAAGATCGGGTATATCAGCAATCTGAAATACGATTTTGGCAGCATCGTGAAGGCGATCGAGGGTATTTTCGGCCTGGGCAGTCTAGGTTTCGCCGATGCTCGAGCGACGAACGATCTCCACGAATTTTTTGACTTCCACCACACCCCGTCGGTGTACAAAACGATTCCCGCTCCGCTCGAGGGAAGCTTCTTCACCAAGACTGCGACCACTGAGGTAGCGGCACCGGATACCGACTAAGCCGGGGATGATTCTACTAGGGCATCCGTATGGTTGGCGTCCAAAGGCACTGGGCCGGCAATAGCCGGTCCAGCGCCGAGGACAATGCAAGCGCCTTCCGGTTTACCGGTCGTGACAAATCGTCTACAAATGTCGAAGGATACCCTCGACATTTGTCGACACCGTCCCCGCCTGGTCTTATTTTCTTGTTTAGATGCAGCCATTTACGAAACCTACCCCTGATGCGATGCGTTGGCCGGTCAGTTGCCTCGACCTGACTAGTTCTTGATTTCGATGCCGAGATTTCTGTCAGGTTATAGGAGACTTGGAATGAAGTGGCCCGTCTTTGCACTCATCCTCTGCCTTTGTGTGTCGAGCACTTCTAGAGCCCAGCAGCGGCCGACTGCGTTGCCCGATGCGCCCAAGGCGCAGCCCGGAATCATTGTCGGCACGGTAGTCGACATAAACGACGATGCCGTTCCCGGCGCCGCCGTGGTTCTTCAAAGCCCCATTCTAAAGACTCCCCTCACGGGTGTGGCGAACGATAACGGATTCTTTGAATTCAATGATCTCGAGCCGGGAGATGGGTATCACATCACCATCAACGCCCAGGGATTTGCCAGCTGGACTTCTCCCGATGTCAAGCTCAGTCCGGGCCAGTACATGATCCTCCGGGTTTCCAAGCTGCGTATCGCCGAGGCGGTGACCAAGGTCACGGTGGGTTATTCCGCCGAGGAGCTCGCATACGAGCAGGTCAAGATTGAGGAGCAGCAGCGTATTTTCGGCTTCATCCCCAACTTTTATGTCTCCTATGATCAAAACGCCGCTCCGCTCACGACGAAGCTAAAGTTCAAGCTCGCCCTCAAGGTTTCCTTCGATCCAGTCACCTTTTTGGGAGTAGGCTTGCTCGCCGCTAGCCAGCAGGCGGGCGACAACCCAAACTACCGCGAGGGTTGGATTGGCTATGGTGAGCGCTACGGCGCTGCCTACGCTAACGGCTTTACCGACATCATGATCGGTGGCGCCATCCTGCCATCGCTTCTGCACCAGGACCCGCGCTACTTCTACCAGGGCACGGGAACAAGCAAGTCGCGCGCGTTTCACGCACTCACTAGCCCCTTCGTTTGCAAAGGAGACAACGGAGAGTGGCAGCCGAACTACTCGACTATGGGAGGCGATCTGGCCTCGGCTGCCATCGCGAATGCCTACTATCCTCCGTCGAATCGAGGCCTCGGACTGTTTTTTGGGAATTTCTTCATCAACACCGGCCAGCGAGCCGCTGCCAACCTGGCACAGGAGTTCATTCTCCGCCGGCTTACCCGAAAGCCAAGGTCCAAAAGTAAACCGGGGCGCTGAAGAAGCTGCCATTCTCCAGGCGGCGATGGCCGGAACCCCAAAACTAAAGACCGCCTGGATTCAAGGAATCCAGGCGGGCGCAACAGCCGGAGAGTGTCAGGTTCGGCTTCCTCCCCCTTGTCTTAGTTCACCTTCCAGACTTCCAGCGTAGACGCGTTGTCGTCGACCGCGGCAAAGGTGGTCTTGCCCTCGACCGTTCCGAAGGCTAATCCGAACGCGCCACCGAGATTGGGGTCCACGAATACGCCACCGCGGGCGAACTCCGCCAGTTCACTCGGCTGGCCCGCCCACCACATTGATTACGTCGTTGTTGCTGCAGATGAGGTTACCGTTCGGTGCAAGCGTCAGTGCCAGGGCTCCATGCACATGAAGATTGTCGCTGTAGATCCGGTATCCTTTCAGACCATTTTCCGCGACCTGAGTCGCATCGGCCATCGCGTAGATCGCATTATCGTCGGCCGAGGCAACGTATAGCGCATCGCGAACCGGGTCGTAAGCCAGACCGGTGGGGCCTACTTCGAGGGCAGCCGGATCGCCGCGATGCGGATAGTTGGAAGAAATTTCGGTGGTACTCAACACCGAAACCGCTCCGTGACTGAGACCGATTCACGATGCGCTCAATCGAGCCAGCCAAAACATTCGATACGAACACCGTGGCCTGCGAGCCCTGGTGATAGACGGTGCAGTCCGAGGGGCCGTCGATTACCTGCTTGTTCGCAAAGGTCCAGACGACCTAGCCTTGCGGATTGATGGGCATGAGGGAGCCTGGCTTCACGGTGGCGGCGGTTCCACCGGTGGTCGGCATGTTTCCGACGATCACGAAGCCAGCTTTTAACACTGCCAGTCCCGTGGTGAGTCCCGAGCCCGCCGGAGCCTGAAAGAACAGGGTTTGTTCGCCACCACGAAAATCCACGATCGTGAGCGACGCAGAGGGTATCTACAAAGTTGCGGAAGCCTATGCAGTGTTGGGGGACAAAACTTCCGCTCTGCACATGCTGCGCCATAGCATCGGGGGGGATTCTTTTGCTATCCCTACTTTCTGCGCGATCCGCTGCTCGAAAGCCTTCACAACGAGCCCGCATTCCAGACGATCATGAAACAAGCCCTCCGTCGGCACGAGGAGTTCAAGACCACGTTCTTTTGACGGACGAATGAGGACTCCCTCTGAGGAGACGTATATGAGAAGCCAAACTTCGCGACGGAGCTTTCTGGGATGTTCGGCTTTGGGGTTGGCCGCCGCTTGTGGGACGTGTCGTGGACTCGCTCGAGGGACGAGAAGCTTCGCAAGTATGTCAATGCGGTCGCGTGGCAGGGATACAAAGGCACTCCCGTCCCGCGTGATCCGTCTCGGGGCGTGTCGGCTTGATTCCCAGAGCTCGGTCGTCGGCCTGGAGCATGTGGCCTGGAAACCCAGACGGTCAAAAAATGGTGGTCGTCGCCAACCCGGGAGACGCGAGGACGATCGCACTTCGCCTGTCGGATGTGGTGGCGTCGGTTTCCTTGAAGGCAACTTCGGTTGCTACTTTGGCTTGGAGGTAGGCGGGTTGTAGGTTCGCATCGTACCCTGCGCCCACCACCCTTTGCTTTCTAGTCTTCAATAAATTGGCTTTTTGAGGTAGGCTAAGGCCCGCTTTCGAAGGAGGTCTCTATGGTACAGAACACCCCGGTCGAACTGGTGCGAAACGCTTCGACGGTTTCCATTTTGTGGGGGGTTTTGCTGATTGTCTTCGGCGTAGTGGCGGTCGGTTCGCCCTTGCTGGCCGCCGTGGCAGTTAACGCGGTCGTCGCCTGGCTAATCGTTTTGGCAGGCGTAGTCCACGTGATGCTCGCCTTTGGCGCGCATGGAGCGGGGAGCATGATATGGAAGCTCTTAGTAGGGATTGCGTATCTGTGCTTCGGCGCATACCTGATCATGCATCCAGTGCTGGGTGTGGCGTCGCTCACTCTGGTGCTCGCATCGCTCTTCCTGGTTGAAGGCATCTTGGACATCGTTCTGTTCTTCAAGATGCGCCCGATGCATGGGTCGACCTGGGTGCTGCTGGACGGGATCATTACCCTGCTTCTGGGGCTGATGATCTACGCCCAATGGCCGTCGAGTTCCGCTTGGGCGATCGGCACCCTGGTGGGCATCAGCATGATCTTCAGCGGGGTTGCGCGGGTAATGATGTCATGGGCTGCGCGCCAGGCCACGGACAAGACATCTTCGTCTTCCTCGTCGTTAGCTGCTTAGTGGACTGAAGCGCCGGGCAGGAACGGGCACGGCGACGCCTTCGGCCAGTTCGACGCGTGAGGAAAAGCCTGCGTTCGCTGGAAGGGCATGAAGGAAGACAAGAGAGAAGACAAGAGGGGAGGACTGATTCCGCTAGGGAGCCTCCAGGCGCCCCACACGTGTCCCCGTGGTCACCATTCTTATTATTCTCGTGAATACCTGGGTTTTTGTGCTCGAGCTCATGGGTGGCGAGGCCTTCGTGACTCAACATCGCGGCGAGGATCGTGATCCAGTGATGGCCGGAGAAAAGTTGCGCGGAAATCGCCGCCCACGGAATGATTTTGAACGCCGATACATTAATCAACAGTCGGTCTTTGTGATAGCCGAAGCAAATCGACGATTTCTTTTTCAAACACTGAAATCCCGGTTGCGCCAATGTGCTTGGAATAGATCCGGCCCTCCCGCCCGATCAGGAAGGCGATGGGCAATCCGAGAACTCCTCCGTAGAGCTCACCTGTCTTTGCACCGCCCATCACAACCGGGTAGTTCATCTTGAAGCGCTGGTAGAAAGCGCGTACAGGTTCCGGCCCATCATCCATGGAAACGCCGATGATCTGCAGGCCCTGGCCGCCGTACTTGCTTTGCAGTTCGACGAAACGAGGAATTTCCTCACGGCACGGATCGCACCAGGTTGCCCAGAAGTCCAGAAGCACGACCTTGCCCCGATAGGATGAGAGATCGAGTTGTTGTCCAGTGAGATCGGGAAGCGAGAAGTCGGGGGCTGGAGATTGTTCACGGACACGTGTGTCCCTCGGGCCACCGGGTGCGCCATGAAGATGGAGCCCGAAATAAAGTCCCGCGACCACGAAGATCAGCGCCAGGGCGCAGAGCACCGCTTTCTTCAATGTATCCACCCCACCCGGAACAGTTCGGTTCGCTAGTGACTGTTGAACCAGACGACCCTGTTGCCGACGTCCGTCATGGGCTGACCTCGCCCGCGTCCTCCGCGCTATGAAGACCCGCCCGCTCAGATACGGGCGCCGAGCCCAGGATCACGGCGGTCGTGCGATCCAGCTTGAGCATCCAACCAGGAGAGCCGGGCGGCTCCCCCATAGCGTCCCATTTACTCCCATTTTCAGCGAATACGTCCTCCCCAAGTTCGGGATTTCGCTCAGAATTTTCCGTCGAGGTCGAATTTCTCAATACGCCCTCTCTCGCGGTCCGCGACATAGAGGATGTTGTTCTCATGCACCACGACCGGGTGCGGCAGATGGAACCGCCCCGAACCCTTGCCTGCATTGACCCACTCACCGGCTTCTTGCCGTCGGCGGAGTATTCGAGAATGCGCGCGTTGGCGTAGCCGTCGCTGATGAAAATCCGGCCTTTCGGCGCCAACGCAATATCAGTTGTTCCGCGGAATGCACTGAGCGCCGGCTGCCCACCGACGTCAATCTGAAGCAGCTTTTTGCCCATCGGACTGAACTTCAAGACTGTCGAATTTCCCGCGTCGACCGTCCAAACATTCCCCTCTGGGTCGAGCCGGATTGCGTGCGGAATCTTGTACAGTCCTCTACCAAACGAGTGCGGGACGAGGCCTTCCTTCTCAACCGCTTTGACCGGATCGGCCCTTGTCGCCACGCTTTAAGTGAGCCACGTCACACCGATCTTCGGATCGCGGGCCAGCCAGGAAACCATGCCCAGTTTTTCGCCTTCTGGTAGCTTTACCGGCAGGTCGGTCTGTTCGCGTGGCAGTTTCGGCGCCGCTATCATGGTGCGCAGCTTGGCGGAATCCCGATCCACCGGCGTCGATTCCAGCCGAAGTCAAGGCCGGGCGCGCTAAGCGAGAGGAGGCAAAACAAACCACCCCGATCAGCAGATCCGAAGACGCATGGCTCCATGGTAGTAAAGTGTCGGCCCGCCATTAGTCTCCCTTGGCAACCGGATAGCCGTTCTCGACCCAGTCCGTGCCAAAGTTGTTCGCGATATAGAGAACCTTCACATCGGTGAAGCCCATTGCATGTAGCGCATCGTCGGCAGGCTTGACGTTCGGACAGTGGCTCCACGGACAACATCCGCAATACAGAACGATGAACTTGTTTCGCGGCAGCGTCTCCACGCGCTTGCGCAATGCCTGCAAACCAATTTCGCTCGAGGCCGGGCCAAGGTATTCCGAGCCGGGAATATGCGCCTGTGCGTAAAGAACGTGGGAACCCACTTGAATCATTAGCGGTTTATGGCTCGTGGCAGACTGAAGAATTTTTACCAGTTCGTTGGGGTTGATCAGGCGCGAGGGGGGAATAAGGCTCGCCTGATAGGCAAGAGCCAGCGATGCGAGCGCAATTGTAGCCGGCCCGATGAGGACGAGCGCTCGGCCGAATTTGATTGAGAAATTCACTTGGGTTCCTCGCTCCATTATCAATTCCCCATCATGCCGCCGCAAGCAGGACCCCCCGCTCGCCTCCCGCGGGGATCTGTTTCAGTCTGGATTCACGAGCTGTCGCGGTTGCCTTCGCGGAGAGTGCCCCCGCCCCAGAAGAATGTAATGTGGGGAAGTGCCCGCCAGCTTGCTTGTCGATGCTTACTGGGCAAGCTCTTCCCTTGTCTTCAGCATACGCCGGAGCCATTTTTAGCATGGCGAGTTGCTTGACAGGGTGAAACGCCGATCAGGCTTTCAGCACTATTACCCAGAGAACGAGTCCTGGGCAAGATACATGGGTGAATCCATGAAGCGTGGTATGGGAATCTTCGCATTTCTCGCGATCCTGGTAGCGGGCTCTCGATTGGCGGTCACGCCGCCTCCTCAGCCGGCGATCAAACCCAGCACCGCAGGGGAGTACGTGCCCGCAGAACGTAAGGTTGCAGACTTGTCCTGTCCAGCCCTCGCCGACCGAAAAAACACGAAGGATCTGCATTCGCGCGGTGAAATTGTCGCTCTGGTAGATCGGTATCTTCACGGGTTCCCCGGGACCGTGAATGCCGAGGTCGAAGCATTACCTGACGGCATCCGTTTACTGGTTGCGACTGTCCCGGACCCGCTGCATACCCACTTGAATCTTAGTTTCGATCGAGCCATCGAGGCTGTTCAACAAGCTGCGCAGGACGAAGGGTACGCCTATGATTCATCTTGGCTACCTTGGGAGGGTGAGGCCACAGAATACTCTAGTCGGGCGGACAAGATTGACGAGGAGAAAGACACCGTTAGCCGCGAACGGTGCCCAGGGTTAATTCTGTTTCGCAAGAGCATCCAGCCGCCCGCAGCACAGGATTACGACGGCCCCTACTCTCAAGGGCTCTTCCTGTTTCTTGTCGCAGAGAAGCCCACAGTCGGCATCGACCGAATCCAGTGGAACAACGCGCTCGATTGGGTTGGGCAACACTCAAACAAGAAGACGCTTGGCGGGGCATTGCGAGTCTTGGGACCGACCTTCTCCGGGTCGGTGCCTTCCGTGGCTCGCGCGCTGGTCGATGTCGGCAAACAAAAGCACTTTACTAATGTTCTTCTCTATACCACGATTCGTTCCTGCTCCGCATACCAATGGTTGAATGAGAATTTGCAGTCCGATGTGCCAGTACGGGCTGCGGACTTCAATGAAAACGACGTCATCCAAATCGACCGCTATTTTCAATACCTCCAGAAGAGAGGGCATTCCGTGTCAGAGGTCGCGATTCTTTCTGAAGACGAGACCGCGTATGGCGGTCTGCCCGATTCCCACCCGAGCGGGAACACTAGTGGGGATGACAAACAAAAATCTCCTGCCTGTACGTGTGACCCAGGATACCCGGTAAACAACCGACCTCTGCATCTCTACTATCCCCGGGACATCTCAGCACTGCGCTCCGCTTACCAGGAACAATCCATCTTTGCTTCGACCGCGGACACCTCGGGCGCTGCCCACATCGTGCTGCAGCCTCAGGCCACGACATCCACGCACCACGATACCGACACGGTTGCAACCTTCAGTGGGCCAAATTCAGCGCTCACACAGGAGGCGCAGATGTACGGGATCGTCGATTCGCTCAGGACGCACGGAATCCGGTTTGTCATTCTGCGTAGCACGAACACCCTGGATTACCTGTTCCTTACGCGCTTTCTTCACCGCGCTTACTCGGGTGCCTTCATCGTGACGATGGGGCCTGACATGCTCTTCGGACGCGAAATAGACTCGACCGAATTCCGCGGCGTGGCAGCTCTCACGGCTTTTCCCCTGTTGCCGCGCGGTCAGGATTGGACCGCACTGACGAACCCTACCCCTCGGCACGCCCACCGGGTTTTTGGCAGCGCCACGATGGAGGCCACGTATCTGGCCACTCGGTTTCTGATCACCGATCCGGTAACCCATAGGTCTGAGGAGCGGCCTTACATTCACCCAATACCTCCCGGGTCGGATATCCCCGATTATGGACCGCCGATCTGGGAGTCGGATTGGCAGAGAGACGCCCTCGCGCAACCCAAACCCTCCAAGCCATCCACATGGCTGTCAGTCATTGGACGAGGCGGATATTGGCCCCTTGCCGTGTTGACGGAGCCCTTCCCCAGGCCTGATTCGAAGCATGTTCTGAGATCGAATCTAGCCCTGGTACTTGCCACGAAGGCAAGCGCGAGGCAGGAGAGCGCCGACGACAAGACAAACCTTAAGTTTTCCTTGTCTCCGGCATGGAAGTTCTGTTGTGGGCTGGCAGTCCTGGCGCTCGCTCTGCATTTGTTTGCCTGTCGCAGCGGCTATAGCTATCAGAACCTGAGTATGTTTATTCAGTTCACGCCACTTTCCGGCAATCGACAGCTCTTTCTGATGGGTATCGGTTGGGCGGCAATGGGCTCAGTACTCATCCTCATGTTCCTTTGCACCCTCCGGATCGGCATTGGCCCGTATTTACAGCCCAAGGATGTTTTATGGATTATGGTCCTCGCATTCTTCGGTTTATTGGCATTTCTCGGCTCGGCGTGGGACCTGGGTTGCCGATCCTACCTGGAGCCCGGCTCGACTCGCAAGCGCCCGCGGCGCGCAATTATCTGGATCGGGTTCCCGACGGTCCTATTCGCTGCCTCGATCTGGGCGGGGTTGGCGATTTTCGACTACTTCCATCCGGAAGGAATGCCAACCGCTTTTCGCGCGGTGCATTTGACAAGTGGTGTTTCGCCCATGGTCTCGCTGCTTCTGCTGCTGAGTGGTTTCTATTGGTGGTTCTGGCAAACGCTCTCCGGTTTGGCACTGCTCGGCGAAGGGCGCCCGATTTTACCGAAGCATGTTCCTGTGGGGCTGGTTCGGATCAGTGATGACATGGCCAAGAACATCGAAAATTTCGCCGTCCCTCTACCAAGTGCTCGCATCGGGCACGGAATCTTCTATCTTTTGCCCCTCGCCCTGCTGGCTCTCCAAGCCTGCGCTCTCTGGGCAAGCTCGGGTTTGAATTTTGAGACGCTACTGCACAGTCTCGAGAACACTCCTTTCAACGTGGTGTTGCACACCATGCTCGCGATCGCCTTCTACGTTCTGGTTCTCGAATGCTCGCAGTTGTTAGGTACTTGGCTGGCTTTGAAGCGCCTGCTGCTTGCCCTAAACCGCACACCGTTGCGTCGGACCTTCATCGCTCTGCAAGGCCTCTCCATGTATTCGTTGTGGAACATGAGCGGGACATCTTCAGGAGCCCGGTACTCCATCTTTTCGCATCAGCTGGAATCGCTTCATCATCTTCGAAATGTCCTCGACTCCCTCGCTCCCAGTGAGCGGGGCGATGAAAGCATACGCGAGGCGGTTCATACCGCATGCGAGCAAGGCAGATTATTCATGGACAAGCGCTGTACCATCGCTGACCTCGCGATGATCAACGACGAGGAAGGCCGCGTGATGCGAGAAGACTTCCGGCGATGCACCGAGAAGATATTAGACGGCTTGACGGTCGAATGGAGCCGCGAGAGAGGTACTCTCGATCTGGAGGAGAGCCGGGATCAAGCCAGTGCTGGCACAACCTTGCCGTTGTCTAAAGACGAGCCGATCCGCCGCGCAGAGGAGTTCACTTGCCTGATCTACACTGGCTACTTGCAGAACCTTCTTGCTCGCATGCGGACCATGGTGCTTTCGATCTTGGGAGTCTTTGCCGCAATCGCATTCTCGCTCGCGTTCTACCCGTACATCCCACGACCGGCGATTGTCGTCTCATTGCTTTCCTTATTGCTGGTCTTAGGGTCTGTAGTTGCTTCGGTGTACGCAGGGCTCGCCCGCGACGAAACGCTGAGTCACATTACCAATACTGAGCCCGGTGCCTTGGGGTTGGACTACTGGCTCAGGCTGGCGAGCTTCATTGGAGTGCCCGTCATGGGACTACTTGTCGCCCAGTTTCCCGGAATTACCGACTTTGTAGCCTCGTGGATTGAACCCAGCTTGAATGCTGTGAAGTGATCTTAATGGAAACCGCAGCCGCCGGCAGGAGCCTCGAGAGTCAAAGCGAGAGAATTTGTCGAGAAAAGCTTATTTTGTTCCTCTATCACTTTGCTGGAGCCTGAGCTGGTTGTGACGGCGGCGTACTCGGAGTCTTGTCTGGCTTCTCACCCGCACTGCGCAGGTTCATCAATTTACTGAGTGCATCGAACCAGAAGGGAGCTCCCAAGGAGATGGCGACGATCGAAAGGATCCAACCCAGGACGCGGGAAGGCCAAAGATTTTCATTGTTCGATTTCTCCGCGGGCCAGCCTAGAACGGACTTCCAGGCGTCTGAGTCAGGACCGGCTGCCGACCCTGCAGATTGTGGGATTTTTGCTCTCTCCACCATCAGAGCTCGGTCCGTGCCGTGGGTCCACAGAGTCCGGGCGACGTGTGCAGTATCAGCGTTGGTTGCGACCGTGAGCACAACGGCGACGCAAATGGTGATGATTTGGGTCCAACGCTTGTACCAACCGGAAGCGCGCTCCATGGTGTCGTCGAACCAGTGCTCGACATTCTTCTGCGCGCAGTCGAGATCGCCTTTCGCATTTTGCAGAAGCGCGAGAATGGCGGTCTTCACATCTCCATCGGGCAGGTTCTTCACGCCGCTTTCGAGATCGGTGAACGTGATGGACCCTGATTTGTTGGGAGTGACCAGATCCATCACAGCGGTGGCGAAGGTCCGCGCTTCTAAGTAGGAGGGATGGCCGGCAGATGGAGACTTGCCGGGCGTCATCATTCCAGAGATGAGCGGGTGGGCGTAGAAATCCTGGAGAAAGGTGCTCGTAGGGCTATTGCCTTTCTGCTGATCCAATAATTGAGAGATGGCTTTTTCTAGGTTCCTGGAACGCATGGCGAAGACGCCGGCGATCCACTCATTGATCGTGGTGCAGAGAAGCGCCAGGAACAGGTAAACGAACACGATGCCGATGGCGCAGTCGAGAACGGTGGAATTGAATAGTCCCATACTGTCCCTCCTGAAAATTCGACGCGTGTGGTGTGACTGTCGCGGGAACCGGGATAGGGTTGCGAATGCGGCAAATGATAATTCTACCTGGAGTGACCGGGCTAAAATTTGGTGGCCTGTTCGGTTTTCGTAACAAAACGGATTTTTTCGCAAGTCATTGAGAATGAGAGCTAAAATGCGCGCGACATCCCAGTCTTCTTCGGCGAGTTTCCCGCCTCCCCTTCCCGCCGCGTCCGAGATGCCGCAGAGCGATTTTGCAATGGTGACTAACCACACTTGCAACGTGAGATGGGAGTGACTTATGCCGCCTGGACTCGATCGCCTGCAGCACATCGTGGTACTGATGATGGAAAACCGCTCGTTCGATCACATGCTGGGATCACTGAAGGCCGTGGATGCGCGTATCGACGGCATCACCGACCAAGACCTGTACGGAAATCCGGACACTACCGGCGCGATGGTCAAGCCGCAGCCCTTGGCGCAGTTTCAGTCGCAGCTGCAGCCTGATCCCGACCATCATTTTCCCGCGGTCGATCTCCAGATCTTTGGTGGCGACACGAGCCCGAACCGCGTCGCCAACATGCAGGGGTTCGTAAAGAGTTACTTCAACCAGCAGCGCGATGTGGGGCACTCGCAGAAAATCATGTACTACTTCAAGCAGAGCGACCTGCCTGTGCTGAGCACGCTCGCGCTGGAATTTGCTGTTTTCAACCGGTGGTTCGCATCCATCCCCGGGCCCACGATTTGCAATCGCGCTTTCGCTCATTACGGAACGTCGTTCGGCCGCGTGGATATGAATCCGGTTTACCTGAACGAACCTTTCAAAAGCGTTTACAGCCGTCTGGTCAACGCGACCCCAAAGCGAACGGCAAGGATTTACTACTACGACACGGCCAGTTCTACCATGGAGGTCGCAAATCTCCTGCAGAATGAACCGGAGCTATTCGGCACTTACGATCAGTTTCTGGATGACTGCAACAAGGGCAATCTTCCGGACTATTCCTTTGTCGAGCCAAATTACAGCGACCACGATACGGGCAGCGGCGAGGAAGTGGCCAACGATCAGCACCCGGATCACAACGTCCAGGCGGGAGAGTTGTTCATCGCCTCGGTGTACAACGCGATCAAAACCAACGCGCAGTTGTGGCAGAGTACCGCGCTGCTGATCGTTTATGACGAGCACGGCGGCATCTACGACCATGTTGTGCCGCCGTCTTGTACCGCAGACTTGAACTCCGCATCGGGCGGCGATACAGGAACCGGTATGCAGTTCAACTTCGACCGCCTGGGCGTGCGCGTGCCCGCAATTCTGGTTTCACCGTGGATTCCAAAGGGAACCATCGTCAACCGCGTGTTCGATCACGCTTCTATCCCGGCTACTATCACGAAGTGTTTCCTGGGAGATTATTCACCACGGTCTCCCCGCGAAACCAGCGCCGACGTATTTATCGAGCCGAATGTTGCGCCGATTGATCCGGCACGCAATCTCCTCGCGCTCGACACAATGCGTACCGATTGTCCGGACTTTGACACTGACTGAACACAATCGACAAGGAGTCACCTCGATGCCCACCATCAAAGTGCCTAAACCACCTGCCAGCGCAGCTGATCCGGGCCGTCCTATCTCTTCCTTGCTGAAAATGCAAGTCGAGCACTTATACGCGGCCGAGCAGAGGCTGCCCATGCGTTATCGGAGCGAGATCTACGTCAATGCCATCAAGACCGAAGGTGAGGCGGCGAACTACATCCGGGCCGTAACCGAGGCGATTCATAACGCTCATGCCGAGGCAGCCGCGCAGCGGGCCAAGCCTGCGCCCAAGCGCAATCCGGTAATCGAGATCGCAGCTGTCGCCGACGAAGGTGCCGCGCAAAAACTCAGGACTAAGACCAAGAAGGGTACCAGGGGATCTCGCAAGGAGAAGTAGCGGCAGTTCCTGCAGGAGGCGCTATGCGCTGGAGTTGGGCAGTCATTTTGTGGATGGTGGCGACGGTCGGTCTAGCCCAGGAAAACTGGCTGCAAGGCGACTTCCGCCGCGAGAGTGAGCGTGTTGGCGATGCCTGCAAAGCTTTTAGCCTGACGGGTGTTGGAGGATGTGCCTACGAGTTGTTCACTGATCATCCTATGCACATCGCCGCCGGCAGCCTGCCTCCGCAGAATGGATTCGGTGTAGGGCTGGCCTTCGCCGAATCCCGCAATACGGCAAATTGGCGATTGAGTTGGGATGTGGACGCCGTAGGCAGGGGCGGCGCGTGGCGGGCTGGCGGCTACCTCAAATTTGTGCACACGTCCAATGAACCGGTGCATGTGATCAAGCCGGTGATCCCCCAGCCGGGCGCGGCACCTGAACCCCAACCAACCCCTAAGACGAAGCCTGTAAACCTGGTGCATCCTTACACTGTTTTCGACCTCTACGCGCAATCCATCTCGCTCAACAAGCTCAACTACTTCGGAGAGGGAAACGATTCGTCGCTCGCGGGTGCATCCGTCTTCGGAATGACCCAGACCATCCTGGGTGGAGGAGTCATCAAGCCAGTGTCTCACTGGCCCGCGTTCAAGAAGCTGAACCTGTCATTCAGCGGCGAAGTCAACGGGCGCTTCGTAAACATCCGCGGAGAAAGCGGCCAGTCCGTGCCGTCGATTCAAAATCTGTACACTGACGCGACAGCGCCTGGCTTGAGCAGCCAGCCGGCCTTCGTACAACTGGGCGAAGGATTGAGTATCAAGCCAGTGATCGGGGATCATCTCGAATTAAATTATGCCGGGATGTTTCAAGAGTTCGTTGCTCCCTCCAGCTCCCAAAATTCGTTTCAGCGCTGGACCCTAGATCTGAACCACACCTTTAACCTGTATGGCCACAGTGAGTCGGCTCTCCCCCTCAAAAATCCGAGTGAAAACGGTCCTGATTCGTGCGCCTATGGAGACAACAAGTGCCCACCGGTTCCGCGTTCGCGGAATCTGAACGGGTCGATTGCAGTGCGCCTGCTGCTTTCGGAATCGATGAACTCGGCAACGAGCGCCGTCCCATTCTATTTCCAACAGACACTTGGCGGGTCGGACATCAACAGCGCGATGTCCCTCGGCAGTTATCAGGACTACCGCTTCCGCGCGCCCAATCTTCTCCTCTTGCAGGAGAGATTCGAACACTCCATCTGGGGACCATTTGGGCTGCAGTTCATGGCAGACGAAGGCAGAGTGGCCGCGGCGCGCAGCGATCTGGGGTTCAGCCATCTGCGGCACAGTCTTGCCGCCGGCTTTACCCTCCGCGCGGGCGGTTTTCCCATGGTGAATATTATGTTTGCCTGGGGAGGTCCCGAGGGGCATCACAACATATTCAATATGGATACGTCGCTGCTGGGAGGATCCGCACGCCCTTCTCTTGACTGACCATCTTCGATGGTTATCACGGTCCCGAGGTCGAGGGCGCCCCGCGTTCCCGCTCCACGGAACGATTGAAAACAACAAGCGCAAGATTGAGCGTGCCGCTCTATAACTCTTTACTCGAAAAGGCTTTCATGGAAGCACCGCCCGCGAAATTGGAAGGAAAGCGGGCGTATCGATGGGCAAGCTTTATATCTACTGCGACACGAAAGAAGACATCTTCATCGATTTGGTTCATCACTTGGGCCGCAAGATGGAGGCTATTCGGCAAAAGCAACTGATTCCAACTGATGGCATCGCTCGATCCAGATTCACTCAAAAAGCCGCCTAGCGCGATCGCACGGGTTGTGTCCGAAAACTTGAATTATTGGCGACTGATGTATATCGATGTTGTCGAATTTCGCCACAGGCCTTTTTTCATAGCTTGCGCGAGATCGCCGGTGGCCTTCGGACGTATGCGAATGCGATGATTGGGGAATCGAAGGTGTCTTCCAGATCAAACCGGATGCCCACCCGAAATTCCCTACGGGGCACAATCGCATCTTGTTCCGAGATCAGCCCCACTTTTACGTGCGCGTCGGCAAGGACTTCGGCAGATGTTAACGTCGACAAAACGAGCCACGTGGCCCATATAGAGAAAAACCAAGCCCAGCGAATGTGGGAGCGGTTCAGCATTGAGATCGAGGCACCCTCTCAGATTTTGATGCTAATGATGTGGGGACAAACTGGTCAATTTTGAGCAGGAAGAAATGAAAAGGGGTCAAGCGATGAGCCAAGACTTTCGGCCAGTATGAGAAATTATGGAACATGCATTCCTCGTGCGTCATAAGATATTGGCGAATACACCCTCGCAGATCAGGGTCGGTCGCCTCAGAAGTTGTGAGGGGCGGACTAGTTATTTCGAAAACTTCCGAGTCAATAGGAGCGGGTAAAAAAAAGGTAGTCGAGGGTGCTGGTACTGCGGAGAATGACGAATCGAATTCTGTGCGTCCTAGCGAATCGACCATTCCGTACATTTGGGTTTCTTGCCCGAGAGCCAGATTTGATCCGCTGAGTGTCGGGATCGTGAGAGTATCCTGGTGCGTGGATTGCTTGCTCTGAGGCGACAAGACAAGGTGAGTCGAATTCGTAAGATCGGAGGAAGCAAAAATCCTCTTGGCCGAGCGCAATGCAGAGACATCCCTGGATAGTAGAGGTGCAAAGGGCGATTGGCCACCGCATAGGCAAGGTCAGGAGCCTTTTTCCGGCGGGGGTGATTATCGGGAAGACCCCATAGCAAGTTTCGTCTTCAGAAAGAATCGCGATTGCTGAAGAGTCTGCACTACAGCCAAGACCTCTTTACCGTACAGGATTTACAGTATTGGTTTGAGTCCCCGCGCACGGTATTTCTCTGATAGTCCGCCTTGGATGATTCCACATGTTCGTCGTGAAGCGGATCGCTAGGTTGTGGCCGTATCTCTTTATCTCCATTTCTCTCATAGGCTTGGCCTATAACGCCTGGACAGCCTTGATCGCCCGTTAGGCGACTTGCCTGCTTTTTTGCGCGAATGTATAGCATCTTTTGTGCTGAGATCAAGATCGGCAAGGCCCGCCATTCATCCTTGTCCGCAAAGCGAAGTCCGACCCTTCCTCAACGCTCTCGATGTCATCCCGGTACTCCGGTAACGTCTAGGGCGAGAACCGTCACGCCGCAAAGAAAAATGAGCACCGCAGTATCATCGCTCTGGCGCGGCCTCTTTGTGCCGCAGCAGTGACAACGCTTGCTGCCTGCCAGTAGCACCACGCACCCACAAGCCACCAGAAGAAGTTCCGCCAAGATTGAGGCTCTCCTGAACTGCCACAAACCGAATCCAAGCCTGGGGAGATTGCCAAGATCACCCGGCAGGATGGGCATGTCGTGACGGTCGACGGCCAGATCAAGCAGCCAGTGAGAAAAAGAGACGAGCGCCAACACGGTCGAGCAGCGCTTGCCCCATCGCATACCGAAGATGAGACCAAACACTAAGGAAAGTACAAAGGCACCAACAAGGGAGTGCGTGTAATCGGCGTGGATGATGTTTTCCACATACCCACCATGAAGCCCGGAACGGGCTCGAACGTCTCAATTTTCATGACAAACATTGGGATGAATACGATATCGAGCCACGCCGTTGCCAGCATTGGTGACCAGAGAGGAACCAGCGGTTCGCGCGATTTGACGATGGCGGCAAATCCGAAATGTCCGGCAATCACTGCTTTGCCTCCTTTGTTCCACAGCGCGGCCAAGGCACACGAGAATCGAGCACGCCAATGACGCTATCGTCAACGATGGTCGTTACGAAATGAGTTGTGATGACCGTCATGCAATGGAGCGAATCGCACCCCGCCGTGGAACAGCGTTTCAGCAGATTTTCAAAGCGGCCGAGCAGATCTTTGCGCAGCCGCCGACTCTAGAGGATTGCATCTCGTCTTGCTGAGTGCCGGAGAGCAGGGCGATTCGGGAGGTTAAATTCCAGGGGACCCTTCAACGCTGGCGAAAATCCGCTTGGAGGCGAACGGGCAGATCAGCGCCAAGCGCATCCGATCTTCTGCAAGACCTGTTCCGCAATCTGCAACGAGCGACAGGATCGGATTGCTCCGGCCTGATTTTTGGCCGCCTGAGCAATATTGCACAACGAGCAAGCGCCAGGAATGAGACAGTCGTAGCGTGGGAACTCAAGAGAGCGTCAGGCCAAGGCGAAATTCAAGCAGAGCAATCATGATCTTCAGCAATCTGGAGATCCAAGGATGGCCCAGTGTCGAACCGTTGGAACTTCGCGTGCATATTCCTAGCGCCAGCACTGCTGGCGAGTGTCGCTGTTGGCCAGCAAGTCCTGACCGAGTCCGGCGCCATATCCGGGACTCGCACAAATGGATTGACCGTCTACCGAGGGATTCCATTCGCTGCCCCGCCGGTGGGCGACTTGCGTTGGTGTCCCCCGGTACATGCTGCAACCTGGACGGGCACACGGAAGGCAGATACGTTTGCTGCGGCGTGCACGCAAGTTGGAGTCTCCATGCCGGGCGAGACGCCTCCGGCAGTAAGCGAAGATTGCCTCTACCTCAACATCTGGACGCCGGCAAAAGCAGAGATAAAGATAAAGACCGCGCACGAACACCTGCCGGTAATCGTTTGGATTTACGGTGGTGGATACATCAATGGGTCGGCTTCGATGCCCTTGTACTGGGGCGACCGAATGGCGCAAAAAGGCGTCGTCGTCGTCACCATCTCTTATCGCCTTGGGCCGCTCGGTTTTCTTGCGCTTCCTGAGCTAACGCGCGAGTCCCCGCACCACTCCTCCGGAAACTACGGCCTGATGGATCAGATTGCCGCACTCGAATGGATTCAGAGGAACATTGCAGCCTTTGGCGGTGATCCGAAATGCGTAACCATTGCCGGTCAATCCTCCGGTTCTATCTCGGTCAGCATCCTGATGGCTTCGCCCGTTGCGAAAGGCTTGTTTCAGCGCGCCATCGGGGAGAGCGGCGGTCTGTTTGAGCCGGTGCAGCTCGCCCCAAAGTTCCTGCTGGCCAACGCAGAACATGCGGGCGAGAAGTACGCCGCTTCACTGAGTGCGTCCTCGCTCAAGGAATTACGCCGGCTTCCCGCGACTTTGCTTGCGGGCAATGCCGGCGGCATCGTTCACGCGGTGATCGAACCGTATGTGCTTCCCCTTTCACCCTATGAGGCATTTGTAGCAGGGCAACAGAATGATGTCCCGCTGCTGATCGGTTCGAACGCCCAGGAGGCGCGGGCGATAGTGGATGTCACGCACGAAACGGCCGCCACGTTTGACAGCGACCTGGAGCATAGCGTCGGTCAACTTCCCTCGGCGCTGCTTGCAGCATATCCGCACGCGAGCGACGAAGAAGCACGGCAGGCGCGGCTCGGACTCGAACGCGATCTCCGCTTCGGCTGGGACATGTGGGCATGGGCGAGACTGCAAGCGGGAACCGGGCAGAGTCCCGTCTTTTATTACTCGTTTCGACAGCCGCCTCCGTTCCCGGCCGACTCGGTGTACGCGGGTTGGGGTGCGAGCCACTTCGCCGAGCTCTGGTATGTCTTCGACCATCTGGACCAGTCGCCCTGGAATTGGACTGCGGCCGATCGGAGGCTCGCTGACGAGATGTCCAGCTATTGGGTGAACTTCGCGCGATCGGGCGATCCCAACGGCCCCGGCCTTCCCTCGTGGCCTGCATTCACCAACGCCAAGAGCAAGGTTCAATACCTCGCCGATCCGATCACCGTTGGCGGTGTGGCGAATCTGAGCAGCCTGAGCGTTTTCGATGTTGTCTACGCGACCGTGCGAGGCAGGCCATTTGCCGCCCGCCCGACACCCGTGACCAAGCAGACGCGGTGAAGAGTCTTGCCAGGCAAGAAGAAGTCTCCGCGGATTCGCAAAATATCGAGCAAGCGCCAGCACCTGGGGCGTCTTCGAGTGAGTGGACCTGCGCTCGTCTTTCGTTGGGCCGCAGGGGATACGCTCCGGCTGGAGCATGCTGATTTTCATCGTGATTGTTGTGGTTGAGGTCCTCGCAACCCGCGTTCCTGTCAACCGCCCGTTGCACTCGATGAAGCATAACTCGACTCTCGAGGCCTGGAATCCCGCGGTGGCCGCATTTTGGTGCTTCTAGTTCCGGTCGCCACCACCGTGATGGCAAGGATCGAAGGGCGTCCGGTACTTTCCTACGGATTCAGGGACAAACGCAGACTGTAGCGATCCAGGCTGGGGATTGCGGGAGGCATTGCGCGCCCTCGGCCCTGGTTCTTGCATTGAAAATGGGTGGGTGGTTGACTTTGACGGGCGAGCATTGCATGGCGAGAGCATGCGGCTATGGACTGCAGTGGGTATCGCTTTTCTACTGACAGCCTTGTGCGAGGAGTCGCTGTTGCGCGCTTATCTGCAATCTACGCTGGTCCTAGGCGTGGGTTTCTGGTGGGCCGCCGTCCTGCGATCACTGGCAAAAGATCCAGATTGGGGTCTTGCCGACTAGCTTGGCGGCCAAGTATGTTCTTGGTGAATCAGGTGGAGTGACTTTCGCAGGAGGGGGATGAGCGTTTTGAGCCGCGACAGGGCGGGCGAATACGTCCGCAGATCACCACAAGAATTGCAAGTGTCCCAGGATGCTTCTGAGCAAGACGACAGTATTTTCTGAACCATCGTCGGTCCTCTTGTTATCAATGTGAACTTAACGGGCGCACCGTTGTCGCCCGTCGTTCAAGCCCGAGTTCCAGCCCTAAAGAGTCGCGCGCGTTATTGAAGCAGAGGTTCTGGATCGCAGAGCCGATCAGCTTCTCGTCACTCGGCAGTTCGCCTCGCTCGATCTCCCCGCCGAGCAGATTGCAGAGTACGCGGCGAAAATATTCGTGCCGCGGAAACGACATGAACGAGCGGGAGTCCGTCACCATACCCACAAAGCGAGGAAACAAGGCGGTTGCAGAAAGAGCATTCAATTGCCATTCGATCCCTTCCTTCTGATCGAGAAACCACCACGCACTTCCATATTGGATCTTTCCCGCAATTGCCGAATCCTGAAAACTGCCAATCGCGGTTGCGAAGGTGTAATTATCGGCGGGATTATTGTTGTAGATAATCATCCTCGGCAATGCCTTCTCGCTCTCCAGCAGATTGAGATAGCCGTTAAGCTTCGCCGCTTGCGGCCAGTCGCCGATCGAGTCGAATCCTGTATCGGGACCGAGTCCGGACTGACGTCGCGTGTTCACGTTGCGCAACGCGCCCAGGTGCAGTTGTTTCGTCCACTCCTTTGCCGCGTCCAGATGTCCGAAGAACAGCATCATGAAAGAAGCGAATTCTTCGTGCTCTTCGGGACTCGCAGGGATACCTGACCGAACCTTGGTAAAGATCGCAGCCGCGTGCGCTTCGTCGCAGGGATTCGCATAGCAATAAGGCAGTCCGTGATCGGAAAGTCGGCAACCATGCTCGTGGAAACACTGATGGCGAAGCTCGAGAGCCCGCAAGAAAGAAGCGAGATTGGATATAGCAATATTGCTGGCGGCTTGCAGGCGTTCAACCCACGGATTAAAAGCACCGGGCTCTGAGACTCGGAGCGACCGATCCGGACGAAATGTCGGATACATCCGGAATTCGCAGTCGGTGTTGTTTACTGTCCGGTGATCCTGAAGACTGTCGCAGGGATCGTCGCTGGTACAAAGGATCCGCACCTTGAACTTCTTGAGAATGCCTTGGGCGCTGAGATCGCCATTCGAGAGGATTGAATTTGCCCGCTCCCAAATGGCTTCAGCAGATCGCTCGTCCAGCAGTTCGTGGATCTCGAAGTAGCGCTTCAATTCCAAGTGCGTCCATTGGTAAAGCGGATTCCGAAGTGTGTAGGGGACAGTGCGAGCCCAAGCCAGGAATTTCTCCTTCGGCGAAGCGTCACCGGTGCAGTAACGTTCCGAAATGCCATTCGCCCGCATGGCTCGCCATTTATAGTGATCTCCTGCAAGTGCAATGTCGAACAGATCGCGGAAGCGGCGGTCCTGCGCAACATCGCCAGGCGGCAAGTGCGAGTGATAGTCCAGAATGGGCTGGAAGGCGGCGTAGTCTTCGTAGAGCCGACGAGCCGTCTTTGAATAGAGCAAAAAGTCATCGTTGATGAAGGTCACCGAGGCCTCCCTTGTGGAAATTAGACTGCCTTCAGAGTTGCCATGGTAGTCTCGCCGGGCGTCGTCATTGCCAGGGCGCCGTGTGCCACCCCGCACTCGATCGCCTGCTGCCCACTGGCCAGTGAGAAAACCATAGATGGGCCCGAACGCAAATGAGTCTCCGCCGCCTACGTGATCGAAAATCTCCAGATTTTCCCCATGCTCTGCTTCATAAAAACTCCTACCCGCATAAAGATCGCGCCCCGGTCGTTCAGGGTCGCGGTCTTCGCTTTGCGCAGCGTCCGGCAACCACGGCAAATGGAAACTCTTTCACCACTTTCTCAATTATCTTCTCGAATGCTTCAGCTTCGACATTTGAAAGGTGCCCATCCACCCCCGACCGTGAACCCCAAGGCGCCCGAGAAGTCTTCCCTGTTGCCGAGCATCACATCAACCAACGGCGCAAGCTGCCGTTCACTTCCTGGGCCTGCTTTTTTCCGCCGACCGCTTTCCAGAGGGACTCGGGATAGTTCAAATCGTAGGGGCCGATCCTCCCGCTCTTTCGGACAGCCCTCATCGCCTCCTCGGCAACGTCGGGCGTGTTCTCTGACAAGGCAGAAAAAACCCCTCCGGTATGAAACCATCGCGCCCCATGCTTGCCGAGGGGTTCGTCCCAGTCGATGTCGCCGGTCTGCAATTGCGAGACCGCCGTGTGTCCACGATCGGAACAACCCAGGGCCGGACGAAGGCTGAATCCTCGCTCGGTGAAATTCAAGCCATCCCGTCCAGCTCGGCCCACCCCATCGAATTCAACCCAGAAGATCAGCTACTGGTCCATGCCGCCCTGATAATAAGGTCTCGCGGCAAATTGCCAACCGGACTATCGACAATCGCTGTGACGATCGCGCTTTCGAGGCCGAAGCACCTCTTCAGGCCGCGCGCAACGTCGTGCTCGCCTCCGCCTTCGGAAACGTCGAACTGCCGCGGTGGTCGATACCCGACGGTCTCCGATCGAAGCGGAGCATCCCTTCGCCGAGACTAACCAGATCCCTGCGACAGTGCTCCGCGGGCTTGATCGTGAGACGGAGTTCCGAGTTCGCTGTATCCACTTTTGCCTTTCGGGGACAGCACTTGCCTAGGCACAACTATCTTTCTGCGGTACTGAACTCCGCCGGCTTCAGTCTCGGGGCCAGACCGTGAATGATCGCTAACGCGATCAGATAAGCCGAACCGGCGAGAAAGAATGGCACCGCGTAACTGTGTGTTCGTTGCAGAAAGTTGGAGACGATTTTCGCGATGAGCATCCCTCCGATAGCCCCCGCCGTGCCCCCGATCCCGACGACGGACGCAACCATCGTCCCGGGAAACATGTCGGAAGACAAGGTGTAAAGATTGCAGGAAAAGCCTTGGTGTGCCGCTGCCGCAATTCCGATTACCAGGATCGATCCCCACATTGATTCGATCTTGGGCGCGAAAACAATCGGCACGACGCAGACAGCACATATCAGCATGGTGATTTTGCGGCTTGCGTTTAGGGTTCTCCCGTGCTCTATGAGGGACGAGGAAAGCCACCCTCCTGCCACGCTGCCCACGTCCGAGATCAAATAAATTGCGAGGATCGGCATCCCAATGTTCAAGAGAGCGAGACCATGCTGGCGCTGCAGGAAATCGGGAACCCAAAACAGATAGAACCACCAGATCGGATCGGTAATGAACTTTGCCAGCACAAAGGCCCAGGTCTGGCGATGAGCCAGCAGTCTAAACCAACTTATTCGGATTGCCGGTGCGATGGGATCGCTGCAAATATACTCCAATTCGGAGGGCGAGCAGGAGGAATGCTCCTGCGGGCGACGATAGACCCACAGCCATAGCGCCAGCCATACGAATCCAACGCCGCCCAGGAGAAAGAAAGCCGGCCGCCAACCCCAATGCACTGCAACCCAGGGAATCAGCAGCGGCGTAGCGATGGCGCCGAGATTGCTCCCGGCATTAAAAATACCCGTAGCCAGGGCGCGCTCTCTCTTAGGAAACCACTCCGCCACAGCTTTCAAGCTGGCTGGAAACACCGCCGCCTCGCCCAAACCCAGGGCAAAGCGAGCCACGACAAAGCCCGTGAACGAACTCGCCATGCCGTGAGCCATCGAAGCGAGACTCCAGAAGGTCATGGCTAGCGCATAGCCAAGCCGTGTCCCAACTCGATCGATGAATCGCCCGACCACCACCATCCCCAGCGCGTATGCGGCCTGGAAGGCAAATACCAGATTGCCGTAGTCAATTTCGCTCCAACCCAGATCATGTTGCAGAGTTGTTTTCAGCACGCCGATGACCTGGCGGTCCATGTAGTTCTTCATCACGCCAAGCAGAAGAACGGTGCAGATCACCCAACGAAAGCGTCCGACATGGTGAGCAATTTGCGCTGCTGCGCCCCTGTTCGATCCAGACAGGGATTCGGAGCCGGGCCTCGATATGGACGGAAGATTCATACAAAAATCGGGACCGTTCGGATTAACGATTCACTCCGCTGGCGAGAATGCCGCCATCCACCGCGAGCAAATGGCCGGTCACAAAGCTCGCAGCATCGGAGGCTAGAAACACCGCCCCGCCGACCAACTCCTCGAGTTCACCGAATCGAGCCGCAGGCGTGCGCATCAGGAACTCCTGCCCGCGCGGCGTCCCATCCAACAGGGCCGCATTCAAGTTGGTGCGAAAGACACCCGGCACCAACGCATTCACACACACTCCGTAGCGCGCCCACTCGACGGCGAGGGATTTGGTCAGAGAAGCAATGCCAGCCTTACTGGCGGCATAAGCGGCGACTTCGTACATACCGAGGGTAGACGAAAGTGAGCCGATGTTGATGATCCTTCCATACTGACGGTCGATCATGTGGCGCCCAAACACCTGGCAGGCGCGCAAGCTACCGTTCAGGTTCGTCTCCAGGATGGCATTCCAATCGCTCTCGCTCATGTCGAGAATGGGCGCACGCTGAGTAATGCCGGCGCAGTTCACGAGGATATCAACCTTACCGAGCTGCGCACAGACTGCTTCCAAAAGCGCTTGCAGACTCGAACGATTGGTTACATCACAGGTGATCGCGAGCGAATCCCGCCCCGCTGCCTTGATTTCTGCAGCGGCGGATTCGACCAGTTCACGGCGGCGTCCCGAGGGAACAACGTTGGCGCCGGCAGCTGCCAGGCCCTTGGCGAGTGCCAGACCGATACCGGAAGTTCCGCCGATCACGACCGCCGTCTTAGAATTGAGGTCCAGCGCTGCGAGTCCCATCAAATCACCTTTATTGGCCTGGTTGATGACACGTGTTCTCTAGAATTCTAACCGTAGCGACAATTGAATATCACGCGAGCTGTTCGCCTGGCTACTCACCGTGCCGAAGCTGGCGCTGCTAAAAATGGTGCCCCCCACGTCACATCATTCTTGAGGTTACGGCGCCGCAACTGCGCCGAGGCAACCATCCACGCTTACCTTCGTACAGTGGAGCATTTCAGTCGGCAGTTCCATCGTCGACCCGATCAGCTTGGCTTGGAGCATATTCGCACAGCTATCAGGCCGCGTTGGTTACTTCTTTCCCAAAACAAAACCGGCCTGCCGAATCGAATCAGCAAGCCGTTGCGAATCAGCAAGATTGGTTGCGCGGGGGGTGGATTTTGTTCGCCAGTCGCTCACTGACTCCTTTGGAACTTACTGGTCGGAATGCCAAGAGCGGCTACAAAGGCAACTTATTCATTCAGCTCTCATTCAGTTTTCCGTCGTTGTGCAAATCTGTAGGGTTAAGGCACGATCTCCGCGCCACAGTTGACAGCTCAAACAGTGGCAGTTCCGCCCCTATCCGGCTTAAAGTAGGGTGTAAGGCGGCCTGATGTTGGCGCTATGAAATCGGCCTGCGACAGACGTACCCGCAGAAACGGCAGAAGATCGTCAAGCTTCTTGCCGGCCGCCCTCCGTGTTCCCGTCGTGTTGGTACCAAAACTGGGTTAACCGAATCTAGTAACACGGGAAGGACAAGTTCATGGTGAGAGCAATACAGTTTCCCGCAAAGATACTATCGCAGGACGGACCGCCGGCACACGAATCGGGGCTGCTTTCGACCGAGTCTGTCCTCAACCTGCAAAAATTGATTTTTGCTGGCTCTCCTCTGTCCGAGGTGCTAACGAACATCGCTCAGTTGGTTGAATCGCAAGCCGAAGGCATGTCCTGCACGATTTGGCTTCCCAACGAAGACGGAAAGGAACTCCATTGTGCTGCTGCGCCCAGCCTTCCTGGATTCAGCGCTCACGTAGGGACCATGGCGGTTGGTCCGAAGGGAGGATCCTGCGGCACAGCGGTTTATCGGCGGAAGCCGGTCTATGTAACCGATATCCTGACCGACCCCATCTGGGAAAATTATCGTGACCTCCTGTTGCCTTATGGAATTCGGTCCGTCTGGTCGCGCCCGCTGTTCACAAGCGAAGGCAAGGCCCTCGGTACTTTTTCAATCAATTATCGTGAACCACGTAGCCCCTCTGCCAATGACCTCCAGCTGATCGAGAATGCCAGTCACATCACCGGGATCGCGATTGAGCGCCACATGAACGAACAAGCGCTGCAGCGCGAACGCGACCGGCTGCGCTTGCTTCTGGAAATCACAAGCAGCGTCACATCGAGGTTGGACCTCCGGCAGATGGTCGAGGCGCTTTCGACGAATCTATTCAGGGTGATGCAATGTGACGTGTCCGCCTTGCTGCTACCCGACTCCGAGAGCGGCGCGTTACGCGTCACTATCCTGCACAATCCCGACTCGAGAGGACCCTTCCGTGAGGGATCGTTAGTGCCGATGAATAGTTCGGTCTCGGGTCAGGTATTGCGGAAAGCCAAGAGCATCCGGATCGATTGCTTCGAACAGGTCCGCGAGGACCCTGAAATCTACGGGAATCCTGACGGCCGGCTCGTTTATGAGCGCGTGATCGAGGAGGGCCTCAGGACGGGGTGTTATCTTCCGCTCATAGGCCGCGATCGCGTGGTTGGCGTTTTGATGCTCTCCAGGCGCTCGGACAATAATTTCGAGAAAGACGACGTCCTCTTACTTGAGCAGGTGGCCTGTCAGGTAGCGATTGCAGTTGAGAATACATTGGAGTACGAGAAGGCGACAAAGGATCGAGATAAAGAAACAAAACAGAGACTCTACCTCGAGGAGGAAATTCGCGCCGAGTTAGGAGAAATCGTCGGAGAGAGCCCGGCATTGAAGACCGCGTTGAGCCTGGTATCTGTCGTTGCGCCTACGGACTCCGGCGTGCTGATCCTGGGCGAGACGGGCACTGGCAAAGAACTGGTTGCGCGTGCAATACATAAGCTGGGCAATCGCAGTGAAAAGGCATTCGTAAAACTGAACTGCGCTGCAATACCCCTTGGACTTCTTGAGAGTGAGCTTTTCGGGCACGAAAAAGGAGCATTTACCGGCGCCATCGGCCAAAAAACCGGGCGCTTCGAACTCGCCGACAAAGGCACCCTTTTTCTAGACGAGGTCGGCGATATACCTCTCGAACTTCAGGCGAAGCTGCTCCGCGTTCTACAAGAGCAGGAATTCGAGAGGCTCGGCAGCAACCGTACGCATAAGGTTGACGTCCGCCTGATCGCAGCCACGCATCGCGACTTGCCCGCCATGGTCAAACATGGGACGTTTCGCGAAGACCTTTACTATCGACTGAAAGTATTTCCGATCAACGTCCCGGCCCTGCGACAACGTGCAGAGGATATTCCGAGATTGGTGCGGCACTTCACGGGGCTCTACGCTCAACGCATGAACAAACGAATTGACGTAATCCCTCCGGACACGATGGATGCGTTGGTGCGATACCCATGGCCGGGAAACGTCCGTGAGTTGCAGAACTTTATTGAACGCGCTGTCATTCTCTCGCCACAGTCGGTATTACGCGCGCCAACTTCCGAACTGGAGCCATTCCCGCTCAATCAGGGATCCAATGTAGTCTCTATGAATGGTCTCGCGGAGGTAGAGCGGGATCATATCCTTCGAGCGCTGGAAGCGAGCAACTGGGTGATCAGTGGCGCGGCCGCGCGTTTAGGAATGAAGCGAACCTCGTTGGCCTACAGGATGAAGAAGCTTCGCATTGGCCGGCCTGCCGCGGTCCCATAGGAACGCAGCAGCGGCGGCGGCTGGCGACAACTCACCTTCCTAGCCGTTGTAGCAACCACTCATCAGTAGCGGTGGATCCGACGGAAATCCGTCAGCGACGGACATCCGTCAGAGATTTGTCAGCTTCGGTTCGGGATTCTACGAATCCTCTACCTTCCAAACTCCAACCTCCAGAATGATTTGCGTTGAATGTGCCCTTTTCGAATGAGCTGTGCTTCATTTGGCATTCCACCTGCCCTAAGGACAAGAAAGTGAAGAGAGGATTTTATGAGTGCTGCGACGTCACGAACAGCGACAAAACGCCTAGTGCCGACTCAGGACGATGCCCGATTTAACTTACCTACTACATCCATTCGTAGGGTCGAAGCCGATGGCGTGCAGGTGTTCTATCGCTCGGCCGGCGAAGCAAACGCACCGGTTGTTCTCTTGCTCCATGGATTCCCAACGTCATCGTTCATGTTCCGCGAACTCATTCCCCGCTTGGCCAATGACTACCACGTGATCGCGCCCGACCTCCCGGGTTTTGGATTCACAGAGGTTCCGTCTGAACGGCAATATCCGTACACCTTCGATCAATTGGCGGTCACGATCGACGCCTTCACACGGGCACTCAAGATCGACCGCTACGCAATCTACGTGTTCGACTACGGCGCGCCGACCGGCTTTCGTTTGGCGATGGCTCACCCTGAGCGCGTCACAGCGATCGTTTCGCAAAACGGGAACGCCTACGAAGAAGGCCTTGGCGAAGCCTGGGGTCCGATCCGAAAGTATTGGGCATCACCCACGCCAGAGAATCGCGACATACTCCGCCAAAGTATCTTGACCGCGGGCGGTACGCGATGGCAGTACACCCACGGTGTGGCGAATCCGGAGGCTGTTCCGCCCGAGTCATACACGCTGGATACGGCTCTTCTCGAACGGCCGGGGAATAAAGAGGTTCAGCTCGATTTGTTTCTGGATTATGCGTCGAACATAAAGCTTTATCCGCAATTCCAGGAATATTTCCGTGAATCGAAACCGCCTTTGCTTGCGATCTGGGGCAAGAACGATCCTTTCTTCATTCCCGCGGGAGCAGAGGCCTTTCGAAAGGACCTGCCGAACGCGGAGATGCAATTTCTCGATACTGGACACTTTGCGATTGAGACACACGTCGTAGATATCGCCGCAGCGATGAAACATTTCTTCGCCGCGAACGGCGTCGGCCGGCTGAAAGCAGAACGAACGGCTTAACGATGAATACCTTCTGCTCATTTCCTGACAGAAGGTAATTGGGACGAGGAAAAATGGAACGTCGAAGATTTCTTGGTGCGCTCACGGCTGCTTCTCTAGGGGTTGCTCTCGATGGCGCTCTCCTTAAATTTGCGCGAGCGCAAAGCACCGCACAGGCTGTCGCGAGCTCGCAGGCTTCCAAGACAGGTAAATTTCCTCCGAACTCAACAATAATTTTGGTGCACGGGGCATGGGCCGACGGCTCGTGTTGGCGCAATGTCATTCTGGCTTTGCAACGGCACGGTGTTCATGTCATCTGCGCGCCGATCCCGCTCACCTCCTTAACGAACGACGCTACCGCTCTGAGCCACGTGCTGGAGCGGACAAGCGGACCGGTGGTCCTGGTGGGACACGCCTACTCTGGCGCCGTGATCGCCGCAGTGCGGGAAGACAGGGTCAAATCTCTGGTCTATATCTCGGCGCTCGCGCCGGATGAGGGCGAGACGGTCGCAAAGGTGTTCCATCTCAACCCTTCGCATCCCGAAGCGCCGAAGTTGGCTCCCGATTCCCTTGGCTTTATATGGATGCCGGATGATGGGTTTCGCCGAGCAGTTGCCCATAAGGCTTCTCTCGATCAGATAAACATCGCAACGGCTGTGCAACGTCCCATCGCGGTTCAGTGCATTCAAGAGCCGGCCCCCACGCCGGCATGGAAAACGAAACCGGCGTGGTTCCTGATTGCCGAAGAGGATCGCATGATCAATCCGAAGACGCTGCATTTCATGGCCGATCGCATGCGCGCGAAAGTCCATTCATACCGTGTGGACCACAGCCCGATGTACACGCAGCCAAATCTTGTGGTCAACATAATCCTGGAAGCGGCGCGGGAAACCCTGTCGTGATAGGTGGCATAACCAACTTAATTTCTGATCTCAAGTAGGTAGGAGAGCCAATCGAATGGCTACTAAATCTGTCGCCATCGTCACCGGTGCAAGTCAGGGAATAGGGCGGGCCACGGCCATCCGTCTCGCTCGTGATTTCTCGGCCATTGTGCTGGTGGCAAGGGAAAGGAATAACCTGGAAAAAACTGCGGCGGAAGTAAGGTCCCTTGGAGCCGAAACGATGGTCTTGGCTCTCGACCTGCGCCAACCGGAATCAGCAAAGACCATCATCAAAGCGACTTTCGAACGCTTTGGCAGAATCGATGCGCTGCTTAACATTGCAGGCGCAGTGCCGCAGATCGATTTATTCCAGATGACCGACGCGCAGTGGGACGACGGCATGACACTCAAGTTCCACGGGGCGCGCCGCTTGACGATAGAGGCTTGGAACGCTTTGAAAGCCTCGAACGGGTCTGCTGTGTTTATGTCGGGAACCGCAGCCTTCGACCCCAAGCCGGGTTTTGCGGCAGTCGCGGCGATCAATGCAGCCATTAACGCGCTCGCTAAGGCATTCGCAGAGCAGGGAATCAAAGATGGAGTGCAGGTCAATAGCGTATCGCCTGGAGCGGTAATGACGGAACGCCGGCAATCTTTCTTTGAAAAATGGGCGCCCGCCCACGACCTCACTGTGGACGAGGCAATCAAGAAATTTCCGGAACAGGCTGGCATTGCCCGCTTTGGAAAGCCGGAGGAGATTGCCGATCTGATGAGTTATCTCGTATCCCCGGCGGCGAAATGGATGACAGGTGCTTCCGTTCGCATGGATGGTGGTGAGATCAAGGGAATTTAAAGCACGAGCGGGGCGTTGGTATTTAATTTCATCCTGGGGCGGAGGCTTGGGTAGCAAAGGAGGAGTCAATGGAAGTCGCAAGTTCGAATCGCATAGACATCAATCAGAGCCCTTCCTCTTGGTCTGCTAATTCCCTGGCGGAGCGTCATTCGAAGGAAGAGCAAACTATGGAACGGCGTAGTTTTATTGGCGCCGTCACAGGTGCATCTCTCGGTCTTCTATTGGATCAGCCGGTCAGCGCATTTGCGCGAGCGCAAAACACAATGCCGGCTGTAGCTGGTCACAGTTCTTTCGAAACTTCTCAAGTCGAGGTTTCAGGAAACACGATTTTCGTGCGCCGCTACGGAAATGGGCCGGCAATTCTGATGGTGCACGGCTTCCCGCGCACAAGCTTGATGTGGCGATTCCTCGCACCTAACCTTGCCGAGAAGCACACCGTGATTTGCGTGGACTTGCGCGCCTACGGCGGCAGCGCGATACCTGCCTCCACTGACGACCACTTTCCTTATTCCAAGCGTGCAATGGCGAAGGAACTGGTTGAGGTGATGGACAAGCTCGGATTTCCGAGTTTCACTCTGATCGGTCACGATCGCGGAGGACGCGTCAGCTACCGTATGACCCTAGACCATCCGAAGAACGTGGAGCGACTCGCTGTGTTCGACGTGATTCCTATCCTCGAAGCATGGAGCCGGTCCGATGCGCGCTTTGCTCAGACTTACTGGCCCTGGATTCTACTGTCGCAGAAGGATCCTCTCCCCGAGAAGTATCTTCTCGGCGCGCCCGAGGCCGTCTTCCATAATCCCTTCGGTCAAGGTTCCTTCGGACCGGAAATTCTCGAACAATACGTCTCCACCTATCGCCATCCCGCTCGCGTTCACGGAATCTGCGAGGAATATCGAGCTGCAGCGACAATTGATGTCGAACACGATGGTGCAGATAAAGAAGCGTCGAGGCGAATCGAATGTCCCATGCTGCATCTATGGGCCGAAGGCGGCCCTCTCGACACTTTCTACGAAAAAGACGGCGGTCCACTCGGCATTTGGCGGCAATGGGCTCCTCACGCGCAGGGACAGGCGATGAAGGGCGGCCATTTCTTCCCCGAGGAGAATCCTGACGACACCGCCCTTCTCGTCAAGCAGTTCCTTTCTGCATAAGCGATGGATCGCGGATTTTCTTGGTGATGCCAATTTCTAAGAGGAACTAGCCCCAGTATAAAATCCAAGGAGGTGCAGGAATGAAAAAGTGGACAAAACTCGCAATTCCTATTGTCGCTGTCGCGGCTTTCGCGGCATGGTATGCATTTCGCCCCGAGAGGCTCGTGGTCAATCGACGTGTTGACGAAGCGATGCCGACCGCACAAGGCGCCTCGTCGCCGCAGCCTCTTGTCTCCGGACAGTTCTACAGCATCTTGCACCCGACGGCAGGTACCGCAACCATCTACCGGATAGCAGATGGCACTCGTGTTCTTCGCTTTACAGACTTCACCACATCAAACGGCCCCGATGTGCACGTCTACATGGTCGCCTCTAACGATGCCAAGGACATAGCGACGGTGCAACACGCTGGTTTCATCGATCTGGGAGTCATCAAGGGCAACGTCGGCGACCAAAACTACACGCTTGGTGGCGACTTGGACTTGGCTAAATACCGCGCAGTGTCTATATGGTGCAAACGATTCAGCGTGAATTTCGGAGCCGCGGCGCTAAGGCCGCCGCAGGCAACGCAGAATCACTAGCATCGCATCCCGATGGCAAAGCGCAACCGCCACTGCGGAGAAACAAGTGATTTTCGCTTCTTTGCGAGGTCAAGAATATGAACCGATGTTGGCTCAGCGTGAATTGGAGAAGCAAACGTTCTCCGCTACTGTCGATTCCGCCCCGTTCGGAGCGGGGATTTTCAAGGCATGAGGGTCCTTCGAGCCGATGATGGAGAAGCAGCGCAAGAAGCGTGTTCTCTGCGCTGCCGATCATCGTCACGATGAGCCCACGGGGTTATCCCCCGGCATGCTTGCGTCCCCCGCAGTGCCCACTTCCGTCTCGCCCGGCCAGAGTCATTGTAGCTCCACGCTGTCCGGAGGTCTCAACTTCCGGTTGCCCGTGGACCGGCGTTATCTAAGTTCGGTTCCGTGCTGTACGAGTGTCAGCTCGCTTTCCATCAGCCCGTGCGGATCCTCGTTCTCTGGAAGCCAATCGTTCTCCTGTGGGGATTGCTGAGCGGGATGATATTTGTTGGTTTCGTTGCATCCTCGGTGCTTCACGGAAAGGACCCCTTGGCGCCTGGTGCGACCATCGCGCAGCCAGCCGCCGTGAAAACCGGTATTGCGCAAGCCGCGCAATCTAAGCACTCCCAGAAATCGGCTCGGACCGCGAGTCAGTGAGACCTCGGAGATCTGTTGATTTCTGCTGATTTGTTTGCGTCTCTTCGGTCAGGTCCTCGCTTGGTTTACCTTGCCCAATATTTTCTCCAGCTTTTGCTTCAGCATGACCTCTCCCGGAGAACGTCCTTGGCGTCCGAGCCATGAGACAAAGTCCTTCATTTTGACTTCGTGCTTTACGGGCGGCTGCTGGACAACAACAGTCACTATGGTGAAACCCAGCCCGATCTCCGCCACCCAGATGTCCTGGTGCAAGGCCGCAAGAGCGGTAGCAATTGCCTCATAGAGTGTCTCCGCGGTGACCTCTATGGAGTGCTCAACGTTTCGGACATCCTTTAACGCAACTGTGCACGTTCGCAGGACCACCAGCAAAAGGTAACATATTCGTCTTTTGTTCGCCACAACGCGATCATTTGGCATAAGCCTTCACGTTACCAATGGCATAAACGGATTCATCGGCGAGTGACAATCGCGCTACGGATCCGCGCGGGACTCTGCACGCAAGACGCCGGGAATGCGCGTCGAGAATCTTCGTCTTGAGGCGGCGCGGCTTCGGCTTGAGTCGACGGCGGCAAGCCTTGAAGAAGTTGCGAAGTTCAGCGACTTCAAGAGTGTCGGGGTGCTGCGTCGTGTCTTGCGCGACGGCTGGGTATCACTCCGCACCAATATCGCGAGTCATTTGGATGTGGGCGGCACAAGAATCCAGAGGCTTGAGCAATCGTCACCACAAGTCGTCCTCTCGCGGGTTGGTTAGTACTGAGGAAACGCCCTTGTGTCCACGAATGGAGATAGGGCCCCGACCTCTGGGAGCAGTATTCGGATCCATCAAAGTGTTAGCCTTATGGCTCGATGGACCACCATGCCGTCGCAGCCGTGAGCATTACGGGTACATGCCTCGATGTGCTAGGCAGCCTCTACCTCGCCTACGATTTGTTGGGGGGACAGCACGGTCCGTTGAGACTGCTTACCCGCGCAGTCACGTACTCTATTGTTTTTGGAATCGGCTACGGCCTCGGCCTTGGTCTCTTCTTTGGCCTGGCCGCCGGACTGGCGACCGGTATCACATTGTCAGTCGAATTCAATCGGGCCGCTCGTGGGCTTTATCATTATTCGTTGCCTTGGGAAGGAATGTTTTCGGCGATCCGAGGACTTGGCTTCGGAGCTGGACTATATAGGATTCTAGGCTTGCGATTCGCAATTGCGTTTGCCATTCTCATTACCGTCGGCCAAATCTTGGCTTACTCTCGCGGGATGCGTCCGGCCGTGGATTATGTAGCGGCTCGCCGTCCTCGCCTTACACGTCGTCAGTTCTGGGGAACGGTGGTCCGCAGCTTTGGCTACATCGCGAGTGCCCTCATCTGTAGCGCCTTCATCCATCACGTGGATCACGCCTGGTCATTTGCGATTCGGGTGGGCTTGGTAACAGGCATCGTCACGGGTATTGGTGCGACGGTCAATCCTTACATCGAATACTATGCTGACAATCTTCCCGAGCGACGCCTCGGCGCGCTCGGCATCGGGCTCATCTTCTGCGGTTTCGCATTGCAGTCCCTTCAGTATTGGCTGGCGCTATTTGATGTACACCTGACCTAGGCAGCCGATGAACGTATGAACGATCGAGGATTCCCAAGGCACTTTGACGGACGGCGTTTCCACAACCCGGGTGCGCCTCAGGTCCGCGGGTTTCTAGATGTTATTCGTTGGAAGTTGCGTAGTCGTCCAGAGCCATCGCCAGCATTCATCTGGGACGTTCAGCAGTCCACTCCGCCGCGGCGCACGGAAGGTGGCAAAATACGAATCACACTTGTGAACCACTCGACCGTCCTCATTCAACAACGCAAATCTAACATTTTGACCGACCCAATTTGGTCGGAACGAGCCAGTCCTGTGTCCTGGTTAGGTCCGAGGCGCCGACGAAAACCTGGAGTGCGGATCGATGATTTGCCAGACATCGACGCCGTGCTCATCAGCCACAATCACTATGACCACCTGGATTTACGGACTTTGCGTCAGATTGCTGCGCGTGGACGTTCTACATTCATCGTTGCTGCTAGCGGCGCTCGCCTGCTTCGTTCGGAAAAAATAGAGCCAGTTCAGGAGCTGGATTGGGGAGAATCACTGCCCCTTTCGGGTTTCAAGGTCCACTGCGTCCCGGCTTTGCACTTCTCAGCTCGTGGGATCTTGGACCGCAACAAGACGCTTTGGTGCGGTTACGCAATCGAATTCCCGGAACGACTCGTGTATTTCGCGGGCGACACTGGTTTCGGAGGTCATTTTGCGCAGATTCGGGAAAAGTTCGGCTCTCCAGAGCTCGCATTATTGCCCATTGGAGCGTATGAACCACGCTGGTTTATGTCGCCCGTGCACATGAGTCCCGAAGAAGCCGTTCGAGCCCACGAAATTCTCGGCGCCAAGACCAGCATCGCAATCCACCACGGAACCTTTCAGCTGGCAGATGACGCGATCGATACTCCACAGAAACAGCTTATGGCTTGTAGGCGAGACCATTCGTTTCTGATTCTCAAGAACGGTGATTTTGCCGAAATGGCATGATAGTGCGCCTTTCTTGGATGTAGTGGTTGATGATGTGGGCCGATGACGCTGGCTCAGACAGCGTCGGCCACAATGAGGCTTCGGCCATGGCACGCCTATCGTCCACGATGGGGAGAACCGCTCCCGGGTTGTACACCTTGTGCTTGAACCACCACCCGAGGTAAATATGCTTTCTTGTCATGGGCCAACCTTAAGCGGCTCTATTGGATAGAGGATCCGGGGGGAAGTTCAGGCTAGACGTCGACCCAAAGTGACACGCTCACCTATTTAGAGAACACGCGCCATCGAATATGGTAGCAGTTTCGCTTTGTGTCCGACTTGGAGTCAGACCGTCGGGCAAAACCAGAGATTCCATTTCGTCTCGGTAATCTGGCCTATACTTGCTATGCAATGACAGTGCCTGACAGTCCGAGTGCCGCATCCAGGGGCGAGACGATGCCAAACCTAGGAAAGCGCGTTGAGGGGCGATTTGGGGTTCTTCCTAATTTCTTCCGCCTCGCACCTGAGACTCCCGAGATCACTGAGAAACTGTGGGGATTCGCAGAAGCTGCCTACCTCGACAATCCTCTACCCTCCGTTTTTAAGGAGCGTCTTTTCGTCCACCTCTCGCGCTTTTGCGAAGTGCGCTATTGCATTGCACGTCACGTAGGGTTGCTTGTAGGACTTGGCCGTCCCGCTGGCGATCCGACCGCGCGTACGCAAAGCGTTACGGACGTTGTCGAACTCCTTCGACGGCCCTTTCCACGCGGACAAGAACTTCAACCTTGTCTGTCACTGTGCGCATCCTGCGCAGCACCCATTGTTGAAATCCCAATCGCGAACACGCAGATGGAAGATGCCATCTTTGTGTTGGCAGGCCATGTCTTTTTGAAGACTTCTGACTATTTGTTGTGTCTGGACGCACTGGCGCGGCTATTTGGTCCAGTTCGAGTTCAATACTTGCTCTTGTTCTTAGCGTTTGTCAGGGCGGCGCACTATTGGACTGAAACACATCCTGAAATCGCCCTTGAAGATGACATCAACAAATTACTGGCGACACATGAAGCACTGGCGGATTGCATTCTCAATGACCCGCAGACTACGGACAGCATCAGCCAGTCGCTCTTGGATGAGTTGCCAGCCCTACGCCTCAAAGCAGATAAAGCTATTGGCTTGCTCGCCGCAATAGTAGATTCATCTGACGATGCTATCGTGAGCAAAACGCTGGACGGCGTCATAACCAGTTGGAACGCAGGTGCGGAGCGTTTGTTCGGCTACACCGCCAGCGAAGCGGTAGGCCAGCACATTTCATTGATCATCCCGGTCAATCGTAGAGACGAAGAAACGGTCATTATCAAACGAATCAAGCAAGGCGACCGAATCGAACACTTCGATACCGTTCGCATTTGTAAGGACCAAACACCGCTCGATATTTCGCTCACAATTTCGCCTGTTCGGGACGGCAGTGGAAAGATTATTGGAGCGTCAAAAATTGCTAGGGACATCACCCAACGTAAGCGAATTGAGCGAGAGTTGCGTGAAAGCGAAGAACGTTATCGAACATTGGCGGATGCACTAGACACCCAAGTGCAGTTCCGTACTCGGGAACTTGAGAGAAGAAACTCAGAACTGCGCGAGCTTTCGGGGCGGCTCATGAAGTCTCAAGATGTGGAGCGGCGGCACATTGCGCGGGAACTGCACGACAGTGCTGGTCAGACGTTGGCTGCCTTGGGCTTGAATCTGGCGCAGCTTGCCCAAGACGCTAAGAACAATCCTGCTCAGGCCAAAGTCATCGCAGATGCCGAAAGCTTGGTTCAACACCTGAGCCGAGAGATACGCACTACTTCCTATCTCTTGCACCCCCCGCTTCTGGACGAAAGTGGCCTGTCATCTGCTCTCAGTTGGTATGTGCAGGGTTTGAAGGAACGCAGCGGACTCGACGTCGACCTGAGAATTCCCGAAAGGTTTGAAAGGCTCCCCGCCGATATGGAACTCGTCATTTTTCGTATCGTGCAAGAGTGCTTAACGAACGTGCATCGTCACTCTGGAAGTAAGAGCGCATCCATCCAGGTTGCTCGCGAGGCCGATAAGATCATTGTGGAGATTGAGGATCAGGGTCGTGGAATGCCTCCGGAAAAGCTGGCTGAGATTCAGTCCCAAGGCTCCGGAGTGGGAATCAGTGGAATGCGAGAACGCTTGCGTCACTTTAGCGGAGAGTTAGTTGTCGAGTCGAATGGCACGGGCACAAAGATTGTCGCCACTCTTCTCTCGAAGGCGTTTCCGGCGGAGGAGCAAGTCGTCGTAGGCCGAGGACGCGAAATCGCGTGATCCATTTGAAAAATCATAGCCTGTCCTCCTGGGTCTTGTCGCCTTCCCGTATTCGCGGATGCTCGGTATGCTCTCGCAATTGCATCCGAGGCAGGTGACCCAGCTTGAGATTATGAGTCCATCGCTTACGTCGAGGACCTCACGGAGAGAGGCTGCGCGCGATCGCCACGCTGGGCGATCAGAGTCACAGGACAGCGAAAGCGATTGCTTGGCGCAGGGCCAATTACACGAAACCTTTGCGTGTGGAGGAACTCGCAGAAATTGCACGCATGGGAATGTCAACCCTTCATCATCACCTCCGCGCGTTGACGGCGATGAGACCACTTCAATACCCGAAACAGCTTCGATTAGTTGCCGCGGGTCCAAGCGCTTCTTCGGTCAACCTCCGATGCGGGACGTCAAAGTGCGTCGGCTCGCCGGCTCCGCAATGGTCAGCGACTAACAACCGTGCAGATCATTCTGTCCGGGTGGACGGCGATCCTTACCTTGCCAGATTAGGGAAGAGTAGTCCCGTTCCCCGACAATTGAGATCGCCAGCGCGGCGTTCGTGTTGAACCGGCCGACGTGCCGTCCAATCGAAGTCAGTTAAGAAACGAGCGGACGTTCTCCGAGGCCCAGTGTCGCAGAGCAATAGGTTTTCTACCCAAGATCCGCTCGACGCGGTCGGTGGTGGGGGCTAGCCGTCCCTCACGTATCGCCCGCCACAACGCCACGTGTGCTTCAGTTTCTTCCTGTGAGCCACTGATCCTGGAGTATCGCTCCCGCGCTTCCCCGTCGGAGATCACCTGATACGACAGTGGCCTCCCGATCGCTTCACTGATGATGGCGGTCACCCCTCCGAAGGTGAGTGACTCGGGGCCGGTGATTGGAAGCGCTTTTCCCGAGTACTCGTCGTTGAGAAGGGCGGCTAAACACACTGAAGCAATATCTTCGGAGTGAATGAAAGGCCGGCGACCATCCGCCGTCGACGACCGCACAACACTTTCACTCCTGATGGAGTGTGCCCACGCAAGCAGGTTAGACATGAAACCTGTCGGACGCACAAAAGTGAACGGAATTTCCGTGGTGCGAATCGCCGCCTCACCCTTCTCGTGCCAGGCCCCGATCGCAAGACCGTGCTCCACGTCCAGGGATGACAACTTAACGATCTTCCGGACCCCAACCTCTTTGGAGATCATTGCGGCCGTTTTGTCTCGCTCCGGAATCGCCGGGCCGACGTTCACGAGAAAAACGGCATCCGCCCCCTGAATGGCTCCCCGCATGGAGTCTGGCGCTGCGAGATCGCCCACCCAGACTTCGACACGATCTCCAAACAGTGAGCGCGCCTTCTCTTCGCTGCGCACCAGAACACGCGGGCGAATGTTACGCTCCAACAACTGCCTCACCACTCGCGATCCCACCTCTCCCGTCGCTCCCGTAATCAAATACGTCATTCTCTTCTCCTGGGTGAGCGCGTCGGTCGCGTGAACTCACCTCTTGGTAACAGGCTAGAGGCAAAGAGCGCTTTGTCTACTCGCATCGAGCACAACGGCTAACTCATGGTAAATTGGGAAGTTCTCGAAGAAATATTAAGGAAAGCTCACATTTGCGTTTACACTCTGGTTGTGAAACAGAACGCTAGGAGATTCTCGATTCGCAGGCGCAAGCCGAGCCAGGAGCGGGCTAAAGTGACCGTCGATGCCATGCTCGATGCAGCGGTAAAGCTTCTCAAGCGTGGCGGAGCTTCTTTAATTACAACCAACCGGATTGCTGAGACTGCAGGCGTCAGCATCGGATCGGTGTACCAGTATTTTCCCAACAAGAACGCTCTGTTTGTAGCCCTGCATGAAAGGCACATAGGCCTGGTTGACGAGGTCATACGGCGGAGAATGACCGAGTGTACCGACTCATCGCTCGAACACCTTGTCGAGTCTCTGTTCGTGGGCATGGTCGAGGTGCACACAGTGGATCCGGAATTGTCAGAGCTGATCGGGTCAGAAGTACCGCATCGTGCTGACGGCACGGTCGATTTTTCGATCAGGTTTCACGAGGCCTTTCGTACGGCCCTCGCTCCCCACACGGCAAGCTTTGGCACGAAAGTCGATCTCGACACCCGAGCTTTTGTCATGGCCAACATGATCGATGCCCTTGGTCATGCAGTTGTGCTTCGCCGGCCGCGCGGCCTCTCGTTGGCCAGGGCAAAAGCAGAATCCTGCAAGGCGATTCTTGCGTATCTCGCCTCCTGACACGCCATTATGGGTCTTTGATCAACTCCGCACATGGACAAAGATCAGGACTCTCCTTATTCGAGGCTCTGGGAAACTCTGGTGTGTCCATCGATGTCGTCACTCCAGGATGGTCGGCAAACCTTAACTTACCGAGTTAGGTGAGAGTTGCCCTGGTAAGCTTAATTCGCGTATCGCGTTCAACATGAACTGACAAAAACCAAATAAAGAGAGAACCATCAGATGTTGACCAACTTAACCGCTGTGCTTCAAGAGCTTTTGCAGAACACATCGAATCTCAAGGTGCTCCGGCAACTCATGACGCCGGACGCCACCTATGTTTCATTGAATTTCGACAACCCTGAACTGAAGAAAGTTATGCCCTGGGCCGGCACTCACAAGGGGCCTCAGGCGCTGCTCGATGTCTTTGCTGCGCTCCAACGCTACTGGAGAACACTCGATTTCAAGGTCACCGACACGATTGAGCAGGGTAGCCGCGTCGCATTCTTCGGCTCTTTTACCTACAAATCGAACGCGACCGGGAAGGAAATCACGTCTCCGGTTAGCCTATTGGCGCGCTTCGAGGGGAATAAGGTCGCCTACGTCCAGTTTCTCGAGGACAGCTATGGCACTGCAGGCTCGTTCAAAACCGGGGGAGGCACACGGTTCCACAGCGATCCCTCGGGAAAAGAGGTTGAGGTCTAACGCCGAGCAGGTCGTCACCGTGAGTCCACCGGCGGTCAAGGATGGGAGTTACGAAACGGTGGGCGGCTCGCGACAGTGGTTGAGCGTTCGAGGCGGTTATTGGAGAAATCAGATTTGAGATCCGGGGGATTCAAAATGACCAACGTATCGAATGAAGAAGAGCGATATGACTTCATCGTGGTGGGAGCAGGCGCGGCCGGTTCAGTTCTTGCGGCGGAATTGTCCGCCTCCGGCGCGCAAGTACTAGTCATAGAATCCGGGGGGGCCCGGATGATGCACCGACCCTCATGAACCCAAGCATCTGGTTTTACAATGTCGGCGGGCCGCTCGACTACCACCTGCCCATCTCCGGTCGCGCATTGTCTTTGAGGATTTCGACCATCAAGGTCGTATAGTCCGAGACGATCACGCCCGCCTGGAGCATGCGTAGGAGCCCAACTTGCCGCTTGGTCTGACTAAATGTCCCGGAGGCATCAACCGCCACATAGGCGTCGAGCCCTTTACCTACAGCGGTCATCGCCGGAAAAGCCGCGCACACTTCGAGCGAGATGCCGGCGAAAATCAGCTTCTTGCGGCTGGTCGCCTCGATGGCGCGAGCTACGCGAATATCGTCGAATGCGTTGACAGATGAACGGTCGATGATCTCGACGCCCGGGAGCGCCTCCACGAGTTCCGGGAATGTCGGACCCCACATACTGTCGCGCGCCGTCGTAGTAACGATGATCGGCAGCTTCAGCGCTTTCGCCGCTCTGGCCAGAGCCACTACATTGTGTTTCAGTTCGCCGGTCGAATAGTCACGGACGCCCGACATCAGGCCTACCTGATGATCGACGAGGACAAGCGCCGCATTTTGGGAAGTAAGCGGTTCGTAGAGGCGGTTTTGATTAGCCATCGTTGACTCCTGAATGGGATAAAAATACAAAATTGACTTTAGCAGAGCAACAGTAGGTGCCAGTAGACCCACAATTGAAAAAGATTGGTGCGTGCAAGCAACAATCGAGATGGACGATGTAAACGACATCTATTTCTTTGCCTCGGTAGCCCAATACGGCGGCTTTTCCGCGGCGGCACGCACAATCGGCGTTGAGAAAACGCGCCTTAGCCGGCGCATTGCGGCACTGGAGAAACGGCTGGGTGTCCGTCTACTGCAACGCACTACTCGGGCTTTGGCGCTCACAGGAGCTGGACAACGCTTCTTTGAACGATGTGTAGCGACGGTCGAGGGAGCGCAGGCGGCCTTTGACAGCGTGGCGGAGTTGCGCAAGAACCGGCAGGGCTCGTTCGCATCAGCAGCCCGGTTTTGCTGACGCAAAGGTGTCTGGCTCATGTACTCCCCGGCTATATGACGGCACATCCAAAAGTTTCTGTCTTCGTTGAGGCGACCGACCGGACCGTAAACGTGATTGAGGAACGATTTGACATCGCGATCCGGGCAAAATCCGCAATCGAGGACGTTTCCGGACTGGTAGCGAAAACTCTCGGTAATTCGCAACGTGTGCTAGTTGTCAAGTTGTCAGTTCTGCGTTTCTTGAACGATGTGGGCGCCCGGAGAATCCGACCGAACTGCCAAAATTCGACACGGTCGCCAGCACCGATGACGTATTCGACGGTGGAGCGCGATGGAACCTAACAAATCTTGATAGTCGGGCCCAACACGTCGAGTTGAAACCGAGGCTGGTAACGAGTGATCTCCGTGTGAGACTTCAAGCTGCGATACGCGGTATCGGCATCGCGTTGCTGCCGGAACAAGTGGTTGCCACTCCTTTGAAAGAGGGGCTTGTCAAACGAGTGTTGTCGGAATGGTCTGGGGGCGAAGAATATCCTCCACCTCGTTTACCCAACGCCGCGCGGAATGCTTCCGTCGGTAAGGAGTCTTATTGACTATCTGCTGGTTCAAGTTCCTGCCTGGCTCCAGGAAAGGAGCATTTAGAGCCAAACGGGCTAAAAACATTTCCTTGACCATTGTCAGGTCGCGGAAACCTCACGCCGGTCGCCCAGATTCTTGACCCGACCCGCGTTTCTCTATATAAGTTAGTCGTATACGACATGTCGTAGACGACGAATTTGTTGGGACTACGCGGCGAGGAGGCCAATGGATCCCCATCACCTAATCGACTTCCTTTGGCTTGCGTTCGCGGCTGTGTGGCTAGTAACAGCGCTGCAGGTGAGGCCAGCCGTGCGCAAGCAGTCCATTGCATCGAGTCTGCCGCACAGGCTGGCGTTGGCACTATCCGCATTACTGCTTTTCAGGAGCACCGCCGCGTTCGGTTTGATGGCGATGCGCTTCGTGCCCGACACGCCGCTCACCGGCTGGATCGGCGTTGCGGTCGCACTGCTTGGCCTGGCTCTCGCCGTCGCGGCCCGCATTTTCCTCGGACGCAACTGGAGCGGCGCCGTCACCGTGAAAGAACAACACGAGTTCATTCGCAGCGGGCCATATTCTGTCGTGCGTCATCCGATCTATTCGGGCGTTTTGCTCGGCCTTTTGGGCACGGCGATTGTCGTTGGAGAATTTCGCGGCTTGATCGCCCTCTCATTCACGGCTCTCGGCTTACGCCTCAAGTCCCTCAAGGAGGAGCAGTTCATGGAAGAGGAGTTTGGCGCCGCATACCGGGACTACAAGCGCCGCGTGAAAGCGCTCATCCCGCTGGTGTGGTGAAGCATGAGAAGCGAAGCTGGTCTTGCCGAGCTGGCGCAGCAGATTGAAGCCGACCTCCGCGCCATTCGCCAAACAATGCGAAAGCCGCTGGCCGTAGCAATCGCCCGCGGCGAATTGACGGCGCCGCAGCTTAGTATTATGCAGATTCTGATACGCTCGGACGGTCTCACTCTGAAGGATCTCAGCCGACAGGCGGCGCTCGCGCACAGCACCGTCTCCGGAATCGTCGACCGCCTGGAGAAGCGTGGTATGGTGATCCGGCAGCCCGACTCTGAAGACGGCAGGTGCACCCGGATCGCAGTCACAGCCGCTGTCAGCAACTTCGTACGCGACAAGCTCCCGGAACTCACGGTCCGGCCGCTGGTCGAAGGCCTGCGCCGCGCCACGCCCGCGCAGCGTAGGAAAGTTTCCGAGGGGCTCCGTACCCTTCGGAGCGTACTGGCTGACGAGTGACGGTTGACAGCGACCCGGACACGCCGACGCAGAGGCCGGGTGTAATATTTCCGGTGTCTGCGATCTGTGAATCCCTGGCGTAGGCATTTAGAGATGCTACAGCCTCGGGACCGGATCGGGTTCGTAGTGATCGCAATCGCCGGTTGGATGAATCAACACAAACTGCAGGTGATCGATTACCTTCGCGAGGACCGCGCAAGCAATCGGGCGGACGACGCTTCCGTTTACGCGATCAATCTGGCCGCCCCCGCTGACTGGAGTCAGGCACGCTTGCCGAAAGGACACGAAGCAGTTAATCGCAGACAAAGGCCTCGGCGTTGCCTCAGTCCTCGCAGGAGCCAGAGATCTCCACAGTACAAGGGACCATGCCAGGACCAGAAGGGCGGCACTCATTCTCCGTAACTTGCGGAGCCAGTATCAACCGACCGCCAGGGCAAGCGTTCTGGATACTCTCCTTGGCTTGGTTCATGGCCTCGGATTGCGCTCGGGATTGATCCATGTCTGTGGCCGATCCCTGTCATGGACGGACCGCGAACTCGCGGCCCAGGCTGCGACGGCGAGATCCATACCGATAGAACGGTCATCCGGCACAACTCGCCTCGGCATACGGAGACGAGCGCGTCCTCCTTGCTTTCAACCAGTCCGCGTAGATGAAAGCTTCTCGAATCCAGCATAGCCCACCAGTGCCATTTACCCGATGATCTGCCTTCTCTACTCTCAGTCTTGAGCAGCACTTGGGGGAGGGCTGATCAACAGACGTCCCGTGACTCAACTGAGTCTGGGACGTTTTGTTTTGCCAGCGCGATGAAACGTCCTCGTTACGAATTACGAACAAGGAACACTTTGCCTATTCCGCTGACCTCAAATCGGTGTAGAACTGAACAGTATCTCTTGCGGAACCTTCCAGCTCGGTGAGGCCGTTCCTTCCCCTATTATGCCGCCTTGCAGTGCGCTGGAGTAATTCCGAGGGGGAAGGGGGCTGTGCGGAAAACGCACGCCCCTTTTGATCGCCTCATTCCAGCCATTTGGCGACACCACCATGATGTGAACATGTCCCGCTGTGGCTCCGGCTGAAACTGTAGGTTCCGTCGTGAAACTGTGCCGTCGCAGCGGCCGATCCGCACATAGCACGAGGGACGCCACGACCGACTTCCTATCTCATCGCACCCTCTCCCCCAAACAAACCCAAGCGAAACGAACCGGTTCTGGTTCTCGATAATTTAGGAGCGTTCGTTCGCACTTCAAGGGGGCCGGACTCGCGAGGCTTGAGGAAGGATGGGTGTTGCGCTACGATGAGGCGATCCTGAGGCGAAGCGTCCATGTAGAGATCGATAAGCGTCAAAAACTTCCTTTTTGGCAAAACCCGCTTCGGCAAGGCTTTCCGGGCGAAAATCGATTGAAATCCCATAGGGCAGCCCGCATCCGCCGCCAACCCTAGCGGCTCCCTTCAAACAACCCGATCGAAACTGCCCCCGCCAAGTCCGGCAGATCGCCGCCGTTCTGTCATTGGGGCAGTTCCGACATGGATCTAACGTTTCTCCGGACCAATCCGGAGGCATTGCTGTCGTGGCAAGGGCGCTCATCGCTGAGCACCCCGTACACAGATCCGTACATGCCGCGATACATGCGGCACTTACCAGGGAAGCGTAAAGGCGAAGCGATGCGGGCGTTTGCGACCGGGTTTAAGCAGAAATAAGTGATCCGATCATCCGCGATATAAAAGATGGTCGCAGTCAGGGTGAACAGGCTCAACGCAGTGATTTACACTGAGAGCTCGATGGCTGTGAGTTCAAATCACACTATTCACGGGAGGGCGGCACGATTCCTGCCTGGCCATTCCGCTGAGCAAATCCGAGGTCGAGAGGAATCATGAGTCAAGATCGCTTCATTGCGGTTGCAAACAATGCCAAGTCGCGAAATGACCTCGTCGATTGCGGGTTCAGTCGTCAGCCGCTCAGAATTGATGTGGACATAGCGCACTCGCTGGAAGCCTTAGCCCATGCAGCTTGGTCCATTCCAAAGGACAAGTACTATAGCGGGGGCGACAGGTATCGTTCCTTAAATCGTCTCCGGGCCGAGATTGTTGAGGGCGGTGTAAAAGTTTGGTCGAGCGAGGAGAACACGCCCTATGTGCAGCTGAAAAAATACAACACGACACTGGGCGGTCAGCAGCGAGAGTACGCTCCGCTGCCCTCGGCGATCGCTGCTTCCGTGGGCGTTCGCAAGATGATTGCTCACCACCTTCATTACCTGCCGCTCTCGGCGCTGGGTAGGAGGTATTTGGTCAACGTCCATCTAATAAGGTTCACGGCTACGCCGGGTCGTCCGTGCGACACGAGCCCACCGGGCTTGCACAAAGACGGAGAAAAGTACATCGCCACGCATCTACTGGGCCGCTGCGGCGCTCGCGGTGGCGAAGTCATCATAACCGACAATGACAAACACGAAATGGACCGCTTCACTATGCGGGAGACGGGTGAGTGTTATGTCTTCGACGATGACTGCATCTGGCATATGTTGACGCCGGTGGCAGTACTGGAAGGCAATCAGTACGCCTACCGTGACACGCTGGCATTCGATATGCTGCCAGAGGGCTGGGAACCAGTGAAGTGATCCAGGGAGCCACAACCAGACCTCTGACCAGCCTCGTTGAGAGTCCGTCCGGCCATAACTTCCGCTTAGCCTGTCAGAACGAAGCCGCTGGCGCGGCGGACGCTGCGCGTGGGAGAGGGCCAGGGTTTGTGATTTTGCCCCTCAGATAAATTTGGGTCACAAGGAGGTCCCTGTGACCCATCTACGAAAAATCATGCTGGAG
>JBAUXO010000278.1:0-1717 GCA_049584315.1 Candidatus Sulfotelmatobacter sp. | reverse complement strand
GATACATGGGAGACGGCATCAACGATGCCCCCGCATTGCACGCGGCGGACATCGGCATTTCGGTCGACACCGCGACCGACATCGCCAAGGAATCGGCGGATCTGATCATGCTGGAAAAAGACCTGATGGTGCTGGAGGGTGGGGTCATCGAAGGTCGGAAGGTCTTCGCCAACATCCTCAAGTACATCCGGATGGGCGCCAGTTCCAACTTCGGAAATATGTTCAGCGTCCTAGGGGCGAGTGCCTTACTCCCGTTTTTGCCCATGACTCCAATTCAAATTTTGAGCAACAACATGCTCTATGACTTCTCTCAAGTGCCCATTCCCACTGACTTAGTCGACGAGGAGCTCGTGGCGCTGCCGAGACCCTGGAACATCAAAGAAATTAAGCGGTTCATTCTTTGCATAGGACCCATCAGCTCGATCTTCGACTACACCACCTTCTTCGTCATGCTCGATCTCTTCAAATGCTGGGCTCCGTCCCGCGCTCCGCTATTTCAGACGGGTTGGTTTGTCGAGTCGATTATGACCCAGACACTGATCATCCACATTATCCGCACCAACAAGATCCCTTTCCTGCAGAGCCGTGCGAGCTGGCCGTTGTTGATCACAACCCTATGCATCATGGCCTTCGGAGCATGGCTTCCTTATTCTCCGGTGGCCGCGTCGCTCGGCCTGGTCCATCTGCCGAGGCTATACTGGCCCATCCTGCTGGCCACGCTTTTTGCCTACTCTTGCCTGACGCAAGGCGTGAAAGTCTGGCTGCTGCGAATGAAATGGATTTGAGCCGGCGTGCTAGCACGAGAAGGACCAAAGCTGAATACATTGCGTCAAGACCGCTCATTTCCGCGTTATCGCAGTTCTCAAAGGAGCTGTCGTCTTCGGGCGATACGGGAAGCTCGATTGTCCGTACGGTTGGATTACTTCCGCTGACGGCATGGACGGCTACGCGGTGTTCGATCCAATCAATGTCTCGGCGCCAAATCGCAATTTGCGGGAACTCGAATGCCCGCGCTCAGTCGTGCAGAACTATATTGAGCAACGATTTGCGAACCCGGATACCGCCGTTGTACTCAATAAAGCCGAGCTGGCGGAAGCGGTTCATGAAGAAGCTGACGCGGGATCGGGTGGTGCCGATCATCCCCGCCAGAGTTTCCTGCGTGATCTTTGGAATTATCGGTTCACGTTCTCCTGGCTTACCGAGTTCCGCCATCAACAAGAGAATTCTAGCCAAACGCTTTTCGCTGGAGTTGAAAAGCTGATCGACAAGGTCTGCCTGGGTTCGCATCGTGCGGACAAGCAGAAAGCCTAAGAAAAGATCGGAGAACGCATGTTCCTCGTGCAGCACGCGGATCATCTCCGCACGATCGATCTTTAGTGCCGTACAGCTGGAAATCGCAGTGGCCGTCGCCAGTCGAAGACCAACCGCTCCGGCGATTGACTCCTCTCCGACAAACTCGCCGGCCGACAGCAGCGTGATCGTAGCCTCTTTGCCGTTTCTCGAAATGACCGTGAGTTTCGCGCGGCCTGACTGAAGATAGAAGATGGAGTCAGCGGGACTTCCCTGTGAAAAAAATGCCTGCTTTGCCCGCAATCGGACGATCCGTCGTCCAAGTCCAGCATTCGCCAGAAACGCGGCCGGGTCAAACGAAGTGTTCTTCGCCTCGGCCATGTAAACCGCCCTTTCCCAGACGCGGCCATTCTCGGGGGTATGCGAC
>JBAUXO010000277.1:0-46353 GCA_049584315.1 Candidatus Sulfotelmatobacter sp. | reverse complement strand
CTGGAAATCAGCTCGCGAAGCGTCAACTTCGCGGCTTGTCTGTTTTACTACAGGATTTCCAGGGGCCCCAAAGGGTTCACCCCTTCAGCTGTTCCCCAATGGTTCAAATGCTGTGCATAGGTGCGGTATCACTGTGGCTTTGGCAAACGTCTTGCGATATCTAAGTTGGCTGCAAGCGCAAGTGGACTGCTGAGCTTGGCACAACCTGGAGGAATGCAAGCCAGGACTTAGGCGGCGCAAAGTGGTCATCGACATGACCAACGTGACCGTCATTAACCGCGAGGCAGAAGACGCGATTCTTGACCTAATAATGAAGAGAGGGGCGAACTTTTCCTGCGGTGGCGCTCTCACCAAACGTGTGGTGAAACAACTCGCGCGCAAGATACAACAGGAATCACCACGGAGGTGAACAGGTCGGATGCAAAGCCCAGCAGGAGCCCTGCGTTATACGCGAGCAACGATGATTTCCGCAGAGTCTTTCCGAGGAGACAGCCAGCCTGTACTGACTGGCGTTCCTCCTGATGGCGGATCGCGAGAAGGCTCAGCCGTGCTTTGTCTCCGGAGTTGAGGATGCAGTGAATGGGAGCACGGTTTTCAAAGACTGGGCCCACTCATGGGCACGGCGGACGATCAACCAAAACGCCGTACGAGCCAACAACCCGGCCCAATGGAGGAATATGCCTCTTCGAGTTTCGACGGTGGTGGCACAACGCTGGCGGCTGAGCAGGTGGACACTGCTGCGGTGCTGCAACTCGAAGCGTTCGAGCGCTTTGTCTACGTCATGTCGGTGCTTGAACGCTACTCCGATCTGGATTGTTCTGTGCTGGGCTGCGCCCGGAGGAACGTGATTGCAGCGCGAATTCGCGCGTTGCAGCAAATCGAAATCCAATCGACTTTCACCGTAAGCGCAAGGTAAATGGCGAGACTCTGAATCGTGCCTCGACGGGAGACTTGAGTTGATAACAACGATCACAAGAGTAACGCGGATTCTCATGCTTGCGCTGTTGCTTGCTTCCGTCGTGGATTTTAGCGTGGACGGCGCGCGGTTTGCTCTCGTGGTTATGACCGCAGCACTCGCGATCTTCTTATCGGGCGGACTGCGGAGCCCTTGAATATGGGGCGCGCCTTGCGGTGTGCTCTGGCCACAGCCCTCCTCCACATCGCAGGGCGGCCAGGCGCATCGTGCGCCCCGCCAGACACGCCGGTCATTAGCAGGCGATCGGATCAGTCGGTGGCAGTGTGGAATCGGACTCACTGCCGAAGTGAGGAGCGGATGTCAGACCACGATAGCGCCGTCATCGACTCACCGCAGTTCAATTTCCTATATGGCCACCCGCACCGAGTGGGGCAAGAAAAGGAACTGTATCATGAAAGCCAAGGTAATTATCGCCTTCCTGTTTAGCATTGTTACCGCATCTCAGCCAGCATTCACAGCAGCACCAAGTAAGGTCCACGACGACGAGCCGCCACATGTATCGATCGGGGGCGTCTCACCGGAAAACGCTCATGTCCTGGCAGATTTCGTTGCGGTCCCACCCGTCAGCCCCCGCGGTCCGTGTGATTTACTTCATGATTACGAGTTGGAAATCGCTTCCATTGCGACTCAGTTGTCCGTGGATTTGGAAGTTATTTCGAACGTGGTGGAAAAGGGACAAATCACCCGGACCGCCCGAACGCCAGCCGTGCCGACAGATCCTACACTTTCCTCCACCGGGGATGAGGTATTGGTCGCAATGCCATTTTCGTCCTTGCAGCTAAGTCCCACTTTGGTCGAATACCTGGGGTTGACCCGAACACAAGCCAAAGCTATCCAGAAATGGATGGACCGGGAGCGGCCAACAACTGAACCATTGATGGATGCACTACGAATAGTTAGCGCAGAGCTGGGCGTCGCAATTCGGCAAAATCAGAGCAATGACAACGAAGCCGTTGCCCAAAGCCTCGCGGCTACACAAGCACGGCTACTCAAGCAGTTAATGATGGCGAACTCGCGTCTCCAGCGAAGGATCGACGATGTGCTTGGTTCGCAGCAGCGGAAGAAACTCGACGCCTTAAGGCACACAGCCGAAGTCAGTGTGGTGCACGGCAGCTAGAATTGAATCGACAACACATTCCACGAGCATGAACCGGCCAAAGACTCGAGGGACGCAGCGCTATCGCGTACACTTCCAGGCAGGACGTTCGAAGCTCACTGCGCCTTCTTCGAGACACGAGCCACACCAGCACTCTCTACGCACTCCGTGATCGCCTCGACGGGGAGGTTCTTGAAGAGAGCTTCGCGGGGTGGTTTTGAAGAATCCGTACGCGTTCGATTCGTAGGTGCCGTACCAGCGCGAGGTGCTCGCGGAGAGCAATCAACCAACACTATTGCGCTGGCGCGGCGCGCACGGTATTGATAATTATTGCGATCGCCGCCTCTTCAGCAATCAAGTCTGACGCTGCGCTATGCCGATCGCCAGGTCGCTTATGGCCGGGGAGGCGATCGGTGATCCAGACAAACCCATCCCCGTCCATCGTGGCGATGTCGCCCGTGTTGTACCAGCCGTCGCGCAGAACCTCGGCTGTCTTCTCCGGTCGACTCAGGTATTCCTTCATGACATTCGGGCCGCGCACCAACAGTAATCCGGTCTCGCCCTGGGGCAATGGATCGAACGTTTCAGCGCTCAAGCAGGCGACTATGAGTGGTCAACTTCCAGCGTGGGGGCAATGATTCTAGTTTCGCTGCGCTGCCCTTCGGTATCAGATTTCGACACAATTCAGTTTCCTCCTCAGGCAGGAAAGGAAATGATAGAGTGAACCTTAGCTTCGGGCTAGCGTTCCCTCAGCAATTCCCTTTGCAAATAAATGATTTGCCCGATGTGATGGTAGGCATGGCCGGCGCACGCTAGCACCTGGGCGAACCGGGTCGCGCCGTCGGCGCGCTCCGCCTGGTATGCCGTAGACCAGTCCTGATCGGATTGGTTCTCAATGGTCGCGACCGTGATTTGAATTGCGTCGTCGAAGGCCTTCAGAAGCTCGTCCTTTGGCTTGCCCCTATCGCTGAACTCTAGGTCGCGGTGACGGATGTAGCCCGTACCGGCGATCTGTGCACCAATGTAATAGTTTAGGTTTCCCGTGAGATGCAGGATGAGGTTGCCGATACTGTTTCCGTACCGAAGCGGACGCCGCCAGACCTGTTCGCTCGACAGCGGTTTAACCAGTTCGTGCATTCTCTCCCGAACCATAATGCGGAAATAGTCGGCAAGGCTGGATTGGATTATGCTGAGCGAGGCCATATCAAACCCTTCCTTTCTAAGATTGGAGATACGCGGCCCGCAGCCAGACAGTTGGCACGGCAGGCCGCCTTGGAGACGAAGACAAGAGCACTTCCCGACTTAAGCACCTACATCCATGCTCTTGACGAGAGCGAAACTTCAGCTGCCGGAGATCTCCATCGCTCGTGCCAGCGAAAGAATCGTTTGCCGCGCATCGCTTACGATCTCGTTCACAATGGACCCCGCTGACTTGATCTCATGGATCACGCCCACACTTTGCCCGGCATAGAGTGCACAGGCTTCCCAGTCACCGGTCATGCCCACGACAGGAGGCGTATCGTCGTATCGCAAGATCTCTCCGCCCTTTGGCGAATGCCCGATCGGTTGTTTTTCGTGGGGGCGCATGCCCGGCCCTGGCTGCCCGGCTTTATTCCAGATGTCGACCGTGGAATTGCGCAGGACCCGGTGAGGAGCATTCGGCCAGCCACCATCGAACAGGCACAGATAGTGCGTGTCGCTCTCCCCGGAATTCACCAGACGTTGCTTGAATTCCGCATGAGCCAAAGACTCCGTCGCGGCGGAAAAACGCGTTCCCATCCAGACGCCTGACGCGCCGAGAGCCAACGCTGCCGCCAAGCCTCGGCCGTCCGCAAATCCGCCGGCCGCGACCACCGGTAACGGCGCGACTCTATCCACCACGGCGGGAATGAGCGCAATGCTGCCGGCAACGCCGCGCACGTGGCCACCTGCCTCAAAGCCTTGGCAGACGACGATGTCCGCGCCGGAGTCGGCTGCCCTTCTCGCTTCGTCACAACTTCCGACAATCACCATCGTTTTGGCGCCCGCTTCGTGAGCGCGAGAGAGATATCGAGATGCATCGCCCCAAAAAAAAGAAACAACCGTGACGCCGGCCTCCAGACAAGCATTCAGGCGATCGCTTTGGTCCCATTCCAGCACAAGATTGATTCCGAAGGGTGCCTGAGTCGCCGCCTGCGTTGCTGCAATCTTTTCCCGGCAGCCTGAGGGCGAATCCCAGGACAACGCCAGTGTTCCGAGCCCGCCGGCTTCACTGACTGCAGCGGCCAGAGCGGGGCATGAAAAACTGCCAATGGGAGCCTGAATCACCGGCACGCGAATCCCGAGCATGGCAGTGAGTGGTGTGCCTAAGCGGTCAGATATGAGCGAGTTGGTCGTGGAAGTCAGGTCCGCACCCAAATCAAATCCTCCTCAAGTCAACTAGCAGCTGAACTCGTGCCTGGGCAGGAAATGCGGGATGCGGCACACACTCGTCAGCCTTCTGGCAGCGCACAGCAATCGCCTTGAGAGAAACCTTCCGCTTCCACATTGAAAGTGCGGTTGAATCGCGCACGGTAGTTCTCCCAAACGATGGTCGCGGTCAGTTCCACCAGTTCGCGTTCGGAGAAGCGGCGGCGCAAGGCTTCGTATAACAAATCTTCGACGTTGGCTGGTGTGCGGGTAAGTTGGACGGCCAGACGCAAAACCAACCTTTCCTCTTCGGTGAAATGCGCACTGCTTTCGAAATCAGCCAGGGCGCGCAGCTGTTCTTTTGTGATTCCGGTTTGCCTGCCGACGGCAGAATGAAAGTCAATTCAAAACGGGCAGCCCACCATCACAGCAACTTTGAGCTGAACCAATTCTTTGAGTTTCGGGCAGACATCTCGCGGTGCGGCGGTGTGCCTACTCATCGCCTCCGTCAATCGCAGCAGTTTGGGATCGAGGGCGCGCACGCGCGCAGAGCGTGGGACCTGGCCGAGTCGCCGTTTTACTCTCCAGTAGATCAGCCTTGTCCACAGTCCAGCTGCGCCGTCCGAGACACCCTGGGTACGAGTGTGATTGTTAGATTCGCCTCCGGAAGAATCGGTCGTTGCGGGGATCTCCTGGGTTGAAGCCGGTTTGGGTTTGATGTCCTGCACTGGACCTCTCGAATGAGTTTAGCTTGGCCTGTCAACTATGCATCTGTCCAATAGATTGTTATCATAATGTTGATTCTTGAAGGAGATTGATCTCCGATGGAGATCCGACAACTGGAAATCTTTCGCGCGCTCGCCGAGGAACTGCACTTCAGTCGCGCGGCCGAGCAGTTGCATTGTGTGCAGTCGAATGTGTCCACGCAAATTCGGGCGTTGGAAGAAGAATTAGGCAGGCCGCTGTTTGATAGGTTGGCGAAACGGGTCATCTTGACCGACGTCGGCAGACGCTTCTTGCCTTATGCGGAAAGAGTACTCTCGGCACTCGAGGAGGCCCGCAGAGTCGTCGCAGAAAATTCGACTCCAGCCGGGACATTACTTATTGGCTCATCTGAATCGATGCTGACGTACCGCTTGCCGGAAGTGTTGAGCAAGTTTCGCAAGGAATATCCGGAGGTACAACTGAGCTTTCGGCCCTACGCACAGGAAAGACTTATGCATTCCATCGAATCCGGAGAGCTCGACTTGGCGATATGCATGACCGACATCGTCGAGCATGAGCGCCTCAAATCGTTACGGCTACGGTCGGAAACACTACTGTTTGTCGTTGCTCCCAAGGATCCGCTGGCAATGAAGAAAAGAGTGAAGGCTGACGACTTGGGAAATAAAACTTTCCTTGTGACGGAGGCCGGCTGCGCCTATCGCAAGAAATTGACTCAGCTATTGACTCGCATCAATATTCGTCCCGCAAATGTCATCGAGTTTTCAAGCGTCGAGGCGATTAAGGAATGTGTCTCGCTCGGTATGGGGGTGGCGCTCCTGCCGGAAATCGTTGTCGCTGAGCATTTGGCTCGAAAACGACTCAAGGTTCTTCCTTGGGGCGCATCGGATACGAACGTTGCAACGTACATCGTTTGGCATAGAGACAAATGGGTTTCACCGGCCCTGCACGCTTTCATTACTGTGCTACGGCGCACAATCTCCCCGGATGAATCTCACCAACCCGCTCAGAGAACTCCCATTGGTTCTCCTTGCATACCCGTCTCGGAGCATCTCCGCGCAACACCCTAGATCGGCTCGGGCCTTCTCACAGACGGCTTTCTGCGACTGAAAAGGCATGACTCAGGTTTGGGCTGCGAGTGTGGGGACTGCGCTTCCGGGGCGCGGATTGCTCAAAGCAAGGCAGTCAAACGGTGTATTTGGACAGATTGCGCATCCAGCCGTAACTTCTCTTCCTCTTTGTTCGGCTTAGTCATGGCCGGCAGTTGACGGAGAAACATTCCGCGAGTGACTGCGCTGATCAATCGCTTTCCTCCCACAGTACTCTCGCGATAGCGTGCCTTGTGTTCGTCAAGAGCTGTTGCAGCGTGACGCAACTGTGGCAGTAGCTGGAGGCAAGTCCTCGAAGGCGAAAATACTTTAGAGCTGTAAAGGTGTCGAGAGAGCTTCGAACTCGCTTTTTTAGCGATGATCACGCTCAACAATCAATTCGCACGACTCATGAGTAAACGTAGGAATCAATAGGGCTGGTGAGCACGGGGATGTTGACTGAAGGACAGATTGTTGCTCGCACGCTGCGGGAACTTGGAACAGACACGATTTACTCGATGTCGGGCAACCAGCTTTTGTCCGTCTACGGCGCGGCTGAGCGGGCCATCTTCGGTCGCCGCCGCTCGGTCACTACAGCCTGCCGGCGCCCTGGCGGGCAAATATCGCTGCTGTTTTTCATTGGACTTTATCATTCGGGCGAGGTGGCGAAGGCCGACAGATGTCGGCCTCCGCAACGTGCGCCTACGCTAGGCAGGTTTCCGCAACTTCACCCTGCTTCCCACAGCCTTCTTCCAGATGCCGGACTTCCTGGCTTCTCCCGCAGCCTCCTTGTTAAGCTCTTTATCGTCTTTAAGACTTTCGACGCCTTGTTCTAGGGCAGGAGAGTCAACAATTTCCCAGTCACCGCCTTCATTCCATGGACCGCGCGCATCCGTTTCGCCTTCATCGCCAACGCCCGTGGAGTCGTTGAAATATTGATCGACGAGCATAGGTGTTGGAGCGATCTTACCAATCGCAAAACGATCCTTGCCCATGCTTTCGAGTGCCGCGGTGAATGCTTTCATATGGGTGATCTCGCGTGTCATCAGGAATTGCAGTGTGTCGATGGTTCCCCGATCATCCGTGAAGTTAATGAGCCGTTCGTAAACGATTTTGGCGCGAGCCTCGGCGGCAATATTACTGCGGAGATCGACATCGAGTTCGCCCGTGATTTTCAAATAGTCTGCAGTCCAGGCATCACCCATCGAATTGAAGAGATTGACCCCTCCTCCGCCCGCAACGGCGATGAGCGGATCGATTTCGGCCGCATCGCGGCTGATTCTTAGCGGTTTCAGGTGCATGCGCGCGAGAGTGCCGACGATTTCGAGGTGACTGAGCTCCTCGGTGCCGATATCCATCAGCAGGTCTTTACGTTCCGGATCGTCGCAATTAAGGCCCTGGATGGAATACTGCATGGCAGCAGCAAGCTCGCCGTTTGCCCCGCCGAATTGCTCCAGCAGCATGTTGCCAAACCTCGGATCAGGCGTTCCAATATTTACTGTGTACATCAGCTTTTTTATATGATGATACATAACTTCATTTCCCTCTTTTCCTGCAAATGATTCCTGCGGCCATGACCGAAGGGTGGGTCCGATACAAGAGTGTTGTCTTTATATTCATAACCTTTGATAAGCAAGAGGCCAATCCGCGGCGTCGCGTAGGAACGCCGACATTTTGCTGTATCGCTGGTCATGGATCCGCTGTGAGAAAACTCTTCGCCTGATCCGAGATCATCTACACACCGCGAAGAGCTAGCCCCGTTAGAAATCAGTAAATGTATAGCGACTCACTAGGCGGCACCCTGCGCGAAGGACACCGCATCGCCCGGGTGGAGAATTCCCTCCTAGAAAATTGCCCCAGATATCGGAGGTGCTCGTTCATGTCGAGCCCGAAGAGAGACAGCCGCCAAGGACTTAGCGCGAGTCACATAGTCACTGACTGGGAGCCAAATGACACCGATTACAACGCGGCCAACTGGCGATCGCGGTAGGATCCCACTTGGCGTGGTACCCCCGCATAGACCCGTCCGCTTAGAGGTTCTCCGGTATTGCTGTTTCCCGTAAGTTCTGCTTAGAATTCCCAGCGCGCTCTGTTGGCGAAAAGGCATCGAGCCGCCCCTTAGGTCGAGACGTAGTCGAGACTCCTGATTTTCAGCTTACCTGAGCATCTCGGAAGAGGACCCTCATGAAACACTTCACGTTTTTGCTCGTCGTACTTCCAGCAATAGCCGGCCTTGTCGCCTTCGTTGCCCCTGCACCAGGGCACGCAGACGGGGAAGCTGCTGCCCCGAACTTCGTTACCGAAATTCCTCACGGATACCGCGACTGGCAGTGGATTTCCTCGGCCCATGAAGCAGGCAACCTCAACAGTTTGGGTGCCGTCTTGGGAAACGACGTGGCGATCAAAGCCTATCGCGAAGGGAAGCTCCCGTTCCCGGACGGCACAATCATTGCTGCTTTGCATTACCGTAACGTCCCCTCCGACGAAAACAACAAAGTCTTTGGCCGTGTCCAATCTTTCGTTCCCGGCCCTCCCACAAACATTCAGTTTATGGTCAAGGACTCAACAAAGTACGCCGCAACCGGAGGCTGGGGGTTCGCTCACTTCCAAGACGACAAACCTGGCGACGCGGCTTTCATGAAATCCTGCTTCCCCTGCCATGAGAAGGCCAAAGCAACCAACCTTGTCTTTACTCGTTATGCACCTTGACGCTGAAAACTAGAGCAGAAAGGAACGAGACGATGGCCACGCACAAATCAAATCGAGTCGTGTACCTGCAATGATTGGCGTTACATCAATTACATTGACCGGACCGGGAGTAAGCTCTTAGCAATGCGGGTTTACATGGTAATCGACAGATAAGTCGACTAGATGCATCGACAGCTTCGCGGGCTCTCAATGTTGGGGGCCACTAGAAATGTGGAAGCCACTTGGTTTCGCGATATTATCTGCACTGTTAGTAAGCGCCCTTCCAGCGAAAGGGCAGGAGGCCTCAAAACTCGATCTATATGGCGGATACGATTACGTCCGCTACCATGCAGACCCCCGGGTCAGTGGAGTACCGCCCTCTGAATCGTTCAACGCCAACGGCGTGAGCGGCCAAGTCGCCTGAGCGGTGATGCCTTGGCGCGGCAGGGACTCGGGACCACGCATCAAGTTTCGTATCTCTTCGGACCGCGAATCAATCTAAGGCGTGGCGGAATCGCTGCATTCGCTCAGGTCCTTCCGGGCCGCATTTGGCTTGAGGATGGAATTACCTTTGGCTCGTTAAGCGCATTCGCGATGACTGCCGGCGGGGGGATCGATGTAGGAGTCGCCAGGCATATCGCCATCCGTCCGCTTCAGGCCGAATACTCCTGACAACAGCCCCCGATCATAACAATGACCGGCAGAACAGCTTCCGCTACAGCGCCGGAGTTGTACTTCGCTTGGGCGGTTAGTTTGCAGGTGCACACCCCCAGCTCCACCCCGGCAGCCGGCCGACAGCTCTGGAGGCCAATGCCTCAACGTCAGTGGCTCGTTAGGGTCGCCTCGTTGGGCTGTCGGCAGACCGGAATCTATCCCGCCGCTATGCACCCCAGGTTTGACTTCCGTTAGCTGGCGATAAATCCCCATCACTCTTTGACGCATCACGTTCAGTTTGGCGCCAGGCGGCTGCTAATCGGGGGGCAGCGCTTTCAAAGGGCGAAGCGTCTGCCAAAGCTCGTATAGGTAGCCGTCGGGTCCGCGAAGATAAGTCCAAGCCTCGGATTCGTTGCCGTCGACATCTGTGACGAACTCGATGCCGCGTGACTCGATTTCCTTTCTCGCAGCCCGCACATCCTCCACCTGAAAGGCCAGAACCGGGCAGGCGTGAAGCTGATAGTAGCGGTTCTTCCTGCTGAACACCTCGAAAAGTTGCCCCGAAGGCAGCTCAAACTGAACCAGCCCTTCACCCTCGTGCATGATGAAGAGACCCAATACCTCCGAAAAAAAGCGAGTGGCTGATTGCAAGTCGGTCGTTCGGACCCCGGCCCATGTGTAACCCAAAACACGCATTGGAATCTCCCTTCTAAGGATCGCCTTGCGATTTCGGCCGAAGTTTACATCGTGACTCGTCAGCACAGTTGAAAAATCAATAGAACTCATTGACCGTGCTCGAGGGGTTTTCAGGGTGATTTTAAAGACCATGCCGTCGCCACTGGCCCCGCCATTCTCCGTCGTCCCGTAGAGGTTGGCATCCGTGCCCTGAACGAGGGAGCCACGAGATATGCTCCATTCGAGCCGCTGAAATCAGCCAACTTCTTGAAGGTCTGCGCCGACGAGAAAATTGCGCCGAGCGAACAACGAACCATCCAGACCACGACGGAAAGCCACACCGCATTCATATAAACCATATCGCCTCCCGTTTGCATTGCTCACTCGATTCAATGCTGAGCTCTACTGAAGAAATGGAAACGGCGGGCGAAAGGGGATACGTGAGGCAAAGAATTTCCTTGTAGCTGCGGGCGGGGATGGCAATCAGCTGAAGCCAGCCATGCGTTCTTTGGGTAGTTTATCGGCAGCAGGCCAGGGCAAGTCAATGAACGAAGAGGACTTGCGCGACGACATGAAAGTGAATTGCGCGAGAAATCTCATTATCATGCATTGGTCCCAAAAGGGATCGCTCCCAACACCAAAATCAGTGGAATGACATGGCCCCTACGCGCGTGGTTCTGGCTTTCAAGAATTAAGCTGGGGTAGCACTCTCGCTTCCATCCGCGACGGATAGATCCGACCATCGCGCGCCTCGGACGATCAGGCTAATTTCTGCGTCCGTCTTGAGATCCGCAGTCTTCTTTTCAATATCCACACTGAGGACGACATATCTAACGAACCCCTTCCCTTTCAGGAAAACAAGGTCATTCATCCTAGGGACATACTCCACGGGGCACCTCCTTTTTGTGCCAGTTTACGCCAAGGAAATGGCACGGAAGGTAGCGCGCTTCAGGTGCGCCTGGCCCCCCGGGCCGAGACGGTCCTTGGGCCGCGGATAAGCCCGCAGAAGCGTGGTGACACAACGAAGTTCAGCGCGTATGGTTGAGCGAAGACTGTTTCAACGCATCTTTCCGCCGCGCACCTTACCAACCAGCTGGGGTGACGGTTCCTTGCGAAGATCAGCCCGAAGTTCGGGTCTGCAAAGGAGCCCCGTCATGGCGAAACATAAATCTCAACCCATTAGTGTTCCGTCCGCATTGGTGGAAGAACTCTTCGCCGCTCTGTCTGCAACGCCACGTATGACCCACTGTCGGAAATGTGGGCACGAACTGTTGCACGTGGATGCCACGTTTTTCTCGTATAGCGGGCAGACCATGACCCTCCCTTTGCCCTTTTGCTCAGAGTGCATCCGCGTGGAAGACCTTGCAAGGCGTGCTGCGTAATCCACGCGGCTTCCTTACGACTTCTTTATAGCTTTTGAAGTAACCTTGCTGAGCAGTGTACGCATCCCATCCCAAATGGGATTGCAAAGGGTCCCGGATTTCTCTTCCCCCAAAGAAATAATCCGGGATCCCGCATCTGTCTTGGCCGGAAGTATAGTTGTGCACTTACGGGGTGGGCAAGGATTATCCCGAGCTCCTCCGCTAGGAGGAAAAGTGACGAACAAAAGCTATGGCTAACTTGACGATGGTGAGACAATTGCGCCCATGGATGCTTGGTTGCGGACCGAAGCAACTTCTAAAGGTGCATCGTTTCGGTTTCGCCTCGTCCACAGCCCGGTGCAAGCAACGCCCATGACCGAGAGCGCCGCTCGTGAAGCAATGCACGGCGCGAAGCGTGCATACCCTGAGTATGCTTGGGGAATGGAAGCTGGGTTTAATGATGGTGAATTCTTTGTACACGGGCAAAGAAAAAGTGAGGGCTCCGATTCGCCGTCTGGCCGAAGCGAGATAGATTAGAGCATGAACTAGTTCCGCCGCAAGCTGCGAATCCTAGGAGAGAAATCAACTTCGAGACACTTCGGGCACGGGCACCTGAAGGCCGTATCGTTTGGAAAAACAATGTGGCCGCAGTCTTCACAAATCTGCCTCCCGTTTTGTAGAACTTTCATCACCTTGAATCCCTTCCCTAGCACACAATAGGGGCAACGGGGTTCCCGCGATCTTTTTTCTCTCAGAGTTAGACACTCCTGCACTCGGTTTGCGCAGCAGTAAACAGACTACAGAAATTGAGGCTTCGCAGACTGTTCGATGACGAACGATTCTCTTTTCGCACCAAACCCTAACGGGCGCCAGCGAAAAGGCACACGAATCTTGCCCGCGGAGTGAAAAAAGACTCCAACGCGCATACTTTGTCTTGTCTCCTCAAAATGACTGGGCATTTTATCTCAGCGCGATGTGTTAACGTTTTACCTTCGGCAGAATCGTGGGCGAAGCAGAACAGACCACATCTGCCAGATGTCTTTTCCGAATTCGCCGTTCTTCGAGGGATCACGTGCGCCTAGCCCGAATGCCCATCGTCCTTTGTTGGATATCGCTTTTGTTAACAACCGTCACCGCAGCTCAGGATCAGCCGGCGGTCGATCCAGCACTACCGCCATCGCCGCATGAAAAGAAGATTCATCTCAAGCACATTCTGGTCGTCGGCCAGACCAAGGGATTCGAGCACGATTCGATCTCCGATGGAATGGTTGCCATCTACGACGTGGGCCGCCAAAGCGGCTTGTGGGACGCCACACTGCGCACGGACACTGAGCTCATTACGAAAAAGGACTTGGGGAGAAATGCTAAGAATCTAGATTACTTCGACGCGCTGGTATTTGTGAGTACGACCGGGGAACTCGACCTGGACGACAGTCAGAAGAAAGACATGATGTCGTTCATTAAGGAAGATGGTAAGGGTTTTGTCGGCGTCCACGCGGCCCTCGATACCAATTACAAATGGGGTGAATATGGCGAGATGATCGGTGGGTGGTTCGATCAGCATCCGTGGATGACGTTCAATGCTCCGATCATAAACGAAGATCCTTCTTTTCCTGCGGTTCGGCATTTCCCGCGTTCGTTCGTTAAATACGACGAGATTTATCAGCCGAAAGATTGGTCCCGCGAAAAGGTCAACGTTTTGCTGAGTCTCGATCCTTCCAAGCTCAACTATGCAAATAATCCGCGCATCCACCGTACGGACCATGATTTTGCCGTGGCCTGGGACAAAATGTACGGCAAGGGGAGAGTGTTCTACTCCACGCTTGGCCATACGGAAGAAGCGTGGAGCGACCGTGACATTCGGAAAATGTATTTCGAAGCGATCAAGTGGGTGTTGGGCATGACCGACGGAAGCACCGCTTCGCATCCGCGTCCGTAAATTCCCCTTGATAGGGATGGGGCAGGTATGAATTCTCTTCGTCCAATTCTGCATTCGAGCACACTGTGCGCTGCGTTATTTCTTATGAGCTTCAGCGGTATCGCTCAGCAAACGCCGAGTCACGCCCAGGCCGTAACGCACACACAAAAGGGATCAAGGGCTTCGGCGAAATCGTATCCGCCAGAACTGACGCAGCGTGGAGCGGCCCTGTTTAGAACAGATTGCTCGTTCTGCCACGGACGCGATGCCACCGGTGGCGAGAGCGGCCCCGATCTGACCAGGTCACTTTTGGTAACACGAGATGTGAACGGAGACCGAATCGGACCCGTCATCCGCAATGGGCGCCCTGACCGCGGCATGCCAGCCTTCAATCATTCCGAACAGGAGATCGCCAGCCTGGTGGCATTTCTACATACACAGCAAGCAATGTCGTCTTCGAACAAAGGCGGACGAAAAGGAGTGGATGTCTCGGACCTGCAAACCGGAAATATCGAGGAGGGGAAGCACTATTTCAATGGCGGCGGAAGATGCGCGACGTGCCATTCGCCCACGGATCTCGCCGGCATAGCATCCCGTTATCAGGGCCTTCAGCTTGAAGAGCAGATGCTGTATCCGCGGCACGCAAAATCAAAGGTCACAGTGACCCTTGCGTCCGGCGAGCCGATCACCGGCACTCTCTCTTACCTTGATGAGTTTACGGTTGCGCTCACTGATTCTACGGGGTTGTACCGATCGTGGTTTACGCGCGACGTGCAATACAAAATCGAGGCGCCAGTGGATGCCCACATCGATCTGTTAAGCAAGTACACCGATGACGATATCCACAATCTGATGGCGTATTTGCAGACCTTGCGGTAACGATCAGCTTCGGTGCGTCCTTGATCTATTCTTGATTGCTTAACAAATGTTTACTCAACAACGACGTAAAATGCCCCGGCCGACTATGTGCTCGTTTCGATATAAATTGCTTGGTTTAGTGAGTGCCGTGCTTGCGATTGCATCTCCCACTTGGCTCATGGGCCAAGGAGCCGATCAACAAATGTTGGTGCACCCCAAGCCTGACAGTTGGCCGTCGTATCATGGCGACTATTCTGGCAGGCGTCACAGCGCCCTCACCCAGATTGCGCCACAGAATGTGGAGAACCTGGCGCTGGCTTGGGCCTTCCAAACGAACCAGAGCGCACCGATCAAGTCTTCCCCGCTGCTGGTCGACGGCATTTTGTATTTCACAGTGCCGGATAACATTTGGGCCGTCGACGCGCGCTCCGGCCATCAGATCTGGCACTACAACCAACTCACGACCCAGGGCGAACATATCGGGAATCGCGGCGTAGGGATATACAAGGATTATGTTTTCTTCATGTCTCCCGACGCTCACATCATTTCCCTCAACCGCAAAGACGGGAGCGTGCGCTGGAAGGTGCAAGTTGCCGACGTGACAAAGGGATATTGGACCAGCATGGCGCCGCTTGTGGTAGGCAATCACGTGCTGATTGGCGTTTCCGGAGATTTCGACAACCTCAGCGGCTACATCCGATCGATTGATCCCGAAACCGGGACGACGCAGTGGCAGTGGGACTCCACACCTCCGGCGGGCACGCCGAATCAAACCACCGGTGGCATGACTTGGATGCCGGGGACTTACGACCCTGAGCTGAATCTTGTGTTCTGGGGAACCGGGAATCCGACGCCCGTCCTCAACGGCTCAACACGGCCCGGCGAAGATCTCTACACATGCTCGATCGTCGCACTCAACCCGGATACCGGCAAGCTGATTTGGGCTTTCCAGGTTTCGCCGCACGATACCCACGACTGGGACGCGGTCGAGACACCCGTGCAGGTCGATGGCGACTTTCACGGCGAGCCGAAGAAGATGCTGATGCAGACTTCGCGCAACGGCTATTTCTTCGTGCTCGATCGCACCAATGGGAAGAGTCTTCTGACCGTACCGTTCGGGCCGGTGAATTGGTCGCTCGGCATTGACAAAGAAGGACGGCCGATTCCGAATCCCGCTAAGGAGCCGAGTCCCGATGGCCGGATCATCGCGCCCGATGAAGGCGGCATGACCAACTTTCGCTCTCCCAGTTTCGACACCAAGACCGGGCTCTTCGTCGTCGACGCTCATCCGAGTTGGAGTATCTACTTCGCAAAACCGGCAGACGGCGTCTACGGTTGGGCCGGCGCCGACTACGCTGTTTGGGGCAAAGGCGTGATCGAGGCGATCGATTACCAGACCGGCAAGATCCGTTGGAGCCATGAACTCGGGGGAGAATCGGGAGCAGGCGTGCTGACGACGGATTCGGGACTTACCTTTACCGGAGACAGTTCGGGCAATTTCCTCGCGCTGGATTCAGCCGATGGCAGAACACTCTGGCACGCGGGCTCGGGCGCGCACATCGTGAGTTCTCCCATTACCTACGAACTCGACGGTCGCCAATATGTGCTGATGAGTAGTGGCGGCGTAATGTTCGCGTGGGCACTTCCGAAAGCGCCTTGATTCCGGTCAGGCGTGAAACATCGGCGAGCGAGGGCAGCTTGGCGGGGGCTCGACCTACTCAACTCTGACTGCGGACTCTTCGTACGCATGTCTATAACCGGCAGCGAAAGAAGCTCTCTCTTGTACCCGTACCCAACGTCCCACTTGCATATCCTTGTTCGCTCGACGGTTGGGCGAACGCATCGATGTAGCGGCCCAATGGACCTTCAGGTTTGCACGATAGGGTGTGGGGATTCTTGAAAAAGCGTTTCCATGTGATTCTCCTTCTCCACCGCATGTCCTAGTGGGAAAACCAAGTCTATGCGGAGACACATCATCATCGAGGGGCTTGTTTACGGGGTCACAAAGCAGCCGCTCAACATAGTCCGCAAGTCCAGATAGTGACGCAGGTCGTAAGGTCGTGGGCCAGCCCGCCCTTTTTCCTACTTCAATCCGGCCAGCTGAAACGGACGACCGAGGGTCTCACCGGCTGTCTTAACCCGCGGCCGCGGTTGGTCGGGGCCGACGAAAAAGCGCCCCTCCGGGTCTGGCGTATGGTCAAGAAAGTCGTTCGCAGACTGAACTAATAGGCAGAGTATTGTTATGGGTTCAGAGTCGGCCTTGATTGAAGGCGCTCACAAGTCGCGACCAGTATTCAAGCTGTGCGCCCAGACTCAATATCCCCAACAGGGATCACCACCCGCTTGGCCGCCTTACGTTCAATAGTATTTCAGCAGGCCGCCCTGCCGTTCCCGACAGCGCACCTGTTCTTGTTTTCCTCGGACTGCTGGAGTCCGCAAGGGGAACAGCAGGAGGTTGTCTTTGCCTTGGTGGCACCCTCAAGTTTTTTTCAACGGTATCCGCTAAACGGCCGTGCCTCCATGCCGCTGTCCGGCGGACGCTAGCGCGAGATGCATGCGATCCGACCGTCAATGCCGAATGGCAACAACACACAGCTTCTCGACGGCGTCTCGATGGTTCTCCAAACCGCTCTGTGCCGGGATAAAGCCACCGTCGACAACAACTCGACTCCTGCCGTTCACCGAATTTTCCAGACACGACGCATTCCAGCAGAGGGTGGGCTCTGATCGCATTGCTATATTGTCTTATGAGGCGGCGACTCGAAATCAGTTGCGCTCTTCGGTCCGTGAAACTTTCGGAACGGTAAGGACGACCTTCGGATGACAATGAACATACAGACCACTCCATCGCCCGGACCAGGTCGCGGGCAATTTAGCCAGCGCGCACCCCACGCGTGGGGTGGCAACTGGCTCCGTCTGTTTCAAGGTATAAGGCCGGTGAGTCGGGCCGGAGCGGCCCGGGATGCATTGGCCGGATTCCAACTGGCGGCTATGAACATACCGCAGGCGCTCGGCTATACCAAGATTGCCGGCATGCCAGTGGTTACGGGGTTTTACACGCTGTTGCTTCCGGTATTGGCATTTGCTGTGTTCGGCTCCTCGCGCTACTTGGTGGTCGCTGCCGATTCGGCAACCGCATCTATCCTTGCCGGGAAGCTTGCGACTATGGCTCCCATCGCAAGCGCGAGATATGTGGCGCTAGCATCGACGGTCGCTCTGCTCAGTGCCGGATTTTTGCTGCTAGCTCGAGTCCTCAAGCTCGGCTTCCTAGCCGATTTCTTGTCGCAAACCGTACTGACAGGGTTTCTCACCGGAGTTGGATTTCAGGTGGGCATCGCCGTGCTGAGCGGGATGGTCGGTCTCGAAGTGCATTCCAACCGGACGGTCGGACAGCTCTTTGATGTCTTCCGCAACCTGCCCAGGATTCACCTGCCGACCGTGGCGATCTCGGCCGTGGTCGTGACAGGCGTCTTTGCTTTCAGCCAATTTGCCCCCAAGGTCCCGGGCTCTCTGATCGCGGTCGCCGGCACAATTGCCGCGAGCGCAAACTGGGATTTCGCGGGTCACGGTATCGCGATCATCGGACCGGTCGTTGGGGGGCTTCCCCATTTAGGGTTGCCGGACGTGCACTGGAAAGACGTCGTACCTCTGCTCGGCGTTTCCGTTTCCTGCTTTGTGATGATCGTTGCCCAAAGCGCGGCTACGGCGCGTTTCTACGCTGGGCGACACCATCAGTATCTAGACGAAAGCGCAGACTTGGTCGGTCTTTCTGCCGCCAACGCCGCGGCAGCGTTGAGCGGGACGTTTGTGGTGGATGGAAGCCCAACTCAAACCGCGATGGTCGAAAGCTCCGGCGGTCAGAGCCAGCTTGCCCAGGTGGCTACCACGATAGCGGTTGCATTCGTTCTGCTCTTTCTGACCAAGCCTCTGCAATACCTGCCCCGTTGCGTGCTGGGTGCCATCGTGTTTTTCATTGCTGTCCGTCTAATCGACGTGCGTGGCTTGCGCGAGATTCGACGCGAGAGTCCCGGGGAATTTGCCCTGGCCGTGTTTACCGCGGCCGTCGTAGTGCTGGTGGGAGTTGAGCAGGGCATTCTATTGGCAATGGTGCTGTCGCTGTTCCGGATCGTGCGGCACAGCTATCGTCCTCACACCGGAGTCTTGGCCGCAAGTCAACGTGATACATGGCAGTTGGTGCCGGCGGTTCCAGGCGCGGTAACGGAGCCAGGTTTGATCATCTATAGTTTCGGAGCAGCGCTCTTCTACGCGAATGCCAGCCTGTTCGCAAAAGAGATTCGCGGCTTGGTTGGGCCGACTCCTTCACCCGTGCGTTGGCTGGCCGTCGATGCGGAAGCGATCACGAATATAGATTACACGGCGGCCCGGATGGTACGTCAGATTCACAAGGAACTGGTCGACGGCGGAGTTGCCCTGGTGTTCGCACGCGTGTCTCCCTCTCTGAAGGCGGACCTAGACCGGCATCTCTTGACCGAGATCATCGGCCCGGCGCAGGTTTTCGACCGCCTTCACGATGCGGCGGCGGCATTCGCAGAACTCAAAGATCCACAGACAAAAACGTTCTCATGATCGTGGTTTTAGCCCGAAAAACGGATCACCGCGCCGGTAGGATATGTCTTTGAAAGCTCTTTGAGGATGACATCGGATGGATTGCCACCTTGCTCGCCGATTTCATCATGATCAACAGACCGCGGTCGTATGAGAAGCTGTCGCACCTTCGAGGGGAGCCTCGCGGCCATTTTCACCAGCCCGGCTAGAGTTCCCGCTTTTATCTTTTGCATCACCCGGCCTCGGTGTGCTTTCACCGTGATCTCGCTTATGTCGAGCTCACGGTTACGCCAACCACCGCGTGGAAAAACCGGCAAGGATCTTCCTCAGTAGCACCGGACCGGGACCGTGTAAAAACTCGATCAACAAGTCAAAGAAGGAGCCATTGATCCTCGGCTTCGATCGTTACTACTTGGTGGCGGCTACTGTTCGGGCGCTATCGTCCCCCCGGTCCGGAAGTAGAAGCAACCACGCACCCTGACCATGCGACGCAGCGTAGAGTTTGCGCGCGCTTTGTACGAGCGTGAGTCCCGCAACCTCGATGTTTGGCATGCCTGGCGCGGCCAGCTTCCAGCTCCTTTCGAACTCAACGAGCCGGTAAACGCCAAAGTCGCTGGAGGCGAAAAAGTCCTGCGTTACTCCGTCGCGGACCACACCCGTGATCGGGATATCCGCCAGATCGAAGCTCAGATCTTTCCACGTTGCTGTTCCCAACACCGGATAGTACGTCACTTCGAATACGTGTCCCGGCGTGGCCGGTGTGGAAGCGCTGAATCCACTATATGAGATCCAAGCGCGGTTGCTATCGTTGGGATCAACATAAATGGCGCTGATAAACCGTCCCGGACTGTTGGGTGCCAGTGAATCGAGACGCGTAAACACGACGGAGGTTTCTGGTTCCGCATCCGCGTTCTTGCTGATGAAGACACGGCCCGCTGCCGTGGCTGCCCATAGCGTCTTCGCATCCTGCGGAGCTCGAGCCACCGCCGCAACGTCGATACCAGCCCGGTCCTTGCCGTAATCTGAGCCAGTTAATTGACCATTAGCTGATGGGTCGCCGAGCGGCACCCAATCGCCGCAGGTACCGTCAGGATCAGCTCCCGTGAATTCGTTGCAGTTGGCACGGAATGCGGCGAGAGTCCGGTTTCCCACGCCCTGCGTTTTGGTCCGAAACACGTGAGCCATGCCCGCGAACATTGTTTGGTGAACCGCAGGATCCATGATGATTGGGAAATAGAATTCCGACGGCTCACCGGAGAGGAAGAAACTGTCGCCAATGAAATTCCAGTCCGAGAGGAGACCGCCCGAGAAGTTCACGTCAGGTTCAGGACCGGCGTAGGTGTGCATCCGGAACTGTGGATTCACGAAATCAAAACCACTCAGTCCGCCATCCCCGAATATAGTCTGGTTCCATTGCGAATGATGCGCCGTGGTTTCCCAGGTTCCGTTGTCCTGCGTTCCGCCCTGGACATCATTGGAGTTGAACGGATTCACCGACAGTGCCTGGAACTGCAAGGTTGTCAACCCCTTGTTGATGCTCGTGAGCCGAGTGGGTACGAGCGAGAGCAATTGCTGGCAGCGCGCAAGGACAACGCCAGTTATCCCCCGGGAAGCACAGTTCGAGGAAATATCCGTCAGATCTCCGCTGGAACGCATGATGCCGCCGTCCGACGATTCCCAATACTGCAAGGGATTGTTCGGATTGATCACAATGAAGTGTTGATCGGGGTGGGTTCCGTTCGGATGCAGCGAGCTGGTTGCGTCCATCGTCATATCCGTGAAGGAAACGCCGGCATCGATGGAAAGCAGTACTGCCCGCCCGTTGGAGATGTTGCCCGTTTCGCCATAGGCATACGACCCGCCTAAGTAGACCATATCCGGATTCCCGGGCGGCGTCCTGACGAAGTTGTCATACCAGCACTGGCCCTCGCAGTAGTTGTAGGAACCGTATCCCTGGTTTGCAGGATTGCTGGTTGTAAGCGCTAGGAACGTTGGGCTGGCTTTGGTCGTGTCGTCGCTGCGGAAAAGCTGGGAAAAATCGTTGGGCGCAGTTGGCGCTGGCCCGGAGGAGCCCTCAGCCACATACATGCGTGTCTTGCCATTCGGCAATGTGGTCACGGTCATCTCTGGCCGCATCGAGGTGTTCGTGGAGTCTAATGATTTCTTGATCTGCACCCACGTTGTACCGGCGTCCGTGGAACGCCATACTCCGCGCGCATACGACGCGGCATACACGATGTCCGGATTCGATGGATCAAGCAGCACGCGCCTTACACCAAATGGCGAGCACGGGTCGAGGTTCTCATATTCCCTCAAATCCCCCGTGCACACCGATGCGTCGGTGGACCCATCGTGGATGAAAGCCCACGTTTGACCGCCATCCGCGGACTTATATAGACCCCACCTGGGTGCACCGGGAATTAAGTCCTGAGTGCCATTGCAACAAACCGAAGACTGGCCGCGCAGACCCGGTGTGGTTCCCGCATAAATGGTGTTCGGATCTCCGGGCTTTACAGCGATGCTGCCGATGGCACGAGCATTGAATGCGGATTGTCCGAGTGGTCCTGTCCAGGTGTTGCCGCCGTCGGTCGACTTGTAGAGGCCTACACCGGCCTCGCAACCACTGCCGCAGGCATTTGCTTCTCCGGTGCCCGCATAGATCGTCTCCCCAGTAGGATCATTCGGATCGAGTTCAAGGGAACCGATGGCATTGATTCCGAATACGGAGGACAAGTACCTCCACTGCGGTGGATTGTCGAACGGATCTCGCGTGCGCCAGACACCTCCACCGGCCGGCCCGGCCCACAGCGTACAGCTCGCAGGCGTACAAATGGGAGATAGCACCAGCGAGGGGGTGCGGCTAGCCGCGGGATAGGCGTTCGGAACGTACAAATTGGAATTGCGAAGCGGGGTGAACGGGTAAAGCGCATAACTGGGACCGTACGATACCCATGGAGCGCCTCCGTTGTTCGAAGGGCTTCGCCCTGAAATGCTAGCGTGCGCAGCGCGTTCGCCAAGGATTCGCTCGATCGGAATTTTCGTATCCGGATAGGCCCGGTGCATAAATTCCCGGTGCGCCAGTCCTCCCGGATTGCTGAGCCCGCCATCGGGTTGAACCGCCTGCGAGAGTTTCTTAAGACGTTCGGAAAGGAGCGGAGGCAATGTTTCCTTCTCTGTCTCTCCAGTCTCCTCCTTCTGCTCTTTTACTTTCTTCCCAACCTTTTTCTTGGAGACTGATTTTTTCGCCACTGTGGGTGTATTGGCAGTCTGCGGATCTGACGAACTGGCGGTTGGCTGTTGGGCAAAGGCACCCACAAACGACAGCAATAAGCTCAACACGAGCGCGAGCGCGGGTGCAGCAGTAGCCATCTTCCACAAACGTCTGGCGAGAGACATATCAATACTCCTTTCGAAAGGACGAAATGAAAACTTCGTTGCTTAGCGCGCGCGTCTGAAATTCCCGTTCTTGTTATCTATCGGCAAACACACGGCGGTAAAGAGTTTTTCGTGTCGGTGGAGAATTATCGTTGTCTCCTTGGCCACTTCTTGGGCCACATGACCGATCCGGGACGGGAGTTTCTCATCGGCAACTCCGGAAAGTCAACTCCAAAATATTGTGTCGACGCAGTTTTTACAAGAAACTGACATTTGGTGCTGCAGCCAGGTTTCCTTGGGCCTCTACCTGGCCAGGGGAGCACGCTGGCTCGCCAGGGAAGTGCTCGAACCTACGCTCGTAGCGGCAATTCTGCCACTCCGTGGGCGGAGGTCGAACATTGCTCAGGACGGTGTGTGATGATTGGAGTGCAATAATACGGCAACCTCTTTGACGGCAACATCTATCATGTTGACCGCTACCCCTCATGAGGAGGACAATTCTGGCGCTCTCGACTTGCTGCGCAATGATTCCCCCAAGGCGGCAGCCGGTTGCCCGGTTCTTAGCCAATCAGCTACGAATCGAGAAGCATACGAACGGTGAACCTCGGCCGCAGCAGATAGAAAGAAGCGCGTCAATCCTGCCGGAGTTTGGAGAGGTCGTAACCCGTGCCAGCGACCCTGACCCGAAATCACAATTGGACGAGAATGCCGCAAGACGACACAACCAAGAGAGCGCCGGCAGCCAACATGCGTCGAAAATATCCTGGTTGGTAACCGTATTCACCTGCGGCAATTTCGACCCCTGCAGGTGATTGATCCCGCAGCAACCGCAATCCTGCAAGATCATCGGAGGAAACGGGCTCCTCGAACCAAGTGACATTCAGTTCCGCGAATTTTTCCGCTTGCACCAAGGCCTGCTTTCGGCTGTAGCCCCCGTTCGCATCGACAAAAAGCTCAGTGTTGGCACCAATGGCAGCACGCGCGGCAGCAACTCTTCCAACATCGGCTTTGGCGTCGCGGCCGATTTTCATCTTGACGCGAGGGATGCCCCGTTCGACCCATCCGGCCAGCTGATTTTGCAGTTGTTTTTCCGAATACGAGGTAAATCCACCACTCGCATAAATCGGCACCGACTCCCGCACAGCGCCTAGCAGAGTCAGCAATGGAAGATTGAGCAGGCGGGCCTTTAGATCCCACAGGGCGATATCGACTGCGGAGATCGCCATGGAAACAATTCCGGGACGGCCCAGGTTACGAGTGCCGGCTACCATTGCATTCCAACTTGCCGTTGGCGCCATGGCATTCTGGCCCTCCACCGTTTTGGACAATGTGTCCCGAAGGAGGATCGCAGTCGCTGTATCTGCATAGGCGTAGCCCAGACTAACTTTATTGCCGGCATATCCGTGAACCAACACCAGGGTTGTGGAGTTCCACTGCAGGGTCCCGTCGGACTCAGGGAAATCGGTAGGCACCGTATACGTGGACACCTTGATTCGATCGATCGCGACGTACGAGAGCGTGACCACTGACCTCCATGCCTTGTCTGCGAGTCGTCGCTCGAGTGAACACGGTATTGATTCGCGACAATCCGCAGCCGAATCTAACAATGTAGAGATGACTTTTTCAGCGAAAGAGGTGGGCTGATAAATCTTAATTTTCTAGAAAATGATCGTGCCCAATGTCGGTGAATTTGGCGGGACGTTCTCGCTCGTTAAAGCCGAGAGAGTATTCCGCTCGCATGAACCACAAGGCATCAGATTGCATCTGAACTACGACCATCACTGTTATTGATAGGGCAGAGGAACACTTATGACAGCAGCCGATGTATTAGTGGAAACCCTTCTGGACTGGGGCGTGGGAGTCATCTTCGGTCTTCCGCGCGACGGAATCAACGGCATTATGGAATCGCTCCGCACCCACGAAGACAAGATTCGTTTCGTTCAAGTTCGGCACGAAGAGGCCGCAGCTTTTATGGCTTGCGGGTATGCGAAGTTCACTGGCAGACTGGGTGTTTGTCTCGCTACTTCGGGTCCAGGTGGAATCCATCTACTGAACGGCCTTTACGATGCCAAATGCGACAACCAGCCGGTACTGGCAATCACCGGCCTGCAGTTCCACGATCTCATCGGTACTTTCATACAGCAGGATGTAGCGCTCGACAAGCTCTATATGGATGTCTCCGTATTCAACGAGCGCATCATGGGGCCCACACATGTCGAAAATATTGCGGACTTGGCGTGTCGAACTGCCCTTGCGTACCGTGGAGTTGCTCACATCACCTTTGAAGATTGCGCTGACAACAATCTCTGATCAGGTCCGGGAACTTATCTAGACCTCAAGCGTTGGTCGGAATGGATGGTCGTGAATTGAAGAACGAAGTTGTCGTGATCACGGGAGCATTGGCTGGCCTGGGCCGGGCTGCTGCTCGGGAATTTGGAAGACACGGCGCGAAAGTTGGTCTGATCGCTCGTGGCGTCGATGGACTCGAAGCTGCCAAGCGGGAAATCGAATCTGCGGGTGGCTCGGCGTTGGTCCTTCCGCTCGATGTCGCTGATGCGAATGCCATGGAGAAAGCGGCCGCCTCCGTCGAACAAGAGTTCGGACTGATTGACATCTGGGTGAACAACGCGATGGCCTAGGTCTTTTCTCCCGTAAAGGAAACGGAGCCGGTGGAATACAAGCGCGTCACAGAAGTCACATACTTGGGTGTGGTGTATGGAACTCTTGCGGCTCTGAAACGGATGCTGCCGCGCAATCGTGGAACCATCGTCCAGGTTGGATCGGCGCTCGTCTATCGCAGCATCCCTCTACAATCCGCATATTGTGCGGCCAAACACGCCATCGCCGGACTCACCGATTCCCTCCGCTGCGAACTGATCCACGACAAGAGCAGAGTGCGGGTCAGGATGGTTCAGATGCCCGCTTTGAATACGCCACAATTCGGTTGGGTGAAAAGCCGCTTGAAGCGCAAAGCGCAGCCTGTCCCGCCAATCTTTGAACCGGAGGTCGGCGCAAAGGCGCTCTACTGGGCGGCCCACCACACCCGCCGCGAGGTGTATGTCGGCTGGCCCACTGTCGAAGCGATTGTTGGGAACAAAGTGGTTCCCGGTCTGCTCGACCGTTATTTGGGGAAAACTGGATTTGCATCCCAACAAACCTGCGAGCCCGAAAATCCCAACCGGCCAAACAATCTATGGGAGCCGATGAAAGGCGATTACGGCGCTCACGGCACATTCGAACAACGCGCACACGAAAACAGTTGGGAACTACGGGCAAGCTTGGGCCGACGCTGGATCGGCGCAGGTCTGGCGGTCATCGCAGCGGCAGCTTGGCTTGCTTCGAGGCGCGGGTGAGGATAATCTGCAAACCATTCGCGAACATATTATGGATGATACCTACGCTTCTACTCTTCCCTCATTTCACAGCCGCACAGGATGACGTGGGTGGCATCGTTCGTCAATCCGCGGAGGCGAATGACCGCGACTGGGCCGCAGCTCCGGAATTCGATAATTCTGAACGTGACCGCACCAAAGATGGGGATAAGACATACGCGGTTACGATGTTGGACGGTTCTCCGTATCAACGCCTGATTGCAGTGAACGGACATAATCTCAGTGCTGCAGAACAACAAGAACAACAGAACAAATATCAAGATGCAGTTGCGGAACGTCGGCATGAATCGCCGGACAAAAGGTCGGAGAGAATCGCGAAGTATCAGGCTGAGAGAAAGCGTGACCACATGATGCTTGAACAAATGACGACCGCGTTCGACTTTCATCTGGTTGGCAAACGAATGCTCAGCGGACACAAGGTGTATGTACTTAACGCAACCCCTCGCCAAGGCTATAAGCCTGTCGATCGCGATAGCCAAGTGCTCATCGGAATGGAAGGAACGTTATGGATTGATCAGAAGACGTTTCAATGGGTGAAGGTTGAGGCGCACGTCACACATCCCGTGAGGATAGAAGGATTCCTTGCGGAGGTAGAACCAGGCACCCGGTTCGAAGTTGAAAAACGCCCCGTGACCAGCGATATCTGGCTGGCATCGCATTATTCGATGAAGTCGAACGCTAAGGTCATGTTTTTGATACCACACAAAGGCGCAGAAGACGATAGATTTTTCGACTACAAGCGAGCGACCGTCTCCACTAATAACACTCGGGTCCGCGCGGAAGCTCACCGCCGGCACACTTGTCGATAGGGAAAACTAAGATTTGTCGCTAGCAACCGGCCGGGCAGCTTGCATTCTGGAGCGGGAGCGTGAGGCGTGGATATCGGCGCAGGCTAATGTGGTAAATCATCTCCATGACCTATTTCTCAGGGTTGTTCATCGCCTTGTGCTTTGCGGTATTTGTCTTGTACATAGCAATTGAATCGGTCAGCGTCAGGCACGGTGAAAAGCGCCGATTCGAAGTGCGATTCTGGTTGTTTGCCGCCCTCTTCGTTCTTGTTCTCGCCTTCCGACGCTGGTTTGATGTGCACGGCGGCAGCGTCATCTGGCTGCAAACGATGACGGTCAACATTCTTGCCGACCTTGTTACTGCTGTCGGGCTGATTTTGGTAATTCAGTCTCGCCGTGCTCTCGGGCAGAGTTGGAGTTCTGAGGTTGTCATTCAAGAAAAGCACGAACTCCTCGAAAGAGGGCCCTACGCCTACATTCGCCACCCGATGTACAGCGGGCTTTTGATGATGCTGTTGGGCGTGGCTTTGTACTACGGCCGGAAGGTTTGGATTATCATCTTCGTCTCTTGTTTCGTCGGCCTCTATTTCAAGTCGCAGATGGAAGAACGTCTTCTGGCGAAGACTTTCCCGATGTATTCAGAGTACAAACGTCGCACCAAAGTTCTGATTCCTTTTATCTGGTAGTTGGGTAATGGGCACCCAATAGGACATAGCCGCAGCAAAGCGCTGGAGCGTCCGCCGAGTCTCTCCGAGCATTCTTGTCGCAGAAATTGGGGACTTCTCAACCGGAACACAGCGCAGCCTTTTGAGAGTGTGTATAACCAGTGTTTTTAAGAACTTACAAGGACAGACGGCGGCCGTGCTGCCGACGTTGAAGATATTGACCGTGCCTGTTTCGATGCCAGAAGAAGTCACCGTTGGCCGCGACTTGCACGGTTGGATCGTGCATTCTCCATGCCCTTTTGTGCTGATCACGACCGGCTGCTGATACTCACAATGCCCTCCTTGTCTCCTCCATTCGTATTGTCTTTCCCTAGGTGCAACATCTACACGATCTGACGTGATGGCTCACGCCTAGCCTTCTTCAAACGCTCGTGCGATCTCATCACGAAGCGTAGGGCGGAGGGGCTCGACATTTCCATTCGTCATGATCGCGATGCCCTCGGTCGACGGACGTACCTCACCAATCATCGCAACCGGAGCGCCTGTGGCCTCAATAGCCCTCACCACCAAGTCCGCTCCGTCGGGCGCGACCGCGATCAGCAATGCGCCCGAGGCAAGCAGTTTCAGGGGATCGAGTGACAGCGCACGACAAATGCTGCTCGTTTCGGGAAAAACCGGGATGCGCTCGCGGAACACCTGAAGCCCGAGGCCGCCGGGCGCGACCAACTCGAACAGCCCCGTCGCGAGCCCACCTTCGGTTGGATCATGCATTGCGTGCACGGCCTCGCCCACATTGGCAGCAGCGAGAGCCGCACTCACGACACTGATTCCGGGCTCAATCAGGAAGCGAGCGGCCCGAGCCAGAACATCCGCGTCAATCCGATCCCGCAGCCGTTCCGCCTTCTCTCGTGCGAGGATCGCGGTGCCCTCAATGGCCACACCTTGTGTCAGCAAGATCTGGTCCCCTTTCGCAATACGGGTCTTCCGCACTAGGCGAGTCGGGGCGACTTCCCCCAGCATTTGGCCGACCAGAATCGGGCGATCGATGCCTTGGGTGATTTCCGTGTGCCCGCCACCGAGCGCGATTCCCAATTCCTCACACGTGGTCCGTACATCACCCATGATCGTCTCGGCCAGTTCGGGTGGCGTGCGATTCTCGGGAAGGAGCAGGACGACGAAGAACCACAACGGGTGCGCGCCCAGGACGGCAACATCGTTTGCATTGATGTGAACCGCATAACGCCCGATTTGAGCAGTGGCGAAGGTGACGGGATCCGTCGCGACGACGAGATAGCGGTCGCCTGCGTCGATGACGGCCGCATCCTCGCCAATCTGAGGTCCAATGAGCAGGCGCGGATCATGCTTCGAACGCTGCCTCAGCAACGACCGCAAATGCTCAAGCGGAAGTTTGCCGACTGGCAACGGCTTCGATTGGCCGCATCCCATGCGCTCACCATCATCGATGACCGCGCGTAGCAGGTCAAGGACAGGCATACTTCAGTACAGCCCGCCTGCCCAAATGGCATTGAGTCGGAGTCAAGCTGTACCAGCCCCGCTGCATGAAACGAATCGAGGGCTTGCTGGAACTCGCTCTGTGTGATGCAGCGGTTGATCTCTGGATGCTGGTTTCGCTGACTCGGCAGGCAGGGTGGTACTGGGCCATCAGGTTTACATAGGTGTCAGATCCCAGTTCGCTGGCGATCCACTGCACGATCTCGGGTGTCCCTGCCACCCCGCCTGACCAACACTCGCTCTCTCGAACTTGTGGGCGATCCCGACGCGCCCGTCGTGAATCTGGACTTCTGCTGAATTAGCAATCGGGGAAAGAAACTCCCCCCCGGAGCGGACCATTTCACTTCTTTTCTCAAGAGCTACATTGCCAGATGGGCTGGACGCTCGGGCATTTTGTAGGCGCGACGCCAGTCTTTGAAATCAGCTGAAGGCAGCAATCCGGACCCGGTGCCGGGTAATAGTCCCTCGATGCTGGCGCATTTCTCGGTGGCCATCCCTATGACCCGGAAGAGGTCCAGCGACGTCATTCGGCGGGCTCCGAACGGAGATAACTTCACGAAGCGGACTTAGGAGCCCAGGCGTGTTCGAGGGCTTCACATGAAGTTTTTCGTGTGATAAGCAGACATTTGGGACGCGGCGGCTGGCTCAAAGCCTAGCAATTGCAAGCGTTCCCGGCGCGTGCGGTCCATCTCGCGCTGAAGCTCGGCCACGTAACGCGCGCCCTTGCGAATTTGTTCGATCGAAACGCCTCTCCCTGCGTAAACTACTAGCGCGTCGTGGACGTAGGGGCTGAGGCCTGAGATTGACGCGAGCATCTGGCTTCGGCGCTCGACGGCAGCGGTCAGCGAAAGGCGCCTTTCCGGCTCACGCTCGAAGACATAGCGCATGTGCTCAGTGCCAAATGCCACGTGCCGCGCCTCATCTCGGTGCGCCAACAGCGCGAGCACGGCGGTAACGGGGTCGGGCGCGTGTTCGGCGAGGAACTTCAGGAGAGTGAGAAAGGTTCCTTCGCCCATGACGCACAAAAGGAACGTGGCGGTGGTGAAGTCGGGCTCGTCGAGGAGGGTCTTCAGCGAAAGCTGCCCGCTGATGGAGGTTGTGCCGAGTCCTGCGTCGCCAGCTTCGGCCCGGCGAGTGAACGCTTCCGCGTGCCGCGCCTCATCGACAACTTGCATGGCAAGCACCTCGACCACCTCGCGGTAATGAGGGTGAATGCGGGGAATGAAGCGCGCAGGCACGTATAAAGCCGCAAACTCGTTCTCCGTGAGAAAGGTCATGATTTGAGCAACTGCGTGTTCGACCTCCATTGGCAACTTGGGAAGCTCTTCCCACGGAACGTCTCGCCCTACCGACCATTGATTCGCAGTTGCCTGACCGTAAATGGTATTCAATTCCCTTGCCCACACGTCGCGTTTCTTGCGCAGGGTGAAGCCGAAGTCGGGTCCGCCGCTTTCGACGCGCGCGCCACGAGGGGCGACGCCCCAAGTCGGATCAGCCGTTTCGGAAACCTGAATACTAGACGTGGCGATTGACGGCGCGAGTCCGGCCGATTGTATGCGGTACACTCCGGCAACACCCAGCTTTGGCTCACAGTGATGACCTTCTTTGCGGCACCATGCCGCGAGCTGCTCGACAAGTTGGGGTGAATCTCCGCGAACTTCGAACCAATCGCCCGCATGCAATTGCGCTAGCGTACGGCGCAAGAGCACTGTGGCTCCTTCGTGCAGCGCCAAGTCTTCGAGATCAAGCTGCTGTTTGGGTGTGGAATTGGCCATAACGAATTCGGCTACAACTCACCCGGATTCTTGCTATCTCGCTCCCTAGTGTCGCTGACGCGAGATTCTTCGACTGCCTGTGCTCCGAACATTCCTCCCAGAACGCGGGCGAATATTGCAGGAGCTTACGCGAAGTCCTCAGTTACCGGCTGTTGAAGCGGCGGAGCCATAAAAATTGAATCTGTGCACCGCTTTTTCGAGTTGCGCGTAGCCGGTTGTGCGCGCGGGCAGCCACCGCTTGAGCCCTTCGAGTTCCATAAGGGCGCGGAGCTTCGGATCCTGAAAAGACATTGCGAGCAGAGTATCGACGAACGGCTGGATCCGTGCGTCTGGCCGGTCGGCGCACACCGTAAAGTTGCAGTGATCAAAAGGGGGCGTGGTGGCCAGGACGCGAGTGGTCCCGGGATCGAGCGTGCCCTCATTGATGAAGACGAGATAGTTGGCATCCAGGATGCAGGCGGCGTCAGCGAGGCCCGTTGCCAGAGCCTTTGCAGCGTCGCGTTCGCCCCCGACGTGATCGCCGTGCTTGCCAACCATTACTTCGTTGTAGGAGACGCGACAGTCGCGGCGCGGATCAATGCCTGAGTCAGCGATCATTCCGAGTGGAATCAGAGTCGCCTGTGGCGAATCCGAAGCGCCAACCGCGACGGTCCTGCCCTTGAGATCGGCGAGCGAGGCCAGTCTGGAACTTGCGCGTACAAGGATCTTCGTGGTCAAGTCGCGGTCCGAATCGCGCATAGCAATAGCGCGACAAGCGCCCCGGCTAACGATCTGGCTCTTCACCCAGGCAAGCGGCGAATTCCATGCGACGTCGATTGCGTCGCTCAAGTTTGCTTCGACCTGAGCGTCGTATGTGGAGTAGAGGATGAAGTCGATCTCTACACCGCACGCCGCGAAGTACTCCTTAAAGCCCTCCCAGATCGTCACGACTTTGGGATCGTAGGCAACAGCGCCAATACGCAACGCCTTGCTGCGAGATGTACCTGGCATGGCTCCTCCATTCTCTAGAGATTGCTAGAACAAGGGTAAGCCGAGGCAAGCCTTGCCCACGAAATCCTTCAGGACATCGCTCGACGGCGCCATCACAGCAGCCGCCTGGGCGTCCCGGAAGTTTCGCTCGAGACCGCCTCGGCGTCCGAATGCCCAACCACCCCCAAGGGTCATGGCACGCGAAACCACATTCAGGCAAGAATCCGCTGCTTTCACTTTGACGGCAAGCACGTCCAGCATCGCAGTCGGATCTCCGGCAAGGGTTTTGCGGATCGTTTCGGTCAGATAGGCTCGAGCCGAGTTCAGTTCGAGCGCCATCTCGGCCACAAGGAACTGGACGCGCGGAATCGATGCGAGCGCAGCGCCGCCGGCGTGTTCATATTTTCTGGCCCCGACACGCGCTAGAATCGTCTGAAACGCCGCCGTAGCGATGCCCACCGAAACGGATGCAACACCGATCTGAAAGTGCGGAAGAACAACTTCGAGCATGGATTGAAATCCGCTGCCCTCGGAGCCGAGGCGCATTTCGTCATCGATGGAGACATCGGTGAGCGTCATCGGAGCACTGGCGTTCCCTGCCAGGCCGAGACCTTCGAAACGCCCCTGTACAGTCAGACCGCTGGCATCCTTGGAAATCAGGTAGAGATTGGATTCCGTAGGACCCGCCGCACCCGTTTTGCGAGCTGAGACGACGTAGCTGTCAGCCTCACCCGCGCTCGTCACGAAGCTCTTGCTTGCACTCAGTCGTTCTTGGCGCACCTCACTCACGGGGGCGTAGAAGTGCCCTCCGGAACCAGACTCACTAAAGGCGAGCGTACTGAGATGCCCGGCACGCGCGAAAGAGGGCAACAGCTCTTGCTTCAGCCTGTCACCGCCTTTCGCGGCTATCACGGCTGTGGCGCAATAGTGCATGAGCGTGACCATCGCGGTAGAGGCGCAGGCCTGGGATTGCGTATCTAGCACGCGCGACATTTCTCCAAGGCTCGCGCCGGCACCGCCAAATTGCGCAGGAACAAGCAGGCCGAGCACGCCGGCCTTGCCCAGAGCCGCAATGTTCTCGCGCGGGAAACGGCGCGACTGGTCGATCTGGTCAGCGCCAGGGCGAAGAACCTCCTGAGACAGTTCTTCATTTGCCACTAAGAAAGACTGAACGTCCGTCATATGTCCTCCACTGCTCACTCCGCGGGTCGATAGAGAAGCTTGGCCGGATTGCCGCGGGCTTATCCGAATTCGGTTCCTAGACTGTGCCGGTGGATCTCAGGCGGCCGCCCGGCGCCATTTGGCAGGTATTCAAGTAAAGCCTTGTGGGGGAGGCGGAAGACACGATTCGGTTGGCGGTGACATAAGACGACCATTGGCAGTCCACCTTCGCGCCACACGAGCTTAGGCGCCGAGTTCTGCAGCAGACCGAGAGTATAGGCGCGAGTGCGTGGTGTTGCCAACGAATGTGTCGGATTCCATTTGAGACGGTTCTTTGGACTAGTCCTGGATCGTCGACTATGCGGAAGCAATCCAGATTGGGATATGCGGGAAGACAAGTCGGTTATAGGAAGCAATCGTCACAACTAGTGACGCGCGACCCGAAGCCGATTGTGAACGGCAGGTCGAACGCCGGTCTTCGTCTCCCGCAGCATAGCCACAACGTCTGAAAGTGGGTGTATGACGGAAAATCGATGCTCCGGGTGAATTGTCGGCAACCCTTCGCTTACAAGATTAGGGAAGAGTTGCCCGTCATCCGGCCGGAATCACCCTCTTTAGCAGCAAGGTTTGCCTCGTGTTGCCTGCCAGCCTTCGCGCAGAACCAGCGGGACTATGAGTAGAGCCGCAATGGGATCAGCCCATGCCATGTGCCAAATTGCATTAACCGCCAATCCCACTAAGCCGATGAGCGAAAGATAAGCGCATAATGCCGACTGTGCGGCGTCGGCCCTCAACGCAGCACTACCGGTGGCTGCCGACAGACGGCGCTTCTCCTTCGCAAACCATGGCATGACCGCAAGGGCGACAACCAGAATGGCTATCCCGGCAAGTGTGGGTCTGGGTTCGCTATAGCCCAGCAGACTCAAGGCTGAACTAACCGCGACATAGGCAGCAAGTGCGAACAGCAAGGCTCCCGCGACGCGGGCACCCTTCCTTTCGACGTCCAGGTGAGCAGCAGCGGCGCGGAAACTCCACAGCACAACCACCGCCGAAAAGAGTTCGATGGCACTGTCACCGCCGAACGCGAGCAGGGCTGGGCTGCGTGCCTTCCACGATGCAAACAGGGACACGACAGCCTCCACGGTCATCCAAGCGATGGTGAGTACTTGAACCCGCCGAATGCGGTGGATAGCTTCTGGGGTAGCAATCTGCAGCACGGAAGCCAATCGGGTGAGTATTATCCCACGACGGAAGTTGATGGACGATCACGTCGTTTCTTCCTGCTCTTCACCTTACTCTTGGCGTTATCGCGGAGGAAATGTACCGCGGAGCCGGCAAGGAAGACCATGAACGCAAGCCATAGCGCAAGGAAAACAGCCTCGAAGACCCGCTCGCCCTGATCGAAGAAGCGATCCCACGGAAATGTAAATACAGCCGTGGTAAGGCAGTGAGCTTGATCTCCAGACATCCCATTTTTGTAAACCGGGATGCGGGAGATGAGAATCCTATCTTGTGGATGTGAGCAACGTCTTTAGGATGTCCAAGGCTATCTTCCGGCTAATTTAGCTCTTCGGAATGTCGGGACGGTTCCACCATCCGCCGCCGAGAGCCTGAAACAACGCGGCAGTGTCGGCATACCGATTCGACTGCGCCTGCACAAGGTTGATCAGGGCTTGCTGATAGGCTTGTTCTGCGCTCAAGAGCGCGAGGTAGTTGGCGTAGCCGGATTCAAGCTGTTTTTTCGTCAGGTCGAGGGTGATGCTAGCGGCATCTTTTGCGGCCGCCGCGGCCTTCAAGGCATCGGCATCCTGTTGCAGCGCATTCAGCGTGTCTGCGACATTTTGAAAGGCGGTTAGGACGGTGCTGCGATACTGTTCGTCGGCCTGCGTATACGCGGCTCTTGCGGCTCGCTCCCGATGCTTGAGCGTACCGCCATCAAAGATGGGCTGCGTGACGCCTGCGGCTACATCCCAGAAGCCATTGCCTCCCGAGAACAAATGGCCGAGAACTACCGCCATGCTGCCAGCATCTGCGGTCAGCGCAAGACTCGGAAGGCGGTTCGCACGCGCAATTCCAATCTGGGCGCTGGCTGAATGCAGGTTTTCCTCGGCTTGGCGCACGTCCGGGCGCTGCTCGACGAGTTGTGAAGGAAGGCTTACCGGCAGTTCCTGCGGCAGTTGCAGGCTCGACAGCTCAAATTGTTCGGCCAGATCCTGGTTCGGAAATCCGCCCGCCAGCACAGTCAGCAGATCCCGTTGTTGAGCCAACTGTTTCAGCAGCGGAGGCAAGGTAGCGGCCACTTGCGCGAGCTGAGATTCCTGTGCCGCGACATCAAGCTCGCTGGCATATCCCTTCGCATACTGATCCCGCAGGATCTTCAACATGTTGGTGTTGATGGTGATGAGTTCCTGGGTCGCTGCAATCTGTCCCCGCAATGACGCTTCTTGAATGGCTCCGGCAGCCACGTTTGCGCTCAGCGTGATATGGGTTGCGGCCAGGGCAAAACGCGCCTGCTGTTCCTGCGCTTGCAATGACTCCACAGTTCTCCGGTTCAGACCGAACACGTCGGGCACAAAAGAAACGCTCACCTGCGGCGTGTAAAGGCTGTAGGTCAGAGCACTGGTGTTGGTTACCGGTGAAATATCTGCCGATGACTTGGCATGGGTCGCCGAGAAACCGCCGGTGACGCTGGGATAGTAGGCGCCCCGCTGGGCCAGCATATTTTCTCGTGCAACTATCAGCGCCGCCTGCGCCGCCTTCAGGTCGGGATTGGCTTTGAGCGAGCGCTCAACCAAATCGTTGAGCGGCTTCGAGCGAAACAAGGTCCACCACTCACCTGGAATGTCGTGCCCCTCAATCAAATGTTGCGCCTCTCCACCGGCGACGTTGCTCGTGCTGCTCGTGGTCGAAATTGGAGCGGGCGTATGACCGGAAACGTCCGGAGCGACGGGCTTCTTGAACCTGGGCCCAACCGCGCATCCTGCCGTGAGCAACAAGGCCGAGGCGACGATAAAGCTGGTGAGGCACCTTTTGCGTTTGCGAATCATACGAATGATTTCCTTAAGGCCTGCAGTGCATACCAGTTCCGTTGATTGCACCGGTATTGCTGTTACCGGAGTTTGCCGATCCACTTACGACCGGCGGGTTAGGTCCGCGATGGCGCACATTGTTGGGTAATGGGTTGAGCGATGCCACGCTGGGCGGAACACTTGTTCGGCGAACGGGCAGACCATTGTTGGTTGTTACGTTCTGGATTAATCCGCCTTTTGCAGCGACGCCAGATCTAGCTAAAGCCGGCTGACGAGGGCTGGCTGTGTTCCGGGGCAGCGGACGTTTCCGGCTGGTCGGAAGCTGATTAGAACGATTTGCCGCGATCAGGCCTGCACGGCTGTGCAGGTGATTCTTGTCAGAGGCGTGCTGCGGTGAGGCCGCATAACTTGCCTCCTGCATTAACGCGGCACAACTCACCGTCAGAAGTAGAAACGGAAGGTAGGGGACCTTCATAGTAGATCCTCTGACTGCGTGTGCGGGTGCTCGTCGCGGCCTAGAAATATCATTCGCAGCGCGGGCACAGCGAGAAGCAGCATGACGGGGCCGAGCAGCATGCCGCCCACGATCACAGTGGCGAGAGGACGCTGTACCTGGCTGCCGATCCCCGTGGAAATTGCCGCGGGAAAGAGTCCGATGCAAGCTGACAGAGATGTCATCAGCAGTGGGCGCATGCGGGTTGAGGCGGCCCGGTACATCGCCTCCACTGGGGCCAGACCCTGAGTTCTTTCATGGTTGTAGAAAGTAATCATCAGGATGCCGTCCATGACCGACACGCCGAAGAGCGAGACGAAGCCGATGGCGGCAGAGATGCTGAAATTCTGACCTGAAAGATAAAGCGCGAGGATGCCGCCCACCACCGCGTCGGGAATGCCCGCGAGAGCCAGAAGGCAGTCGCGCAGGTTATTGAACAAGGTGTAGAGCAACCCGATAATCAGCACGAGGCTGATCGGCACAATAATCTCCAGGCGTTTCTTAGCTTCCTGCAAGTCGCCGAACTCGCCCGCCCAAAGCAGCCGGTATCCAGAAGGAAGCAGCACGTTCTTCGCGATTCGTTGCTGCGCTTCCTCGACCGTGCCGCCGAGGTCGCGGCCACGGACGCTGAACTTTACCGGGATGAAACGCTGTACGCTCTCGTGATAAATCCAGGCGGCTCCAGTATCCAGTGAGATCGTCGCCAGTTCGCTTAACGGTATATAGGCGTTGGCGCCGCTGGCGGTGGTATACGCGACTTTGATGTTGCGAATTTTATCGATATTGTCGCGGTATGCCGGGGTATATCGGACGACGAGATCGAACTGCCGCTCGCCCTCCAGAACCTCGGTTGCTACCGCTCCGCCCATGGCCGCTTGAATGACCGTGTTGACATCTCCGGAGTTAAGACCATAACGGGCGGCTTTGACACGATCTACTTTGATGTTCAGATTGGGCTGCCCTAGTACCGGGAAGATGCCAAGGTCGGTGATGCCTCGCACCTGGTTCATTTGGTCGCGGACTTTCTCAGCCAGTTGCGTCAAGACTTCGAGATTGGGACCGACGATTTTGACCGAGTTGACGCCTTTGACGCCCGAGATTCCTTCTTCGATGTTGTCTTCAATGTATTGCGAAAAATTGAAGACGACTCCGGGCAGCTCGTTGTTGAACTCGGCTTGTACCTGCTCGGTTAGTTTGTCCTTAGTCAAGCCCCGCGGCCACTCGTCGAACGGCTTCAGTGGAGCGAATAACTCGACATTCGAGAACGGGGAAGCGTCGCTGCCGTCGTCTGGCCGTCCATGCTGAGCGACCACGGTAAGGACTTCGGGATGTCGCAGCAAAATCTCGCGCATTTTTTTCGAGGCCGCCTCGCCGTCTTCGAGTGAGAGCGTGGTCGGCATGGAGGCGCGAATCCAGAAGTTTCCTTCTTCCAAGTGCGGAAGAAACTCACTGCCCAGCCGCGGTGCTATCAGCAAGAACGTTCCAACCGAAAGGGCGAGCTCAATTCCTACTACGAGAGCGCGGTGATTCAGGGCAAAGCGCAGCGCAGGATTGTAGATACGGTGCAAAAAGCGGACAACGATCGTTTCGGTTTCCTTTAGTCGCTCAGGGAGCAGCATGGAAGCGAGTACGGGCGTGATGGTGAACGTTGCAATTAGCGCGCCGGCCAGCGCGTAGCCATAAGTGCGCGCCATGGGTCCGAAAATCTGGCCCTCGACTCCCTGCATGGTGAATAGCGGCACGAAACCGGCCACGGTGATGAGTGCCGAGAATAGAACCGCCTTGTCCACCTGGAGCGCGCTGACTAGAATGAGCCGCAAACGAGCCGTCCAACCGTGGGCTGCTGTTGCATCTCCGGGCACTCTCGTCGGATCGGGCCCCCAATGGCCGTCTGTGAGGCGTTGCAGCAATCCCTGTCTTTCTTCCTGGTTCCGTTGAAAATTCCGAAAGACGTTCTCGACCAGGATCACGGCCGAATCCACGATGATGCCGAAATCCACTGCGCCCACGGAAAGCAGGTTCGCGCTTTCCCCCATAATCACCAGCAGAATGGTGGCGAAGAATAGCGCGAAGGGAATATTGATACCAACAATGACCGCGCTGCGCAGATTCCCGAGAAAAATCCACTGGATGAGGAAGACCAGCACGCATCCGAATATCAGGTTGTGCAGAACTGTGTGCGTCGTGATCGAAATCAGCGATGAGCGATCATAGTAAGGAAGAACTTTGACTCCCGGCGGCAGACTCCCGTCGTGATTCAGGTTTTCGATTTCCGCTTCGACCTTCGGGATCATGTCGTTGGTCTGTTCGGTTCGCCTCATCACCACAATCGATCCCACGACATCGCTCTGGTTGTCGCGGCCCAGGATGCCGAGCCTCGGCCGGTAGCCGATCGACACTTTCCCGACATCCTTCACCAACACGGGAACGCCGTTCTCCTGAGCCAGAACCACATTCTCGATGTCGTCAACCTTGTAGCCCTGGCTCAAATCGTCATTGCCACCGTCATCCATCAGACCGACACCGCGAATGTTGATGGATTGCTGGCCGATGCGGATCTCGCGTCCACCCACGTTGATGTTCGCATTGCCCAGCGCGTTCAGGATTTGGGGCACGGTCACGCTATAGGCTTCGAGCTTGTGAGGGTCCACCTCGACCTGGAATTCCTTCGTGGGACCGCCCCAACTGTTGACCGCTGCGATGCCGGGAATGGTCAACAGGCGGCGCGCCACGATCCAATCCTGCACCGTGCGCAGATTTGCGACTCCGAAATGCTTGGGGCCGACGACCTGATAACGATAGATTTCGCCAGTCGAACTGTTGGCCTGGATATTCGGAATCTGCCCACCCGGCAGGTTAACGTTCTGTTGTATCGCGACCGACGCCTGGGCATAGGCGAAGTTATAGTCCACTCCATATTTGAAGCTGACCCGCACAAAGGACAGGCCATAAAATGAAGTGGAGCGGATTACGTCAATGCCGGGCGTGGTGTAGAGCCCAATCTCCGTTGGACGCGTATAGTAACGTTCCATCTCCTCGGCAGAGAGGCCCGGCGCCTGAGCCGTGATTTCCAAGATGATGGGCGTAGGGTTCGGATACGCCTCGATGTTGAGCATCTTGAAGGCAATGAGCCCGGCGCCGGAAAACAGAATCAACCCTACCGCCACAATCGGACGGCGACTCAGGCAAAACGCGAGGAGAGATTTGAACATGTCGTTTCTTTTATTGAAGCGAAAGTGGCAATGAACTAATCGCTTGGTGGCGCCGACAGCATGTTGCTGAGAAACACAGCGCCGTCCGCCACGACGAGTTCTCCGCGTCGCAAACCTTCCAGAACCTGAACCCGGTCGTCGTTTCGTAGGCCGATCTTGATGATTCTCTGCTCAAACCGGCGGCGATCAGTGGTTACCCAGGCGGTCATCGTGCCATCGGCTTCGCGGACCACTCCATTCGCCGGTATGGCAGCGGCTTCTACCGGGTCGTGAACGCGAATGACGAAGTTGGCGAGCATTCCGGGACGCAGTTCATCGTGGGGGTCAGCGATCTCGGAACGGATGGTTACGCGATGCGTATTGGGATCAACGGTTTCATAGATCTTTGAAACCTTGCCTTTGAAGGAGTGGTCCGGATAGGCCATCACCTTCACCTTGACTGGCTGTCCCAAGTGAAAAAGAGGTACATCGGTCTCGCTAACATTCGCCAGCATCCACTTGATGGCTACGTCAGCGACCGAGTAAGGCGCCGGTATATTTCCCGGCTGCACCAGAAATCCGGGCTGCGCCACCTTGTATGTGATCTTTCCGGCAATCGGACTACGCACCACAAGCGCGGGATCGATCCTGCGCGAGGCGATCATTTGATCAATTTCGGCATTGGTCTTGCCAAAGACGAGGACCGCGTCGCGTGCGGCTTTGAGAACGCCTTCGGCGGTTTGTTGATCTGAGGTTGCTTGCTCCTTTTCTCGCTCGGCAATTCCACCAAGACCTTGCACGCGGAGCAGTTCCTTGTTGGTCAGTTCGAAAGTCGCGGCCGCGCCAATCAGGTTTGACTCAGCCTGGATTAAGTCTGGGCTTTTGATCGTATAGAGGGGCTGATCCTTCTGAACCCTTGCGCCCAGTTCCCCAAACGTCTTCAGGATGGTGCCCTGATAAGCCGGGAAGACCTGAACCGACAGGTCTTCGTCAAAATCAATGTTGCCGACCGCTTCCTTCTCCACGGGAAACTGGTAGCTTCCCAAGGGCTCAATCTTGATCGAGTTCAGTTGGCTGGGCGACAGGTCCAAGGTCGCTTCGGAGGGGGACGAGCTTGATTTTGCCGGCGTATCCGCGTTGGCAGCCTGACCACGACTACAGCCGGATTCCAGAAGCCCCGTTGCGACGATGATCGCAGCGGCTGTCACCGACACCACGGCAAATCTTTTGCTAATGTGAACCGGATATTTCATCATTTGTTTCGACCTTCAAGCCTTCCAAACAAACCTCAGCCTCGAAGGATGCAGTGCTGGATGCGTTGAGATGATTGTGTAAGACACTGACCGCGAAGGGAATCCTATCTTTGGTGCTCCAACACTACCTTTCGACCGCTCGGAGCCTATCTTTTGGCCAGTTCTTGACAATGCAGTTTCATGGTGCGCGAAGATAGCGCACCATTAGAATGGCCATGAAAGACCGACTGCCAATCTACGCACCACCCGTGAGAGACCCTCTGTCCATCTACGCGTCAGCCAATCGCACCAGGCTGATTGCTGTTGCTGGTCTCTTGATAGCAGCTATCGCAGTGGTTGACTGGGCGACGAAGCCCTACATCTCTTTGGGATTCCTTTACCTGTTCCCCATCATGATTCTGGGCGGGTTCTTGTCGAGGACTCAGCTTGTAGGGGTTGCGCTGGTTTGTGCCGTTCTGCAGGAAGCGTTCAGCAATTTGCCGGAGAATGAAGCTGTGATCCGCTTGCTTTTCAGTTCGGCAGGGTTTGTCGGTACTGGACTGTTTATTTCGGAGATGATCCGCAATCGCCGAATTACGATGGCGCACGTCGAAGAACTCGAAGGGCAGATCAAGCTGCGCGAGGACGCCGAGGAGCAGTTGCGTTCTCTGGTTGAGAGCAGTCCAGCTGCAATCGTCACAATTGATGCAGCCGGCAGAGTTCTATTGGCCAATGAGGCAGCTCAACACTTGCTCGCCTCCGAAGGGACGCCTTTGCAAGGCCAGGAAATCAATTCTTACTTCCCAGCTTTGCAAACAGTCCTCAAAAATCAACAGCCGCGAGTCTTTCGGACCACTCTGCAGTGCACAGGGAAAAGGAGCGACGGGGAAGTCTTTCTGGCTGGTGTTTGGTTTTCCACCTACAGCACGATATCTGGGCCCCGCTTGGCAGCCATCATTGTGGATCTTTCTGAGGACCTTCGGAATCGCGAGGACCTCAGTCTAGACCATTTATTGAAGAACACGAGAATCCTCATGAGCGCAGTGGCCCATGAAATTCGGAACCTTTGCGGCGCTGTGCTTGTCGTGCATAAGAATCTCTCCCGAGTTAAGGTGCTTGAGTCGAACGAGGACTTCAAGGCCTTGGGGAACTTGATCCAGAGCCTCGAAAGAGTGTCCGCATTGGAATTGGGTTCTTCGGCATCTCAGAATGGTGAGGTCGTTGAACTTAGGTCGGTGCTAGACGAATTCCGGATATTGATCGAAACCACCTATCACGAATCAGAGATCGAGATGGAGTGGGATGTTCAGGAATCGTTGCCCCTGGTTTGGGCTGACCGGTACGGGCTTATTCAGGTTTTCCTAAATTTGGCAAAGAATAGTCGCAGGGCCATGGCCTCTACTAGGACAAAGCGGCTGCGAATTACGGCGCAAGACGACAAAGGGACGGTCGCAATCCGATTCGAAGACACAGGAACTGGTGTCGCTTCGCCAGAAAACCTTTTCCGGCCGTTTCAGCGTGGCGCCGAGTCCAGCGGCCTCGGGCTGTACATTTCCCGCGCGATCATGCGCAGCTTTGGAGGAGACCTTTCGCACGAGCCGAGGTCCGAAGGCTGCTGCTTCGCCGTGGTCTTACCCCTGGGTATCGCACAAGAGGAGGTGGCGAATGCCTGAAACTGCGGCGAATACTGTCCATCTCTTATTGTTAGACGATCACACCTTATTTCGAGAGAGTGCAAGCCGGCTTCTCGCGGCAGAATCCGGATTCGAGGTGGCTGCTCACTGCGGCACGATTGGCGAGGGCCTGCAAATTCTGCGTCACAAAGCAATTGACGTTGTGCTCCTTGATTTTGATCTCGGCGAGGGCGATGGCCGGAAGTTTCTAAGATTGGCAAAAGATCAGGGATTTCAGGGAAAAGTTCTCGTTGTCACGGCGGGTGTGGATGCGGGTGTGGCTGTGGAGTTGATCCGCTCTGGGATTTCCGGAGTTTTTCGAAAACACGACTCTGCCGCATTGCTGGCACAAGCAATTCGTGACGTGATGGCCGGCAAGGTGTGGCTGGACCAAGAGCAATTGCAAACCGCCCTCAGAAATGAGGTCGGGACCCAACAAGACAATCGAACACGGCCATTCACGGAACGGGAGCAGCAAGTGCTTTCCTGCGTGTTCGAGGGGCTTGCAAATAAAGAGATTGCGGCACGAATCGGAGTGTCGGAGAGCTCGGTAAAAGCTACACTTCAGCAACTCTTCTCCAAGACCGGCGTCCGGACACGGAGTCAATTGGTCCGTATCGTCTTAGAGCAGCATCGAGATCAGCTCTAGCACGGCAAACCCCGAGAGGGTCGGACATGGCACACAGGGAACCGCGACGACGCGTTTTACCACTGGTCCTGCTCGGAACCGCTATCCTCGCGGCGACCACATACGGACACGGTTCACCACCTCCGCCCAGTTCGTCGGGTGAAGGTCAGCAGATCGGGAGGATCCTCAGCGTACGAAAAGTTTTAGAAAACCGCTATTTTGTAAGCCGCTACCCCCAAATCCACTATTACCTGCTTTATTTTGCAGTCCGCACTTCCGACCAGACATATTGCACTGAATACGAAACTCCTGTCCTTGACGAGATTGATGACCTGTTTTCTGCGAAGGACAAAGATGTCGAGTTTGTACTCAATGGCAAGAATCTCACGCTCAGAACCCCACACGGCCGCAAAATCAAGGCGCACCTGGTGAAACAGAATCAGTGCTAACCACAAGACGGCACGTTCTTGCATCGCTGGGCAGTTCTGCGCCGAAAATCTAACTGGCACACTCACGCCATCCAAATCTGACCTCCAATTGGACCTCCGCCTGGATTGCGCACCCGAAGCGACGGAATTGGGAAAGGTCCTGCCGATTCCGGGATGGTCAGCAAGCGGGAAGTAATCGCGCACATCGGTGCGCCAGAGTGACCTCCGAATTGCCCGTCACGCGGACACCGTCGCCGAGGTTGCCCAGCCTTGCCATTCTGTTCTTGCTTGTTTGTGTTAACTGTGGTTAACTAAATAGAATAATCGCAGGTTAATAGATCAAACTAGGGCACATTGCCGCTTTGACCGACTGGGTGGGGAAATCATGACGCGGGCAGCTTACTTCACTTTCCTTATGTTGGCCGTGGCCTGCCTTCTTACGGCGAAATCACTGGCACAAGGCGAAACCACCAGCGCCATCATTGGCGAAGTTAGCGACGTATCTGGCGCGGTTGTGGCGGGTGCCACCGTGACGATCACAAATCACGAGACCGGTCTGAAGCGTAGTGCCAAGACCAATGACGCAGGCCGGTTCAACTTTCCGCAGTTAAAGCCGGGTACCTATTCGGTCACGGTGGAAGCGCGAGGCTTCGATCCGGGACGAAATGACAACGTCGCTGCAGGCCTGGGTCAGAAACAAACTGTGGATTTCACGCTCAAGGTGGCCCGATCCAATGAAGCGGTTGAGGTCAGCAGCGAGGCTCCACTCATCAACCTGGAAAACGCAAACACATCCACGACCCTGAGTGCACCGGCACTGGAGGACCTGCCGAATCCGGGAGGCGACCTGACCTACCCTCTGCAGTTTGCGCCTGGAGCCCTGATCAATACGGCCGGCAGCAGTAACGATTTTGTCGGCGGCAGCAACGGATATGGCAACGTGGAATTCAACGGACTCCCCGCCCTCTCCAATGGCTACATCGTGGACGGGTTGGAAACGAACGATCCGCTCACCAATCTCAACAGCGGCCTTTCCACCAACCTCGTTTTGGGACTGAATTCGATCTCGGAAGTAACCGTCAACACTCTTTCCTATTCTGTGGATCAAGGGCGGTATGGAGCGTCTCAAATCAATTATGTGACCAAATCCGGGACGAACCAGTTTCACGGGAATCTTTACGAACTGTGGAATGGAGCGCTGCTTAATGCGGCGGACTACTTCACCAATGCGACGCCGGGGAACCACAAGCCGGGGGCAACTGTGAACCATTTTGGGGGCAGTGTGGGTGGGCCGATCGCGAGCAACAAGCTGTTTTTCTTTTTCGATAGCGAATGGGTGCGGATCGCACTGCCCATCGTCACGCCCACGATCGTTCCCAGTGCGGCATTCCAACAATACGTCTTGAACCAGCTTTCCACGGGTCAACCAACCGGCTGCGGGTCCAGCGGGGCGAATGAGAATTGTTTGTTCTATCAACAAATGTTCAAGCTCTATGGCAATACCAGCGGCACAGCCACCCAGGTGCTGTGGTGTCCTTTCAACTCGGACGGCACTGCGGCACTGGGCAATCCACCGAATGGAAACGGTTGCGCCAACCGGCAGAGCATTTCGCACTCTAGCGACGACCATGAGCAGGTGCAGACGGCGCGAATCGACTACAACATCAACGAGAGAGACACGACTTGGTTTCGTTTTCAGGCGGACACCGGCCTGCAAGCCGCGTGGACGGACCCCATCAGCCCGGTGTTTGACGCGCTTTCGCCGCAGCCTCTCTACTCGTTTGCCGCGGGATATACGCACGTCTTCTCGCAGAACCTAGTGAACTACTTCAATCCTGCGTTCTCCTGGTACGAGAGCCTGTTTGGTCCAAGCAACCTGCAGAAGACGCTTTCGGCGTTCCCCATCGTGTTGCAGGGCAGCGGCGCGAATGCCTTCACGCCCATGGGAGGGCTGGACAACACCTGGATTCAAGGTAGGCGCGCATCTCGCTTTTTCATAAACGACAATCTCGCATGGAGCCATGGCGCTCACGAACTGCGATTTGGAACCAATACCCGTATCTTCCGCTTGAACGACTACGACTTCGGAGAAGGGACGGTTCCCACCGTGACCTACGCGAACTTGCAGCAATTTATCGATGGAGTGGCAAACACCGCGTCGGAGACGTTCCCTTCGCACTTAAACGAGCCCTTTAACTTTCTCAATCTCGATGTCTACGCGCAAGACACCTGGAAAGTGACTCGCAAACTTACCTGGACGTTCGGTGTGCGCGACACCTTCAACTCCAATCCGCTGAATCCGCATGATCAAGTCGCCCGCCTTCACGGTTCTTTCAGTTCCATCTCGCATGATGTCAATCAACCGCTGAACGAGGCCATCCAGACCCACCTCGGCAATCTGTTCTCGTCGACGCCGGTGGCCATTCTCCAACCGAGAACGGCGATTGCGTGGCAGTTCGAGCCAAACTCCGTGCTCCGCACCGGCTTCGGAATTTTTAGCGATATCTTGCCGGGCACGGTGGCCGACCTGATCGGTACGAATCCTCCCTACGACAAGACGTTTCAGGGAGGAGTGCTTGGCAGCGTGGGTGGCACAGCGGTGGCGCCGGGAGCGCCCAACAGCGCAATCGGCGCAATCGTTCAGGCCAATCAGACCTTTACTTCGGGATTTCCCCAGGGCCAACCTTCTCTTCCACCTGTTGCGATCACAGCCATTCCAGATGGCAAACTCCACGCGCCATACTTCATGGAGTGGAGCCTGGGAATCGAACATCAATTCGGAACGTCGGCCAGCTTACACGCCCAATATGTCGGGACGCGCGCCGTGAACCAGCCCTACTCAACACAAGTCAATGGTTACCAAACCGTGTGCCAGGGCTGTTTTGCCCCATTCCCCTATCTGCAACCTACCGATGCGCGATTCGCCGCGGTGACACAATTATCCACCGGCGCGAACAGCCACTACAACGGTCTTCAACTGACCGCGATGAAGCGACTCGGCCATGGCTTGCAAGGACAGGTCAACTACACCTGGAGCCGTTGCATGGATAC
>JBAUXO010000276.1:0-16498 GCA_049584315.1 Candidatus Sulfotelmatobacter sp. | reverse complement strand
GAGCACCCTGGAAGAAACCAGCAAGCTGCTCAACGCTTATGTGCGAACGATCTTGGCTTCTGGCTCCTGATCTTCTGGCTCCATATCCCGGAGGGATATCAAGGGCGAAGCCCTTGGCTAGTTAGTCCAATCGTTTTTGTAGCAATTGACCGGACACCCCTGAAAACAGGCCAAGTCCATTCCGGCCTTTAAGTACAGCTCGACACAAGCGAACTTGCGTTTCAGGTTTTTCATAACTCTTTCCACGCATATTTCGGTTGGTTTTCTTGTGTTTCTGCGAACACCTTGCCACTTCTGTCCTGCTCGTATTCGTTTGGCGGAGGACTCTCGTGACGCAGCCTCGCGGGTTTACGGGTAGCGGCCGAGTACGACGCGGGAGTCCGACTTGATTTATCCGCCAGCACGCCCGTCGTCCCACAGCTCGACGACCAATGCTGGCGGGCCCTCAGTTATCAGTGCGGTCCCAGTCAAACAGCCTGACTTTGAACACCACTCCGCAGCCGGCGCCGAAAGCGCACGAAAGGTCGCCGCCGTATGCCGTGGTCCCGTAAAGGTTGCCCCACCGGTCCTGGATCAAACTCGCGGCAGGGTTGTCACCGTCCGCCATCCCGGTAAAGGAGTACAGCCGCACTCCCTCCCGACTAAAACGGTCTAGGCTCCAGAAGAGCACTAGATGCGACAGCCCCGCGTCGGTCGGACCAACCCTCAATTCCCGAAGGTGCTTGAGCTCTTCGGGATGGATGTCTTGTATGTGGGGTATACTGTGGAATAGATTCCACATATGCAAATCGTTCAAATCGTGCTGGACAAAAAGCTGTTACACGCCGCCGACCAAGCCGCGAAGCGCACTCGGCGAAACCGTTCCGCTTTGGTGCGCGACGCCCTACGGGAACATCTCCGCGGGTTGCAACTGCGAGCCAGTGAAGAGCGCGACCGCCAAGGCTACTCGCGGCTGCCGCAAGCCCGCGCGGAAGCGCGGGGTTGGGAATCGGAGGCCACGTGGCCGGAAGAATAGCCCGAGGCGAGGTTCGGCTTTACCAGTTTGCCGCGCCCGACAAGAAACGACCGGCCCTCGTGCTCACCCGCGACAGCGCCATCGCGTATTTGTCCACAGTCACGGTTGCGCCTGTCACATCCACGATTCGCGGCGTACCATCGGAAGTGGTTCTGAATGAGGAGGACGGCATGAAGTCCCCGTGCGCGGTGAACCTGCACAATGCAGTTACGGTGTCCCAACAGCGTCTGGGGAAACGGGTGGCCCAGCTTAGTTCCGCCCGAATGAATGAGGTGTGTGCTGCTCTGCGCTTCTCTCTGGGTTGCGATTCAAACTAGCTATAGCTACTGGGAACGTTTCCGTCTGTCCCCGAATTTCCGAATTTCTCTGTCCGGCACCGACGGAACCTCGCCTCGGCCGACTGATATAGACGCAGGCCACATTGGTTGAGACATCGAGACATCAGCTTGCGTTAGAGGAGGTCAAACAGGAGGAGTACGCCGTAATCGGCGGCCGCACCCCGCCATTGTCTTGCCCGCGGCCCACCGACCGAGCGTACCAAAACCGTACCAAATACCGGCCAATATACCGGTATCTCCGGTTACTAACCCTATCTAACCTCTTTAGAGTCAACAGCCGGCGGGTCGATGGTGACCGTGTGAAGATGGCACTCTACCGCTGAGTTAAGCGCCCGCCTTTTGATTCTATCCCTTGCAGACATCACAAATACCGACCGTACCAGAGCGTACCAAATTCCGGTGGAAATGGCTTTGTTCGGAGCGTATGAACCTTCTTGAGCCTCCTGAGCTCCTTTAGGGGGTATGCACTGACACAGTCCGCCCTACGCCCCCATTTTCTTGATCGTTCTGTCACTGTATTATGCGAGATTCAATAATCGGAAAATCGGTTCCAGCATCACGGGCAATTCAAGGCGGTCAGCCCCCGCAGAGGATGACCGCTAATGATCGTTGAGGATCCGGTAACCGGTCGCCGTCTAGGGCCGCTAGAAGGTTGATGGACCTACGATCGACCATACTTTGATTTTCAGGTCCTGGTACTTTTCGCCACGGGCCGCCGTAGCGAAGTACCCGACCCAATTAGTACCGACGACCGCTTCGCCTTCCGAAGCTACTGCTACGGCATTGATGCCAGTGGTCGTATTATAGGAGCTTTCTTTACTTGAACTGCCCCACGCCTCCACGTCTAAGTCACTGGAGCCGCCGCACACGGCGCTGATGGGAGTATTGCTCGACAACCAACTGGCTGCAACCAGGGAAGCACTCCCTCCATGCGCCGTGGTTGTCCGGGTTATTGAGCCTGACGTCGAAACCGCGAAATAGATGATCTCCAGATCCCCGCTGCTGTTGACGGTTGCGGTGAACGCGTTTTCAGTCCCAAATGAAGCGCCAATAGACAATTGTTCGATGGGACCGGCCGTGTAGTCGCCCATGCGGGTCACCACTCCACCCTCGATCGCAAAAACGATGACCTTCAGGTTATCGGCGCTATCACGAGTTGCTACTACTACTTGGCTGGAGTTGGTCGCAGCGACCGCCACCTCGCTGACCGCGCCTCCCGAGGCGCTGCTCCCTAGAGTGGGTAAGCCACTCTCACTGATGTTCCAAACCTGCACGGTGAGGCCGCCGCTGAAATTGCGAATCGCCGCGACGACCTCTGCCGAGCTGAGCCGGGCAATGGAAACGGCTGTGGCGGTGTTAGGGCCAGTGCTGTTGCCATTCTGTAGAGTGACCCCCTCCGAAGTCAGAGCTATTTCCCACGTGTTGATGGACAAAGTGCCCGTGCTATCGACATCCGCCGTGACTGCTCGGTTGGCGTCCAAACCAGTCACGGCGACACTGTTGACGGCCGGTCCTGCTACGCTGGCACTGCCTAGCAGGTCGAGCGCGGTCTTCGTGTCGTGCCATGCCATCACTTCCAGGTCGCCCGCGCTATTGGCGAACGCAGCGACCACATTGGCTGCCCTCCCGTTCGTTGACGCCAAAGTTGCGGCTACTGAGAGTGAGCTTATGTCACTGGCTCCGGCGGGATTTGTACCGTAAAGTGGGGTTTGAGCGTTTAGCATGGCGGTCGAAACCACCAGGCTCGCGAACCCGATCATGAGGATTGATTTGAAATTGGCTTTGCGTTTCATGGTAGTCTCCTGTTTCGGCAAGTTCGAGCCGATGGTTGAATTGTTTTGGTTGTCGACTTGCCGATATCCGAGATAAATTGCCTTCCCGACGCATTCAACAAATCGCGGACTCCCGAAGGAAAGTTTCTTGCGGAACCTGTCAACTGATTCCCGCGCTTATACAGAAAAGCGGAAAGCGCGAGTGAAATGCCTCATCAGACGGCGAACAGCGCCGAAGAATGTATTTGTGGGAGTCAAGGTTGACCGAATCTCAGAGTCGGGGTGGTCACTCTACTTCGTGCTCTTCTGGTCGAAGGGCGAAGCTAGGCGAGAACATCAAGCTCCAAATCTGAGAAGGGAATTCCCCCGCTCGTCAATTTCAGCCCGCGGCGGCACAGCGGGCGCGGTGGGCGAGGGTGAAGGTGGGGAAGAAGAAGGCGGCTTAGTACCAGTCTAGTCTGCTGGGAATGGCAAACACGATTCCTCAAGCGAACGAATACCCCGGAGGAGCCTCAATCGAGGCTGCAACGCATAAGGCATTGGGAGAGCGACATGGCTGCTATTGGGTTACTCATCCTTGGTCTAGCCCTTCTTGTCAGCATTCTCTTCAATCTGCTTCAACTTAAGTGGCGGAACGAAGAACGAGCGGCACGTGCCGAGGACAATGCCGAACACAAACGCAAAGACGAAGAGAGGGAAGCCGCGCAACGACTGAAGGAACAGGCTGCCCCGTTGTTTTCTAACTTCGACGGGACTCCCGGCCCGATACTGGTCACCGGGAGTCAGCATTCGTCGCAAGGGCCGTTCATCTATTTATGGGGTCTCGTGACCGTAGTGAATCGTACTCAGTTGCCTATGAAAATCACCCCGCTCCGGCTCCTTATGGCAGGTGAGGAATGGCCAGTTCAAAGTATTTCCTTCCACTTGAAATCTAATAACACGGACAGATCGGACCGAATTAGCTTGGGAGGGAACGACAAAGAAGACTACGAATTGCATTTCCGGTTTCCAGACGACAAATGCGCGACTGGTAGCGGGGAGCTTTGGTTTGCAAGCGATAACCGACCGGAAGAGTTTTCGGTGCCAGTTAGATTCTGCCAGTAAACCGGGTACCTGTCGGTCACCGCCGATCAATCTTAGCCATCATCTCCTCGGGCCACCGAACCGCGTCGGCGATGGCGCTGACCGTCGCAGGAACGCGATTTCCGCCGTCGTAAAGGCGAGCTTCCGGGCTACGAGGAGCGACCGCGATCAGCAGAAAACAGGTGGCGAGGGCGTTCGGTGCCCGGCCTCTATGGCATTGCAACAGAGGCGTTCTTTGCCAATGACGGCGCGGTCTCGCACCTGGATGCCGCTCCAAGGTGGCCCAAAAACCCCGCAATGCCGTTTGAGATGGCCGCAGCGACCTGAACCCCTCCGGGCAGCCGAATCACCTCAGAATCGGCTTTCTGAGCGGTGCCCGAGCACGGCAGCATGCGAAAATTATGTAATCGGAGAGCCTATGGCGGATGAACATTCTGGGAGTCCTGCATTCCTCGGGAACCGATGGCCGATAGCGGTCGCATCGCTGGCAGTAGGTGCGGCGTTCTTGGCTTTGTGGTTCTGGCTGCTGCCGCGATGGCTCGGTTTCAGCGTGGAAATGGCTGGCGCGGCACGTTGGCGATTGCTGGCAGCAGTTCCGTCCGTGCTGGGATTCGCCGCCGCCTTACGCTGCATTTGGGACTTTGGATGGACGGGACACGGCACACCTGCCCCTGTCGCCCCGCCGCAGCGATTAGTAGTGGTGGGTTTCTACCGCTACGTGCGGAACCCCATGTACGTGGGCTTTGCAGCGGGCTGGATCGGGCTGTTTGTGATTTTCGGACACGCCGACCCGGTATTGATTGCTGCCGTAGCAGCGGTCGCCCTCGGTGTGCATCTGTTCGTGGTCTTTTATGAAGAGCCAACTCTGCGCAAGAAATTCGGGGCAGACTACGAAGAATATTGCCAGAACGTTCGTCGCTGGTGGCCACGTGCGCGAAGATGGGACAAGCCGCAATGACCCGCAAGGGCGGACCTGCACTTGCTTATTCAAAATTGTCGTGTGCTGTGGCTGCGGCGTCAAGTTTACCTATTCGCTCGAGAACATGTCGATGGAGCGTCATGTCCGTCGGATAAGGCAGGCGCTCCCTTGTTGGTTATTCCGACTGCGACTGCCACTCAGATACAATCGCGCCGAGTGGTAACGCGAAGGAGGTGCATGAGTCGTCTGAAGAAACTGCATCTGGGAGGCAGGCTCCTTGATCTTCCTCACCCATTTGAAGACGACGTTCAGTTTTTGGTGAATGCAACTTACGACCTTCTGTGCGAGAACATCGCACGCAAGGAGGTGCAGGAGATCACGGAAGCCGAGCTCGCGTGAAGCAGGAGCCGAGATACAGTGGTTAAAGGCTAATGCTGACGAACTCAGGCGAGAGGCACGCAGCGTAGCCGTGGTCACGCTAGTGACGCGCTTTCAGCATTGGCTGAGAGTCTTTGTCGAGGACTTGAAAAAGAAACCAGCGAATGACGTGGAGAAGAATCTGGCAACTCTGAACGAAGCGTTACGAGAAGGTCCTGTGCCAGCGGCTTGTTTCCGCGATTTGGAGACAGTGCGAGACTCGATCATTCACGGAGACTCGAACGTGGAATGGATGCGCGGCAAAGAGCAAGGGAGCGTCCCGCGGAAATGTCGAGAGGTCAACTTGGAACACCTGTCAAAGTTTAAGCTCACAGAGGAGCAGCTTCAGGGTAAGCGTCTGCCCGTGGCCGTCTGGACAAGAGTGTGATCGGCTCTGGCTGCTTGAGTTCGCTGAGCACTTTGAGAGTGTCTTCGATGTCAAGAGCTAGAGCCTTGTACCCCGTGACCTGACTGAATTCCCGCTCCTTTACGTAGCGGCAGGGATTGAACTGCCCGCGGCGAGGTAGAGAGCTTCATCCTGGTGAAAACGCCAGGGGGTTGGAGAATCGTCTTCGGCCATAACGAGTTGCCTCCTCCCGTTTTTGGCGTCGAGCCGGATTACCAGGTGGAACACGGTGGTATGAAATTTGCCGAAGTGGCGGAGGGTGGTCCCGCGGCCACAGCAGGATTCAAATCTGGCGATGTATTGATTCACAGTACGGCGGCCGGAGGATCGACAAACCCGTTGACTACGAAAGACTCCGCCGTGGCTACGATGAGGGCGAGAAGCTGATAATCACTGGGATACGGGGACATGAGAAAGTCACGAAGGAAGTGACTCTGGTGGAAATGCGGTGAAAGCCCGGCGGTTAGCAGGGTGCCGGATCAGTGATCCGGGTCAGTCGGGGTAAGCGGAGTGGAACATATGGATGTAATTCGTAGCTAGATTCTTGCCCTGGAACGCTACCGGATACCTTCTCATCATTATCAGCGCTGCGCTTACAGCTCATTCGCAGGGACACCGCGAAGGCGACTCCGGCGTGCGACGACGGGCCTTCGAGCCCTCAGGCAGCCTTTGGTTCTCCAGTTCATCCAGAGCTAGCGCCACTTGGCTTTCTCCGTGCGCCCGATCCGGAGTGGCCAACAAACCGATTTCTGCAGCGTCCTGGCATAGGAACGAATCAGCGCGGCCGTCGCGGCCAGCAGCCGCCTCTGGAAATAATCTTCATTTTCTTCTGAAAGGTTTTTGCGCTTTTCCTCTTATCCGAGTGATGGCTCCCATCCACCGCGGCGGGAGCGAGCGAAAGCGAGTTTGATCAGAGGAGAAGATTATGAAACGTTTCGGGTACTCACCCTCAGTATTTGCCAATGTCCTTCTGCTGTGCTCGTTACTCAGCGCTCAACAGGCAGCCGTATCCACTTCAGCTGCGGCCGTGGTGCCGCGCTTGGTCAATTTTTCAGGCAAGGCCGTCGATCAGGGCAAAACGATCACGGGCATTACGGGAGTTACCTTCTCCATTTACAGCGAAGAAACCGGAGGCTCTCCACTATGGATGGAAACGCAGAATGTGCAGGCCGACAGCCGAGGCAACTACACGGCGCAGCTGGGCGCGACGAAGACTGAAGGCCTGCCGCAGGAGCTGTTTACCTCGGGTGAAGCCCGATGGCTGGGCGTGCGCGTCAACGGCGGTGAAGAGCAGCCGCGCGTGCTGTTGCTCAGCGTTCCTTACGCGTTGAAAGCGGCAGATGCGCAGACTCTCGGCGGACTGCCGGCGTCGGCCTTCGTGCTGGCGGGAACCGTCGTGGCGGCGGGCGGCAGTGCAGTCGCAGCTACGCCTTCCGCTGACGTTGCTACGGCCGCAGTGTCAGGAACCGGCACGACCGACTTCCTGCCTCTGTGGACGAACTCCACCGGCGCTCTCGGCAACTCGGTTCTGTTTCAGTCAGGCACCGGGGCGACGGCGAAGGTTGGCATCAACACTTCCTCACCGGCCGCAACTCTGGACGTCAACGGAGCCGAGAACGTGCACGGAGCGCTGAACATGATGTCCCTAGGAGCTGCGACTGCCTCGGCGGGCAAAAATTCTCAACCGCAGACCTTCACGGCCACTGCCTTTAAAAGCTCGAACTCAACCACAGTGGGGCAGAAGTTCCAGTGGCAGGCTGAGCCGGTTAACAACGACACGGCAAACCCGTCAGGCGCCATGAGCCTGCTCTTTGCATCGGGGTCGGGCGCTCCAGCCGAGACCGGCCTGAAGATCAGCAACAAAGGCTTGTTGACGTTTGCATCCGGCCAGACGTTCCCGGGCGCGGGCAAAGGAACGGTGACGAGCGTCGGTCTGAGTGCTCCGAGTTCGGACTTCAAGGTCAGCGGCTCGCCGGTCACCGGCAGCGGCACTCTGGCTCTGAATTGGAATAATGCTCCCACTCCGAATGACACCGCCAACGCCATCGTCAAGCGCGATTCGACTGGCAGCTTCAGCGCGACCAACATCAATGCGACCACCCTCAACGTGAATGCCACTAACAACCTTGCGGTTATCGCCAACGCCACCGGCGGGGACGCTGCAATACTCGGGGGAAGCGACACGAACTCAGGAGTCGCCGGCACCAGCGTGTCGGGCTTTGGGGTCTCCGGAATTGCGGTCGACGCAGACGGCATCGGAGTTTACGGCAGTAACTTAGCAGCAGACTCGATCGGATTGGAGGGCGTTGACACGACGGCGGAGAGTATCGGCGTGGTCGCTGTCGGCCCATATGCCATGATTGCCAATGGCAGCATCTTCGCAGGGGAATTTATCGGCAACGTGGAGGTTGAAGGCAGCCTCTCCAAGGATAGCGGTTCGTTCAAGATTGACGATCCTCTTGATCCGGCGAACAAGTACCTCTATCACTCGTTCGTGGAGTCGCCCGATATGATGAACATCTACAACGGCAACGTGGTCACAGACGCGACGGGCGGTGCGGTCGTCACCCTGCCCGACTGGTTCGAAACCCTCAACCGCGACTTCCGCTATCAGCTCACGGTCCTGGGACAGTTCGCCCAGGCCGTGGTCGGGAGCGAAGTCTCCAACCACCAGTTTGCTATCAAGACCGACAAACCAAATGTGAAGGTCTCATGGCAGGTCACCGGCATCCGGCAGGACGCCTGGGCCAATGCGCATCGCGTTCCGGTCGAAGTGATGAAGCCGGAGAAAGAGCGCGGATTCTACCGGCATCCCGAACTGTACAACGCGCCGGCAGAAAAGAGCGTCGCGTGGGCACTTCACCCGCATGGCATGAAGCAGATGAAGGCAGCCGCAGCGAATCCGGCTCCGAGTGTGGTGGTCGAGAAGCGGGCGCCGGCCCCACCCAAGCAATAAGGGTTGGGCCTAGTAAGCGCAAGACTTGCCCGACCTTCGCATGAGCGCAGGCCGGGCACTCCTCGACATCGAGAGTCTTTTAAGAAAGACGGCAGGATAAGCGTCTCAAACGGTTCGCCACTTCACACGTGTTTTCCTGTTCGGGGGGACAGGGAAACACGTTTTTTTAAAGGAATCGGATTGCTCCGACTCAGATTGCCGCGGGTCTTCCCTAATCGCGCTTCCCGTCAAGGCTGGCCCACTCTCCCGACTGGATAAAGCTGGCCCAATAAAAAGGGTGTTGGATGTCTCTGCGCTTCAGCATGGCCAGCTTGGTCTGACGAAGCGCTTCGCCGCGCCCCAGGCCTTTCTTCAATCCTTTGTAATAGGACGCCATGATTTCGCGAGTCGTGTAGTCGCTCACCGGCCACAGGCTCATCACGATCGACTCGGTCCCCGCCAAAACGAAAGCCCGGCGTAGCCCATACACACCCTCGCCGTTGCGAACCTCGCCTACTCCCGTGTCGCAGGCCGAAAGAGTAACGAGTTTCGTTCCCCAAAGATTCAGATTGGAAGCCTCTAGGGCCGTCAGGATTCCTTTCTCCGGACCGGTTTGGTTGAGATTGGCTCCAGCCAACGCGAGGCCAGAGCGCAGAAGGGGATTCTTGACGTCGAAATCAGCGTGAGCGCCACGCGTGTTCTCCGACGAATTTTCGGAGGATGCGCGTTTCGGATCGGCAAGGAAAAAACCGTGCGTCGCGATGTGGAGAATGCTGGGGGCGTTAATTTGTTTGATGGCCGATTCGGTTGCCATCTTTCCCGTGAGCAGCTTGGCCTCCGGAAACTGCGACTTGATGGCAGTGGCCTCCAGGGCGGTCCCGGGGAGCGGCGCGAAATAGATGGAGGAAAGATCGGCGGCGGTGGTCACGTTGCGCCGTGCCGTCAGCGGATGACTGGTTCGCTGGCTGACCGGCTTGCGCGCGGCCGCCGGCGCAGATTCCGGCTCGCCGAAGATTGGATCGGCAATGATCACCGGCCCGCTGCGGCTCGACCGCACCGCCTGCAGCCGCAACAGGTCGCGACCAGTCGTAAGGTAGGTGATCGAGTAGCTCTCAATCAGATAATGCTGTTTTTCATCGACTAACGCTTCAAACGGAATCAGATTGAGCTCGCCGTCCGGCGAAATCAGAAGCTGCGTCGCGTCTCCGACAAGCTCCCGCACCGGGCGCATGATTTTTTCATCCAAAGCGCGCGCCAGTTGTTGTGCATCCTTGCGCTTCGGATCGCGCAGTGCCCCGCGTAGTGACGCTACGGCGGCATCAATCTCTTTGGCCGGGCCAAGCTCCCTCCACTGCACATCGCCTTGCTGGTGCAAGATGTAGGCGATGTAGTGCGGTTCGCCAAAAGCGGTTTCCTCTTCATCCAACTTCGGGTTAAAGGGACGGTAGGCGGCGTACTCGACCAGAGCGGCCGGAGCCGGGATGGCCGCCTTTATGCCTGACAGCGGGACCGCCTCGGTCTGCGTCCGGAATTCCGCGCTCTTGCGGCTGATGTCGGTTTCCAGTTTCTCCCGCTGCTCGGCGAGCGAACTTAACTGTTTCTGATATTCCTCGGGAGCCGTTTTTCCCGGCCCCTGCAGCGATAGCTTCGCAAGTTTTGCCGTGGTTTCGGCAAACTCGTCGAGCAGCAATTGATCCTGGCTATTCAGCCGCCGCCGAAAGATATCGAAACTACCCGAGATGGCATCGAGGAGCCGTCCCTTTCTCTGCAGCACATCGAGAGCGGCCAAGTCCGCCGCCGTCTGATTTTTGGGATCCATCAGCGCGCTGAAAGAAATCGTGCGATCGGTTCGCTCCGCAGCATCCTTCAGGTAATCGAACTTTTCCTGCTCCGAGCCGATCAGCACATTCAGTTCAATGCTTTTTTCCAGCATCGACTCCAGGCGGGCCTCGTATTCGATGGCATGGGGCATATCGCCGGAAGCCGCATACGTGGCAGCGGTGTTGAGGTAGGTGAGCAGGAGCAGGACGTCGTAGGGACCGGCGACGGCCTGCAAAATATCTTGCGCGCGCGCATAGTTTTCGAGCGCCTTTGGGTAATCACCCTCCGCGCGACAGGTATTTCCGATCGTGATAATGATTCTGGCGGTCTCGGAGTTTCTGGCGCCGAGGGTCTTCTCCCGAATCGCTAAGGAGCGCGAGAGATATTGCAGCGAGCCGGCGTAGTCCTTTTTCCTTCGGGCGAGAATGCCAAGATTCATCAGTGGCGTGGTGAGGCGTGGATAGTCCGGCCCATATTGTTTTTCGATCATCTCCACGACCCGCTTGATCATCACCTCCGCTTCGTCATAGTTCTCCATCAGACGATATATGTTTCCAATGTTGTTCATGATGAGAATCACCATGAAGTCGTCGGGTTCCAGGCTCTTGTCCGCAATCGGTTGCGCCCGCTGAAGATACTGCAAGGCACGCTTGTGGTCGTAACGATTGGAATAGAGAAGGGCGAGATCCGAAAGACACTGGATAAGGCGAGGATGGTCGCTGCCGAGCGTTTTCTCGGTGATCTCCAGGGCTTCGGTGAGCAGAGGCTCCGCCCGCAGATAATCGTCGCTCCAGTTATAGAGCGTGCCCAGCCTGTCCATCGCCCACGCGGTTTGCGGATTCTCATGCCCGAGGGCCGCATTGTCGACCGCTATGGCGCGCTGGTAGAGTTCTTCGGCTTTGGCTCGATTGTCCGTTGTTCGCTCGATGTCGCCAAGCTTGACCAGCAAAGCCCCGACGTAAGCATCTTTGGGTCCAAGAGCTTTTTCCGCGTCGTCGAGCGCGTGTGTATAGAGCTGCAGCGAGTCTTCATATTTCCCGCTGTCATTCGACTTCTCGGCCTGCAGGCTCAGCACGTGCGCCTCGGATAGCAGCCGATCCTGCTCGGTTGCCGCGCAGATCGCGGTGAGTTTGATCTGATATCGCCCGGCCGGCGCCCGGGAATATTTGGGCTTCACGCGAAGCTGATAATGCGCCGCCGCCGTTCCGCACGCGACCACGACGCGTTCTTCCCCTTGTGGCCGGCTTTCGGAGTCGAACTCGGCGAGAATCTTTCCGTCCGGATCGATGGTGTCGATCACCACGTCGATTCCGCGCTGTTCAACGCTGATTTCGGCGAATTGTCCGGCCTGCAGGGGCAGGTCGTAGCTATCCGCGTTTTTCCCGGAAATCTCGCGCTCAATCGCCTTGCCTTGTTCCAGAGTTGTCAGCGATACCTGAGACGCGGTCTGAGGTGCTGATGCAGCCTGAGCTGGTGCGACCTGAGCTGGTGCAACCTGAGTTACTGGAACCTGAGCCGGTGCGACCTGGGAAAACGCGGCAGGCAGGAAAGCAGGAAGGAACAATGCCGCGGCCAGACTGATCCAGGCGACACGACTGTAAAGCTCGAAGGAAAGGTGAGAACCGGAACAACGCATCGCGACACTCTGAGTATTTGGGGGGCCAAGCTCGCAGCGTTGCTTACTTTACCACACCTCGAAAGGGATAGCTGCTCATGAGTTCGGTGGTTCCATCGTCGCGAACCCCGCTCAGCTGCACTAAATAATTCGCGGATTTAAGGACACCCGGGGGAAACGCGAAGGGCAGCGCTTTCTTGGCGCCCTCAGATTGAGGCTTCAAGTCGCCGCTCTGCCACGCAGTCTGCCGGGTCGCCGAATCCTCGATCGCAACCCGATAAGTGGAGAAGCCCGTCGATTCCAACTCCAATTTCAGAACCACAAGATCGGTGGCCGCTGACCATGAGACTATGGGAAGCGCGCCCGAACCCCGAAGTGAAGGAACGAGGACGAAGGCGGCAACCTTCAACCGGTCTATTGATGGTGCGGTGTGGGCTTCCGTGTTTGCACTGGTGCCCGCCGTTTTCGTTGCTAGTTGATTTTGTAAATCCTTCTCGTGTTGCGCGAGCGCGGTCCGCGCGGACTCCGACCGGCTCACCTGCTGCCGCAGTCGCAGATTCGTGTTCAGCAGGTATCCGCTCGCAAGCAATAACAAAAGCGCTGCGCCTGCCAGTCCCCATTGCGGAGCGAACCACGCGTTGGAGGCTCGGGATGTTCCGGACCGAACTCCTCCAAACCAACGAGAGAGGCGGGCCCACGCGCTTTCCCGCTTCTCAGGCTCAGCGGCGACAGCGCGGATCACCACGGGCCGACCTGCAACCCGTTGTTGGAAAGACAGGAAAGTCTCCGCGAACCTGACTTTGTCGCACCGCTTCGGCGACGACAGGTAGGCCGATCGAAACCGGGCCGACTCCTCCGGCGGCAGCTCGCCGCGTACATAGGCATCCACCAGATCGTTTTCCGCGGAGCTCAACCGCGCCGCGAAATCGTCGTCGGCGACACTCAATTCGTCCAGACGCTCCGCTTCTTCTTCCGGCAGAGCGCGGAGAAGATACTGCGTCAGAAGCCGGTCATCGGGTGGATTGGTCACAGGTTCCTTCCACTCCTGATAAGACAAAAACGGGCAAAAGCTTTCACGACTGGGCACACTTCGTAACGCAGCCCTCCAGCCGGTCGCGGATGCGGCAGGCGCGTATGCTCAGCGCATTCGTACTCAGTGCAAGGCGCTCAGCGAGTTCGCGGCGTCGCTGGATTTTCTTCCCCTGCTCTCCACGATAGTATTCCAGGATCAGGTCGCGCTCGACGGTGATAAGTTGCTGCAAACAATGGTCGAGGCAGTCGAGGCGCTTCTCTGCCGTCTGGTCCGGTAAATGACTGTGGGCGGCAATGGCCGCTGAATCGAAGTCGGAATCCTGCCCACTCGCCTCGGGATGGACCACTCGAAGGTGTTCCAGAAAGACGAACTTCGCGACTGTGTAGCAGTAGTGGGCCGGAGACTTATCGGTGATGGTTCCTTCTTCATCGAGCCGGCGCACCACGCGGTTCAGGGTCTCGTCGGCCAGATCGTCGGCGGCGACGCACTGCTTGCGGTCAAAATAGCGCACCAGGCGCCGGCGCATCTCCAGATAGCGCTCGCCGCTGGAATCCTGGCCCTCATCCAGCCACTGAAGAAACCGGCGAAAGGCCCGCTCCGTCGGCGTCCAGTCCTGTTTTCTGGATGTCTGCCCCATCCCGAGTCCGCGAGTGACGCGATTCTACAGGACCGGGATCGACGGCACAAGACAGTAGACACGGGACAGTAGACACGGGATATCGCGGTTTGGCGGCCTTCCTCAGCAAGGGCGCTCACCTATATAGAAATTTGAAAATTTGAGGCTCGTGGGGGCAATTGGAGGGAGATCGTAGAGGCTGGAGGCCGACCATTGACACCCGCCAGACTGGCCCTAAAAGGCTGCAATGCCAACAGCCACTAGGGCAAAAACGTCCTTGGGCATCTTCGATTCCTTCACTATCTCCAGTCGCGTGACTAGTTGACCGTGAGCACAGGTACCCAGCCAGAGAAGGACCAACCACAATGGTGCAAGTGGTTTTGATGACTTTGTCATAGTGCGCGAACAGGATACCGCATCAAGTGGCGAAAAATTACACTCAAGCTATCGCCTCTGGCAAACGTTGGGGGGCGAGTTCTGCTGCTGGTGAATTTCGTCGAGGCGCTTTTTCAGGTACTCCTGATATTCCTTCTGCAGCTTGGGATCTTTTGGCGAGCTGTAGATCTCGGATGATTTGTATTTGCCCTCATCAAACTTCATCTTGGTCCATTCGTCGTGGATATGGATCTCGTCGGCGTGGTCGAGAATTTCTTTCGCAAATTGCGGTGGAATGAAGTAGACGCCTTCGCGGTCGCCGACTACGAGATCTCCGGGCATGACGGTGACGCCGCCGATGCGAATGGGAACGTTGATGCCGGTGAGCATGACGTTTCCAATCGGCGTCGGATCTGCGGAGCGGAAGTACGCAGGCATGTCAATCTTTGCAATGCCGTCCAGATCGCGGATGCTTCCATCGACGACGAGTCCGCCGCTGTGGGTCGCCTTCATGACGTAATAGAAGAGGTTGTCGCCTACTATCGTGCCGTCAACTTTTTTCCCGAAAAGATCGACGACCAGCACATCGCCGGGCTGGAGCATGTCGATCGCGGTTTGATTCATGAGCCGGGGGAGGCCGTGCTCTTTTGCCTTGCTCTGGGCGATTTCGTCGACATCCGCGCGCATCGGCATGAATTGGACGGTAAAGGCGCGACCGACCATGGTTTTCCCGGGATGGAGGACCTGGAATCCGTCGGCGTACTGGTTCCTGAAGCCATCCTCGCTGAGTCCGGCCCAGACTTCTTCAGATGACAGGTCGCGGGCACGCTCGATCAACCGATCGGGAACTTTCGGACGGCCGTCGGGAAATCGGTCGAACGGAGATTTGGCCGTGTAGTCCTGCAAGTCCTGGCGGGAAAATGTGTACAACTGCGCGTAAGCGCAACCGGACGCGAACAGAGTTACGAGGCAGATGGTTCGTAGCATTGCGCTGTGCAGGATTCGTGTCATTGCGAAGTCTCCCGAGTGGCCAAATTCAAAAGCTCGCAGTTGCCAACAAGTTTACAATTCTAGTTCTCAAATCGCTTTCTGTTGCACGCGGGTTCACAAAGGCGGAAATTGGTAAACGCTAGGAGCTCCACGGCTTAATTGAAGTGAAATGCCGCGCAACATTGCCATGTGACTACGTTATGATATTAGGCTCTATATGACTAGGCAGATGAGGGTGACATGCGCTCAAATTCCGCTGCCTTAGCGGTTCTCGTCGTGTTCGCCGCATCTTGCAGTGCTGCGCAATCTGGTTGGGAACCCGCGCCGGATACCAAAATTCTAGAACGACCGAGAGAGACTGAAACTCAGACCATCCTGCTCCGCTTGGGCAATAGAAACGATTCGAACCAATCAACAGCAATTCTGGATAACCCTTCTATTCAGCCGGATGTAGGAAGCGACGCATGGGTAATTCCGACACAGCGTAAAGTCGAACGGTGCGCTCACATTGTTATATCTGAGGCTCCAGAAATTGATCCCAAGATGGTCGAAGAGATTCCAAGAACGTTCAGCAGCAACATGCCGACTCTGCAGGGAGTGCGACCGTGTGGCCGCGACTTCCATTCAGGAAGCAATCCTTTTCGAACAGAATCAGCGACACCTTCAAATAGAAGTCGATAATCATTACGCTCACTGACCTCAAAGCACAGCGAGCGGTTCCACGGACGTACCAGCCTTCGTCATTCGTTGAGCCAAGATCGAATTCAGCAAAATTGCACGCGCTTGGCGGCAAAGCACTTTCCTCTTCTACTTGCGAGACCAAACATTTGATCGGGCCGATTCCCGGTGAGCGGCCTGCTAGCGACAGTTGAGAAACGCAGCTCGTGAGCGGGCCAGCATTTGAACTCCAAAGTAACGTAGACAAATTGGAACTGCGCTCTAGCAGCCCGGGGTGTAAGTAGCTAATTTTCGGCACGACCAGCCGCGCCGAGTTGCGAGTCGAGCTTCGTGATTCTATGACCGATTTCGTACAAGTGTATTGAGATTCGGCTTCCGGAGAGCCGATTTCGATTTCCCCGACGAGTAAGTAGTAAATAAACAGCAAAAAACGTGTCCCCTCGAGGTCTTTCCACTGCCGCGGCGTGCCCGCACCCAGCGCTTTG
>JBAUXO010000275.1:0-35932 GCA_049584315.1 Candidatus Sulfotelmatobacter sp. | reverse complement strand
GCAGTTGAGCGCTCAGCGGCCGAGGTTTGACCCCGTTACGCATATGCTTCTTACTTTTCTTCTTAGCCATGCGTACATTATGCACAATTGCTAGTAACTATGCAATTACTTTTGCAACGATTTATAGTAAGGCGGGAAGTAATTGAAAGAAACCGCAACGAAGGAATGAAAAAAGTAGAGTGAATAACTGTCATCGCATGCGCCGCGCTAGGCTTTTGGCTGTTTTCGTTGTAAGTTATTGAAACCCCGGTGGCCTGCTTGGATAGATCCTCCACCCACGAGGTTACGCGGCTACTCAAAGCCTGGAGTGTCGGTGACGAAGCGGCTCTGGAAAGGCTGACTCCACTGGTGTACCGGCAATTGCACAACATCGCGCAACGCTACATGGCGGGAGAACGCCCCGGGCACATGCTGCAAACCACGGCGCTGGTCAACGAAGCCTATCTACGGTTGGTGGACTCTGGAAAGGTGAACTGGCAGGATCGGGCCCATTTCTTTGCCATATCAGCACAGTTGATGCGGCGAATTCTCATCGACTTTGCCCGCTCGCGTGATTATTTGAAACGCGGTGGTGCCGTTCCTCACATTTCTCTGGAAGAGGCTCCTTCGGTGTGCAACGAACCCGACGTGAATCTGGTGGCCCTGGACGATGCTTTGAAGGCATTGTCTGCGGTGGATGAACGAAAAAGCAAAGTGGTCGAGCTGAAATTCTTCGGTGGATTGAGCGTCGAGGAAACCGCTGAAGTCTTGCGTGTTTCGAGCGATACGGTGGTTCGGGACTGGCAATTAGCCAAACTTTGGCTTTTGCGCGAGTTGAGTCGGGAAAGAACGAGCCATGAATCCTGACGTCTGGCGCCGAGTGGAAGAGCTTTGTCAGCGGGCTTTGGGGCTAAGCGAAAGCCGCCGCGCGGAGTTCCTCCAATCGGCTTGTGGAGGTGACGACGAACTACGCCGCGAGGTGGAGTCGCTGCTGGCTCATGAGAAAAAGGCTGAGCAGTTTATTGAATCTCCCGCGCTGGAGGTTGCAGGCAAACTGGCCGCCCAAAAACCGGACAATGGGACGAACCTGATCGGCACCACAGTTTCGCATTATCGCGTCCTTGAAAAACTAGGTGCGGGTGGCATGGGTGTGGTCTACAAGGCGAGGGATACCCAACTTGGCCGCTTGGTAGCTCTAAAGTTCTTGCCCGACGATGTAGCGCATGACGCGCAGGCTCTCAGCCGTTTCCAGCGCGAAGCGGAAGCTGCCTCGGCGCTGAACCACCCGAGCGTTGTAACCATTTACGAACTTGGACACGGGAACGGTACACACTACATCGCCATGGAGTTGATTTGCGGTGAGACGCTGCGTAAGCTGCTGGTTCCAGGCCCACTCCCGTTTCGCAGGGCTATCGCCATCGCCACGCAGATTGCCGACGGTCTGGCCAAGGCACATGAGACTGGCCTCGTTCATCGTGATCTAAAGCCTGAGAATCTGATGGTTGCGCAAGACGGCACCGCCAAGATCCTGGATTTTGGTCTGGCAAAGCTCTCGAGACTTACTCGGGAGCCAGACGCTCCCACCCAGATGGGTTCGCTCACCGACCCCGGAACGGTCATGGGAACATTCGGCTACATGTCGCCGGAACAGGCGAATGGCGGCACGGTGGATTTTCGGTCCGATCAGTTTGCTTTCGGCGCGGTGCTCTACGAAATGGTCAACGGGCACCCTGCATTTCCGGGGAGAGGCAAAGCGGAAATCATGGCCGCCATTCTCCGCGACCAGCCGGAGCGCCTGCCCCCAGCGACGTTCCAGGGGCCAGCGCCTCTTTTCTGGATCCTGGAGCGGTGCCTAGCCAAGGACCCGAACCAGCGTTACGCATCCACCAGAGACTTGGCTCGCGATCTCGTGACGCTGCGCGACCTGCGTACAGCCCTCAGTAGCCACCACACGGGTCCTCGTCCCAGCAACATCCCCGTGCAGCGCACCGTCTTCATCGGGCGGGAACGGGAAGCAACTGCTCTTCGGCAGCTCCTGATCGGGGAAGATGTGCGGCTGGTTACACTAACGGGGCCCGGTGGCATTGGCAAGACCCGGCTCGCCCTACAAGTCGTTGGTGAAATGTCGGAGAACTTCGCCGGTGGGCTTTGTTTCGTTTCCCTTTCGGCCGTTCGCGGAAGCGAGGCCATGATTACGGCGGTTGCTCAAGCGATTGGGCTGAGGGAAGTACCCGGTCGATCGTCCCGCGAGATCTTGAGAGAACATGTGCGCGGGCTGGCATACCCGATGCTCCTTTTGCTCGATAATTTTGAGCATCTTATTTCCGCAGGTGCTGACATTGCGGAACTGCTCACCTTAAACCCTAATCTGAAGATGGTGGTGACCAGCCAGGCGTCGCTGCATGTTTACGGGGAACACGAATTTCCCGTCCCGCCGCTCGCAACGCCTGAACTTACCTCCGTTTCCACACCCGAGTTCCTTTCACGTTTCCCTGCGGTCGCACTCTTCCAGGAACGAGCGAAAGCTGTAAAGCATGACTTCGCGGTCACGAAAGAAAACGGACCCACGATCGCTAGCATTTGCGCCCGGCTGGATGGGCTCCCTCTCGCGATCGAGCTTGCCGCATCGCGTATCAAGCTGCTTTCGCCGACGGCTATGCTGACGCGCCTTGAATCCTCGCTGATCTCGCTAACGGGCGGGGCGCGTGACTTGCCAGTGCGCCAGCAAACCCTTCGGGGGGCGATGGACTGGAGTTACAGCCTGCTCAACGGGGCTGAGAAAAGCCTTTTTCGGCGGCTTTCCGTGTTTATCGGAGGTTGCACGTTGGAGGCTGTAGAAGCGGTGTGTGACACCAAAGCCGACCTTGGCCTGGATGTGCTCGATGGCATGGCCTCCATGGTGGACAAGAGCCTCGCCCAGCAACCCGAGCAGCCTGCAGGGGAGACGCGTTTTTTCATGCTCTCCACAATCCGGGAGTACGCGTTGGAACGTCTGGCGGAGAGTGGCGAAGAGTTTGCTACTCGCCGCGCCCATGCCGCCTATTACGTGGTGCTGGCGGAGGAGTGCGGCGGAGAACTGAGTACTCATCCCGAGTGGCTTGAGCGTTTCGATCGGGAGCAACATAATTTTCGCGAGGCATTGGAATTCCTGATCAGAACCGGTGATGCGGAATGGGGTATGCGCCTCGGCTCCGCTCTTTTTCACTTCTGGGAGACGAGGGAACACTTTGCTGAAGGTCGCGCGTTCCTCGAGAGGCTCCTCAAATTGTCGGGATCGGCTCAGCCCGCCTTAGGCTCTCGCCTGCTGTTCTATGCTGCAGTTTTCGCAAGCGCGCAAGGGGATTTCGCCTCCGCCCAGAAATTGCAAGAGGAAAGTCTCGAAAGCTGCCGCGATCTGCACGACTACCGTGGAGTCGCCGTGGCCCTCAATGCTTTGGGCGTTACCGCCCGAGATCGCGGGGATCTCGCGACAGCATGCTCACTTTTCGAGCAATGTGTCGCTACGTGGAGAGACCTGGGCAGTTCTGTTGACACTGCTCGTGCACTGAGCAATCTGGCGAATGTGGTGAGGTTGCGGGGCGACTACGCGCCCGCCTCTGCACTGTATGACGAATGTCTGGCCATCTTCCGGGACGCTGGCGACAACACGGGTGTCGCCTGGACACTGAATTATCAGGGCGATCTGGTGCGCGAAACAGCTGATTTCGCTAGTGCGCGCTCCTACTATGAACAGAGCCTGGCGTCATTCAGACAGTTGGGCGACGGCTGGGGCATTGCCAGCGCTATAGGCGACCTGGCGAGGCTCAGTGCAGCGCAAGGAAACTATCTCGACGCAGAGCGTCTTTATGGTGAAAGCCTGAGGATGTTTCAGGACTTGGGACACAAACGTGGTATCGCCAGGGTGCTTGAGTGTTTAGCGGTGAGCGCAGCAGCGCAATCTAGACCCGAGCAGGCCTTGCGTCTGGCCGGAGCCGCCGCCGCCTTGCGTCAGCGAATCAGCGCTCCCCTCATTCCTGCGGAGCACGCCCGACTGGAAAGCAAGCTGGAACCTGCGCGCAAAATGCTCACCAATACCGGAAGCCTGCAGATGTGGTCGTCAGGTTGGGAGATGTCGCTTGAGGACGCGGTTCAAGAGGCGCTTGGCTCCCAGCCCACAGACCAGTCTTGACCAAACCCTGCTCGCATCAACCTGCCGTGGTGGGGTCAATCATGCGGCGTACGGTTGATACCCGATTCACCGGGAACCCTCCCCGTCGCCCATGTTCCCGAATGGCTTCCTCGTCTTCCGCCAAGTACACACAATAGACCTTATCGCCAGTCACATAACTGTGAAGCCATTTGATCTTCGGGCCCATCTCATTGAGAACGCGGACTGACTTTCTGGCAATTTCCTGGAGTTCCGCATCCGTCAAGTTTCCCGCACCTAGAATCTCCCGCTCGATCACATATTCAGGCATAGCCACCTCACCGCCTCGTCATGGTAGCAAAAATTCGTCCGGGGCGCTGGAGCGTGAGAGAAGTACAATCACACTCCTCTTCTAAGAGACTCGGTGTAGCGAAATCCCCTCTTCATGCTGAATGAGCTGAAAAAAGCCAACCTGTAGAGCGTCTGCAGGAAATTGATCATGAGCGCCGATCGCCACGGAGGTAGCACTGACCCGGAGTCGATCGATTTCGATACCGCAATTCCGCCTACAAAGCAGATGGCATACAGGAATGTCGCGAAGAAGAGGACGTAATTCAGACCTCGCTATGTTTCCCGGAAAAGGCGGAACGCTCCATGTACAGATTCTCGACTTGTCCGGCAAAGAGCATCCCCCGAAGTCACGAAGGCTTCCCGCCTACTTAGGAAATCGGAAATGGACGGAAAAAGACGACAGCGTTCAAGAAATATTTATGGGGCAAAGCAGAAAGTCGTTCTCGTGCGCCCGAACGCGTGACTAGAACCGGTCTCATAAACCAGGAGACTGATTGTCTCTGTTCGCCTCCGGACATCGACTGTCCGTGGGCGGACAAAATGTTCCGACTTTGCTTCCGCAACGGTATTCGTTTTTCCTTTGCAACCAAGTGTTTACTTTCTGAAGTAGATTGGTCAGAGTCCTGCTTAGACAGAGCCCGATTGGGGCTACGGTTGGCTCACGCAGGGAGAGTTTATCGAAACTCTGCCGTCGGGGCGTGCGGGCCCTGGCTTCACTGCCTGGCGCTGTGATCCGGTCTCGCCTTTGGGTATCGACACGATACGGTAGCCCTGGGGTAGGGGTGAGGAGAGAGAGCGATGAGCGCACTGTTTCAGGATCTCCGTTATGCAACGCGCCGGCTCCGCAAGAGCGCCGGGTTCAGCCTGGTTGCAGTGACCACGCTGGCGCTGGGAATCGGCGCCAACACTGCGGTGTTCAGTGTGGTCGATCAAGTGTTGTTGCATCCGCTTCCCTTTCCAGATTCGGATCGAATTGTAAAGGTCTCGCAGACGTTCGAGGGCATATCGACCGACGACGCCTCTCCTGCCAACTATCTGGATTGGGTCTCACAAAGCCAGGTCTTCGCCGAGATGGCAGCGTCTCGCGGATGGCAAGGGAGCCTATCGGCGGGAGATCGTCCGGAGCGGATCATAGGCATGATGACCACATCAAGCTTTTTTCCTCTGTTCGGAGTAGGTCCGATCCTCGGGCGCGGCTTGGAAGCGAGCGATGCTCGGCCCGGTAACGATCACGTTGTGGTGCTCGGCTACGGCTTGTGGCAGCGCTACTTTGCTGCAGATCGCGCGATTGTTGGCCGGGACGTCCGGCTGAATGGGGAGCAGTACACCGTTGTCGGCGTGATGCCGCCGAACTTTTCTCCCGACGAGTACGGCGAGCTGTGGCTGCCCTCTCCCTGGGGAGTGCCCACTCATGCTATGGCGCCTGACAAAGATCCACGCCAATTCAGGGGCAGAAATTATCTTGACGTCTGGGCACGTTTGAAGCCAGGAGTGACTGTACGGCAGGCCCGCGCGGAGCTCGATACCATCGGCCGCCGCCTGGAGAGGCAATATCCGGATTCGAACGGAGAGGTCGGCGTGACCTTTCTACCGTTACATGAGTATATCGTCGGTGACGTCCGTCCGGTTCTACTGGTTCTCTTAGCTGCGGTGATCATCGTGCTTCTGATCGTATGCGCGAACCTTGCCAACCTTCTCCTGGCGCGAGCTACAGCGCGCGCCAAAGAAATCTCGATACGAACAGCTCTGGGAGCGAGCCGTCGGCGTTTGCTCCGCCAGTTGCTTACCGAAAGTGTTCTGCTTGCGATGGTGGGAGGAGTCCTCGGGCTTTTGCTAGCGGTCCTAGCCGTTCCGTCGCTAGTAGCGCTGAGTCCACCGGATATCCGTCAGTTCAAACAGATTGGAATCAACCGGGAAGTGTTGGCCTTCAGTTTCCTGGCCTCAGTTGTCTCCGGAGTTGTGTTTGGCCTGCTCCCCGCTCTGCAATCGTCGCGATCAAACCCCAACGAATTCCTCAAGGAAGGCGAACGCGGGAGTACAGCGAACCGGGGGCGAACCCGTTCCGCTCTGGTGATCGCCGAAGTTGGACTCTCGCTAGTTCTGCTAGTTGGGGCCGGGCTGCTGGTCAAGAGTTTCGCACGACTCATGGATGTTAATCCCGGCTTCGATCCGGATCATCTCTTAACCTTCAACCTCGGACTTCTGTCCTCCACCGATCCTGTTCGCCAACTCGCGTTTTACCAACAAGTTGTGCAACGGCTTCAGGTGTTGCCAGGGGTGCAGGCGGTGGGTGCTGTCAGCAGGCTGCCGCTGGCTGGAGGCAACAGTTCACGCAGCTTCAACGTTCCCGGAATCGAAAAGGGCTACGATGCGGACATTCGCCTCAGCACTCCTGACTATTTCCGTGCGATGAGAATCCCCTTGCTGAAAGGCCGCAGTTTCAGCGAGAGCGACCTCGGCGGCTCGCTTAATGTGGCGGTCGTCAACGATGCTCTCGCGCGTACTGTTTTTCCTGGACAAAACCCAATTGGCAAACAGCTCACCCATTTCGGCCCGGACAATTTGACGCTGCAGATCATCGGTGTGGTCGGTAACGTCCGGCACGTCGGGCTCGATGCAGATCCCCACTCTGAGATCTACCAGTTGCTCGGCCAGGCGCAGTGGCCCTCGATGTTCGTGGCGATACGTAGCGCAACCTCTGACCCCACGAGCTTGACTGCGGCGGCGCAGAATGTGGTCGGGAGCGTGAATAAAGATGTCCCTCTCGCCAACGTCCATACGATGCAGGACCTCATCGCCAACTCTGTTGAACCGCGAAAGTTCAGCATGTTCCTGCTCTCCATCTTTGCCGCGGTGGCCATGCTGCTTGCGGCCATCGGACTCTACGGGGTCATGTCTTACTCGGTCGCACAACGCACTCACGAGATCGGTATCCGCATGGCTTTGGGAGCCCGGCGGCCCGATGTACTCGCGCTCGTAGTGAAGCAGGGAAGGGCGCTCGCCCTCATGGGGATAGCCGCAGGCGCCATGCTCGCGCTCGGGATGACACGGCTAATCGCGGGGATGTTGTTTGGGATTACGGCAACCGACCCTCTGACTTTCGCAGGCGTTGCCGGACTGCTAGGGACTGTGGCGTTCCTCGCGAACTACCTGCCAGCGCGCCGCGCTTCGAGGGTCGATCCTATGGCAGCTTTGCGATACGAGTAGACGCTCATAAATGCCTGAGCAAGATTGCATGCAACCCACGCACGCCATGCCGAAGGAGTTCTCGACACGCGGTACTCCCAACGGATGACCAACCGACGAAAGTGATGCAGCCAGGCAAAGAGTCGTTGCATTCGCCAACGCCTACGGTAACGCCGCAACTGACGGCCATCCTGCGTGGGTTCGCCACGCTGCCCGCCATGGGGAGCAATGCTCGGCCAGGTCGCGGTCCCGACGGTCACTGTCGTACCCTTTGTCGCCGATTATCCGCTCCGGGAGTGTACGGAGGAAGCGCTGCCCGAGGACGCCTTCGACGAGGTGGCTCTCATGCGGTGAAGCGCTTTCGATACTAACGGCGAGAGGAAGACTGGGATCATCGGTGAGAACGATGATTTTCGTCCCTTTGCCGCGCTGGGTGGGCCCGACCGCGAACTCCCCTTTTTTGTCCCCGTGAAGAAGGCGTTAATGAAAGCTTCCTCCAGTTTCAGTTTCCCACGGGCATGCAACTCCTCAGCCAGGACGCGCAAGATGCGCTCCCGTTTGCGCTCCCGCACCCACTCGTGAAAACGGCTATGGCAAGTCTGGTACGAACGGAAATTTCTTGGGCACTTCGCACCACTGCGCCCCCCTGCCTGAGACCAGCAAAATCCCGTTGGTACCGCTCGCGTGTCCTGCCAGGGGCGCCCCCTGCTCGGATCGGGCCGATGCTCGGGAACGCAGTCGTACTGCGGCGGCGGGAACGGCAGACCGGCACGTAAGTATTCATCGTCGTGGTGACGTTCGCATGACGCAGCATCTGTTGAATCCGGGGCTCAACTTTAGGTATTGCGGATTTTTTCGCATCTCGAAGGACGCCCAATCGGACGCGATCGTGCGCTTTTGTGATAGACTAGACTAATTAAACTTAGTTTACTGAGAGCGCTATGAAAACAGTGAACATTCACGAGGCGAAAACTCAGCTTTCGAAACTCATCGAAGAGGCGTCAAAGGGTGAGTCGTTCGTCATTGCCAAGGCTGGCAAACCGGTGGTAAAGGTCACTGCTCTTAGCGCCCCCACCGGTGCTCAAGTACGGCGGCTCGGTTTCATGGCGGGGCAGATCTCTGTGCCGGACGACTTTGACCGAATGGGTAAGGAGGAGATCGAGCGAATCTTCGGCGGTGGTGCATGAAACTTCTGTTGGATACACATCTCCTCCTTTGGGCAGCCGGTGAACCCCGCCAGCTCTCAAAACAAGCTCGAACCCTGATCGACAATGCGGACAACGAGCTTTTCTTCAGTGCGGCTAGTTTGTGGGAAGTGGCGATCAAACGCGGGTTGGGGCGGGAAGATTTTAAGGCGGATGCGCGCCTGCTACGCCGCGGTCTACTGGATAATGGGTACAGCGAGTTGCCCATCATCAGCGATCATGTGGTTGCGATTGATAGCCTGCCGCTGCTTCATGAGGATCCTTTCGACAGAATGTTAGTGGCACAGGCGACTGTCGAGGGCGTTACCCTGCTGACCATCGACGCTCTGGTATCCCAGTACCCGGGGCCGATCAGGACAGTGTAGGGATCCAAGCTACCTCTCTACTCGGTTCATCGGCTGTTTTTTCCTTCCGGAGCTTTCCCGAACTTGCGAACTTGCTCCCAAAGTCCTTTTGCAAAACATCTTTCGGCGATGCGTTCGAACGGCGATCCGTTAATCACTTGCATCGGCACCGAGTCTCAGCGCGCCGCCATCGAGCGGATCCCGGGCGAAACCTTCCTGCCATTCGCTGACTCCGACCCGGTACAAGCGTACCAGCTCACGCCCTCCCAACCATCCACAGATTGTCCGCCATTGGTCCGCATGGGTTGCCTTAATCTGCTGCATGAGAAGGCATTGTTGGGTATAGACGGGCCGGTGCCCGAGAAAACGGTTTCAAATGAAAGAGGAGTTCAATCGTGCTAGAGGTGACGATTGAAGGGCTGAGTAACGCTTCTATTCTGCGCTGCGTCGGCAGGATTGTTCGTGGGCATGAGGGTGCGCTCCTGTGCGCAGCGGTAGGGCGGTACGAACGAAACCTCATTCTCGATCTGAACCAGATTGATGCGCTGGACGGCGCCGGAGTGGGTGCATTGATTTCGCTGCAGGCGGCAGGAATCTACCTGCAACTGATGAACCCTAGCCAAACGATTCGCGAGGTCTTGCGCGTTACCGAACTGGATTCCATCTTCGAGATCTGCAGCGGTCCGCTGACGGGGAGCCATGAACCAAGAGGGAGTCCTCAGCACGCCATTGACGGGACCTCCGATGCCGCTGCCGCTCCGGACCCTGGTTGCAACCTCAGGTGCCGTGCTTCCTGTTTCGGCGATCACCGGGTTTGAGCCACCGCCGTAAAGCTCCGTTCTGGACTAACAAGAGAAGCCACTCGGTCGCCGTTCCAAAAGAGATTCTCATGAGATGGCTTAAGCCGCATTGGCTATTCCTCCCATCCTTGCCTTCTGCATTGTGGTAGTGGGTCCACTAAACGCTCAATCCCTCAATAGGCAGGCCCGCACAGCAGCACCCGATGCTCCGGGGATGATGGGGCTGACCTGGCGCGAAGCATGGTCAGAACCCGTTCCTCCAAACACGAACGCCTCCCTGAGGGTTCTAACGGCTGATGCCAAATCTCGTCATCGTGAAGCATCCCCGCGGCGTCTCGCGGGCAATTCAACGAAAGATGCGCGCTGTGCCTCCCGATAGACCGTCCACGTTGGCGTACCCTCTTGCGGATAGCGTTGATACACGTCGGCGTCGGCGCCGGCCAGCGACATTCGAATCCGATGGCCCTTTCGCAGTAAGACGGAGGTGGCGTACAGCGAGAACCGAATTCGCGCCGGCTCGCCGGGCACCAGTGGCTCTGCATCTTTTCGAAGGAAACTGTGCGCTGGTCCTAGAGGCTCATAGGGAAGACTCTTCGGATCAACTTCCTTCCGGTTGATCACCCGAAAGATTCCTTCATCCACATATGCGACCCGTCCTTGCGGCGACACATCCTCGAGGTAGACATAAAGCGCCCCGTCGCTCGCGGTTGATGACATCTCAAGGGTCACGACGGGTGAGCCTGTAATTTCGAGATCGCTCGCGAGTGGTGCGCTGGTATAGACGAGGAGCTTCTTGTCCTGATCGGTACGGTCCGGATACAAGACGTCGCCTCCGCCAAATCCCGTGTGCCAACGGGTCTGCTTGCCAGTGGAAGCCGCAAAATCCACGGTGTAGGTGTCGCTGGCGCTTGTTTCCGAGGGTGCGACCGGGCTCAAAGCATGCTGGTCCCCAAAGTACAGACGCTCCGGCGAGATTCCGGACGGCGGCCACGTTTTCGTTGTGTGCCATTGTTCCTCGCCCATCGTGTAATACTGAATCGACGACTCGATAGGTTCTGACTTCCCTTCCCCCAGGGTGTGGTCAAAGAAATCGGCCTGCATCTTGAACTGCTCTTCGGCCGTGGGGACCGGAGGTTTATGCTTCGAGGCGAATGGATCGGTATTGAATTCACCGCCGTGAGATAACGGACCGATCACCACCACCTGTGGGTTCGCGAAGGTTTGGTAGCGAATCAAACTCCCGTCGGAATCGCTTCCGTCGAGCCATCCTTCCCAGACCATCATGGGAACTTTCGACGCTTCAATCTTCGCGCGCAATCCACAAGGGCTGACATCTGCAAGAGTAAACGTACCTGCCTCGGTGGTCAGCGTATCGTCGTAGAACTCCAGCTTGTCGATGGCATCGATGTAGTGCGGGTTCTGGTGCTGCTCGAGCAATTCCTTCAGATGCTTTTCCTGTGTGTCTCCATCCACCGGGCGCACGCCCGGGATCATTCGACGAACAACCCAACACCTCAATCCTTTGGTGTCCAAGGCGCCGCATACATCATCGCGGTCGAGAGGGGCCACTTCATCGCTCCACTGGTGCAGGAGCGACTTAAGCGCGACTCCCCGCTCTCCTTCATCCTCGGTGTTATCAAAGGTATCGTAAAGCGGCATCACGGCGCGTATGGCAGCCTGGTTGGGAAACGCAGCCAGCTCTGCAGTGTTGCCTTCGTAAGAGATTCCAAATGTGCCGACGTGGCCATTCGACCACCGCTGCACGGCGGCCCAAGCGGCAACCTCTCCCATGGGGCTGCATTGCTCGTGACCTGCGCAGCCACGATTTGGCCTGATGCGACGGCCGTCCACAAAATCATGAGTGCGAGTCTTGTCCAGGATGGAAGGGGCGTCATGTTAGCTCCTCGGTTTTTCGTCGTCCCATTTCATAGGCTTCCGGCGGGAGCTGGTCGCCACACAGGCGGCGTCGCCACGGGCGCAAGCTTGTGCGCTGCCGCACTATGGACGGCTCACAAGTAGAGCCACGTTGATTGCGATTTCGCTGCCTGCATAGAGGGACAATATTCCAGCGAGGATGAAGACTCCCACCTGAATTCGGCCTGCCGCGATAAGAATTCCATGACCTGAGGGTTTTGAGCGACGAATCGCAGATGAATGCGGGGATGCGCGCGCTGAACCACTCCGCAAGCAGCGTTTCCCGGTCAGGGTCGTTTAAGAGGCTTGCGGCGACAACCACTCCTCGAGGCGGTGCGCATAAGTTCGGCTCGAACGGTGTTCGGAACCGTCCGCAAGTTTCACCAGATATTCGCGATTGTCGAGGGCGCGTAATTCGCGCACACAACTCATCCGAACGATTCGGGAGCGATGGATGCGGAGATATTTTGTCGGGTCGAGTTTTCGCTCCAGCGAAGTCAGGGTCTCATGCAACAGATGATGGCGGCCGGCGCAATGCAATTCAACATAGTCTCCAGCTGCCGCGATCCACTCGATATCCTCCGCGAGTAAGACCTGAATCCGCGATCCGGTGCGCGCGGCAAACCGTGAGACGTATCTCCCAGTGTTTTCTCCCAGCAAGCGCAGGATTCGTTCGGATATTCGAATCTTGGAGTCCGTATCCTTCACACGTCTTACTCTTTCGATCGCCCTGCCAAACCGGTCATCGTCCAAAGGCTTAAGGAGATAGTCCAAGGCGTGGACTTCGAAAGCGCGCAGGGCGTGTTGCTCATAGGCGGTGAGAAAAATTATTGAAGGCAGATCTTTTTCCGGGAGGGCTCGAAGTACTTCGAATCCATCCATGCCCGGCATTTGCACGTCCAGAAAGACAACATCGGGGCTGAGTTCGAGAATCTTGTCGACCGCCGAGGGGCCATCCCCGCACTCCCCGACGATCTCCACATCCGGGAATCTGCCGAGCCGGACCGCGACTCCCCCTCGAGCTAGAGGTTCGTCGTCGACAATCAACGCGCGCATAGGGCCTCTTCCGTCGTTGGAACGGTTTTTCGAAACGGAATTTCGATCGTTACTTCGTACCCGCCCGACTCCGGAGATCGCAACGAGAGTCGCTGGTCCTCGCCGTAGAGAGTTTTCAAACGCTCGGCGGTGTTGGCTAGACCAATGCCTTTCGACGGCATGATGGCTTCGCGGGAATTGCCGTTGCTGCGAGGTCCGGAATTTCTGATCGTCATCAACAACCGGTTACCGCGGTTGACACTCTCAATCGCGATCGAGCCACCCTCCATCACCGGCGCCACGCCGTGCCGGACGGCATTCTCGACCAACGGCTGGAGCAACATACTGGGCACAACAGCGTCGAGAGTCTCACGTGAGATTGCAGTGTTAATGCAAAGCCGGTCGCCGAGTCGGGTTTGCTCAATGGCAAGGTATTGTTCTACGAAGGCCAGTTCCTGCGAAAGCGGTATCTCTGCAGAAGCGTCATTGTCGAGCGTAGTTCTGAGAAGCTCACCGATCTGGGCAAGCATGCGCGTCGCCGCGGCGCCGCCTTTCCCTGCAGGACCAAAGTGGATGTCGCATTCAGCGAGTTGAACAGGAAGTGAGGGTTCAACTGGTAGCGCAATGCGCTCAACCGGGCCTCTCGCGCTTCGGATTCGGCCCGCACCAACCGTTCCCGCTCGCGGACGGACTGCTGCCATTGCTTGATGCTGAAGTAGAGAGTGCACCATAGAAACAGGATCACGGCAAACTGCAGCCAATCTTCGAGAGAATCCGCCCAGACCATCCTGGCGCCCCTCAATTTGACCGCCTCCGCGATGATCGTGGTGAAGGTTCCGGCTACAGCCGACAATCCAAAAGCGCGCAGCTCAAGAGCAAGCCAGGGACGCGATTTCCCGAGGAGAGACCGGCATCGAGGACGCAACAGGCAACTTGCACCGAATGCTGTACCCCAGCAGACGGTCTGGTTCCACAGCTCTTGCAGACTGTGGGAAGGAAGAACAACAGTAAGCAGAAGGAGAACGTAGAATCCGGTCCACCCCAGAGCCTGCAAACGCCAGAACGAGGCCAATCCGAACTGATCCTGTTCTCCCACGCAGGGTATTCTAGCCCACAAACTTTACGGGCAGTATCTCGGCCCGTCGCCTCAATCCCTCGATTCACCGAAAACATTCGATCGGTCGCGGACTCGCAGGAAACCACTTTCCCGCGCCATGGGCTAGACTGCCATCTTCCTCAGCTGAGGAAATCACAATGAGCACGTTCTCAGGGCCTTAAGGCTCACTCCCCTGAATTCATCACTTGAAATTTGCGAATGTGTCATCTATCCCTCAATGGTTTGCTCATCGCCGCTTTCAAACCGCCACGTAGCCGTAGCGCAGATTCGTCCGACGTGGGCCCGACTGCAGATATTCTTCTCTCAGTGCGGCGAAGCGATCCATTTTCGACCAGCGAGCAGGAGCCTTGTAATCGTAAAGGCGCGAGGAATTCGCGCTGAAGATTGCCGTCTTGACCGGGCCGTCAGCGGGTCCAAGAGCTTTGAATCCGAACCGCTTCTGCATATCTTCCGGTATTTCGAGCCGCCTCAGTCCCTCGATTTGCCACTGCGGTGAACCGGTCCACAGAGCATCCGTACCCCACACGACGTGATCGGCGCCCAGGCCCTGGATGAGACACCCCACCAAGTAGGCTGCCAATTTCGGCTGAGCCACCGTACTCGCAGCGAAGAGTTGGCCCAGATCGCCATACACGTTGGTGACGCCATACTTCTCAGGAATTTCTGCCAAATCCGTTACCCATTCGTTTCGTCCGCTTTTCTCCACCATCGCCCAAGCTTCGGCGGCGTCCGAGCCGCCGACGCCTCCCACATTACGATAGCCGGAGTGGTAGATGATGAAATTGAGTTGCGGCCAATCCTTGGCCGCCTTGGCGACGTCACTAACGTCCGCATACGGGCGAAGGCTGGGAAACACTTTGTCCAGCGAAGGCGGAAAGAGGCCTTTGTGGACGCAAACGTTCCTGATGCCCGCCTTCTGCATCTTCCCGTAGCCGAGATAGGCGACTTTCTCGTCGTCCATACGCCAGGGGTAACGGGCGAGTTCCTTGTGAGTATTGTCCCCGATGGTATAACCCTTCACGGAGTCGGGCTTAAGATTGAGTGCGCGGTCGAGATTATCGAGCCATCCGGGCTGGCCTGGCGTAAAAATGGCGTGGCACAACAAGCGCTTGGAGCCGGCAGCTGTATTTACTTTGGTACGGGCCGCCGCCATCATCTCGTTCGTTAAGAACCAGTCGCGCGGTACATCGGACGGAGCGCTCGAGATTAGCGCCACTTTGGTGTCGCTGTCGAGGAAGATTTCCTTGTAATAATTGTTGTACTTCAAATCTTCGATGGTTTGCTTCTTGCCTTTCAGTGCGGGATTCCACCCCGCGTCACCCACGGCCTGCCGCATTTTCACGAAGCCCGTGAGTTGTGTGTCGTCACGCAGAAAATGCGTGTGGCCGTCGAAGATAAACTGGTCTTGAAGCAATGCGGCCCGCTCATCGGCCATTTCCGGTGTGGCAGCCTCGGCGGGCGTCACGTCGAAGAGCCTGCCGTAGACTTGGTTCATGGCGAGAAATGCAGTGGCCATGCCGGCTGCCGTGGTAAAAAACGACCTTCGGCTCATCCCCTGCTTGCGAGCCAGCTGCGCGCCCAATTCCTTCAGCCGCGCTTCAACCTCGCGCTGTGGTTTGTTCTGAGGCGGAGGGAAGAATTCGTCACTCGAAACAATCTGCGTGGGAACCGGTGAGGCGAAGGACGACGTCTCCGCAGGTTCCAACGCCCGCAACTCTTCCGGACTCAGAAAACCGCTCATCGATCTGCTCCCTGGCCGAGGACTAACAGCCTGAAGGTTCCAGGCACCATCGACGGCGGCCGATGGGGTTCGGTGGGTTGGGGGCCGAGGTCAGCCGTGACGGTGTAAATGCGGTGCGTTTTTTTATCGAGTTCCATAGTGCGAGCCCCGCGTTCTGTCTGGACGTTGTCGATCACGGAGTACTTGTCAGGAGAATCCTCATGAATCACCGTCAATGTCCCGTCGCCGTTCGAGCTGAAGAGGAATTGGCTGCCTGGATCAAAGCGGGCTGCATCCACGCCCTCGCCAATGGCCGGAGTCGCGACCACCTTACCCGTGTCGGCGTCCATGACCACGATCATCTTGTTATGGCATCCGATGAAGAGCCGCCTGTGCCTGAGGTCAATTGCCATGGCAGAGGGGCTCTCGCCTGGAGCAAGGGGCCACCTGTTCATGATCTTGAGCGTCTTTGAATCGATCTGCACGACTTCGTTCTTGTCCTCAAGATTGTTGTAGACGTGTCCGTGGCCGTCTGCCGCCGCGAACTCAGGGCTGCCGCCGAGATCGACAGTGCCGACGACACTTCCCGTAGCAGCGTCGATGGCGGTAGCTGTTCCGTCGTGTCCATTGTAGGCGAATGTGCGCTTTGAGGCAGGATCATAGATAATCGCGTCCGGATTCTGGCCCGTCTTGGCGTTCCCAACTTTCTTCAAGGTTTTCAGATCGAAGATCGTAACCCGATTGGCCTCGTCCTCACTGATGAACCCGCGACCGAACTCGCGCGCGATGGCAATGCCGTGCACTCCTTCGATGCTTGGAATGTCCCCCACAACCTGATAGCTGTCAGCATCAACCACCATTACGTGCGTCCAGCGGGAGATATAGAGCCGCCGTGCGCCAGCATCCATTGCCAGGTAGTCCCAAAACCCCTCGCCACCAAGCGTCACCTTTGCCAGGGGATGGTAACCGGAAGCTGTGGCGGCCATCCCCCTGTGGCGGGTGGGCACCCATAACAGCGCAATAATGGCCAGGGCGACAAAAATCGGAAGAGCACACAATCGTGCATGCCAATCGGTTTTCACTCTCACGGTTCCTCCTAAAGACAACCACGCGCCGCTCGAAAATCTGCAGAGACATTTGTATTCGGCCAATTCCAGCCAAGAGTGTTGCACAATAAACGCATGGACCAGCTATCTTCTATTGCTTCGTCGTGAATCGCTGATTTTCCGGTGCAGGATGAGAGGAAGCTTGCGAGCAAGCCATAGTCAGACGATTTTGGAGAACAACCGAACGGTCCACGCCGCCTCGGGGAATCGACCGACGGTTACTGAGGAACGGCCAACAGCGGAAAAACCCAGGCAGGAAAAAGCCGGAACGCGGTTCCGGCCCTTCGTTTGGCAGCAGACGTTCTCCTCAGTGGAGAGCAATCACGACCGGTTTGCCGGCGGTCGATGAGCCGCTGGCGACCTGAAGCTGCCTCTCCAGTTCGGGGGCGGGAATGGTCATCCCAAGGCTGCCTGCGTCTCCCCATATCTCAGCCAGAAAGTATTGGTCCCCGAGATGTTGGAACACCACTCTGGAGCTTGTGTCGCGAGGATATTCTGGCTGGGCAAGTGAGACCACGGCCTCTCTGGTCTTGCAGTTGCGGATCATGATCATGTCGCGCTGGTATAAGAAGGAGGTGATTGCGTAGCAGCCAGCCGGCAGTTGCGCCTCTCCTGCCTTGAAGGCGAACGGCACATTGACCTTCACAACAGATTGAGCGTAGGCGCCGGGGGCGTTGAGAAACAGGGACAGCACCACTAGCGACAAGGCCCCGATAACGACGCGTTTCATAAAATCCTCCTTGGGGCTCCTTGCAGTGGAACCCAAACTGAAGTTGTCTCTCAAACTCCTCAGCCATCTTCCCTGGAAGTTTGCTGTGACCAATTGCACGATAAGTTCATCGAGCAGGCGTCTTCTACCTGTTCGTCGCAAACTGCTGGTCCTGCGGTGCAGGATGAGAAGGGATGAGGCGGAGAGCGAGCCGGTATTCAGCGGCTCATCTGATCGAAGAACAATGCGCGGAAATTCCGGCTCAATGTGAGCTCAGCACCGTTCGCCAGTTTCACGATGTAATCTCCGTGAAATAGCGGATGCAGTCCGCGTACTGCTGCCTTGCGAACCAGAACGGATCGATGTATGCGAAGGAACTGTCTGGGATCGAGCGTGTCTTCTAAACTCTTGATTGTTTGCCTGACTATATGATTGCGGCTGGTGGTGTGAATGACAACATACTTGTTGGCCGCCTCGATCCAAAGAATCTGGTCGACCGGTACAAAAATAATGCCTTCGTCCTCTTTGATTGCCAGACGGGAGAGCCAGGGATTTGCTTCTGCCTTGCCTCCGGAAAGATTGTCCCGCATGCCTAAACGCCGCATGGCGCGTTCCAGCGAAATCGATAGCCGTTCTTTGTCGAAGGGCTTGCAGAGATAATCGACCGCCTCTACCTCAAATGCCTTAACAGCGTATTCACTGTAGCCAGTGACAAAAATGAAGACCGGTCTGTTTTCGATCTCCAGCTGTTGAATCGTCTCAAATCCGCCGAGACCTGGCATCTGAATGTCTAGAAATGCGATGTCGGGTGTGAGCTTCCGGATCAGGTCGACGGCTTCCACGCCACTCTCGGCTTCGCCCGCGATAACGACATCCTGTTCCCCGCCAAGGAGCTCGCGCAGATAGCGACGCGCATGCGGCTCGTCATCGATGATCAGCGCGCGCATGGGCGTCGGCGGTGGCATACAGGTCCTCGTGTCGGTCTAGTCTCTCATTTTCGGCTTTCTTGTACGGAATGGAGATGTCAATTTGCACCCCGCCCTGCGGACGGTTCGTGTATTGGAACCTGAATTCGTCTTTATAGTACAAACGGAGCCGGTCCTTCGTGTTCGTGAGTCCCACGCCAAACGGCGGCGGCCCCGATGACTCAGAGCGGACGGGTCCGTCGTTGTGGAGAGCGAGGTGCAACCAATCACCCTCGCGACGGGCGCGGAAACGAATCTCGCAAGAGCGAAGCATGCGCGCGGCCCCGTGGCGGACGGCGTTTTCAAAGAGGGGCTGTAACAAGAGTTCAGGCACCTGTGCGGACGTTGCCTCGGGCTCGATATCATAGTCAAGCACCAAGCGGTCCCCCAGCCGGAGCTTTTCGATACCCAGGTAAAGATCGGCAAATTCCAACTCTTCGGCCAGGCTTCGTATGGAACTACCGGTATCCTTCAAAGTGAGGCGGAGAAGATCACCCAGTGCGATCACCATGCGACGTGCGGTCGGTGGTTGCTCGACGATAAGGCCGGCTATGGCGTGCAAGGTATTAAAGAGAAAGTGCGGGTGCAGTTGCATGCGCAGTGCGTCGAGACGAGAGACAGCGAGTTGCCGCTCCAGTTCAGTGGCCCTCGTTCGTTCCGCCTGAAGGCTTTGCCAGATTCTCAATCCCTCCAACGCGGCAACGAGAACCATGCCAATCAGAACGTCAACGGGGAAAAACCTGCCTGATTCCGACTTAAGGAACGACCATAACGTCAGGGAGGCGGAGTGATAGGGAAAATAGGTGAAGAACAGAATAGCCCACTGAGTGATCATCACCGGCACAGCCAGGGCAGCGACAATCATAAGCAGCGCCGCGCCATTTCGTAGCCTGTTGGGTCCCTCCAGCGGAAACCAGCGCGCGCACCACGCCAGAAAAGGTAACAAGAGCGTCCACAATGCAAAATGCACGGCGTTCGCATAGAGGGCGAACACGGGAGGCTTATGATCGCCTATATTTCCCATCAGCAGAACGGCGGTGAAGAAAAGAGATGCGAGCGCCCAACCCATCAGGGCGAATCGAATTCGCAGAAGATTCCGCATATTCTCACACCCTCCTGACCGAAGATTAATACTGTCACCCGCGTCTGACCAGATTCACCACCACCCTAAACTGCTGCTCAGCGGCAATGTGCGCACTCGCTTTCTCGTGGCTTCCGCGGCGCGTTAATATTCTGCTCGGCGTCGCCAGCATGGAGTTGTGCGCCTCGGCCTTCGACTTAGCACTGTTCCGCCACACCAAAGGTGTTGTCACGGCTCTAGTGCATTGGAAGGCCGTGACGTTTCGATTATTTGTAGAGTAGGTACCTCCGCCTTGTTGTGTCTTTAACTCCTTTTCGCTGCCGTCCCAGAGAAGAACCAAATCAAATGAGAACGGAGATTCAATAGAGGTTACTGGAGCATCCGTGGTGCTTTCCCTTTTTTTGCAATGAAGGCTGATCACGCCTCTCCCCCGAAGGGATATTGTTCCACACCGAATTCATCTGCGAGTCGCACGTCCCATACTAGAGCGTTATGACGAACGTCCGGCAGCAAGCCAAAGACATATTCAAATAGTCCGGCGATGGGCGTTACGCCGGTCCAGCCGACGGAGTTTTGTCTGCCGTTTCCGTGTGCTTTGCCGGGAGCATAGTTTTTCCCAAAGCCCTTCCGCAATGATCTTGGAGTTTGTCGCCAGGGTTGCGCCTGTATTATTTTCTTTCCGCATCAGAGGAGTGAAAGTGATGCCGACCAGCAATCCCTCGGGTGAGAGCAAACGAGTGACAGTTTGGCCCCAAGGCCCTTTCTTGTTCTCGACAAGAATTCGATATCCCTGCGATGCAAGAGCTGCCGTTGCGCTTTCCACGCTCTGAACATCGAACTCCAGCCACGCTTGTGGGACAGGAATGTCTTCGGGCCACGAGTCATTGCCAAAACAGGAATGCGCCGCTTGCGAAAGAGGCCCACAAGGCAAAAGTTTTTGCGCCCGGAAGGGCTTCGGTATGAAGATACCCACCACTCTCCTTTTTGAAAGGAATGCCGAGGGCTTCGCCGTAAAGTTTGCGACTTGTGGTGATCTCGCGAACAATTGGACCAAAACCGGCGACGAATAGAACCTCGATCTTTCCCGCAATTTTCATGGTTCGTGCCCTTCCTGCTGCTTTCTCCCGAAAATCACGCCTTCGCACTCTCATGCTCCAACTAAGCTGCTGCGTTAAGCGGCAATGTGCGCGCGCGTTTTCCCGTGGCGGCAAAGATTGCATTGGAGACCGCGGGGCCGATGGGAGGCACAGTGGGCTCACCAATCCCAGAGGGCGGCTCGTCCGAGTCCACAATGTACACCTCCACATTCGGCATCTCGTTCATGCGCAACACGCGATAGTCGTTGAAGTTCGATTGCTCGACCCGACCCTGTTTCAGCGTGATTGTGCTGTTAAGAATCGCTCCCAGACCGAACGCCACGCCGCCCTCGACTTGTGCGCGGATCACGTCGGGATTGACGGCAATGCCGCAATCGACCGCGCAGACTACGCGATCCACCTTGACGCTGCCATCCGAAGCGACCGTCACCTCGGCCACATAGGCAAGTGAGGCGTGAAAGGAATAATGAACTGCCAAACCACGTCCCCTGCCGGGTGGAAGGGGTTTTCCCCATCCCGCCTTCTCTGCGGCCAGTTGCATCACCTGTCGGTCGCGCGGAAACTTTGCAAACAGCGACGGGCGCATCGGAGCGGGGGCAGTCAGTTGCAGGATCGCCTTGCTGTGGGGGTCCTTCGATAAGAGTTCCAGACGAAACTGGAAAGGGTCTTTTCCCACGGCATGGGCGACATCATCCAGAAATGTTTCGACCGAAAACGCCGTGTGGCTATCGCCCACGGAGCGCCATGTAGTGACAGGAATGCCAGAAGTAGGCGTATGAAGATCGACCAAAATGTTTGGGATATCGTAGGGAATGTTGCTCGCGCCCGCGACTGAGGTAATGTCAACTCCATCAACAAGCCAGCTGGGGTCGCCGCCGAGGACTGATTGTCCGACAATCCGATGCTGCCAGGCGATGAGGTGTGCTTGTTCGTCGAGCCCCGCCGTAAGCCGGTGAAGATACATGGGTCGAAACGCACCAGTCTGAATATCCTGCTCGCGCGTCCATAACAACTTCACCGGCGCCCGTCCGCCAATGGTCTTCGCTATTTCCACCGCCTCCGGCACATTCCCCACACGTCCGAAATCGCCGCCACCGTAGACGGAGTGGATCATTATCTGCTCCGGTTTTAAGCCCGTTGCGCGTGCAGTGTCGTCCTGAATATCCGAGATGCTCCAGTCTCCAGTCCAGATGTCACACTGGTTCGCGCCCAGTCGAACAACCACGCTGGCCGGTTCCATGGGGGCATGGGCTAAATACGGGTATTCGAAGTCCGCAGTAAGCGTACGGGCTGCCCGTGCAAGGGCTAGCGCGCAATCCCCATCGCGTCGGGCAATGGCGCCAGGTTGAGCTAAGAGCGCTCGATATTCTGCGATCAGGTCGGGGGTGCCGTGTGTTTCAGCCTTGCTTTCGTCCCAGTCAATGCGCAGCAGATCGCGTCCGCGCCGGGCTGCACCAAACGACTTGGCGACCACCGCTACGCCAGTCGATATCTGCACTGCATCCGTCACGCCGGCTACGGCCTTGGCAGGAGTGGGGTCGAAACCGCGCACGACAGCACCAAACCGGGGTGGGCGCGCCACCACCGCCGTCAGCATACCCGGCAGCGAAAAGTCACCCGCAAAGACGGCAGTACCCAAGGTCTTCGGCTTGCAATCGATACGGGGCAGATGTATCGCTCCAATCAGTTTGAAGTTCTTTGGATTCTTGAGCGTTACCTCAGCCGGTACAGGCAGCAGCGCTGCCGCTTCCGCCAATTCGCCGAAGGTCGCTTGTCGTGACGACAACTCATGCTTGATGATCCCGCGATCCGCAAGGAGTTCACCTTCCGGGACGTTCCACCTCTTCGCAGCCGCACTCATCAACATGGCCCGCGCGGTCGCCCCCGCACGGCGATACTGCTCCCAGGAATTGGGAATGGAATTGCTGCCTCCGGTCTCCTGATCCCCGAATTGCAAGTTCTTATACAAGGCCCGATCCGCAGGCGCGGGTTCGACGCGTATCTGTGCCCAGTCGGCGTCGAGCTCCTCTGCGAGAATCGTCGCAAGGCCTGTATGAATGCCTTGCCCAGCCTCGCAGTGCTTGGAAATAATCGTCACCGTGTTGTCGGGAGCGACCCGCAAGAAAGCATTCGGAGCGAAGACATTGTCCCGGCTCTCTCGAAGCACGGTGGCGAAAAATCCGTTGTTCTTTGGTGTATAGAAACCAACTACCAGGCCCATAGTCGCTGAAGCCCCGGTTGCGAGGAAACGGCGCCTGCTGACGGAGCCAATTTTGCTATCGCTCCGCATGAGCCAGCCCTTCCTTAATTCGGGCCGCTTCGTGGATCGCTGCCCGGATTCGGACGTAAGTTCCGCAGCGGCAGATATTGCCGCTCATGGCATCGTTAATATCGAGATCGGTGGGCCTCGGTTTTCGTTCCAGCAGCGCAATGGCAGACATGATCTGCCCCGACTGGCAATAGCCGCATTGAACGACGTCCAACTTTTCCCATGCGCTTTGCACCGCGCGGGCTGTCACGCCTGCGGCACCCTCGATGGTGGTAACCGACTTTCCGGCAACAGAATTGACCGGCGTGACGCACGAGCGAATGGGTTCTCCGTCTAGCAGCACCGTGCAGGCACCGCACTGCGCGATGCCACATCCGTACTTCGTACCAGTTAACCCGGCGGCTTCACGAACCGCCCAGAGAAGTGGCAGGTCAGGGGGGACATCTAGTTTGACCGTCCGGTTGTTAAGTTTCAAAGAGATTGACATGGCACTCCCTCACAGCATCACGCTAACGCCGGAAGGGCGAATACTGTAAGGGTTTGTCGTCAAGCGAGAATTCTGCGGCGCGAGCCGGTATGGGACGAGCCTATGATCAAGATTCTCGTTAAGCCATGGCGATCCTTCGATGGTTGGATCACCATCTGACCCGGCGAGCCCTTTTCGGCCCGGTTCGCACCGCCTTTGCGCCACTCGGCGACAAAAGCTTCGCACCCCTTCGTTGTGATCGCTATCTTGGGCGATGAACCGGACTCGACGCGCGTTGCCTCGCCATGACTAAGGTCAACTTGCCGAGGCAGCGGGGTGCCTCAGCAGGAGAAGTCGATTCTCAACGGGAAGATGATTGGGATGTTGCAAAGATAGAACATGTCTGAACTTCGGCAAATTCTGGAACTGTGGCGAAGCGCACGGGATCACCGAGAAGAGATCTGTCTTGCGACAATTGTTGCGGTCGAGGGATCTTCGTATCGCAAACCCGGAACGCGCATGCTGCTGACCAGTGGCGGAGAGTGGGCCGGCACTATCAGTGGAGGCTGTCTTGAAAAAGAGGTCCAGAAAAAGGCTTGGTGGCTGACCCGATCCGGTTCCACCATTCAGAAGTACAGTACCTTCATCGATGAAGATTCCGAAATTCCGTATGGGCTGGGTTGTGGCGGAACTATCTCGGTGCTGTTCGAACGCGGGGAACCGGCACACCGCATACTCGCAGCGCTTGAGCAATGCGCAGAACGGCTTGCAGCGATGGCAATCGTGTCTGTGATGGATAAAAACCCCGTCGGGTGCCAACTCATCCTGAGCGAGAACGGGGATGTGTTGTTTGAGTCCGCCGCTGCAGAAGACTCGCCGGTATTGGCGTGGCACGCGCTAAACGAGCGTCGGTCGCTGTGGACCGAAGGCTTAAGGTCGTTCTTCGTTGATTACGTCGTCCCGCCTACCGCGCTTTTGGTCGTCGGAGCGGGCGACGATGCACAACCCTTGGTCGAATTCGCCTACCTGCTGGGCTGGCAGGTCACCGTCGCCGATGGCCGCTCCCATCTCGTAACGAAGGAGCGTTTCCCTCTGGCAGATCGCGTAGTCTCGTCGCGGTCACTGAACCACCTCCGGTTAACCGAACGCAGCGCTGCCGTGATCTTGAGCCATAGCTATGAGCAGGACCGGGCTGCCCTGCAAGCATTATTGCCGCGAGAACTCGCCTACCTTGGCATTCTCGGGCCGCGCCGCCGAACCGAGCGACTGCTTACGGAGGTCGCGCCGGAGATTGACCGAACTGTGGAGGACTGCTTCTCGCGACTGCATTCTCCTGTCGGACTTGCCATCGGAGCCAAGAATCCGTCCAGCATCGCGCTCGCGATCGTCGCCGAGATTCACGACGTGGTCGAAAACCATAGCGCGAAGATTCCCAAATGCGCTTCCCTAAGTCATGCCTGAACCTTCCTGCGCAGCTGTCATCCTTGCAGCGGGTGCCTCGACTCGGCTGGGTCAAGCGAAACAACTGCTCGCGATCGCGGGCGAGCCGCTGTTACGGGGCGCGGTGCGAATTGCCGACGAGGCCGGTTGTCAACCGATCGTTGTAGTACTTGGTTTTGAAGCCCATCGGATAGGTAGCGCCCTCGATGGTTTCAGAGTGATCGTCGCGGTTAATGAAGACTGGCGCACCGGTATGGGATCGTCCATGCGCTGCGGCGTGGAAACCGCTCTGCAGATTAGCCCTCCTCCTGAAGACATCCTCCTTATGGTCTGCGACCAGGTCCTCCTGAGCGCCGACGTTCTCCGACAACTGCTTGGTCTGCACGGTTTGGCCAAGTATCCGATTACAGCCGCGCGTTACCGCGGTCGGCTCGGGGTTCCGGCAGTTTTTTCCTCCATCTTTTTCCCCGATCTGCTTCACGTGAGTGGAGACCGGGGAGCGCGTGGAATCCTCGAACGAAACGCCGTGCGGGTTGGTACGGTCGATTTCCTTGCGGGCGAATTGGACCTTGACACCCCGGATGATCTCGAACGAGCACTGCGCTGAGCGGCAAAGTGATGTTCCAAGCTCGAGGTGTGAACAGGGGAGATCTCCGCGACCCAAACGTGATGGGAATCGCATGTGGGCTCGAGGCTCCCGACACTATTTCCGAAGTCCTTGGAGCTAGTCGAGACGCGGTCCGTTGGAGCCGATGCCCTGCGCCAGCGTAAGCACCGCAACGGTGGTGAATCCAGGACTCCTACGGCCATGCGCACTGCGTAGTGAAGCTCTTTGAAAAAATCTTCCCTTGCAGGCTCCTCAAGAACTTAGACTGCGCCGCATATATCCGGTTAGTCCGTTAGTCCCGCCCGCTCATTGATCCTTATCCCTACCCAATCTGCCCTAATGTGCCCAAGGAAAACGGTACCAACCTGAACCACAGTGGAATCATCCGTAAGTTAAGAGAAAATGGGCGGTCACTCAAGCGCAGTTTTAGAAGATAACGGGGATATATTGTAAGGACTGGGCATCCTTCTGACGGCTCTATCGAACGCGCGCTCCAAGACCCTGCTACTTCCACCTTTCCATGCGCGCGTCCAATAAAGCACTAAGGTAAAGGAAGCCGATGTTTGCAACTCCACTCCAGGGGGGTGATTTGCGACCGGACCACCACCCATTTGTCGCCGCGTTTTTCCTACCCCTCTGACGGGTGGGAATCTGTGTCAGAGAGACTTACTCTGCAATGAGTGCCCAGCATTCATTCATAGCGCAGCGTCACTGTAGGATCGAGCTTCGACGCCCTTCGAGCGGGGATGTAATTCGAGAGTAGCGTCACACCAACAAGTGCCATCGACACCAACACAAACGTAAGAGGATCTGCCGGTTTCACGCCATAGAGCATGCTGGCTAGAAAGCGGCCAAACACCAGCGAACCGGCGATGCCGATGGCTAAACCTGCAATCGCTAGCTTCATTCCTTGCAAGACGATCATCTTGAGCACATCGCTCTGCTTCGCCCCTAAGGCCATCCGAACGCCGATTTCATTGGTACGCTGCGTGACCGAATACGCCACCAATCCGTACAGTCCAACCGCGGCAAGCGCGAGCGCGAGTGCGGCGAACGTGCCGAGCAGGAAAGAAGAAAAACGCGGCTGCGCTACTGAGGACTCGACGATATCGTCGAGCGATCGGAAGGCCGAGAGAGTTTCTTCTTTGTCGACGGCTCGCACAGCATCGTAAAGCGCAGTTTCCAGAGGAGTAGTATTCGCCGTGGCGCGCACCACCAGATTCATGGTTGGCGGAGCGTACTGCCCATATGCCACGTACATCTCGGGCTGTTGCGGATCACTCAGCGCTCTGTGGCTAATGTTTCCGACGATGCCGACGATTTCGCGGTCCGGCTGGGAATCTCCCATGAGCTCAAGATGCTTGCCAAGCACGTCCTGCCTCGGGAAAAAACGCTTGGCAAATGCTTGATTGACTAGCAGAGTTCCGGGACTATTTGCGTTGTCATGTTGATCGAGCCATCTTCCGGCGAGCAAGGGGATGCGCATCGCTGCGAGATAACCCGGCGTCACCTGGCGATAGTAGGCGTCATCGAATTCACTCGGCCCGTAGCTGTGGCTTGGGATTTTGAACGGGCCGTCACTGTGCTGGCCGGTCAAAGGCAGCTCTGACGTTGCACCGACTGCTTCGACCCCCGGAAGATTTGCGACTCGTTCCTCAAGTTCCCTGCCAGAAACGTACGCGATGCGGTGGGTCATTGTAGGAAGGGCCGTTCAGGCTGAGCTGTGCGGTCAGAACGTGCTGAGTTTGGAAACCCGGATTGACGTGAATGAGCAGCCAGAAGCTCCTGAGGAGCAGTCCGGCCCCGACCAGCAACATAAGCGATACAGCAATTTCTCCGACCACCAGGGCACTGCGGATTCGTCTGTGCGCGATCGGCCCCGAATTCCGCGCGGATTCTTTCAATCCGCTGAAGCCGCTCCTTGCGAGTTGCATCGGGGGAATCAACCCGAACATTGTGCCGGTAAGGAGTGAAATGACGAAGGAAAAAACCACTACCTGCAGATTGACGTGCACCTCCTGCAGCCGTGGCAGATCAGAGGGCCCAAACACCCGCAACATCGAAACTCCCCAACTCGCAGCAAGCACTCCCAAAACGCCGCCCGCCAGCACTAGCATCATGGTTTCTACCAAGGCTTGTCGCGTAATGCGGGAGCGAGTCGCACCCAAAGCTAGGCGCAAGGCAAATTCTCTCTGCCGCCCAACCGAGCGGGTCAAAAACAAATTGGCAAGATTTGTGCAAGCGATCAGCAAGAGCAATCCAGCCGCTGCCCAGATCACCAGCAGTACCGGGCGCACCGGTCCGATCAGCACCTCCCGCAATGAGCGCTGCCGCAATGACCATCCTTGATCCATATCCGGATACTTCTCCGCGAGCTGATGAGCGATCGCGTCCAAGTCGGCTTGGGCTTGCGGTAAGGCAATACCCGGCTTAAGTCGCCCGATCACTTTTAGGAAGTGACCTCCGCGCAAATGCATCAGAAAATGCAAACGCGGCGTCGGCAGCCATATCTGCGCCTGGCTCATAAGGGGAATGTCGTTTGGTAACACACCAACCACGGTCAGGCTTTGTCCGTCTAGTCGTATCTTGTGACCAATGATGTTTCGATCGCTACCAAAGTCGCGCTTCCAGATCCCGTTGCCGAGAATCACAACCTGAGACGTATTTACTTGTTCGTCGCTCCTCCGGAAGTCGCGCCCGAGCAAAAGAGGAACTCCCAGGGTTTGAAAGAAGCCCGAGGAAACCAGGTTTGTGGTCACTTGTTCGGGCTTATCTCCGGAGAGATTCGCAGGCCCAGCCATGACCACTTGAGAAATGCCTGCCATCTGCTCAAAGCTCCGATTCGCATCACGATAATCTAGGAAGTCGGCAGGAGAAACCCCAGCGTCATCTGTCTGCGGCATTTTACCGTTGAGCCAGACGAGGCGATCGGCATCCGCAAAAGGCAGCGGCCGCAGTACCACTGCTTCAATCACGTTGAAGATCGCGGCGTTTACTCCAATGCCGAGCATCAACGTAACAATGGCAACGGTGACAAAGCCCGGACTCTTGCGCAACTGCCGAAGCGCGTAGCGAAGATCTTGGGCTAGTCCAATCATCGCACGACCTCCTCCCGTCAATTCGGACAAGCACACCAGCACTTGCTCCTCGACACCCAGGCAATTCTGCCCCCGTTTGTAGAGGACAGTAAACTGTTGAGCGCAAAGGTGGTGCAGTTTGAATCTTGAAGAGGGGAGCCACGCCGGATGTCCGCGAGTGGAAGGGTGTGTCCGGCAGCGGACAGTATTGGGGACAAACTAGCTCACCCGTGCCCGTCGCTCCAGCGCGTTCGCTTGAGCGGATGCCTCTGGTGGCGCTCAAGCGCGATTGGATTTTCCGAAGACAGATTGCTGCGTCGGCACTTCGCGCCAGAGCCATTCGGTAATTGTTGGCCCACACGATGTCCGGAAGATTCCAGGTCGCAAATCACCTCGACCACGGCGGGACAACGCCCGTCATCCTCGCGTACGCAACCAGTTGGCCCATGTGCTCGTTGTTATGAACGATGACTCGCAGAAAGATGTTGTCCACCGTGGTGTCTGTATCGAAGAATTTCGTTTTCCGCTGGAGATCCGCCGGGGTTTCGGCGGCGCGAGCCTCTTTCACCGCCTGGAGCGAGCGCTTCAGCCAACGAATCACGTCGTCCTTGGAAGTCACCGTCGTTCCCATCCCGTCCTTCAGGTCGGCGGGCATCTTGGGCCCGATCGCGTTCAACATCAGGAAATTTGCCCGCACGATGTGCATATACACTTCGCTGGTGGAGCGGACTCCGGTCGCCGGTCGCCAGGCGAATTTTTCTGGCGGCGTCGCTTCGGCCAGCGCGATCAACTGCTCGGACACGTGATGCCATTCGCCGTCGTATCCCTGAAATAGATCGGGCGCATCCTGAGCGAACGACATCGAAGTGTTCATTAAGAACCACAGCAACAGGGCTCCTACCAACGTTGTTTTCACAGGGCAGTTCCTCCTAGGCGATTTTTTGCTCTCCTGCTTGTTGCTTGCGAGCTTCGGCCGGCATTCCACGCTGATCTCAGCCGGTTTAGACGGCTGTCCGCCACAGACGTTAAAGTGTGTTCTCGCTGTCCGACTCCAGCGCGTTCAAGCAGAATAGTTCAGCAAAGTCAGAGGTGCCATGTCTCCGTAGGGGGAAAAGTGCTCGCTTCCCATGGGTGGTCACTCGCGCCCTAGAGGACGCCGTAAGTGATAGATACGTCACATAAGTGCGCTCCGGACGTGCCGATTGAGGGCTGTTCTAGGACTTTGTTTCTGATTCGCGGGAACGCCGACAGAGGGGTTGGACATCAAGTCCATTTGTGCAACTACTCGAAAAGCGGCGGCTGTCGGGTGGCGTCTCCGGGTTCCCGAAAGTTGCTCAAACCGACACCCACCAAGCGATAGCGTTGTTGTGGACTCAGGTCTACTCCTTCTCGCAGCTTTAGTGCGATCGTCGTCAGTTTCTCGCAGGAGGAGGATGGAGAAGAGCCTGGCGTGTGGCTGCGGGTCAGAACCTTGAACTCGCTGGTTTTCAGTTTCAAGACCACGGTGCGCGCGATCCGGGATTCTTTGCGCGAGGCCGTCCAAAGCTTTTCCGCAAGGCGCCGGATCATGGGCTCGGTTTCAGCCAACGGCACATCGTGCTCAAAGGTATCCTCGACGGATATCGATTTCGTCGGCCGGTCGGGAACGACTTCACTATCGTCGATTCCGCGCGAGAGTTCGTGCAAGCGCCGTCCATAGCGTCCGAACTGCTGTTCGAGCGATGGCAAGTCCAGCTTGCGTAAGTCCCTGACCGTCTGAACCCCAAGCTTCGCCAGCTTCTCCCCAGTAACCTTGCCGACTCCGGCCAGGCGTCCAACCGCTAGCGGCAGAAGAAACGCATCGATCTCCTCGGGCTGAATTACAAAGAGCCCGTCGGGCTTGCGCCAGTCAGAAGCGAGTTTTGCCAGGAACTTGTTGGGTGCCACCCCCGCAGAGGCTGTCAGATCTAATTCCTGGCGGATTTGCTCGCGGATTGTGCGCGCCACCGAGGTGGCGGAAGCCGTCTTCGTCTTGTTTTCTGTGACATCGAGGTATGCTTCGTCGAGCGACAGTGGCTCGATCAGGTCGGTATGGCGCTTGAAGATTTCGTGCACACCCTTCGAGGCCGCACGGTAGCGGGTAAAATCCGGAGCAATGAACTTCGCATCGGGGCACAGACGCTCCGCCCGTAACGCTGGCATCGCCGAACGCACACCAAAGGCTCTCGCTTCGTACGAGGCAGCACAGACGACAGATCGATTACCCCGCCAGGCAACGATTACCGGCTTGCCGCGCAGCTTCGGGTCATCGCGCTGTTCGACCGAAGGGTAGAACGCGTCCATGTCGACATGGATGATTTTTCGCACGATTGTTGGGGGACACGAATTAACCGATTGCCCCGACGCGACGCATGTGTTGCGTCGGAAAGTTCAGCACAACTCCGCGCCGCAGTTCGAGTGTCTCTGCGGGAATCAACGCCGCGCGATTCGGCGGAAGATTCCCGCCGAACAGGCTAGCGATGTTCAACAGCGAGCGGCTGCCACAGACCAGACAGGTGTCGTGTGGGCTGTCGCTGACAACATCGCATTCAGCACACAAGACAGCATTCTGCAGCGCGACCGCATTCAGAACCCGGACCCGTTCAGGAGCACTCTCGACATCTGAACTCTTCATCACACAACCTCACCCCGGACTTTCGTCAATTCTACCGCTGTCGATCCTGACGGCTTTCGCTTCTTCCAGCAACACTTGGCGCCACACCGAAATCAGGATCTCTTCTAAGCTCGCGGCCATCATTTGTCATCTGCCGAATCTGTGCAGGTGCCATCGATTCTTCTCATCATCCGTTCCACCCATTGCGCGGCCGAGGCAACCAGCGACTCGGGTCGCGGCCTTGGCCGGCTGTGGTGGAGGTCTTCCGTCGTCTTTAGATGACAGGCGACGACGATCCCCAACACACGTTTTCTTGGTTCCTCCATCCCTTTCACCCTTGAGTACGAGGTTCTGCGCTGAAAACATCCAAGAACGGACAAGGGTTCTCACGCCCCAGTCGTATTTTGCTTTTTATTCGCCTACAGGGTAGCATTTCATTTTCCGCCCTGCAATATCTGAGAGGGGGTCTGAGAGGGGGTGAGAAACAGGACGGGATGGAATATGCACCCGCCCTGAGCTATTCCGGGAGATGGGCTACTGCATGGAAGCTTGCGGCGAGCCGCGTAAATCAACCTGAGGGCGTGAGGTGGAGAGTGCATCCATGAGAGCTCGTCACCCTACACGGGGCATGTGCATGTTTGTCCTATCGAACTGATTCGATTAGTCGAGCCAGCGCAAGGTTGGTCAATTCCAGGAGGTCCAAGGTCATGGAGGTCCTTTTTCCTTGGCGCCAGAGCCAGGCTGACATCTTCCGCGAAACAGCTGAGTTTCAAGCCCAGGGTGGAAAGTTAGTTCGCCTTGAATTCCCGCGCAACAAAATACGACGTTATGGCGACAACGCTTTCGTCTATAGTGAACTTTTTTTGGATACAGAGGTGGGCGGCAAACGTTCGCTTACCACCAGCCGCGCCATGGAAGGGTTCGTTTTTCGCGATGGGCACTGGATCAATCCCGGCTGGCACACAGACTCGCACAAACAACAACAATGACACAGCCTGCCGCTCTGGATTTCGTGAGCGTGCGAGTCTGTGATGATTTGTGCTGTCATTCTCAAATCTTCGGATAGCTGCCGCAGGATGGGCAAGGCTGAAATCCGGTAAGAAAAGGTTTGCCGATGTACACCCGGATCTATCTTGGCTGATGCAACGGGAAACTACCGGTTAGCCCCGACATCAAAGAATTACACTCTCAATCGACCGGCGCGGACTGGCGTGCGCAGTCCATTTTGGATAGCCCATATAGAAAACAAAGGTCGGCTGCCACGTAGTGTCCCCCAGGACTTCGCCAAGCAGGCCAGCCCGCAGCGCCGGTTTTCCCAGAGCCTTTTCATGGTCGATCATTTCCACTGACTCGTTGCAGGGGCGTCCGGCCAGGCCGCGAGCAGTCGCCAGCAAATGGGCCCGCTGCCAAATGGTCCCTGCGCGTAGACAGTGTTCCCGGTCGTACCGGTCATGCACCGCAATGATGCCGATCAGGGGCGCAGTCAGCATCAAGTCCGAATAGCCGCTTGCCGCGCTTCGTGATGCCACCCGTCTCAGCAGCCACAGAGGCATCAGCTTGGCCACTCCTGCGGCGATTGGGGGCAGCCCGAAGGCATCAATCGAGAGGCCATCGCGGAACTGCTGGACCTCACTCCAGTGGGTCCGAACCCATTGATCGCTGCCACGCTCTACCTCCGGGTCAGAATAAATTTCCGTGTTCGCGGCGGAGCTGATTTCCACGATCTTTTTTCGGTCGGCCTCTGCAGTGAATAGAAAGAGTTTGACGTCTGGCTCCTCGCTGGCCAAGCGGCTCAGAGTGTCGACGAACTGGGGCGGGATCGGTTTCTCAGGGTTGTACGCACTGCGATTCGTATGGCGCCGCGGGATGGCCTCGTACAAGTCGGTTTCTTCGCGATTACCGGGGATGAGATCTACGCTTGCCAAAAGCTCCGGTTTGGACTCGGCGGGAATCGCCCCAAGCTTACCCGGAAGGAGCGTTGCGGTGGCTTGGTAGCCATGGGCAGCCGCAGCCAGCATCAGGTTCTCGAGAGCACAGCCCATCCCGATGTGCTCTTCCCGCAGGAAGGGATCGAGCGCCCCGACGTTTCTCTTCGTGTCGATATACAACTCAATCGAGGAATTTGTCACCTGGAAGAGCCACGGCTGTGTGTTGTGCGGGCTTGCGGCTAGAATCGCGGCTCGCACTAGCGCCAGGGCTCCCTCGTCCGAATTGTTACGCCAGTCTTTCCACGGTTCGTAAGCCGGTCCTTGACCGACACTGAAGACGCCCTGGTCGTAGGCACGCCAAACTCCACCGCCCACAACGACGATAGTCACAACTCCCACCCCTCTCAGAAATCGTCTGCGTTGCATAAGGTGCCTCTCACCTGCGCGCAGTCCGGCGCAATCGCCGACGGCCACACCAACCATACTCTGGGTCACGCTTAACTCTTGTTTACGCTTAGAGACCCTACAAAACTCAGGAAAGCCGCTTACCTGCCACTTATCTCGAAAGTCCGAATCCCCTCACTGTGCCCATACCTGAAACGGAGTTGACTCTCCCGCTTGACGGGTAAGCGGGAAGTTATCGGAATCTTATACCGGTTGCAGATCTGTGTCAGGAGCTGGATATCCGAGGATTCGCAGCATCGCAACGACCTGGCCCTTGTGGTGAAATGCGTGGGTTATGACGTGCAACAGGATAAAAGCGGGACTCCGGAGTTCGCCGCCCCAATCCACGGGACGCTTGGCCAGGGTGGTGTTGAGTTGCTCTTCCGTGAGATCGCCGACGTAGATTCGTGTCGCCTCTCGTATTCGTTCTTTGGCAGCTAGCAAGTCCGCCATGGTTGGGCAGTCTTCTTCGTGCCAACCGGCAAACGCTTTGTTCTGCAGATCATGGATCCAGCCTTCCTCGCAGGTCAGGATATGCACAAGCTGCTTCCAAATGGATGGATGGCCGAATCCTGAAATCAGCTTGCGGTGGAGGTTATCAGGGACGGTTGCAACATGGTTCAAGAGAAGGTCCAACCGTTCATGCATAGTGCGGTGCAATTCGATGATTCCGGATTTGGTGAACATCATTGACTCTGCGCTGTCTCGGTATCGGAAAATGGTACGTGATCTTCGATTTTGTACGGCTTGACACCGATACGCAAGCCGGGGCGCCGATGAGTTCCTCGGCCCTTCGGCTGATTGAAAACCGACTAGCTTATCCCCGCTCCCGCCGAGGCCGCCACAGGGTGGAACGTTCCCCTTACGATTAGCGCCGTTCTCCGGCCTCTACTTGAGCTCGGCGCAGGTTGGCTCTGCATTCCACTGTTTGGCAAGCTCGGCCAGGTCGGCTTCAGAAATAGCAAGAAACGGCTTCCCCCAAAGGCTATTTCATCCAGTCAATCCGCGATTCACGGCAGCCGAGATGAAGCCGTTTCGCGAAACGCGAACCGTCGAGAACAGGTGCCACACCCTCTGGCCTAAATATGCCTTGACACGTATATGCCCTGTGGAGTATATCGAGCAAATGGATTCTGTGTTCGAAATCATTGCGGAGCCGAACCGCCGGGCGATATTGAGTCTGCTGGTCTCCTCCCAACAGTCGGTGGGAGAGATCGAGCACCAGCTTCGTATGTCGCAGCCCGACCCTGCAGAAACCGGCCTTCGTCGCCGCCAAGACCACCCCAAGAGCTACCACAGGTTCGGTTTTTCGCTGGATTCACCTCGTCTTCAGCATTCCGATACTCGGCTATATTTATAGTCCGTTCGAAGAAATCCCAAAGTACGCCGCTCGGGTTCGGTTTGTCTTCCTTCCTGTGCTCGTTCTTTCGGGATTGTGGATGTGGAAAGGCCATGTCGTTCGACGACTTCTTTCGAAGAGATCGGCCTAGCAAGACGCTGCCGCAATAAGACGACTCGCATGAAAACGAGACAAGAATTCGGAGGCATAGAGATCCAATGAATCCAAGGGAACGTATTGACCGGCTAATCGCAGGACTCACAGACTGGCGTGGCAAGACGCTGGCCAGCATCCGCAAAATCATCCTTGCCGCCGATCGGGAGATCATCGAGGAATGGAAGTGGATGGGCAGCCCGGTGTGGTCGCACGACGGAATAATCGCGGTCGGCAACGCCCACAAAGACAAGGTGAAGCTTACCTTTTCCCACGGGGCAAGGCTCCCAGATCCTGACAAGCTCTTCAATGCGGGCCTCGGAGGCAACGCGTGGCGAGCGATCGATGTTTTCGAGGGCGATAAGATTAATGAGCGCGCTCTAAAAAATCTCGTCCGTGCCGCGGTTGATTACAATCAGGTCAAATTGAAGAAGAAAGCGTCGGCGGGTACTCGAGCGAAAGTACATAAGAGTGAAAAGTGATGAAACGACTGCTGTTGGCGCTCCCGCGCGCCAGCCCGCGTTCGGGCGGCTTTGGCTGGGGCTGAGCATCTCCTATCTCGGGGACCAGTTCACCATCATCGCCCTGCTCTGGTTCGTGCTCCAGTTGACCGGCTCTGGTGCGGCGGTGGGCCTCGTCATCCTCTGCTTCGACCTCCCCGGCGTCGTCACCGGAGCGATCCTCGGGCGTCTGCTGGATCGCTACCAGCCGCGGCTGGTGATGGGCTATGACAACCTCGCCCGAGCGGCACTCATCGCGGCGATTCCAACGCTCTACGCCCTGGGATCGTTGCAGCTCTGGCACGTGTTTGTACTGGCGTTGCTGGCTGGAGCGCTCTCGCC
>JBAUXO010000274.1:0-6085 GCA_049584315.1 Candidatus Sulfotelmatobacter sp. | reverse complement strand
TCGGCTCTCCGGAAGCCGAATCTCAATGCCTTGTACGAAATCGGTCATAGAATCACGAAGCTCGACTCGCAACTCGGCGCGGCTGGTCGTGCCGAAAATTAGCTACTTACACCCCGGGCTGCTAGACATCATTCCTAGCGCGCCGCCAGCAGCGCCAATTGCGTAACTCGGCGTGTGAGATGGACGCAGACGGACCGTAGAAAGAGTCGCAACCTGCGAATGCGGAGATGCCAGAGCTGCTCCGGAGCGTGCTGCTGCAACCAGTTGCGGATCGGAAGGCCCCTTGTCTATGAATCTGCTGCCCCCGCTTGGTGTGGGTGTATCGGTGCCGTGGATCGATCCATGACAATTGGTACAGCGATCGGACAGAGGCAAACCAGCCCCATTGTGGTGTCCAGCATGACACTGCATGCACAATGCAGGTTCGCTCACCGTCAATAGGTTGGTGTTCGGTGAGCCATGAGCAGTGTGGCAAAGCATGCAATTCTCGGTTACCGGAGGATGTTGGTAGGCAAACGGGCCACGATACTGGGCATGGCACCTGAGGCAGAGTTGGTTAGTATTCGCCATGCGCAGATTGTTACCGGCGGCGCCACCGTGCGGATCGTGGCAGTCTGCACAACTCATCTTTCCTTCCCGAAGCGGATGGTGGTAAGGCAGACTCATCTGGCCGCGTTCGGTCTGGTGGCACCTCAGGCAAGCATCATTTGCCTGCCAGCGGGGTTGCATCAGCGCTTTGGCTTCCGGAACTAAGCTCTCCACGTTGCTCACGCGGGCTGGAGTCATCACATCCGTGGTCACAAGGAGATTGGCTTCGGTTTTGGAATCTCCTTTTGCCTTGTAGCTGTGAGTCTGATGGCAATCCATGCAACGAACTTTGTTGGAAGCATGCGGCCCGGCCATCCAGTTGCGAATTTTCTCATCTCGCGCGTGACAACTCAGGCAGACGCCGTTACTTTCCGCTGCGGAACGATGGCGAAAGGAGATGATCTTTGAAATGTCCCCGCCGCCCTGCACGTGCAAGCTGCCAGGACCGTGGCACTGCTCGCATTCCACGCCTTGCTGGGCATGATACGCATGCCGAAAATCCTTAGCGATGTCGGCATGACACGTAGCGCATGCTTCGGCCCCCATCGGGGTCGCCCCTGGAATCTGCACGTACTTCGCATAAGAAGAGATTGCGTACTCGGATTTCTTGGCAGCGATGGATGGAAGACAGACAACCACAACCGAAGCAAGAACTATGACAGTTAGGACTCTGGAATAATGCCGCATTGACTTACCCTCGCTACTGGTTTCATCGGCGAAACCAAGTGCGCTGCAGGGTTCTAGCTAGCTAACGAACCCGTTCGTATAGACGGTGTTCCGGTACGACAACCGTCTACGGTACGCTGATTCACGGGCCCGATTCTGTGATCCGAGACACATAGCATAGTGACGCCAGCGTAGAAGAAACCGTTCGACATGGGCCGGTACCCCCACCGGCTCCCGTCCCCTCTAAGTCTTCGCGGGTGGGTTGCCGCTTGGAGCGTCGGCAGCTCCTGGCTCATTCCCGTGATCGGCAGACTCTGCTGGCGGCTCGACCAGGCGGGCCCGTTCCAGGGCGCGGTAATACTCCGGACGAGAATGCCGGTAATGATCAGCTGGGACTTTGCCGTTGAACCAGGCCGTATCCATTGGATAGACCAGGGGATCGAAGATCACCATGTAGAAGTGCCACAATAGGATCGAGAAGGTTGCGAGTAGCGCCTCATAGTAGTGCACGGCGGTGGCGGCGTCCGACACCCACTTGGGGAAATAGCGCAGCGTGAAATTGTTAAACCATAAAAAGAAGCCGGAGACGGTCATCACCAGCGTGCCCCACAGGAATGCCCAGTATTCCACCTTTTCCGCATAGTTGAATTTCGCGAAGTGCGGCTCGATTTTCGTGAACCCCAGATTGTGGGAGAACACCTGCACCAGATCAGTTGCATCTTTCACTTGAGGCAGCATAGCTTTCAGGAACAAGCGGTCGCGCCGGTTTATTGCGAGGTGAATCACGTGGTAGAGCGTCGCAGCGATCAGTACCACCGCCGCGGCACGATGCACGGCGCCGCGAAACGCGAAGTGGCCCTCCCATAGCAATAGTGGACGTGCCCACCAGGCCTCCGGATACTTCAGTGCAAAGCCCGTGAAGACCAAGGTTGGGAAGCTCAGGATAACGCCGGCGTGAGCGATGCGGAAGTTTCGATTCATCCGTGACACTTGCGCGCCGGTTTCATGTCGCGGCTGCCGGCGGATCAGCTTCGCCAAAAAGTCCAGCAGGTTGTGCACAATCATGAAACCAAGGGTCAGCGGGATCAGGGCCAAGTAAGTCCAACGGATCCACTTGACGACGGGATGCGCTGGTCCGGCCGAAATACGCACGTGCACCGGCCCGATAACGAAATGGTCACCCGCTCCGGCGTGACATTTTCCGCACGTTTTTGGAAGGTTCGCTGTATTCACCGTGGAGCGCGCGTCGGTCGACCGAAAGATATTGTGCACGCCATGGCAGGAAGCACAGTTGGCAACACTCTGGGATCCGCCCCGCATGGCAAGACCGTGGTAGCTGTCGGCGAAGGAAGGAATTCGGTCGGCGGGAAGATTGTAACGCAACGCCAGGCGTTCATCGCTGTGGCATCGCCCGCAGGTGGTCATCGAGACGCGTGCTGCGTTCACCAGGGATGCCGGCTCTTTCGGACCCAAGATCAGGTGTTCGCCATGGCAGTCGCTGCACACCGGGGCAGCGGACACGCCGTTTTTCATGGCTTGTCCGTGCACACTTTCCAGGTACGTCTTGGAAATGTCGGTGTGGCACTGTCCACAGGTTGCCGGGATATTGAAGTGGTTGATTTTGGAACGGGCGTCTTGCGCGGGCAGAATGCCGTGGCTCCCGTGACAATCCGAGCAGCTAGCGGCAGCGCCGTCTCCATTCACCACAGCGCGTCCATGCACGCTTTGCCGATAGAGTTCCACCGGGTGTGCGAATGGAATCCTGTGTCGTGAAAGAAACTGTGGGTTGCTGTGGCAGGATGCGCAAGTGTCGGGCAGATTCTTTTTGGCTGCCAACGAGGCAGCATCGCTCGAAACCTGAATCTGATGCACCGGACCGTGGCAGGAGACGCAGTTCGGGGCGTCCGGATCGCCTGCGGCGGCCGCTTGTCCGTGTATGCTTTGCGAGAACTCCTTCACTTCGTCGGCATGGCACTGCGCGCACTTTGCCGGCGCCATCTGCGCCGCAGTCGTGACCTCGTGTGGATCGCCGTGGCAGGATAGGCAAGCGCGGTCACCGAGCGCGCCATGCACGCTATTCGGCACATGAGAAGCCTCTTCAGTGTGGCAACTCGAGCACAGAATCCTCGTCACCCTGGCGGGGTGCGGATAGTCTTTGATGTTGGTGTGGCAGTCGGTGCAGCCTAGGATGCCGTGGACGCTGGCCGCATGTTTCGCGGGATCAATCGAGATGCTTTTGCCGCTGGCCGAGGTCATTCCCGCCTGGCCGTGGCAGGCTAGGCAGTTTTCATCCTGCTTGAGCGGTTGGGACAACTTCGCTTGTGCCCGAGCCCGAGCGTGTATCGGCGCGCAGACTGAAAGAAGACAAGCGGAAAGGAGCAAGACCAGATTAATGAAACCCCATGGTCTGACGATATCTGCCGCGCGTCGCGTCCTTTTCCGCAAGCTCAGACTCCCGCTTCGCAGCCCTGCTTCATCCTCAGCAATATTGAAGACTTCGAAGCGAAAGTTCCGTGATTCGTGTCACATGTGCTTGTTAGTTACGCAGTCGGAAGAAAAGAGGGCGAGACGCATCGGCTAGCTTCTTGAATGGCTGCATTCGTGATGAAGGTTGCAGCGAGGAACCTCAGCAGACACTCACTTCATTCCCAGGTCGGTCAGTACTTTGGGATTCTCCTCACCCGCAGCCAGAACCTGATGACACGCAGAACAGTCATTAGTGATGGTCTGGCCATCGGCGCTGGTGTGGCTGCCGTCGTGGCATCGAAAGCAGCCCGGCGAATCATTGTGGCCAAGATTGTTCGGATGAGTGCCCCAGGTCACACGCATGTCTGGGAAGATGTTGCGAAGGTAGATTGCCGCCACCTCATCGCCGGCTTGCTGCACCAACGCGCGCCGCGTCTGATAGATCTGCGGGTAATTCGTCCGATAGAAATTGTTGAGTTCCTCCAAGATGCGCTGCTTTGCCACATCGCGGGCGGGATAATCCACCTTGAGAACCTCGACCGCCTTTTTCTTGATAAAGGGAAGCTCTGGGCTGATGCGCCCGAGCGACATTTGTTTGTCCACTGCGTTTTCGGGCAGGTCGAAGGCATGCGTGGGCCGGTTGTGGCAATCCACACAATCCATCGTGCGATGTTCTCCCTTGTCCAGCTGCGCTTGGGTCGGCTTCGCATCCGTCGAAATGAATTCGGTCGTCTTTCCTTGATCGTCGGTGTAATACACGGCCGGAATCGCCTGCCGCTCGGCGTCGGTCGAAATGTAGCGGATGCGTGCGTTATCCGCGAGGTGGTGACCGTGGATGCCGACCGAACCCTGCCATGTGCGTCCGCCCACTTTCAGCAGTAAAACATCCGTCTGCGGCGTGTTTTTTTCGTCGTCCTTGTAGCTGGTATTCACCAGGAACTTGTCGCCGGTAAAGCGCTGCGGCCAGTGACACTGCTCACAGGTTTCACGCGCCGGGCGCAGGTACTTTACCGGCGATGGAATAGGCCGCGAATAGGTGTGGAATGTTACCGCGGCAACCTGCCGCAGACCGGAGAGCTTCGATCGCACAAACCATCCCGCTCCGGGCCCGATATGGCACTCGACACAAGCCACACGCGAATGCGGAGAATTTTGATAGGCCGAATACTCGGGGGCCATCACGGTATGACAAGTGGTCCCGCAGAAGCTCGTCGAATCCATATATTCGACGCCGCGGTACGATGCCGTCCCAATAATCAAAAGATTGACCATAGTTGCGAAGGCGACCCACTCGAGAGTATGTCGCACCACGGGCAGGCCTAGGTCGACGGCTGGATAGATTCCGGGCAGTTGTCCGCTCCCTCGCAGACTCCGGTGCCTGAGCCAGATACCAAGGGGAATCAACAGCAGGCCGAGTACGAAAATGCCAGGAAGGATCAGAAAGACGAGAAGGCCGATATAAGGATGCGGCGGCCCGGGCAGGAAGATGTCGTAGAACCAGAAGGCGATGGTGGTGAGCGCCGTGCTCGTCGTGATCACAGCGCCTGTAAGCGTGACGGGATTCTGCCCCAGGAAATAGATGGGCTGCGACCAGCCCCGGATGTGCTCTCGCAGATTCATTTGAAGTGGCTACTCTCTTTCTCCATCTCCTGTGGCCGCTCGCCAGACACACCCCACACTTTGCCGCGGATCATCCGCTGCGTTCAACAATCTCCCTGGATCTTAGCGGCCCGAACTGGCAAGGCTATTTTTTCAGAGTGCGGATGTAAGCCACCAGTCCCTTAATCTCTTCCGGCTTCAGAGATGCATACTTGGGCATCTTGTTCTTGCCGTTCGTGATGATATCCGTGAGCTGCGCGTCCGACATTCCCTGCACGTCGGCAGTTGTGAAGTCGTGAGCGCCCATTTTCTTGCCCATTGCCGACCCGGTACCGTCAGCAGCATGGCAGCCGGCGCACTTCGATTTGAAGAGGTCTGCGGCGCTTTGTGCGTGCGCCGGTAAGGAAAGGCTTAGAACAACAGTCAATGCTGTTGCAAGGGTAAACACTTTGAAGTCAATTTTCATAACCTTCAAGCTCCAGTCGAAATTCGGTTGCAACATCGCAACGAGAATACATCCAAACATATTGCAATATTGAACTTTTTGAGAGATGAGGTTCTGTGATCCAGGTCACTGCTCCCTGTTAGGAGAGTCTTCCACAGTGCCAGTTCTAACTAGGCCAACGCGCCCCTCCCCAGTCAATGCATTATGAAAAAGCGCCCCGCTTCAGAGGGTCGCGGTTGTGATGGGCGCCGCCTCCGCTCCGCTGCGCTGTGCAGGGCTTCGCTCCGCTACGGCGGCGCTTAGGGGAGTAACTGCTGCGGT
>JBAUXO010000273.1:0-2008 GCA_049584315.1 Candidatus Sulfotelmatobacter sp. | reverse complement strand
CGGCTCTCCGGAAGCCGAATCTCAATACCTTGTACGAAATCGGTCATAGAATCACGAAGCTCGACTCGCAACTCGGCGCGGCTGGTCGTGCCGAAAATTAGCTACTTACACCCCGGGCTGCTAGGGTGCCTGAAGCAGAGAGGGGTAAATCGGGTTCTGGGTCAATCCGCACGATTGCCTGCTTACGCCTTTTGACTAGCAACGTCTTTAAGGGGTGGGGGGCTCTCGTCTTGAAGAAATCAGGTCAGCAGTCGCCTGTCGCGGGCTGGGTTCGTCCTTTCCTCCCGTTACGCTGGACAACATTGCTGGAAACCACATTGTTCTTCAGATTGCACAACTATCCCGAAAAGCAGGTTTCGGAGCCATGGACCAACTCAATCCCGCCTGGTGATGGAGTGCTTCAGTTCGAGTCCGAGAAGAAGTGACAAAAGAGGTTTGGTGCCGAAATCGAAGATCTCGTCTGGCAGGAGAGTGGGGATGGGAGCAACGATGAGACCGGAGATTTGGGGAGCGCGGAAGGCTTTGGTTGTTGCGGTAATGGGATGTATAAGCATGATCCCGGCTGCGGGACAGAAGAAAGCGCAATCCACTGCGCGTACCGTCGCGGCGAAAAAAGATGGGCGCGCCGAGATTGATGCCCATGCGGCGGAATGGTTAAAAGAGAGCGATGTGCCAAGCGTAGCAGTGGCATACATCGAAGATCGAACGGTGGCGTGGACAGCGGTGTATGGGGAGCAGAGTCCGGGAGTCGCCGCGACTGGAAAAACGCTGTATAACATGGCGTCGCTAACGAAGCCAGTGACGGCGGAGACAGTCTTGCGACTGGCGTCTGCAGGGAAAATTTCGCTGGACGAATCGATGTCGCCGTTCTGGCTCGACCCGGATATAAAAAATGATCCCTGGAGCAAATTGCTGACGCCGCGATTGTGCTTGTCGCACCAGACTGGATTTGCGAACTGGAGGCGAATGACCGGCGGAGTGCTGAAGATCAGATGGGAGCCGGGAACCCAAACGGGATATTCGGGAGAGGGATACAACTACGTTGGCAGGTTTGCCGAAAAGAAGCAGGCTAAACCCTTTGATGTGCTGGCGCAGGAGATGGTGTTCGATCCAATCGGCATGAAGGAGACGTCGTATACAGCGAAAGAATGGTATGCGGGGCGGTTGGCGGTTCCCCATGGGCCAAAAGGAGAAAAACCTATAGACCCAGTCGCGACAACGTGGAATGGCGCGGACCTGCTGCGGACGACGATTGGCGACTATGCGAAATTCGTGGTGAGCGTGATGCACGACGAGGGCCTGACGAAGGACATCGCTGCAGAACGGGCGACCCTGACGCGCGATCGCATGAAACCCGAAGATTTGAAGAATGTATGCAGCACCGCCGGAGAGCCCGGACACTGCCTCGTGACCGCTGGAATGAGTTTGGGGTGGGAAGTCGAGACCGTGAATGGAGAAAAAATCCTGGATCATGACGGCTCCGATTGGGGAGTGAAGACATTCGTGATGTTCGTTCCGGCGCGAGGAATCGGCGTGGTGGTCTTTACTAACGGAGAAAACGGCGAAGCGCTGATCAAGAAAGTGGTTGAGGCTCTTTATCCGAACAGGCTATACGTGGCTACGATGTAAGCAGTGATGCGGAACGGGCACTTCATCCCAACTCGTATCGGGGCTAGACTCGTCGTGCCGTAGAGGCCAGAGTGCCTGCTTCACTGCCGTAGGGAGAGCAAAGCCCGAAGGAATGAATGCTATTGCGCCCCCTGAAACAATCTGTTCCACTGGCAACTGACGGGCTGTCGGCCAACCGGAGGTCATCCAAGCCGCCAGCAATCATTTCAACTGGCGCAAAATCCCCACTCACTGAGCCGGATCGGCCAATTCTCAATGCATTATGAAAAAGCGCCCCGCTTCAGAGGGTCGCGGTTGTGATGGGCGCCGCCTCCGCTCCGCTGCGCTGTGCAGGGCTTCGCTCCGCTACGGCGGCGCTTAGGGGAGTAACTGCTGCGGT
>JBAUXO010000272.1:0-11682 GCA_049584315.1 Candidatus Sulfotelmatobacter sp. | reverse complement strand
CTGCGATCGCTTCATCCAGGACCGAACGGCCCCGCATTTCCTCGACATCCTGGCGAAAGTAGCCGATCGTCAACTTCTTGGGGACTGAGACCGCGCCCTCGTCGGGAGTTTCCTCGCCGACCACCATACGGAAGAGCGTTGTCTTGCCCGCCCCATTGGGACCGACCAGTCCGACTTTTTCGCCGGGATTCAATTGAAACGAAGCATCTACGAAGAGCAACCGCTTGCCATACTGCTTATTAATGTTTGAGAAAGAGATCATTGTGGAGGAGCAACTCGCGGCACCGTGCCTCTTCCAGTGTAGCCCGGCCAGAAAATTGCCGGCCAACGCAAACCAACAAGGACACCGTTGAAAGCAACGTCGCGTGCTCAATCCCAAGCTGACACGGTGGATGTACAAGCGTTCAAGGGCAAAAGCGAGCGAGGTCAAGGCCAGCGATTTGGTCTACACCTCCACCCTGACGCTGTCGCCTGGCTGATCGAGACAGCCGCGCGCGCCGTCGAGTGAGCAGCGGAGCGCCCCGAAATGAAGGGGCAATTACGAGCACGTCGACGACGTCACGACAGGATCAATTCGGATTGAAGTTGGTTTGGTCGCCCGTCGCAGATTGCTTTGAGTGATCGACACAGACATCATATGCCATCTGTGAAAAATGCCCGAAACTGACACATTTACTTACACAGTTTCACGGCGATTTCTAGATAAGTTGTTTAGTATCATGGCAGAACTGGCAGACGCAGCGGACTCAAAATCCTATAAAACCACGATTAAGAGTATCGACTGGGAAGGTTTGGACGGGAATTGCATCCAGAATAAGACGCGCCGGATCGAGTTCGGCAGGTTTGCCGAAGAGAACCGGAGACGTGGAGGAGAAGGCAAGCCCGAGACGTTCGACTTTCTAGGAGGTTTCACGCATATCAGCGGGAAGGGCAGGCCAGGGCGTTTTACGGTAAGGCGCAAGACGATCCGAAAATTCGTCCGGGTCCGTGCGGGGTATCACGTCAAGTGGTATCCAAAACGCGATCTCATGGATTACAAAAGCCGACCTCAAGAAGATGGGGGGAAGTCAATGTGTGGAATCGCCTGACCACGACAATTAAGGTCGAATTGAATCGAAATAGAGCTTCAATGGTTTTTCGCCATTGGCAGTTCCTGAGCATTAACCGCCAACCAATTCCCGGCACGACGAATGAAAACGTCCGTGAAGGCACTTCTCTTCGGGGTGCTATGGCTAGCGTCCACGGTGCTGACAATTCCTGTGGCAATCGCTGTATCCCCATAGATCCGCACACGCAGCTCTTCGAAGCGCTTTGCGCCAGGGAATCCGTTCGGGTGCTGTCGCAAGTAGGCTAGATGGTCGGTCTTATTTATGAAACCGGTGTCGAGCACGTGGACAAAGTCGTCAGCCAGGATAGTCTGCACCACGTCGGCACGGCTCTCATTGTCCAACCATCGCTGCTCTACAGCCCTGACCTCTAATTCCATTGCCGGTTGATCCGCCCCAAGACACATACCGCTCGAGACGATTAACGCGAAGCAAGTGCTGCATAAAAGTTTTCGCCAAGGATGCATATGCCGCCTCCTGACCGGAACTTGGGCCGCTTCCGTCGTGTACCGCGATGATGAACAGCCGATGTTCAGACGACGGAGGCAGAGAAACGTCACAGGGGATGCCTGAGAAACTATGATCAGTGAAAAACAGGGATGCAGAAAGGGCGTGGCGATGCAGCGCAGGCCCAAACCAACTGGAAGAGGGCCCGTGTCCCATCTCCGGAGCACAGTGCCGGCGCTAAGCAGGAGCGCGACGCCAGCTTTCAAGCACACGATCAATGTCGTCGCGAACTGTGTCTCGGGCATCCATGCGGCCAAGTCCCTGCATGAGAAGGCGATCGTATTTCGTATGCCTGTGGCGGATGGATGCCACCACAGCCGCTCGTAACGCTTCTTCCTCTAATGCTCTCCCGGACGCGGTTCGACCCACTCGGCCGCTGCCCCGAACCGACGTAGGTGCTGCGATGGCCCGCGCCTCCTCAGGCGGGCAGCCTGGCAACATCCGCCGAATCGACTCCGCCATTAGAACCTGATCCTGTTTATCGCGATAGATCTCGGCCCGCTCGCGCCGGACATTGCGCTGCTCAGCATCGGCCGAGCACTCTGCCTCGGCCTGCTCCAGCGCGGATTCTTCGACCAGCAGTCCCCGGCGTTCGAAGCGCTTGCCAGCCCCGCTAAAGCGAACCACCACCGCGGAAAGTGCGCGGTGCGTCCGAGCACGTCGGGTCAGAGCGGTGTCGCCTCTGGGCAGGTAAACCAGATGGTCGAGATCGGCACAGGTGAGGCAAAGCGGTCGTTCGCGCTCCATAAACAGGAATCGCCGCCCAATAGCTCTTTTCCGCAGTCGGCGCACTTCGACTCCCGGAGGATGTCGAACACAACGAGGTCCTTCGCTTCTGACGACTGATCGGCCGAACCAGGTTTCATGTCACGCTTACCTTGCACTTGCACCGATCAATCGGTAGCCGAGCAAGCAATCATGTTCTCGCGGCTCCCAGTCTGTACAACCGGTGCTCGTCAACGGCGCCGCAGGAATCATCGGCTGGCGTCCCGGTGGACCGCCGTTTTCCGTCATGAGCTTTACCGCCAGAAAAAACAGGATTGTTGAGATCGATGTGATGCGTGATCCGGCTCGTTTGAGCCGACTCGATCTGACGGTCTCTAAGGATTGAAGCAGAGTAGCTTGGTCCGTCAACCCCAGAAGACGTATGCTTCCAACGGCAGCAGTGTCTAGCAGTCCTGGACGCGCAGGGTTGGGGTTGAGGTATTCTCGCTGGCGAAACCGAGTCGGGCAGCCGGTCCAGACATACTATTCCCTGAAGGCAGATTCCGCCCAGTCGCCACCCAGCGTTGGTCCCAGAATGAAAGCCGTTCCGTTTTTCGCGAGAGTCTGGAACGCACTCGTCCACTCGTTTCCCACGCCGCTGTACGGATCGGCGAGACCTCGGGAATGCATCCCCTACGGAATCAGTTTGTCCGGGACAGGCAACGGGAGCTCTCCGGCTGCTGACCGTCTCATTCTCCGGAAACGTCCACGCCGCCCCCAACGCACATCCTGCCAACGGGAAGACAACTCCAAGGCAGGTGGAAATCTGCCTCCTTCGAACTTCGTCTTCAGCCTAGGCTCGCAACGCCCATCCCTGCCAGAGCGCCACGCATATAGGCAAAGCTGGCGATCACCCCGGGCATCGGATCGTCGGGATGGATTTCGTATTCCAGATCTACGAAGCCCCGGTACTTTATCGCGATAAGGGCTTCAAACATCTTCCTCACAGGCATGACGCCCTCTCCCACCGCGACCTGGCTCTCCTTGCTCTCGAAATTCGTGAGATCCTTCATGTGCACGTTCAATAGCCTCGGACCCGCTTCACGAATCGCATGAACCACGTCCGTGCCTGCTCGCACCGTATGCCCCACGTCGATGCAGCATCCGATGCGTCGATCCATGCTCTTTACGGCCTTCAATACATCCAACGGCGAATGCCACAATTTATCCTCGGGTCCGTGATTGTGAATGGCCAGGCGAATGTCGTACTCCTTGACGAACTTCTCAATTCTCGGCAGAGTCTCCGGTGTTGGATCGCCGGCGACAATAACTGCGACGCCTGCCCTTTTGCAGTATTCGAATTTAGACCGGATGTCTTCATCTTCATCTTTCGTGAAATAGATGGCGCCGGCGGCGTGAAGCTTGATATCCGCCGCGGCATAGTCCGCGAGAGCGGCGGCTTCCTCCTGCGCCTTCATGGGGAGATGATCCTTGACGTCCTTCACATTCAATTCGGAGATATTGATCTGCTTCATGAAGCCGATCAGTTGCGCACGAGTGAAATTGCGGAAGGTGTAGCTGGCCAGCCCCAAGCGAATCGGGAATGTCTCGCCCGGTGATGGCCGTTGCGCCAGCGCCCAGACGTGATTCCGAGCTACGAACACACCGGCAGCGAGTGCACCAGTGCGAACGAAGTCACGGCGGGAGAAAGCACGGCTAAACACGCGGTGCCCAACCCTTCTCGTACTCACGGCCCCACCTCTTCATCGCTTCCGGATCGCCCTCGATTCGTCCGTTTTTCGTATCCAGATTCAGTTCGCGGTTTACCTCCCAGGCAATGTTGGAAAGCTGCAGCATGGTAACGGCGACGTTCCCTACTGAGACGGGAGAGTTGAGTGTCTCGCCTGTGCGAATTCCTGCGATGAAATTCGCGAAGTGAGCGTCCGTCATGGAATCGCGGCCGACGAGATCTGCAGATGAAGTCGTGCTGCTGGACTTGAATGCGTCCGTCTTGTTCCCTTTAAGGTCGTAGATCTCATAGCCATCGCGATCGACCAGGATTGTGGCTTTGGTTCCCATGATGGTAGAACCACGGTCGCGGCCGTAGTACTTCATTCCCTGGCAGCTCTTTCCCTCCCATGAAATCATCGCGTCGTCATACTCGAAACTTGTTATCAGCGTGTCGTAAAACTGCCAGTCGTCTTTAAATTGATATCTTCCTCCCGCAGCAGTAACCCGCTTTGGGTAATCGACACCGAGCGCCCATCGGCAAACATCGACCTCGTGCGTGCCGTTGTTGAGAGTTTCACCCGTGCCATAGATTTTGAACCAGTGCCAGTTGTAGGGATGGATGTTGTCCCTGTAAGGCCGGCGTGGGGCTGGGCCCTGCCACAGATCCCAATCAAGCTGCTGCGGTACGGGAGCTTCCTTGCCTATGCCAATCGATTTTCTGGTATTGACGTACCAGGACTTTGCGAAATACGGCCGGCCGATCATGCCCTGTCGAATTTTGTCGACGACCTCGATGGTGTGAGGCGAGGATCGCTGCTGCGTGCCCATCTGCACCAGCTTTTGATATTTCTGTTGCGCCTCTATCAGCATCTCACCCTCGGCGGGGTTGTGGCTGCAGGGCTTCTCCACGTAGACGTGCTTGCCCGCTTGTAATCCGGCGATCGCCATCGGTGCATGCCAATGGTCCGGAGTGGCAATGGTGATGGCATCGACCTCTTTCTGCTCGAGAATTTTGCGGAAGTCTTTCTCGGCCACCGGAGCTTCACCCATCTCCTGTTGAACAGTGGCGGCAAACTTCTTGAGAATATTGCTGTCGACATCACAGACATGTGAGATGCGCGCCTTGCTCTTATTCACCTTGAGCGACGAGAGATGCGCGTAAGCGCGCCCATTCAGTCCAATCACGGCAAAGTTGAGCCGGTTATTCGACCCAACAATCTGGCTGTAGCTCTTGGCCGTCGTTCCCACGGCAAGTCCCGCAGCGCTTACGGCCAGTGCGTCGAGAAACTCACGTCGTGTAACCATCATTCTCTCCTTAAGCCTGGCTGGAGCGGAGCTTGCTAATCTATCGCGACTACGAGCCAAGGTCCGATCCGAGATTTCCATCTTTTCATCAGCAAGACATGCCAGCCTTCGCCAGAGTCTTCATGAGTCCATCCATACTGATGCGTGTGGAATCTTCGGGCGTGCCTGCGCCCCGCCAGTGAGTTTCAAGACTTAGGCCGTAGTGAAAGCCGTCGCGCCGCAAAGCTTGCAGTTGCCCGACCCAATCCACAATGCCGCTTCCGACCGGAGCCCAATCGTATTTATGATCGGACTTGCTCACCACGTCTTTGCAATGGCAGTGCCCGATGCGGTCTTTGGGCAGCAACTGATAGCCGGCGGGGTAAGGTGTACTTCCTATGGCTGCGGAATTGCCGGGATCCCAGTTGAGCATGAAGTTCTTGTTCGGAATGGCGTTCAGCACAGCAGCCGCTTCTTCACCCGTTGCTGTGTTGCAGGACATCTCATTTTCGAGCAATAGGATGACGTTGTCTTTGGCGCAACGTTCCGCGGCCCGCCGCAGTGTCGCGTTGATTGCTGCCCGATAGGGCTTCTGATCATCCAGACGCCAGTAGTCGAAACAGCGAATCCGGTCGGTGTTGAAGGATTTACAAAGCGAGACGCAGCGCTCGAGGAGTTTCTGCTGTGCGCTGGCATCAAAGCTCGCATGAAACTGGTCGCGGGTTTCGCTTTGTGACGAACGTGGAGCCCCGGGCCAATCGGTCTTAAATAGCGGGCTCGCAATGTCGGTGACCTGCAGTTTGTGTTCGTTGAGAAGTTTTCGGGTGTCCTCAATCTGCTTTGCGTCGAGTTCGGTGACGTTCTTGTTCCACATCGATCGCAGCTCAATCCAACGCAAGCCGAAATCACCGGATGCGATCTGACATGCCCTCTCGAAGTCCTGAGTGATCTCGTCGTTGATCACGGCCAGCCGAAACGGGCATGGGCCTGCGTCTACCGACGAGGTCTCTGCCAATGAAGAAGCCGCGGCTTTCTTGAGCAGCCACGAGATCGCCGCCCCGAATCCCGCTAGCCCTAAGCCTGCGAGCACTCCGCGTCTTGTGTACCCCATGAACAATTCTCCTACGATCCAGACGATTCCCCGCGGCGGCGTTGATTATCTTAAGCCATTTCGTTACGCGATTTTTGTTTCGAAGCCTATTGGTTGACGCCGCTGGCGAGAAGCCACCCTCGACGATCTGAGTCGCACCCGTGACGAGCTGGCGGCATTCAATAGCCAGGAGGGCACGAAAAACCAATGATGCTCGACACAAAAGACTAACTATGAGACAGCGCAATAGACTGACAATTGCACAACACATTAAACCAATAGCCACAGGACAGCAAAGACTCAAATAGGCCTCCCGTTGAACCACCTTTTCAACACGCATCCTTGATTTCAACAGTTAGTGTAGGCATTTTCTACTCAGAAACGCGGCCCGAACACGCTAGTCTCCTGAGTCACTGATTTCTTACATATTGTTTGCGCCATGTGCGACGAGGGTGCGGGAAGCGAACCGGGCAATATGTTGTTGAGAATCGCATCGGCACTCTTAGTCCACACAAAGGGCTTGGGCTTTTCGTTGTGAACTTCGATGAACTCCGAGATGGCAGATTCCAGTTCACGCACGCTGTAGTGTGAACCTCGCTTGATCTGCCGTTGTGACAGTAAGGCGAACCAGCGTTCCACCTGGTTCAACCACGAACTATGCGTGGGAGTAAAGTGCAGGTGGTAGCGAGGATGTCGCAGAACCCAAGCCCGAATTTCCTTGGTCTTGTGGGTAGCATAGTTATCCAATACCAGATGGATCGCAAGATCGGCAGCCACGGCACCCTCGATCTGGTCCAAGAACTTGCGGAACTCGAGGGCGCGGTGCCGTGGCCAGCACTTACCGATCACCGCTCCCGTGCTGATGTCCAAGGCAGCGAAGAGGCTGGTGGTGCCATGGCGCTTGTACTCGTGAGTTCGACCCTCCGCCTGGCCGGGCAGCATGGGCAGGATGGGTTGACTACGGCTCAGTGCCTGAATCTGACTCTTTTCATCCACGCACAGTACCAGGGCATGATGCGGAGGGTTCATGTATAAGCCCACGATGTCTCGCACCTTGTCGACCAACAGCGGATCGTGGGAGAGTTGAAAGGTCTCGCTGCGATGAGGACGTAAGCCGAACGCCCTCCAGATGCGGCTCACGCTGGATTGACTCAAGCCCGTCCTCGCTGCCAACAACCGACTGCTCCAGTGCGTGGCTCCTTTGGGAGCCTCTTCTAGAGTGAGGCGTACGGCTCGCTCGACACGCTCATCCCCGATCTGCCGTGGTGCTCCTGGCCGCATCTCATCGCCCAAACCAGCAATCCCCTCGCTGATAAAACGATTCCGCCACATGCCCACCGTAAAACCTGTGGTGCGCAGCTTGGCGGCCACCGCGGCGTTGCTCTCCCCGCTGGCACACTCTAGAACAATGCGGGCGCGAAAGGCCAGGGACCGCGTGCTTCGAGGTTGTTGCATCAGCTGGCGCAACGCTAGCTTCTGCTCTGGGCTGACTTCCAGCTTGTGCTTGGTGGGACGTCCTCGTAGATTGGACATGATCCACCATACTCCGAGATGATTATTTATGCAATCTATTTATGACTCAGTTGACTAGAAGCGGTCTCATAAATGGTCGGGAACCTACTTAGTTATTTCCTGCGTGCAGAAAAGCAGGCAGAAGGAGGGCATGCGAGGACGATGGGAACTCAGCGATGCCCAGTGGCAATTGATCGAACCGATCTTGCGACCGAAGCGACGCTCCGATGGCCGAGGCCGCCCCTGGCAGGACACGCGAGCTGCGCTCAACGGAATCCTGTGGGTCTTGGGTACCGGGGCGCAATGGCGGGAGCTGCCCAACAAGTATCCGCCGTACCAGACTTGCCACCGCCGCTTCCAGAGTGGGTGCGAGAGGGCAATCTGGAAGACATCTTGCGCGTGCTGGCCGAGGAGTTGCACCCCGAGGAAAATTGCAACTGGAGGAGGCTTTCATCGACGCATCCTTCACCGGAGCAAAAAAGGGGCCTTGCGGTCGGGCCGACCAAGCGCGGCAAAGGGACAAAGATCATCGCTCTCGCCGATGATCACAGTCTTCCTCTCGCCGTTAGTATCGAAAGCGCTTCGCCGCACGAAAGTCAGCTCGTCGAAGGCGTGCTCGGGCACAGTTTCCTCGACACCCTCCCCGCACGATTGATCGGCGACAAAGCCTACGACAGTGACCGCTTAGATCGAGATCTGGCCGAGCGCTATGGCATCGAGATGATCGCACCCCATCGCGGAGAACGCCGTGAGCCAACACAGGACGGTCGCCCGTTGCGACGCTACCGTAGGCGTTGGCGAGTGGAACGACTCTTTGCTTGGCTGCACTATTTTCGCCGCTTGGTTATCCGCTGGGAGTACCACGTCGAGAATTTCTTCGGCATGGTTCGACTCGGCTGCATGCAAATCTTGCTCAGATATTTATGACCGACTACTCGTAGCGCAGCGCCACCATGGGGTCAACCTTCGAAGCGCGGCGAGCTGGCAGGTAGTTCGCGAGGAACGCCACAGTCCCCAGCAGCGCGGCAACGCCTGCGAAAGTCAGAGGGTCGGTTGCCGTAATCCCAAACAGCATCCCCGAGATTAGCCGCATCATTCCGAGCGAAAGCATGGCGCCTGCTACGATCCCCATGAGGGCGAGCGCCATCCCCTGCTTTACTACGAGCGCGAGTATATCGGGAGGCCGCGCTCCCAAAGCCATGCGGATACCGATTTCGTGAGTGCGTTGCGCGACTGAGTAAGACATGACGCCGTAGAGTCCAATGGCCGCAAGCAGCATGGCCACGGCAGCAAAGATCGAGAGCAGGAACATGCTGAACTTCCGCCGTTGAACGGAATTGGCGATGACGTCCTGCATAGTGCGGACGCTGGCGAGAGGGACATCCTTATTCACGCTCCAGACGACGTTCTGCGCTGCCGAAGTCAGGCTCGTGGGGTCAGAGGTTGTGCTGCGTATCGCCACGGACATCGACGGCCATTGCGCCTGGCCGAGTAACTGGTAAATCTCAGAGTGGGGATCTACATCGAGACCGAATTGCCGGACATTACCCACGACCCCGATGATCTGCAGCGTCAAATCGTTTGGGCCGAAATGGGTGAGCTGTTTGCCAATTGGGTCCTGTCCGGGGAATACGGTGCGCGCCAGAGCCTCGTTGACGACGGCAATATTAAGCGAGCTGCCGAGGTCGCTCTCGTTAAAGGTGCGGCCTTTCAGCAACGGGATCCGCATCGCTCTGAAATAGTCAGGAGTGCTGACGCGAATGTCCGCCTCATAGTCCTTTTCGATTCCGGGAACGTTGAAGCTGCGTGAACTGTTGCCTCCCGCCAGAGGCAGCCTGCTAACAGCACCTACAGCCTGCACTCCTGGTAGCGCCTGAAGACGCTGCACGACTTGTTGATAAAACGCGAGTTGGCGAACAGGATCAGTGGAGGACGGAAGTCCAAGGTTAAACGTTAAGAGGTGATCTGGATCGAAGCCGACATTAACATCCATAAGTCGTGCAAAACTCTTGACCAGTAGTCCGGCCCCAATCAGCAGAGCCAGCGAAAGTCCAACCTCGGCGATCACCAGAGCGGAACGGGTTCGCCCCCGGTTCGCTGTGCTCCCGCGTTCGCCTTCCTTGAGGGATTCGTTGGGGTGCGATCGCGACGATTGCAGAGCAGGAATCAGGCCAAACAAAACTCCGCAGACAATTGACGTCAGGAAACTGAACGCCAACACTTCCCGGTTGATTCCAATCTGCTTAAACTGGCGGATATCCGGTGGACTCATTGCCAATAGCGAAGGAACGGCCACGACCGCTAGCAGAAACCCAAGGACTCCTCCTATTAAGGCGAGCAGACCACTCTCGGTAAGCAACTGGCGGAGCAAACGCCGACGGCTCGCTCCCAGAGCCGTTCGTATCGAGATTTCTTTGGCGCGCGCTGTGGCCCGTGCCAGAAGAAGGTTGGCAACGTTCGCGCAGCCGATCAGAAGCACAATAACCACCGCCGCTAACAGAACCAGTAGAACCGGACGGATGTCGCCGACGATATACTCATGTAACGGTAGAAAGGTCACGCGGACCTCTCCGTTCGAATCCGGATATTGCCTCTCCAGGCGACGACCGATGACATCGAGTTCCGTGCGGGCCTGCTGCATACTCACTCTTGGCTTTAACCGCGCCCAGACGTCAAGATAACTTCTGTCCCTGAATTGGCGTGGATCTCTCTCTGGCGCCTGAGGATGAGTGGGCACTCCCCAGGGAGACGGCAGCCACAGCTCGCCGTACTCGTCGGGAGAAAAGTTCGGCGGCATCACGCCGACAACGGTGTACTGCTCCCCATTGAGCCGGATGTCCCGGCCAACAATCGCGCCATCTGCAGCAAAATAGCGCTGCCACAAGCCGTAGCCGAGCACCACAACATGATCATCGCCGGGCCGCGCATCGCTCGCCTCCAAACCGCGCCCGAGAACTGGACTTACTCCGAACAGAGGAAAGAAGCTTGGCGTAGTCATCGCGCCTTTGACCGGCTCCGGACGATCTCCCGCCGATAAACCTCCTTGCCATCCGCGAGATGCTGCCATCTCGGAGAAGACGTGGTTTTGTGAAACCCAATCCAGATAGTTAGCAGGAGAGGCGTCGTCGGTCGAAAGGCCCTCGAACGTCTGCGAGACCTTTACGATTCGATCCGAATCTGGATAGGAAAGCGGATGCAACAACACTTGATCGACCACACTGAACACCGCGGTGTTGGCGCCGATCCCCAGCGCCAGAGTGGTCACTGCAACCACGGTGAACCCGGCGCTCTTACGGAGCTGGCGCGTTGCGTAACGAAGATCCTGAAACAGTCTGGTCATGGCTCTTTCTTCTCACTCGTACTGCAGAGCTAGTTCGCGCCAAGATTCAGGCGAGACTGATCCGCCGGGCAACCGTAGCCCCAATAGGGTCCTTCTAAGCAGGACTCTGACCGATCTACCTTAGAAGGTAACCCCTTGGTTGCAAAGCAGAAAACGAATACCGTTGCGCAAGCAAAGCGGGTCATTCTGTCCGCCCACGGACAATCAATGTTCGGAAGCGAACGAGACAATCAGTCCCCTGGGTTTATGAACCGGTTCTAGTATCGATGGCTCTTTACTACAGTCGGGTCGGAGGAGGCGCGCTTACGCGCTGGCCTCCGTCCGCCGCTCAAACTGCACGTGCAGGTTTCCCGCATGCAGCTTTCGCGAAGACTCAGCGACGCTGGGATGCCAAAGGAGGAATTAAG
>JBAUXO010000271.1:0-35648 GCA_049584315.1 Candidatus Sulfotelmatobacter sp. | reverse complement strand
AATCGGCTCTCCGGAAGCCGAATCTCAATACCTTGTACGAAATCGGTCATAGAATCACGAAGCTCGACTCGCAACTCGGCGCGGCTGGTCGTGCCGAAAATTAGCTACTTACACCCCGGGCTGCTAAGATTAGGCCGCTTTTGGGGGTTCCGATGAGGCCGCTTCGTCTTCAAGCTCACATGCGTGGGCTGGCGGGAGTCGCCAGCCTAGCTTCCGTCCTCTTCGTGGCTTCCAGCGCCGCGGCACAGACCGCGGTTACCACTTATCACAACGACAACTACCGCACGGGCTGGAACTCCTCAGAGACCGTGCTGACACCGAGCAGCGTGGGCAGTTCTGCGTTTGGACTGCTGGCCACAGTTGCAGTGGATGATCAAGTTGATGGGCAGCCGCTTGTGGTTCCAGGGGTGACCATCACGGCCGGGAATCACCAGGGAGTTCACGACGTCGTCTATATCGCGACGGGAAACGACACGGTGTATGCGATCGACGCCGATGCCGGCACGGTATTGTTAAGCCACAATCTGGGGACGCCCGTGAGTTCGCCTCTGGGCTGCAACAATAATGGACCGAACGTCGGCATCGACTCCACGCCGGTGATCGACATCAGCAGCAACACAATCTACGTAATCGCGTATACACAGGACTCGATGGGGCCGGCTTATCGCATTCACGCGCTTGACTTGGGCAACCTGACCGACAAAGTTACGCCTACGGTGGTGAGTGCGTCTCATACCCTGACGGACGGAACCACATTTACTTTCAAGGCGACGTACGAGCGGCAACGTCCGGGGCTGCTGCTGGCGAATGGAAACATCTACGCGGGGTTTGGGAGCTTCTGCGATTACTCAGCCAATCAGTCGCGTGGCTGGCTGCTGGGTTGGAATGCGGCGACGCTGACGCCGCTTTCCGCCAATCGGCTCAACGATCAGCAGCCGACTTCTCCTAACACTTTCTTTCTGTCGTCGATCTGGATGTCGGGCTACGGGCTGTCGGCCGATGACTCGGGGAACGTGGTGTTCGTCACGGGAAACTCCGACTACTCCGGGACGACTTATGACGGTGTCAGCAACATTCAGGAGAGCGTGGTGAAGGTGTCTTCAGATCTGACGATGGTGGTCGACTTGTTTACGCCTTCGAATCAGGCCAGCCTCGACCAGGGGGACAAGGATTTTGGCTCTGGTGGCGTGCTGGTTTTGCCGGATCAGACCGGTTCTACACCGCATTTGGCCGTGGCGGCTGGAAAATACGGCAGCATGTATCTGATGAATGAAGACAAACTGGGAGGTTACTCGACCACCAATAATAACGTCCTTGGTGTTTACCAAGTCGGCGACTGCTGGTGTGGAGAGTCTTACTTTGTGGACCCTACAGATGGCGCGGCACGGGTGGTCAGCAGTGGTGGAAATGATGTCAAGGTTTGGAAACTGAAAACGTCGCCGGGTCCGAAGCTGGTTGGGGTAACGCACTCGCCGACGCTGAGGAGTGGGCAGCTTGCGGGCTTCTTTACCAGCGTGTCTTCGAATGGAAATGCGACGCCGATCATCTGGGCGGTAACGCGGCCAGCCTCGCACAGTTCCACTGCCATCGGACTGTATGCCTTCAACCCCGATTCTGGGGCAAAGATGACTTCGCTCTTTCACGCTAACGCGGGCGCCTGGCCGAATTACGGCGGAAACTTGAATCAGGTGCCAGTGGTGGCGAACGGGAAAGTCTACGTCGCGAGCCACAAGCAGTTGCAGATCTTCGGGCTGAAACAGGCCGCGAACTCGAAGTCGTCGAAATAACCGGAGCGCGGCAAAACCCGTGGGCGCGCGGCTATCGGTGGAGCCCATGATGAGGATCAGAAAGAACGCGGTCAACATTCCGGTGCTTATACGCACTCTCAGCCTTCGTGGCCGAAGGGCCGAGGGACCTGTTTATCCGGCGCGAAAGGGCTTACCACACTGATTTTGCTAGGTTACGAAGGCTTTCTCTCGAAGCCGCTTCTCGTTGATCGTTCCTGAGTGCGATGCTAGGCTGGCAACAGTGGGTTCGACAACCATCAATTCTGCGAGTTCTGGCGACGCCGCGAGCCGCGTGGGGGCGTGGTGGCAATCGGCGACGGCGGAGGTGTGGGCGAAATTTCTGCTGGCGCTGGTGGGACTGAGTCTGGCTTTCGGGACGGCATTGTTTTCCACGGCGTCGGGTGAGGCGGGACATTTGTGGGCCTCGGTGATTCTGGCTTCCCTGGCGCTGTTGATGGCGGTGTTTGTGGGACTGGTGACTGTGCCGTATCTAGCACGGCGCGTGGCGATCGAGCGGCTGCGGCAGACTTTTCATTATGAAGTGACCCGGGCGGGCGTGGTCTATGTACTGGTCACGCTGGTGATCGCCATTGCGGCATTGAACACTGGAAACAATCTGCTGTACATAGTGGTAGCAGCTATGCTGGCGGCGATCCTCGTGTCGGGCGTGGTTTCCGCGATGGTTCTGCGGGGCCTGGAATTGGATGTGCGACTTCCCGAGCAGGTTTTTGCCGGCCGGGCGGTCATGGGACACATCGTGCTGCGCAACGCGCGGCGCTGGATGCCGTCGTTTTCCATTCGCATCGTGCCGACGCGCAAGGAAAAGAAAGTCCGCAAGGAATGGCGTTGGGAGCCGACCACATTTGTTTTCCCGCTGAATAGTCCTCCCCAGAATCAGTGGGTGCGGCTGCGCGACTATCGCGTGCGGCGGGTAGAACTACCGTGCGCTCCGCCAGGAATTTTCGAGGGCATGGTTTACTTTCCCTACTTGCCAGCAAAGACTGAGTTGGCGGCGGATCTCGAACTTCTGTTTGAGCACCGCGGATGCTACTGTGAGTCCAGCTTTGGAGTGGCGACGCGCTTTCCGTTTGCGTTTCTGATGAAGACACGGCACATTGCGCTGGAGCGCGAGATTCTAGTCTACCCCCCGGTTGAGTCGCCGGAAGAGCTGTTTGAGATTTTGCCGCTCGTGCGCGGGGAGTGGGAAAGTTTCGTGCGTGGACGGGGCTCCGATCTCTACCGCATCCGTGAGTACATGCCGGAAGACTCTGCGCGCCATGTGGACTGGAAGGCGACCGCGAAATCCGGGTCGCTGAAGGTGCGCGAGTTTAGCCGCGAGGATGAGCGCAAGCTGTGCATCGTCTTCGATAATCCACCGGTGGGAATGATCTCCGATGTGGCCTACGAGCAAGCGGTGAATCTGGCGGCGTCGCTGGGATGGCATTTTTCCTCGCAAGACGCGGAAGTTTCATTTGTGATTCCGGGGCAAGGTCGCGGCGTGGATCTTCACGAATTCCTGGCGCAGTTAGCCGTGATCGAGCCGGTGGGAGCGACGCATCCGGGGCAGGCACAGCGGCCGGCAATAACGCGAGAAGTCGATCTGCGGGAAATCGGCCTGGATAACACTGGCGAATACAACATTGTGCTCACCGCCAGGCCGCATGGCAGCCTGCCTACCTCCTGGTGGAATTGCTCCTACTTTGTGTTCCTTGGCGCCGAAAGTTCGCCTCGCCCTCGCAAACCATAGAACATCGAGCGCTCCTTCGTCCCGGAATGAGCTAGATTGGAAATATTATTTCTCCCAACTGTTTAGTCCTTCCCCTGCATCTGAATTCGGAATATACTCGGCCCCCGTTAGAGGTTTGTGGGTGCTTGGAAGATAACAATCTGGGAGGATCCAATGCGTATCTGCGAGCTGATCAAAGACCAGGTGACCTACCAGGCAGAGATGGGGCAAACCGTTTTGGAAACGGTGCGTGCCATGGTGGAACACAATATCGGCGCGGTTCCGGTCTTGCACAATGGCAGACTGGTGGGAATTTTTTCCGAGCGCGATCTGATGAAGCGCGTAGTGGCCGAGGGGTTCGATCCCCGCAGCACCTGCCTGGCGGAAGTGATGACGGACGACCCGCTCACCGTAAGCATGCACGAGGATTTGGAAAATTGCATGGCCCTCATGCGGAGGCACAGCTTCCGTCATCTGCCCGTCTGCCACGAGGGACAGCTGGTCGGCATGGTCTCGCTGCGGGACATCCTCTTGCACGACTTAAATGAGAAGGATGACGAAGTGCGCATGATGCGGGCCTATATCCACTCGGTTCCCGACGCCTAGAGCGTGCCTGAGGATGCACTCCGCGCGCCAGCGCTGAACCTGTATATTGACTCGTTTAAGCAACGGGCCGCCAAGAGCATGTTCCGAGGTTCGGGCTTATGGCACGAAGGTAACGTTACTTTAGGTTACGCGAGTACATTGAACACCTGCGCTAAAAGGTTTAACTTCTCTTCATAAGTTGAGTACTGCCACTGTTGCCGTCGTTTGCTCGAGTTAGGTCCGGAGAACTGTTACGATGAGCAAAATTAGGATTATTTATTACGTTCTCTGGATTGCTCATCCCATTCTGCAGACGGCCATTGCGGTGGCTATGTTCCGCCTGGGGCGGCAGAAGCATTTCAAGTATTTTTTCGCCTACATCATCGCGCAGATTGCGGCTTTTGCCGTGGTCTTTCCCACCTATCGCTACAACCCTGCCGCATGCGTTTACATTAGCTGGATCAGTACCGCGGTCAGCGTGGCTTTGGGTTTCAAGGTGATTCACGAGGCCTTTCTTGATGCCTTCCGGCCCTTCCACACACTGCGAGATCTGGGCACGGTACTGTTCAAGTGGGCAGGTTTGGTGATGTTACTGGTGGCTGGAGTGGTTTCGGTTTCCACAGATTCGCAGGATGTTCTGCCGTGGATTCAGGCCATTCTCACCGCGCAGCGTTGCGTACGAATTATTCAAATCGGGATGGTACTTTTCCTGCTGTTCTTTGCCCGCTACCTGGGAGTGAGCCGGCGACAGTACAGCTTCGGCGTAGCCTTGGGGTTCGGATGCTTCGCCACGGTAGAGCTTTCTGTGGTGGCGTCCTGGGTGGGTGACCATTTGAATAACCTTTCGATGGGCCTGGTAAACATGGCCGCCTACAATTGCACGCTGCTCATCTGGTTGGGATACACCCTGGCGAAGAGCCCCGCCCGCGAAGCTCCGTCAAACATGCTACGGCCGCAGCGTTGGGAACAGAGCCTGACCGACATTCATCACCCTCTTCCGGCAGACTCTTTGATCCCGATGTTCGAGGGCATGGTGGATCGAGCCCTCTCGAAAACTCAAGCTTCGCCATCGCTGGTAATAGAGGATAGGATTAACAGCAAAGCCGCGGCTGCTCACGTGGGGGGTCCTTCCACAACCGTGGGATTTGCTGAACTTCCTGGCACCGGGTCGACCAGGAGGTAATGGCGGCTTCGGTCATAACTTCGCCCAAGGTCCGTCTGCCGGGCTTCTTGGGGTTGTCACTTCCCTCCGCGCCACGATTTCGCATTTCGTAAATTCCACCCCTGCCGGCGTCCCTTTAAAATTCGCCCTTCACAACTTATTCCATGACATTACAGTTCATCATTTAAGATATTGACGATAAATGGCTAAGCTTCAACGTGGAGTGCCTTAAATTAAGCCTCGGTAACGCCTACAGTAAACGATCTAGGGGAAATTCTGTAGAAGGGATTGACAGGTACCGTATAATTCTCGCGCGTCAAGTTAGTTTCCTTGAATTTAGACGCGGTAGGAGAAAACCCATGAAGCAAGCAATCAGGATTTCGATCCTGATGTTTGGACTAGTGGGCACCTATGTCGTAGCCGCCGTTCCGCAGGTTCCCGCCCCGGACGGAGGCCCGATTCTAGTGTGCCCACCTCAACAACAACTGCAGGGTAGATGCGTTCAACTGCCACCGATGATGAAGTAGTAGTTAATCGGAGAAGAGAGTTGAGGGCAAGATCACCAAAGTAACCTGAGGTAACTTGGGCCGAACCTGGGCTCGCAATTTTTGGGCTGACGGACTCATACATAAACCGTCAGCCCCGTTTTTTTTTGGGCAAACGATGGTTAACTCTGGTGCGTCGCGGCAAGTTCCAGGGTTCGGCGGAGCTCCTGCGCGTCACGAGTTGGAGGTTGGCAGGTAAAACCGGAACAAAGAACGGCAAACGCCCTGCCGGATTTTAATTCGGGCAGATTCGGGATGGTAGACGCGAGCCCCGGAGGAAGATTCTTCGCGACTGCCTGGTTCGCAGCGAGTCGAAGCACACTCTTTCCAAACGCGAAAGACGCATTGGCCGCGGCGGCGAGAGCAGAGCCCGCATCGTCTGCACCATTGTCGGAAACCACGACTACCTGAATTGGGTTCTCCAGGAAGTGCACCGTCGCGATTCCGTAAGTTGCGGCAGAGATTCCAAATTGTCCCACCACGCCTGCGAAAGTTTCCAGCGTCTGTTCAGCCTTATCGTGATACGCGGCATCGCCCGTGTATTGATGCAGGCGCAATAGAGCGATCGCTGCCATGGGGTTGCCGGCCGGAGTGGGCGAATCCTGCAGTGGTTTGCGGCGCGTTGCCAGCACGCCCAGGCTCTTGCCATCTGCCGCCGGTTCGGCATCGAAGAAGCCTCCAGAAACCGGGTCGAAGAACCTGGCAATCATGGCGTCGGTGATGGCTTGCGCAAATTTGAAATAACTGAGATCGGCCGTGGTTTCATAGGCGTCGAGGCACGCCAGTACGGTCGCGGCGTAATCTTCGAGCATGCCGGCAACTTCCTGGTGCGCAGCCTTCGGATCCGAGTAAGCGACCACGTGCAGTAACCGTGCTCGTGTGGCGTGGGTGCCCCCGGCCGCGCTTCCCGCGTGCGCCTTCCAGGCCTCCGCCAGGATTCGGTCGAGGGAGCGCAATGCGAAACGCCGAGTCTCAGCCAGGTGGAGCACCTTCGCCGCTTCCAGATACGCTGATATGCACATGCTGTTCCATCCCACATAAACTGTTTTGTCGATGTAGGGGGTCGTTCGCTGCAAGCGCGCGGCAAACATTTTTTTCTTCGCAGAATCCAGCAGTTCTTGCACGCGCTCAACGCTGAGGTCCATGCGGCGCGCAATCTCATCGATCGGCGCGCGGACATAAAGCACGTTCTTCGCGGGGTTGTGGTGCATCTCGCCCACTTCGTTGATGTCATAGTGCAACGCGGCGACCTGCGCTTCTTCTTCGGTTAACACCGCTCGGGCTTCGTCGAGCGTCCAGGTGAAGTAATCGCCATCGTCGTCCATGGAGATGTCGGCATCCTGCGAGGAGGAAAAGCCGCCGCGGTCGCGCTCGCTGAGCCATTCATCCATCCAGCGGATGATGTCACGGGCCACCCTGGCGAAGAACTCCAATCCCGTCGCCTGATAAGCGTGGACATAATTCTTCAGCAGTTCAGAGTTGTCGTAGCACATCTTCTCGAAGTGCGGGACGACCCAGTTCTCGTCGACCGAATAACGATGAAATCCGCCGGCCAGTTGATCGTAAACGCCGCCCTTCGCCATGTGCTCCAGAGTGGTGACGATCAGGTTGCGCAAGCGATCGTCTTTGGTTCGGGCATACCGTTCGATCAACAGATCCAATACCGACGGATGCGGAAACTTGGGTGCTTGCCCGAATCCGCCGTTTTGGGGATCGAACATCTTCAAGGCGGATTCCTGAATGGTCCGAATGATGCTGCCCGAAATTCGCGCGCTGCTTCCGGCAAAAGACTCCGCCTGCGCAATGGCGTTCTCCACCATCTTCGCCTGCTCCATCACGTCGCCGTTCTTCTCCCTGTACGCATTGGCGATGCTCAACAACACCCGCCTAAAGCTTGGGCGCCCGTATCCATCGGTCGGGGGAAAATACGTGCCGCCGTAAAATGGTTTGCCATTGGGCGTCAGAAACGCCGTGAGCGGCCACCCGCCTTGCCCGCTTACCGCGTTGACCGCAGCCTGGTAACGGATGTCGATATCGGGGCGCTCATCGCGATCCACTTTTACGGCGATGAAATGCTCGTTCACAATGGCGGCCACTTCGGGATCGTCGTAAGACTCGCGGTCCATCACATGGCACCAGTGGCACCAGACCGCGCCAATATCTAGGAGCATCGGTTTGTTTTCCCGCTGCGCGGAAGCGAACGCCTCCTCCCCCCACTCGTGCCACCGAATCGGTTGGCGCATAGCGGAACGCAGGTAGGCGGAAGAGGCGCGGGCGAGGGAGTTGAGGGTAGTGGTGGTGGTCATGATCATTAGAGTCTAAATGTATCGGGCGAGTGGATGTGAGCTCACCGGAGACATCGCATTGTTGCGGGCTCAAACAGTCTCTAAATTCTGACCCTCTCTCTCAGCTAGATGAGCCGCTTCGCAATCGTGCAATACAAATCAATTGCTTGCGCAAGTTGCTTTTTCTCGATGAACTCAGCGTCGGTATGCGCCACGTGAATCGATCCTGGACCAATCAAAAGCGGTTCGCCCCAGTGCGTTAGCTTGGGGATGTCGGTAGTGAACGCCGCAATCATTGTGGGCAGACCATCGACGGTGCGAAGACGCAGGAAGGGAAGTTCCAGGGGAAATTCGATCTTCACCTGATCTCCAGCAGCTTCGACAATTTCACGGCGCAGACCTTGCGCCGGACCGATGAGGCGGTAGAGCAAATCTGCGTGGGCGTAATCGGGAATCACATTCGGCGCCCGGCCGCCTTCGATCAATCCGATATTCAACGTGCACGGACCCACCTCCGGATCGGTTGGCAACGGCATCGCGCGCAGACGGGTGAGAGAGGCAATCAGTTTGTCGATCGCCGATTCTCCGAGCTCCGGATAGGCGGAATGCGCCATGCGGCCCGAAGCCGTGACCTCTACGCGCAAGGTACCTTTCGAGGCAAGCGCTATATGGTTCTCCGTGGGCTCGCCGTTTACTAAGTACCGGCAGCGATGTCCTGGTTGCGTTGCAGCGAATTGGTTGGCAACCTTCGCGCCCAGGCTATCGCGCTCTTCTCCTGCCACGAAAAGCAGGCCGACGTAGATTCCCTGCTGACGCAATCGTTCGGCGGCGGCGATCTGGGCGGCAATGATTCCTTTCGCGTCACAGGAACCGCGGCCGTAGATTCGCGCGGCATCTTCGGAGGAGTGGATGAAGGGAGGAACCGTGTCCATGTGTGTGGAGAAGACCACTTCCGGGTTCGGCTGCTCTAGCGACGTGGCATAGATATCGAAGCGGTCGCCCTCGACTGGAATTCTTCGTGTCTGGTAGCCGATGCGCGTGAGCTCACCATCGAGGTAGTTCCCGACGGCAGCTTCGTTGCCGGAGATGGATTCGATGTCGATGAGTTGGCGAGTGAGCGTGATTGCGTCCATGGAGAGGGTTATCTTACCAGCCCTTTGGAGCGGGGTTTTGGCCAGGTCCAAGCTGCGGCCTGAGATACACTAACCGAGCAATGCCCCCTACGGAGCGGGATGTCGAAACAAGGGAAATCGAGGCGCTGGTGGCTCAAGGCACCGGCGACCCAGGAAAAGGACCCTGCGAGGTTGCTAGAACTCATGACCGATATTACGTTCCTTCCCGCGACGGCTGCCCTGATCCGGGAAAGAGTGCGGTGAGAGCAGTCTGCGAGCGCATTTTCGTGCAGGTCACCCGGTTGGGATGCCTGCGGTGGAGGAGATCTAAATCGCCGGAGACTGGGCGTTTCTGTCCGGAATCGATGAATTGCTTCTGACAACGGGCTTTTGACCGGGGAGCGGGTGCGCATGAAAGGAAGAGCAATCAGCATTCCACGGCGACCAAGCGCAGGCTCGTGGAAAGTTGCCCCGGGCATTCATACCATGGTGCGGCGGGGGACCGCTCGAAGCGAATGACCGCAGCTTTCGAAGCCAGTTCGATCCGTTCACTGTTCCTCGAAGGTCCTGCGGGACGATTGGAAGCGCTCCTGAATGCGGGTGCTGAGAATGCAACACATGCGGCGGTGGTTTGTCACCCGCATCCGTTGTTTGGCGGGACCCTACATAACAAAGTCGTGTTCCACACCATGAAGGCGCTGAACCGCTTCGGTTTTCCGGTACTCCGCTTCAATTTTCGTGGCTCTGGACTCAGCCATGGAGAGCATGATCACGGTAACGGGGAGATGGAGGATGTACGCACCGCGCTCGACTGGCTCGACGCGGAGTTTCATCTTCCGTTGATATTGGCAGGATTCTCTTTCGGCGCAGCGGTTGGATTGCGGGCTGCGGCTTCTGACGCACGAGTAATGGCGTTGATCGGCGTGGGAACGCCGGTTGCTCCGGTGGCCGCGGACACGGAAGCGCCGCGGGTTTACACATTTGATTTCTTGCGTGATTACGTCAAGCCCAAATTATTTGTGAGCGGCGCGCGCGACCAGTTTGGTCCACGGGCGAAGCTGGAGGAGTTGGTTGAGTCGGTACCGGAGCCGAGGGAGCTGGTTGTGATCGAGGGTGCGGATCATTTCTTTGAGGGACGGTTGCGGGAACTCAGAGAAACGATCGAAGGCTGGATGCGGCGAGAAATCGTTCGGAACACAACTTCATAATTCTGCCCATGCTTGACGCCAATCGTGATCCGCCGTTTCGCCTCATACGCGAGGCCGCGCGCGAGATGTTTCTTCGCGCGCTGGCCGAGGCTTCGATCGCCAAGGGGTTTGCCCGCCATGTGCATTGCGAACGTGGGGTGCTGCGAGTTTGCGAAGATCTTTACGATCTGCAGGCCTATTCGCGGGTCCTGGTAGTTTCTATCGGCAAGGCCGGACACACGATGGTGGAGGCACTGGCGCAGCAAATGGGTGCGGCTGCGCTCGAGGGCATTGTGGCGAGTTCGCTTGAGCCTTCGGCGCAGGTGCGCGGTTTCCGTTATTTTCACGGCGGACATCCCACACCGAATGTTGAATCCATTCATGCCGCGAAAGCAATTCTGAAAGCGCTGGAGGTTCAAACTTCGGCCTCGTTGGTGATATTTCTGCTCAGTGGCGGAGGTTCATCGATCGTCGAAAAGCCCATCGACGATGAGATTTCTCTCGACGACCTGATGGCGACTTATCGCGCGCTGGTCCATTCGGGTGCGCCCATCACTGAAATCAATGCTATCCGCAAACATCTTTCTGCGGTGAAAGGTGGGCGGCTGGCGCGAGCGGCGTTTCCGGCGCAGCAGGTTTCGTTGCTTGTCTCTGATGTTCCTGATGGTATGGCGGATGCGCTGGCCTCCGGTCCGACGATGCCGGACTCGACCAGCGTGGAGGATTGTTACCGGATCGCGAAGAAGCATGAGTTGGTGGCGCAGTTGCCGCACTCCACGTGCGAGCTTTTCGAGCGACGTGCGTTGGAGGAGACGCCGAAGTCGGACGATCCGGCGTTTTACCGTTCGCGGTGGTGGCCAGTTCTTTCGAATCAGACCGCAGTCGAAGAGGCGAAGGCTGCGGCCGAGCGCGCCGGATTCGCCGTGCATGTGGACAACTCCTGCGACGACTGGGATTACGATCGTGCGGCAGAATATTTGTTGAAGAGACTGCGCGAGCTCAGAAAAGAATCCGAGCGCGTGTGCGTGATTTCGGGCGGAGAGGTGACGGTGAAAGTCACAAATGGCGGCGTGGGCGGACGCAACCAACAGTTTGCGCTGGCGTGCGCCGTGCGGATTGCCGGTGAGAATATCACCCTGCTTAGCGCAGGGACGGACGGACTGGACGGGAATAGTCCTGCGGCTGGCGCGGTGGCGGATGGAAGCACGGCGATGCGCGCCCAAGCGAATGGGCTTGACGCGTGTGCCGCATTGGAGAAGTTTGACGCGTATCCGTTTTTCTGCGGGCTCGGAGATGCGATCCAGATTGGTCCGACGGGGAACAATCTGAGAGACCTGCGGATTCTTCTAGCTTACTAGGCGGCCTCGCTTTTTATCTGTACTCCGGCCCACTTTTCCAACAGAGTGATGGTCGCGGCATAGTCGAGATCGCGGTGACCGTCCTCGCTGGCCATTTCATAGATTTCTTCCACCGTTTCGAGGGCGGGCAGCTTCACGCGAGCTTCCTTGGCGGCCTGCAGGGTGAGAAGGATGTCCTTGTGCATGAGGCGCAAGGGAAAATTGGGAGTGAAGTCGCGCTGCAGGATGAATGGGCCTTTGTAATCGACGACGCCGGACCGGACCATAGTGGCCTCGATGAGCGACAGAAGTTGCTTTGGATCTACTCCAAGTTTGCTGGCGAGGGTGAGCGCCTCGGCGAAACCTTCGAAGATGAGTGCGATCTGGAGGTTCATGGCGAGCTTGGTGGCCTGACCCTTGCCCGTCTCCCCCATGCGGAAAATTTTCTTGCCCATGGCGGCGAACAGGGGATTAAGGCGGTCGATGGTAGATGCCTCGCCGCCGACCATGAAAATCAGGGTGCCGTTGGCGGCGCCGATTTTGGATCCGGTCATAGGAGCGTCGACGTAGCCGACTCCCTTGGCGCGAACGCGTTCGGCAAATTTCACGGTGGCGGAAGGAGAGATGGTGCTGGAATCGGCGATCATCATGCCTGCGGTGAGCGACTGGTCGACACCGTCTGCGCCAAACAAAATCTGTTCGACGGCGTCGGTATCGGAAACGCAAAGCCATACGACTTCGGCTCCTTGCGCGGCAGCGGAGGGAGTGGGAGCGACGCCTGCTCCTTCTACAAGTTTGCCGGGAGTGCGATTCCAAACCGTGACTTCATGTCCAGCCTTGGCCAGATTGGTGGCCATGGCTTGACCCATAATTCCCAGACCTAAGAAAGCAACTCGCATCGCTGAGATTCTCCTGTTCGAACGATCGGACCCGCTCTGGATTAGATATGAGGGCTAGGATCGAGGTCAAGCAAACTGGTTTGATGGTGTGGGCGCCGAGCGGCCGAGAGAAAGCTTCTGGGGGAATCGTAGGAATTACGCGCCTTTCTACCGGCGGTGAACTAAAATAGAGCGAGTCGCTTTCAGATTTCATCCAATGAGCAGGCTGTTACCGGATGATTAAAGCAACGCTTCGCAACCCGACCCTCCGCAAGCGCGCGTCCCAGTTCGGGCGCCTGGTGCGACATTCGGCCGTGACCCCGCTTTGCGGAGAGACGCACTTGCCCCGTCTGGCTTCTAACGGTGAACTGGGGCTCACCTTCATCGGCCATTCCAGCTTTTTGGTGCAAATTGGCGGGCAGAGCGTGATGATTGATCCCAACTTTGCCCGCTGGTTATTTGTGCTGAAGCGGTTACGGCGTCCCGGAGTTCGCGTGCGCGATTTACCGGCCATCGATTTGGTGTTGGTGACGCATGCGCACTTCGATCATTTGCACCGGTCGTCGTTGCGGGCGATCGTACAGAACAATCTGCGCAAGCGCGGAATGGCGCCAGCCATCATCATTCCTAGTCACGTTACGGATCTGGTCTCCGATCTAGGCTTCGCCGAAATCATCGAACTGGACTGGTGGAACAGTTCGCGGCACGGCAGCGTGTCCGTGACGCACGTTCCATCGCGGCATTGGGGAGCGCGGATTCTCAAGGACTCGCACCGCGGCTACGGCGGGTACGTGTTGAAGGCGGGAAAGCATTCGGTCTATCACGCGGGGGACACAGCTTATTTTGCCGGCTTCGGCGAGATTGGGCGACGCTTATCACCGGAATTGGCACTGCTTCCAATCGGCGCGTACAATCCGCCGACGTTCCGGAATGTGCACACGAATCCGGCCGACGCGACCCACGCCTTCCTCGATTTGAAGGCGCGCTGGATGGTGCCCATGCACTATGGGACATTCCGGCTGTCGCACGAGCCTGTCGATGAGCCGCTACAACTTCTGGAGCAGGCAGCGCGCGCGGCTGGAATCGAAGACCGCGTGGTGGTGTTGGAAGAAGGCGTCACGAAGTTCTTCTAAGCCTTTTCGCCTAGAGCCATGGCGCCGCTCGCAGCAAGGCGCAAAATCTTGCCCTTAGCCTGTTTTGCTGTAACACTCCTTTGACAATTCGCCTTTGCATTTCGAGGTAAACTCTGGTGCACGAATTTTCGCTGAAGGAGGCGAACATGACCGCGAAAGCTATACCCGAGGGTTACCACTCCCTTACCCCATACATGACCGTGCGCGACGCTGCGCGCGCTATCGAGTTCTACAAACAGGCTTTTGGAGCGGTTGAGAAAGGCGTGATGAAAGGGCCGGACGGAAAAATCATGCATTCCGAGCTGCGCATCGGCGACTCTCTTCTCATGCTGGCCGACGAATTCCCGCAATTTGGATCTCTGTCACCGCAGACTATTGGCGGCTCAGGCACGGGATTGCACATTTATGTCGAGGATGTGGACTCGGCGTTTGATCGGGCGATTGGAGCGGGAGCGACGGTCGAAATGCCGGTGGCGGACATGTTCTGGGGCGACCGCTATGGCAAGCTGGTGGATCCATTCGGCCACAAGTGGTCGATCGGGACTCACAAGCGCGATATGTCGATGGAGGAAATCGAGGAAGCGCAGGAAGAGTTTATGAAGCAGATGCCGAAGAGTGCGTGAAGACGGGAGTTCGTGCCGAGTTTGTCGAGGGCGCGGCCAGTGGTCGCGCCCTTCGTTTTGCCCTCTGGCACTTCGGTAATGTGCGGGAATCGCGCTATTACACAAGTATTACAGTGATGGCCTCCATGCCTTGATAGGTTACATATGTACGTTATCGAACTTAGCCAAGAATCGGGGATGCTCCTTGGACATGCAACTGGAAAGCCTGGAAAAACGACAAGCCGCCAGAAACGAAGTTAACTGGGTGACGGCGATCTTTATGATGGCGTTTCACGTGGGCGCTATCGCCGCGCTCTTCTTTTTTACCTGGAAGGCATTGTTTGTTGCCATGTTCCTGTGGTGGGTCTCCGGAAGCCTGGGCATCGGGATGAGCTATCACCGTCTGCTCACGCACCGAGGCTACAAGACGCCGAAGTGGGTGGAATATTTTCTGACGGTCTGCGCCACGCTGGCGCTCGAAGGCGGACCGATTTTCTGGGTGGCCACGCACCGCATTCATCATCAGTACTCCGACCAGGATGGCGATCCGCATTCGCCGATCGACGGCAAATGGTGGGCGCACATGGGCTGGATTCTGATGGGTAAATCGATGCACCATGACACCACCACGCTGGCCCGGTATGTCCCTGACCTGGCCAAGGATAAATTTCACGTCTGGATCACGAAGTATCACTACGTGCCCATGATTGTGCTGGGTGTGATTCTGTTCGCCATCGGCGGGCTCCCGTTTCTGATGTGGGGCATCTTCATGCGGACCGTGATTGGCTTGCACGCCACCTGGCTGGTGAACTCGGCCACGCACTCCTGGGGCACGCGCCGCTTTACCACGCGGGATCTTTCCACCAACAGCTGGTGGGTTGCATTGCTGACATTTGGGGAAGGCTGGCACAACAATCACCATGCGCATCCGACCGCCGCACAGCACGGCCTTACCTGGTATGAAGTCGATATGAACTGGTATGGGATTTGGGCATTGAAGCAGTTGGGTTTGGCTTGGGACATTAAACGCGTGAATCTGGCTGACCTGGAAAAGGGTTTGGTGGCGACGCCGAATGGAAAGCTGATTACGGTGGCTCTACCGGAAGTGGCAGTCTCGGGAGATTGATCACGAAGCGTTTCTTGAAGGCCCGGACCACTTCTGGTCCGGGCTTTTTGCTGTCTGCAAGAAAACTCACAACGTAAGAACCTAAACCCAGAGGACAGCGTGGGGCACAACAGCAATTCTTCCGTGGGTTACTCTGTGAGGCTATCGGGCCTTCTATGGTGAAGATTCTGGTTGTAGAATCAGCGTGAAGCCATGCGCATCACGAGCCGCCGCGGAACCATCATCTTCTTTCTCTGCCTGGGCATCGGCCTGGTTGCCTTGGCGGTTGCGCTCAACGTTGGATGGATCATCCTCAACTGGCGCGAGGGCGTTCTGCTGTTCTTCGGGATCATCTTTTTTGCGCTCATCATTGCCGGCATGATCGTGAACACTACGTTCCTGCTGCGTGAGATTCGCCGCAGCGAACAGCATGACAGCTTCATCAACGCGGTCACGCACGAACTGAAAACGCCCGTGGCTTCGATCCGCTTGCATCTGGAAACCTTACAGCGTCGGGATTTGCCTGAAGCGCAGAAACAGGAGTTTTACCGCCTGATGCTGAGTGACACCGATCGCTTAACCGAGACGGTGGAACAGGTGTTGCGCGCTGGACGTGCCGGGGACAAGAAGGCGGGACGGGAAAAGTCCGTGGTCGACTTCCGGCAACTGGTACGAGCGTGCATGGAGGCAGCCCGGGTTCGGCATCACCTGCCGCCCGAGGCGTTGCTGTACGAAGAGGGGTCCAGCAATGGCGCCGGGATGCGCGTGATGGGGAGTGCCGAGGACCTGCGTACCGCGGTTTTCAATGTACTCGACAATGCCATCAAATATTCCGGCGATAGCGTGGACGTGCGGGTGCGTCTGGATACTCCCGACGAGAAGCGCATCGTGCTCAGCGTGGAGGACCACGGGGTCGGTATTCCTTTCGGCGATTTGAAGAGTATTTTTAAGCGCTTCTATCGCGTCACCCATCGCTCACTGGCCCACGTGAAAGGAACGGGGCTGGGCCTGTTTATTGTGAAAGCGATCGCGCAGAAACACGGCGGCAAAGTGTTTGCCGCGAGCGAGGGTGAAGGTGAGGGCACAACGATTACCATGGAATTGCCGAGGTCGAACGCATGAGCCGGGTTCTGGTGGTGGAAGACGAAGCGCATCTGGCCCAAGGACTTTGCTTCAACCTGCAGGCGGAGGGATATTCGGCTGAAGTCGTGGGCGATGGCGAGGCTGCGACCGATCGTCTGCTCGGCAAGAAAGAAAACTTCGATGCTATCGTGCTCGATATCATGTTGCCGGGCAAGGATGGTTTCAGCGTGGTTTCGGAGTTGCGCGCCGCGCGGAATTATGTGCCGGTGCTGATGCTGACGGCGCGAAGCCGCCCTGAGGATGTGCTGAAGGGCTTTGCCGCGGGAGCCGACGACTATCTGCCCAAGCCTTTCGACCTTTCGATCCTGCTGGCGCGTTTGCAGGGGTTGCTGCGGCGCAGCCAATGGATGAGAGCCAACCATCAAGCAGGAAATGCGCCGACTACGTCCGACGCGGCTAGCGTGGGCGACTTCGGAACATTTTCCTTCAGCGGCAAGACCATCGATTTCGGTGTGCTCGAATTGCGCACTGCGGACAATGTGATTCATCTGACGCTGATGGAATCGGAACTGCTGCGCTATCTGGTACGCAACGACGGGCGCGTGGTTTCGCGCAAGCAGATTCTGGAGGAAGTGTGGGGGCTGCACGAAGACACCGACACCCGCGCCATCGATAACTTTATGGTGCGGCTGCGTCGCTACATCGAAGACGATCCTGCGGAGCCGCGACACCTGCTGACGGTCCGAGGCGTGGGGTACCGGTTTCTGGCGCATCCGGAGAAGAATTAAGCTTTGCTAATCTGCCAAGCTAGGCGCGACAAAGCTCGGCAACCAGCGCTTCCCGTCGATCCAGCGCCAGCCGATCCATGCGGTTCAGTACCATCCCGTAGAGTGACAGCGAGATTCCCGCCAAGAGCAAAAGCAACAAAGTCGCAAACCACAGATTTCCAATGTACCGAGCCGTGACAAAAGCGCTGACGCCCACGCTCACGACGACCAGCTGCAAGACCAGGCTCACAAGTACCGTGACCTGAGAGGCCCGTTGGCGGCCGAACTTGGAGTAATCCAGTTTTTTCGGCGAGTAGATCGATAACACGTTGCCCACGGCAAAATTCATGGGCGCTGCAAACAGCAGACCGGCAAGGGTTGCGATCGTGATGTTGAGCGCAGGTCGGCCGTAGAAGGAAAAAACCGCAATCCATGCCACGGCTATCTCAACCGCCAGGATGCCGGCATGGGTGAGATTCTTGGCCAGCACAATGTCGCGGAAGCTCACCGGGGCCGCGTAGAAGAACTGGATGCCGCCGGCGTCGCCGCCGAAATTGTTGTAAACCAGGTTGGTCAGCATCAAGAGGGTGTAGGCGGCAGCCACGGGAAATGCCAGGTCGGGGGCGCGGGTCAAGAAACCACTAGAATGCCGGACAGAGTTCATGGAGCCGAAACGAAACACCAGCAGCATAAAAATGGGCATGATCAGGGTCAGCAACATGGGGCCGCTGCGCAGTAGATAGTGAATTTCTTTTTCGAAGACCGCCGTGACCGGCGTCGCGAATCCGGGAAGATGCCAGCCCAGAGGGAGCGGCCGATCTTGCCGCGAGACGGATGGGGCAAGAGCCTCGCTCCAGCTCTCACCGCGATATTGCGCCAGTAGTCGTAAGTGCAGGCCGTAGCCGATCACCATCAAAAAAGCGCCTAATAAGGCGAGCGAGGTAAGGGCCACTGCGATTTGTGGATAGATCGCTTGCACGATGGCGTCGGCGGCAAGGCCGGGCGGAAGAATTCCCTGCACTGAAGCAAGAACCTCGACAAACTTCCGGACTTCAGGCTGTGGATGCGCTTTGAAATGTCTGGTCAATGGGCCGATCAATTGAACGCTCAGCATCAGCAGGACAAACAGAACGCCCATGATCTCGCGGGTGCGGCGTTGTGCCAGCCAGCGTTCTACCCAGGCGAAGATCATTTGCATGAATAGAAGATTGAAGGCGACGAATGCCAGCAATACGAGGAGCGTCCAGGGCAGCGAGGCTGGTTTCGCCAAGCCCACCCCTACAAGGATTCCGAACGACCACAAACCGCCCAGGGCGCTTGCCGGATCGAAGGCGCCGTAAGCCAAGCGCACCAGAAAATACGAGCGGTAGCTGAGCGGAAAGCGGAGCAAGTCGGAGGAGTCCGGATTGTTGGTGAAGGCGGTGGCCATGATAGGAAAAACTTGCCAGAAGAAAAAGATTGCCCACAGAAGCAGCGGCAGCATCTCCGGTTTTCCCGACGAGAGGAAGAAGTATGCCGCGACTCCCATGAACAATGCCCCGCCGAGTCCGCCGATGGCAAATGCAAGCGACACGAAGATGTGCGAGATCAACTCCAACTGGCCTCGCGTGGTACGCAGCGAATTCAGCAAGAGGCGCCAGCGGAGCCATGCGATGGCTGCAAGCTGGCCGCGGCGACGGAGATGAGGAATGGATTCAATCATTGGACTGGGCAGTTTCGGCGAGCAGAGCTAGAATCGGCGGGATAGGGCCGAGTGGAACGCAAATCTCGTCGGGCAACAAGTCCGTCAGGGATTTCAATAAAATTCCAGGGTCGCTTCCTTCGCTACCACCGCATCCGAACGCTCACTTAGACCCTGCGAGACGACCTCCGTCTCTGTCACGACGATAGCGGGAATCTTTGGTTTGAGACGCTTGATCTCCTGTGCTATCAGGTAAACTTCGGCATGACTGCGGTCAAAGTCCAGCACCTCGGCATCTACCCTCCCTGATGTGGAGCACCCGGATGGCTTCAAATCCGTTATTTGAGTTTACGACAAGATATCCCACGTTGGCGCAGCAAGAATGAAGGATGACCCCGGGCTTGCCCGACGGTGCGTCAAGAATATCCACCGAAATGGGCAAATCTGTGGACCGATAGGGGAGCGCGAATTCCATCTTAGCCCAGCCACGAAAGCTCCTGATCGGTCCGGCGCGAGCCGCCCACGGTGCGCAGGAAAATCTGCTCCAGCGTCATCTTTTCGCCAGACGTCACGGAACCGTCGCCGGAGCCTGCGGGTGTCTGCGCCTCTACGCCAGCGCGCAACTCCTCGAGCGACCCCTGCGCAACGAGCCGTCCCTGATGAATGATGGCGACGTGGCTGCACAGGCGCTCGACGATTTCCAAAACATGCGAAGTGAGAAAAATCGTGGCACCGCGAGCGATCATGCCTTGCAGCATGGTCTTCAGCGTTCCGGCGGCAATGGCGTCCACGCCTTCGAACGGTTCGTCGAGGAACAGCACCTTCGGACCGTGAATCACGGCCGCTGCCATTGCCAACTTCTTCTGCATTCCGTGCGAGTAATCGGTGACCAGCTTCCTGGGCTGATCGGCGAGCTGCATGAAGTCAAGCAACTCGGCGGTGCGTTTGGCTGTCGTGTCTCGATCCAGTCCGTACATCCGGCCGGCAAAATTCAGGAATTCAGAACCCGTCAGCCGTCCGAACAACGCCATTCCTTCGGGGACAACACCGATTTGCCGCTTCACTTCCACGGGATGCGCCGTGAGATCCAGGCCGAGGATTTCGATTCGCCCTGAGCTCGGCGCAAGGAGTCCGGTAAGCATTTTGATCGTGGTGGATTTGCCGGCACCGTTAGGGCCGAGGAAGCCGAAGAATTGTCCAGGGGACACACGCAGGTCGATGCCGTTGACGGCCAGGAGTTCTCCGAAGCGGCGGGTCAGGGCTTGAGTCGAGATGGTGGGAGCGAGATCCATGAAACTCTTGAATCTAGCACAGGCGCATCCAGCGGGCGAACCCTGTCGGAGTCAGATTGGGGTGTTGCGGTTGAGATCCAACAGAAAGGAAAAGCGCCTCCGCCCTGCGGTGGGGCGCTTTCCGTGGCAGAACTGCAGCGGTTTAGAACAAATTCCAGAGGAATTGGTTGTAGACGTCGTGGTGATATTGCACCTCGGGCGCCTTCACGAACGTTCCCAACATCCGCGGGCAGCGATCTGCGGCGGCTTGCTTCAAGTCGGCGTAACGGCCCTTCACATCTTCGCCCAGAAGTTCCGTTGTCCATTCGCCTTTGCGGAAGTCTTCGAGCGCGGTGTAAATGTTGTCCGGCAGGTAGCGCTCGGCCTGGCGCAGATTTTTGATCTTCGAGGTCGCGCCGTCAATGCCGCTCTTGAAGATGGACAACATTACCAGGTAGGGATTTGCATCTGGCGCCACCGAGCGAACTTCCACGCGCATGCTCTTCTCGTTGCCGATGGGAATGCGGATCATCGATCCGCGATCAACCGCAGAGGCTTTGATTTGATTGGGCGCTTCGAAGTGCGGATCCAGACGGCGATACGCATTTACGCTAGGATTCAGCAGCAGGCAGATATCATTGCCGTGGGTGAGGATGCGATCGAGAAACGCCCAACCCATCTTGCTCAATTTCTCTTCGCCCTTCGCATCCCAGAACAGGTTCTTGCCATTCTCGCTGATCGAAACATTGGTGTGCATACCGCTGCCGTTCACGCCTACGACTGGCTTCGGGAGGAAGGAGGCGGTCAGGCCCATGTTGGTGGCAACCTGTCGGCAGATCAGCTTGTAGAGCTGAATCTGGTCGGCGGCGGCAACCACTTCACCATAGCCGTAGTTGATCTCAAACTGTGAGGGAGCAACTTCCGGATGGTCTTTCTCATTCTGGAAGCCCATGGAGCGCTGCACTTCTGCCGTGGTATCGATGAAAGTCCGCAGTGCGTCGCCGGGCAGCGAGTGATAGTATCCGCCCGTGTTGACGTATTCGAATTTCCCAGTCTCGTGATAGCGGCGCTCGGCGTCCGCGCCTTTAAACAGGAACCCTTCAATCTCGTTGGCGGCGTTGAGGGTGTAACTCTTCTTCTTGTGCAGTGCCTCGGCGTAGCCTTTCAGCACGCCACGAATGTCGGCGGTGTAGGAAGTCCCGCCCTTGTCGATGACTTCGCCGAAGACCAGCACTTTGCCGGAACCGAACACGTCGGACGGCGCCCAGTAGAATGCAGCCCAGTCGATACCCAGGCGAAGATCGCTCTCGCGCTGCGCCGTGAAGCCGCGAATCGATGAGCCGTCGAAGGTGAGATTATCCCAGCTCTTGATTAGAAACTTCTTGTCGTAATCGAGCATGTGCAACCGGCCCTCGAGATCGCTAAAGAGCACGGTCACGGCTTTAATCCGCTTCTCGTCGGTAAGATACTTCAACCGCTCTTCCTGGACCTTGTGGATGGGGACGCGCTTGCTACGCTGTTCCTTGGCCTTCAGATTCAGCTCTTCCAATTCGTCGTAGGTAAGTGCCAGAAAATTGCGCAGTTCATTAGACATGGATGGTGGTCAGTCTCCTATTCGTAGTCTGCAAATAATAATTTCAGCAAAGCAACGGCACCGAAACATGGAGTTGAAACGGTTGGGAGTGTACCGGAAAGAATAGCGCGACTCTCCACTCTCGACAATCGAAAAAGCTGATGCGAGGTATGCAACAGACGCGTATGTGCGAGCGTGCTACTGCACCCCCAGTCCCGTTCCCGGCGTCAGATGGATGATTACGCCCAGCGCGGTAAGGACGGCCAGGTAATAGATGGTGGTGGCGCGGCTGGGATGTGGCGGCAGGACCCCGGCAAAAAAGGCTTGGTATCCGGCGCCGAGTGCTACCAGGAAGAACATATTCTGGCCGAGCACCAGCCACAGAGCCAGGCAGGCGGTGAGCAGAATGATCCGCTCCGTCTTGCTCAAGGCGAGCACGGCTTGCCCGCCGTCGAGCATCCAGACGGGGATCAGGTTGAGGAGATTCAGGACCGCGCCGGCGCGTGCCAATGCGGCCCAGAGCGGATTGCCCGTCTGCCACCACAGGACAGCACACGCCACGGCCACGAAAAAGCCAGCGAGCGGTCCGGCGAGGCTGATCTCGGCGCGCGTTTCCAGAGGCACGCCCATCGCCTGCCAGCGGACGTAGGCGCCGAGACCTGGCAGAAACACGGGCATGTCGGCCGGTAAGCCGCGACGCTTGATGTCGATGAAGTGGCCCATCTCGTGAAGCAGAATCAGCACCGCGAAGCCGATGCCGAATTTCATGCCCCACATCGCCCAATAGAGTCCGATGAAAGCGGCGAAGCTGAGCAGAAACTTCAGCTTGAAGAGCGCAAACAGAACGGTCTTGCCTTTGGCCAACAGGATCGCGATCGGACCCACTGGCCCGAGTCGCTTGGCCCACTTGTTATCTGTTGGTTCCGGAATGTGGGCCTCATCCGCGGCAAGCTCAAGCGCTCGCGCGTGTTCCTTGACCCAGTCATACTGCTTGGAGGTTCGGGGTAAGAGGTGAAGTCCGGCGAGCCAGCGGTCGCGTGCCTGGCGCAGGTCTCCCTTGGCCTCAAGCGCTTTCGCCTCGGCCGCCAGACGATCCAGTTGTTCGGAGTGCACCAGCGCGTGGCATTGGTCGCAAGCGAGCGCACCAGGCGCGAGCTCGCGAGCACAACGCTTGCAGTTTCGAACCAGTTCGGGAGTGATCGAGGACACAGCTCTAGATATTATGCTCGTCAGCCGGCGCCAACTCCAGCTGGCGGACGGGGCGAGGATTGAAACGGTCCATCGATCGCAGGCAGCTTCTGTCCGGTGATTTGCCAGGCGATGCGGATTCCGATGAAGAGGATTAAGAGTCCGATCACTCCGTGCAGAGGGTCGGCCAGTTCCAGGAACGGTGAAGCCAGTCCCAGAACTGCCAAGGTTACGAACGCCTTGCCGAAGTTCAGGGCAGGTTTGGCGGGCACCGTTGTCTGAGGCCGTCCAGTCTCTTTCTCGAGTGTTCGCTGTTCCTCGGCCAACTGCTGTTGCTGCGACGCGTGTTGGGCTTGCTTAGGCTCGCCTGAGTAGTGAATCCAGACGGGAATCGCTGCCAGGGATACGGCCGCGTAAGTGAGCAATGCGGCGGTGACCTGATAACGGCGTCCACCTTGGCCGTTCGATCCTTTCATCATCGCCTTGCCAACCATCCAGCCCACGGCCAGCGAGACGTAGCCAATGATGAGACTAGTGGCAATTTCAAACGCGGCGTAAAGAATCAGTCCGGCAGTCGCGGCGCCCGCACCATAGAGGAGTCCACGTACGTAATCGGCGTGGCTATATTGCGGCAGCTCACTCCGCGCCTTCTCGGCGCACCCTCGACAGGCTATGGCGGTGTGCACCCGGTAATAAGTGCCGGGGATGGGCTGCTGGCAAAACTGGCAGTAATCGGTTGCTGGCGATCCGAGATACTCGACGGTGCCGAACTGTATTGGCGAGGAGCCGGGCGTGGAATTGTCGAAGCGGGCGTCACTCATGGGCGGGAACGATAGCATAGGGTCTGGCGCGAAGGAAGGGAATTCAGGTGGGAGCGGGCGTGCCTACTGGCGGTGCGTCGAAGCTCCGGCAGCAATCTCGCGCAGCGCGCTCACAAACTCTGTGGCGGCATTCGGATCCGCCAGGGATTCCAGGTGCACCACTGCCGAAAATTGTGGAGATTCCGGACGGAAATGCACTTCGAGGAACTCTTGCCTGCGCGCCGACATCAGAGCATTCAATTCCGCTGAGGGATCCTGCTTCCAGTGCGTCCGGGTGGTCAGGATCACGGCGCCCGGTTCGTAGACTTCCCACTCGCGATCGTCGCGCCCGCGAGAAGAAATTCCGCGGTTATGGGCGCACCAGCGATGTCGAACTACTTCCAGACGGAAACTCGGGGAGCCGTCCAGATCGGCCTCAAAGGTCAAAGTTTCTTTTTGCTTATGCCAGCAGCTTATAAGCCACTGAATGGGAAGAGCGCGCGGCCGAAACTTCACGGTTACGCGGGCATTGTCAAACCAGCGCGAGGGGAAATGAAGACGCGCCTGCAGACGGGACGTGCCCGTCCAGCTCGACTCGAGCATGCGTCCTTTGCCGACGCACGCGTTCTGGATCCAGCGCAAAACTGCTGCGCCCTTTTTTCGGTTGTAATGGGAAAACACGAGGTACCACAGCACCAAAACGACGACCGAAGCGGCCACGTCAATCAGCAGAAGACGCCCCACAACGCTTTCCTCTGATGCTCATGGTACGTCCGAGGTTGCGGGGGAAGCAAGGGGGCAATCGTCCCCATTTCCCGGGCTCACGGCAATCTGCAGCGCTTATCTGTGGAAAACCTGGGAAATGCTTTCACAGGGTGGGCGGACTGAGCTTCCCAATGGCCGTTACAATGGCCGCGTGCCCTTCACCATTCGTGATTTCCAGGTTTCCGACTTTGAGACGCTATGGAGGATCGACCAAACCTGCTTCCCTCCCGGAATTTCCTATTCCCGGGCTGAACTCAGGCTCTATATGCGCCGCCGCGCAGCTTTTACGGTGGTCGCGGCAAGTGTCGATGGAGCAGGGGTGGCTGGTTCAGCTTCCACGGGTTCGGCTTTCCCAAAAAACGAGAAGCATTCTGCTTCTCCGACACCTGAGTCCGCCATTGTCGGGTTCCTCGTTGCCGAAGCAGGCAGCCGGGCCCGCGGTCACATCATCACTATTGACGTGATCGGCGCCGCCCGCCGCTTCGGGGTGGGGTCGCTGCTGCTGCGTGCTGCCGAAGACCGTTTGATCGTCACCGGCTGTCGCGTGGTGGAACTGGAAACCGCCGTGGATAACGCTTCCGCGCTAGCTTTTTACAAGCGCCACGGCTTTAGCGTAACCAGAACGTTCCCGCGCTACTATTCCAACGGGATGGACGCGTTGGTGCTGGAAAAAAATCTCATCTAGCGCGGGAGACATTACCAGCTTCGCCGAATGGATTTGCGCCCTGCCCACTTCTCCAGCTACCTTGCCTTGTGATGAGAGTTGCCGCTAGAAAAGTCGCGATTCAGGGCGAACTCGGTTCCTTCAGCCACGAAGCAGCCGAACGCATGTTGCCGGGCTGTGCCGTCGTCCCGTGCGCCCATTCCGTCGAGGTGTTTGACCGCGTGGCCAAGGCGTCGGTGTCCGCCGCCGTGATTCCCATCGAAAACTCGCTGGCTGGAACCGTGGCCGAGCATGCCGATCTGCTGGTCGCACGGGATGTATTCATTCAGGCGGAATTTCTGCTACGCATCGTGCACAACGTGATCGCCGCACCCGGCGTGAAATTCGGGGCGGTGCGGCGCGTGTTCTCGCATCCGGTAGCGCTGGATCAGTGCCGTGATTTCTTCCGTCATCACCCCAGGATTGAGCCGGTTCCGTTCTACGACACGGCGGGAAGCGTAAAGCACGTGGTCGCGGAGAAACTTCCTGACGCGGCGGGCATCGCCGGACGCCACGCCGCGCGGGAATATTCAGGCAAGATTCTGCAGGCTGGAGTCGAGGACGACAAACGAAACTTCACCCGCTTCCTTCTGATCCGTAAAGCCAGAGCGAACCGACCTGGCTCCAAGCGAAGGGGAAGCGTTGCTTCTGCCAGCCGCTACCAGAGCCTGATTCCCCGTGGAGCGAACAAAACGTCTCTGGCATACAAGGTAAAGAACGAGCCGGGAGCGCTGTTCAAGTCGCTGAGCGTGTTTGCCCTGCGCGAAATCAGCCTGAGCAAGATCGAGTCGCGCCCTATGCGTGGGCGCCCCTGGGAATACGTCTTCTACGTTGACTTTCTTCGCGGCGACGATGAACCTGCCCGGAATGCGCTCAGGCACCTCGGCGAGATCGCGGAGTTCGTCAAAGTGTTAGGGATTTACCCGGCGGTATAACGCGCGACTATCCTCGGTCCAAAAGCTACTGGAGCGGCGAATTTCGCGGCGCCCCGTCGCGCAGCATCTTGCTATACTGCGCGATCGTGAGGTGTAGTCTCATGAAAAAGATACTCGGTTGTGTACTTGCCGGTGCTCGGCTTGCGGGAATTTCTTTCAGCCAGAGCGTGGCTCCGCCACAATCCAAGGAAATGGCTCCCGCTTCGGTTGCGCCTAAGCAGCCTGTGATCGAAATGCACTTTACTCCGGGAACGTTGATTCGCGCAGAGCTGCAGAGCTGGAGAAGCCGATTGATGCCAAGAAAGCGAAAGTGGGAGACCAAGTGCTGGCTAAAACCACTGACGATCTAAACTCAACTCCCCCCGGTCTTGCGACCAAGGGCTGCAAAATCATAGGACACGTGGTCGAGGTTGTGCCTCACCAGGGGGCATTCTGCCTCCCCTTTGAAAGTTGCGTTCGACAAGATGATCCTGAAGAACGGTTCCGATATGGATCTGCCGGCAGACATCAAAGCAGTCGGATTTGCGGATCAATTTGATCCCGCTACAAACGCGGAACAGATCAACCAAATGGGCGGCGGTCCCGGAGTGCGCGTCGGGGCAGTGCCCCCAGTTCCCGCCGGGTGGTATCAGCCGCATTAGCCTCGGTACCTTGGGCATCATGTCGCACAACCTAGAATGCCGATAGAATCGAGAAGCCTCGAGCAGCCGTTAGATGGGATGAAACCTTTCCGGAGGATTCACATCTAAGCTTGAGTGAGTTACACTCAAGGAGAGCCAATGAGCGAAGAACCGCTTTCCGAGCCGATTGCTAAGCATCGGGAAATAAATGACGTACGGGCCTTGCCCGTACTTCCAGTGCGGGATACCGTTCTTTTTCCGCACGCCGTCCTGCCTTTAACGGTAGGGCGCGATAGCTCCGTCCAGCTCATTAATTCGCTCGGGGAGGACAAGACCATCGTCGTTGTGGCGCAGCGCGAGGCGCGCGTCGACAACCCTCAACCCAGCGACCTGTATACGGTCGGCACTTCCGCCATCGTACATAAAGTTGTCAAGATGCCCAACCAGAGCCTGTTTGTGTTTGCCGAAGGTTTGGAACGGGTACGTTTGGGCGAGTTCACCCAATTAACACCGTTCATGCGCGCCCGGGTATCACCAATTCCTGAAGCCCCGCCGCCTGATAGTTCTGAAATTGAAGCGTTGCAGCGCAATGTGCTAACGCTGTTCCAGCAGATCGTCGCCGGTTCGCCGACGCTGTCTGACGAACTTTCCACGGTTGCCCTGAACATTGACGAACCAGGCCGTCTGGTGGATTTCATTGCGTCATCGTTGCCCTCGCTATCGACGCCCGATAAACAGGACACGTTAGAAACTCTCGATATCCGCATACGTCTCGAGAAGATCAACCAGCATCTCGCGAAAGAACTGGAAGTGCAGCAACTGCGCAACAAGATCCAGAGCGAAGTGCAGGATCGCGTACAGCAAACCCAGCGCGAGTATTACCTGCGCGAGCAGATGAAAGCCATCCAAAAGGAATTGGGTGAGCAGGATGAAGGGCAGCGCGACGTTGAAGACTTGAAAAAGAAAATCGACGACGCGGGCATGCCGGAAGAAGTAAAGAAGGAAGCGCTCAAGGAATTGGGGCGCCTCTCGCGCATGTCTCCCATGGCGGCCGACTATTCGCTCACGCGCAATTACGTCGAGTGGCTGGCTGTGTTGCCTTGGGCCAAGACTTCGGGTCAGGAAATCGAGATCCCTAAGGCGAAAGAAATTCTGGACACGGACCACTATGACCTGGAGAAGGTCAAGGATCGCATCCTCGACTATCTTTCCGTGCGGCGTTTGAAGCCGAACATGAAGGGTCCAATCCTGTGCTTCGTGGGACCTCCCGGCGTGGGTAAGACTTCGCTGGGCAAGTCGATTGCTCGGGCGTTGGGGCGGAAGTTTGTGCGGCTGTCGCTCGGTGGTGTGCACGATGAGGCGGAAATCCGCGGGCATCGTCGTACTTACATCGGGGCGTTGCCGGGACAAATCATCCAGGGCATTCGCCGCGCGGAGACGAAGGATCCAGTGTTCATGCTCGACGAGATCGATAAGGTCGGCCGAGATTTTCGGGGCGATCCCGCCTCGGCGTTGCTCGAAGCGCTTGATCCCGAGCAAAATTCGACCTTCCGCGACAACTATCTCGACGTCACGTTTGATTTGTCGAAGGTGCTCTTTATCACCACCGCGAACATGCTCGACCCAATTGCCGAGCCGCTGCGCGATCGTATGGAGATCATCGAACTACAGGGCTACAGCGAGGAGGAGAAGCTGCATATCGCGTTCCGTTACCTGGTTCCGCGGCAAGTGGAAGAGAACGGAATCACGGCTGAGCAGATCGAGTTTCCCGAGGCGGCACTGCGCTACATTATTCGCCACTACACGCGCGAAGCTGGAGTACGCAGCCTGGAGCGCACCATCGGAACCATCTGCCGCAAGCAAGCGCGGCGGCTGGCCGAGGGCAAGACCGAAAAGCTGGTGGTGACGCAGGAAATCATTCAGGAATTTCTCGGTGGCATTAAGATTCGCACTGAGGGCGAGATCGAGGAGCGCACGGAACGACCGGGAGTGGCTGTAGGCCTGGCCTGGACTCCGTCGGGCGGGGACGTACTGTTTGTCGAAGCCAACGCGATGAAGGGCAAAGGTGGATTCACCATGACCGGGCAGATCGGCCAGGTGATGCAGGAATCCATGCAGGCGGCTCTGACGTGGGTGCGTTCGAACGCTGCGCAGTTGGGCATTGCGGAAAACTTTTTCGCCGATCACGACATTCACATGCACGTGCCGGCGGGCGCGATTCCGAAGGATGGTCCATCGGCGGGCGTGACCATGGCGACGACCCTAGTGTCGCTGCTGACGGGGCATCGTATTCGTCCACTGCTGGCGATGACGGGCGAGATAACTCTCAGCGGCAACGTGTTGCCGGTGGGTGGCATTAAAGAGAAAGTGTTGGCTGCCAAGCGCGCCGGAGTCACAGACGTCATACTGCCAGCGGAAAATAAGATGAACGTTGACGAGGATCTCACCAAGGAGCAACTGGAGAATCTCGAGGTTCATTACGTGAAGACGATTGAAGAGGCACTGCGCGTCTCGCTGCCGGAAGTCGTGGAGTCGGCGGCTGCAAAGCTGCTGACCACGCAGGCCGATGCGGTTCACGATAAGGCGTTCGCGCGAGCGTAAGAGCAGCAGCCGCGGATCAATGTTTAGTTGCCAGTCCTCGCGGGCTGGCATTTTTTTTGTCCACCAAAAGTTTGTCACTCCGCACGCTGAGCGACCGGCACGCGTTAAACTTCGAACGGAGTAATGAACCATGCGCGTGCGCGTTCTCTTTTTCGGGATGTTGCAGGATCTGGCGGGAAAGTCCAATGACACACTGGACTTGCGCGAGGGCGCGACGGTGCGAGATGTGCTGGCACACTGTGCGTCCCAGATTCCGCGGCTGAAAGATGTGACGGCGTCGTTGGCGATCGCGGTGAATCAGCAGTATGCGGGCGCGGAGACTGCGTTGAATTCCGGAGACGAGGTCGCGTTGTTGCCGCCGGTGAGCGGCGGATCAGCAGAAGCGGCGCGTGATACGGTCTCGGCGCCGCGCGCCTCGATTATTCGAGAGCCGATTGATACATCGCGCGTGCTTGCCAACCTCAAGCGCGGCGAGGATGGGGCGGCGGTTGTCTTCGAAGGCGTGGTTCGCAACCAGACGCGCGGGCGCAGGACGCTCTACCTTGACTATGAGGCCTACGAGGAGATGGCACGGCAGGAGATGGAAGGCCTGGCTGAACAGGCGCTGAAACAGTTTCAAGTCCGCGACGTCGTCCTGGTACATCGGCTTGGACGGCTCGAGATAGGCGAAACCAGCGTGCTCATCATTGTTGCATCGGCGCACCGCGGGACGGCTTTCGATGCGTGCCGATGGCTGATCGATACACTCAAGCGCACGGTGCCCATCTGGAAGAAAGAATACTTTGAGGATGGCGCGGTGTGGGCCGACGGTGAGCCGTTTCCCGCCGAGATTCCACGCGCCAACTCCGGCGGTTAAATTCCCGATGGAGATTCTGGAAGCCAGATTGCGCAGGCCCGGGCAGCCCGGCAGCGGAGGATGCATCTAAGTGAACGGGCTACGCCGCACGAGCGCCGAGATCCTACATTCGAGAACGCCGCGTCGGGCTTGCCTGGACAGCCGAGAGCCTGCCTGGAGTGGTCGAACGGGCGGCTGTCGCCACGTATACTTCATTTTAGCGAATGAGAAAACCTGCACCCTTGATTTTACTGCTGGCCTGCGCTGTTTCCCAAGCGCAACAGACTCCAGTTCAAAGACAATCCCCGACGGAACCGAGCACGCTCAAGGTTGACGTGAAGCTGGTGAATGTTTACGTCACCGTGACCGATACCCATGGAGGACCGGTTGCTGGACTCAAGAAAGAAAATTTCACGGTGCGGGAAGATGGACACGAGCAGACCATCTCGGTGTTCGATAAAGAATCTGCGGTGCCGCTTTCGATCGCGCTGGCGATTGACACCAGCCTGAGCACGCGGCACGACCTGCCCTTGGAACAGGCCTCCGCCAAGCGATTTGCGCGGGTGATCATGCGGCCGGTGGATGCCTTATCGGTGTTCGGATTTAGCGAAACAGTGCTGCAGTCTACCTCTTACACATCTGACTTGAAGCGGATTGACGATGGCATTGACCATATCCGGCTGGGCGCGGCCACGGCATTGTTCGACGCGGTGTATCTGGCTTCGCGCTCGCTCGACCGCAGGCAGGGGAGAAAAGTCCTGGTGTTGATTACCGATGGCGGCGACACGGTCAGCAAAGTGGATTACAAAGAGGCGGTGCGCGCCGCCGAAGAGGCTGAATGCACCGTCTACAGCATCATAGTCGTGCCGATCGAGAGCAGTGCCGGGCGCGAGACCGGAGGCGAGCACGCTCTGATCCAGCTTTCGGAAGACACGGGAGGCAAGTATTACTACGCCACCTCCATGGCGCAACTTGATGATGCCTTCCGCCAGATCAGTGACGAGCTAAGAACTCAGTACTTGCTGGCCTACTATCCCTCCGAGCGCACTTCGAACTCTCAGTTCCGCCGAATCCAAGTTAACGTTTTCGGGCCGCCCGACTCTGCCAATTATCGAGTGCGGCATAGATCGGGCTATTACACGATTAAGTCCGACTTCTGATCTCGCCCTTGCTCTCGTAACCGCCTCTTTGTTTGCGACATTCCTCAACATAACTGCTTGCACATTTTGTTAACCCAATAGTAAACAAATCGAGATTTGTTTTTGCAGAAGGAATCTACAATTTTCAGTATTTTGAAGGGGACGGGGAAGCGCTGCCTGCCCCCTTTTCATTGCGGATCAATCCGACTAAATATGTGAAAAGTATAGAGATAATGGAACAAATGATTTCGGCATAAGGGCTGGCTGGAAAATTGCACTAACGCTGACAGAAGCTACTTTTCTGTTAGTGGGACAGGCTTCATTTCTGGGCGGGAACTTCGGATCTACATCCCGCCGAACCCGTTGATCGATAGTTTCAAAGCTTTCTGGTGCGGCTTCAGATTCCTGAAGCGGTTTGACGAACAATTTCGTGATGAACACAATTCCGAAAGGAAGGTTTACGATGTTGAAGCTTAGTTCCTCCCGCCAATTTGCGATGCGAGTCGTCGTGTGCATAACCTTGACTATCCTGGCCTCGACGCTTGTGCTCGCTCAGTCCACCGTCGGTACGGGCAGTATTGAGGGCATTGTGACGGATCAAACCGGTGCAGTCGTCGGCGGGGCCAAGGTCACGATTATAAACAAAGGTACCGCAGCGACGATTCATCTGACTGCTTCGTCCGCGGGATCCTACTCGACGGGACCAATTCAACCTGCGGATTATGTGGTGCGGGTCGAGGCAAAGGGTTTCAAGACCACTGAGCAAACGGTCACCGTCCAGGTAGGAAACACGGCGACGGTCAGCCCAAAGCTTATCATCGGGCAAGAGAGTCAAGTGATTGAAGTTCAGGGAAGCACTGTCGCGGTAAACACTGAGCAGGCAACAGTGCAGGGAGTGCTCAACGTTGACCAGATCGAGAATCTGCCGGTCAATGGTCGCAATTTCCTTGACCTCGCGCAGCTAGAACCGGGTGTTCAGATTCAGGAAGGCAGCACCTTTGACCCAACCAAGAACGGCTTTTCGTCGATCTCCTTTCAAGGCCGGTTTGGCCGGACGGCGCGAATTGAGGTTGACGGAGTGGACGTCAGCGACGAGACGGTCGGCACCACGACCCAGAACATTCCGGCGAGCGCCATCCAGGAATTCCAGCTTTCCCAGTCTTCTCTCGACCTGTCAACCGAGCTGACGTCCTCCGGCGCGGTGAACGTTACTACCCGCTCCGGCAGCAACACCATCCACGGCGAGGGATTCGGATACTTCCGCGGCAACCAGCTTGCAGCGGCTCTGCCGGGGCCGACCGCACCGCCGTTCCAACGTGAGCAGTTCGGCGGCAACCTGGGTGGAGCGGTTATCAAGGACAAACTATTCTGGTTCCTGGACGGCGAGCGCACGAAACAGGACCTGACGGGTGCCGAGCCTTTTTCTGCCCCCTTTGATACGCTGAATACCACCCTGGTTGACCCCTACCGCGAATTCAACACGGATGAGCGTGTCGACTGGAACGTGAAGGGCAACACGCGGGCGTTCTATCGCTTCAATTTCGACCAGAACAGGGGCGTTCGCCCATTTGGTTCAGCGAGTTCTCTGCAGGGATTTTTGAACGCCGACCACACCGCAACCCATGCCGCCGGGGTCGATTTCAGTACGGGATCGTTCACCCACAGCATTCGCTTTGAGTACCTCAAATTCCGCAACGGAATAGGAGACGGCACTTCCGGTATAACCGGTGTGGATAACCCGATCCCTGGCTTGGGCATCAACATTGACGCGACCACCGCAGGGAATTGTGTGTTGAGTGGCGGCGGAGCCTACTGCGGCGGGCCGAACCTGCTGGCACCACAGCAAACCATTCAAAGCGACCATGAGATCAAGTACGACGGCAGCAAGATAATCGGCAAGCACATTATTCGTTACGGGGTGACGTTCAATCATCTTCAGGGCGGAGGCTTAGCTGCGTTCTTTACGTTCCCGCAGGTTGGCACCTCCGATCTTCCAACCACGGCCACGCCGGCTGATCCAACTTCCTATCCGGCGGAGTGGGTCTTCTTAGGCAACGGCATCGGTTTCTCCACCGCCAAGGCTTCCTTCAACTTCCCCGGCGGCGGATTGGGACCGGACAACCGCTTCGAGACATATTTCGGAGATGGATGGAAGGTTTTGCCCCGCTTCACGCTTTCGCTGGGCTTGCACTACGTGCACGATACCGGTCGTGTGGATAGCGACCTAGGTCCGTTGCCTGCTCTCAATATGTGGGGCACCGGACTGGGCGACCGGGTACGCACTCCCGGCGATGACTTCGGACCTCAAGCGGGCTTTGCCTGGGATTTGACCGGCACCGGCAAGACCGTAATTCGCGGCGGCGGCGGCCTGTTCTTTGAAAACTCCATATGGAATAACGTGCTGTTCGACAGCCCGGCGCGAATTCCTCAAGGAATTTTTGCTTACACACCCCTGGTGTGCGCTGGCGGAGGGTCTAGCGCGTTCAACTGGCCCGGCGGCACTTCTAGTCTGGGAGGAGTTGGTGCCTCGGTTGCGGGCGGAGCAGGAACCGTAACCAGTTCGACACAAGTTACACCTAACTTCTGCGATGGGACGATCTCTACCGTTGGTTCCCAGATATTGGCGCTGAGTACTGCCTTTAAGTCTGCCGCAGCCGCTAACGTCGGTTTGCAGCCCAACGGCAATTTTGTGGGATCAACATTCAACGCTGCCAATATCAACGGTTTCGACGTGTTTAACCCGAACTACCGCACGCCACGCTCGTGGCAGATGAACATCGGTATTCAGCACGAAATCCGTCCCGGGATGGTTTTCAGCGCCGATTTCATCCGTAATATCGGCGAACACTATCTGATTGCCCAGGACATGAACCACGGGGGTTCGGTGCAATCGTTTAACTCGGCTAATGCCATGACTGCCCGCGATACTGCGCAGACGGCTAATGGTTGTCTAGCGGGGGCGGGCCAGGCGGGCTGCATGGTTAAGAACCTCGGAGTTTCGGGGGCTCAAGCAGCATACTCGGGCGCTGGCCTTGATTCTGTGAACGTAGGCGGCACACCCTGCCCCACCTGCGCTTTCCCCGGATACACCCAGCCGGGAGGCGTCAGCCCCCTCGGGAGCGGCAATCCCGATACGGTTGGCGAACTCGACATGCTTAATCCTATCGGCAGGTCGGTTTACAACGGGCTGCAGATGAAACTGGTGGATCAGGTGAAAAATCCTCTGCCGGCTGTGAAGGCGGTGAATTTTCAGTTCTCCTACTCGCTCTCCAAGTTCATTAGCCAAGTGCAGGATCAGGACTTCATCAACGTTGCGGTCAATAACAACGACCCGCTGCAGTTCACGGGACCGAACGCGCTCGATCGGACCCATCAGTTCTCCTTCGGGGGGACCCTCGATCTGCCGTTATTCACGAAGCTCAGCTTGATCGGGCACTTCTACAGCCCGCTTCCGCAAAACCTCTCGCTGCCCTTATCAACGAGTGGTGGCGAGATCTTTTCCACCGATTGGACAGGCGGTGGATATGCAACCGGACAGGCTGGGTTGCCGGTTCCGGGTACCAACCTGGGAGCGTTCCAGCGTGGCATTAACATTGGCAATTTGCAGAGCTTCATCAACAACTATAACGGCCGTGTCGCCGGCACCCTCACTCCCGCTGGTACGGCATTGGTCACAGGCGGCGTGATGACCAGCGCGGATATGACAGCGTTGGCGTGGACGCTGCCCACTCTGGCAAACGTCCAACCGGGGGCAGTCGGATTCCCGTGGCTCAAGTCGTTTGATCTGAAGGCGAGCTGGCCTATCAAAATCAAAGAACGTCTGACCATCGAGCCCAGCGCCAGCATCTTCAACCTGTTCAACTTCTCCAACTCATTCCTGCCGGGCAACCTGCCGGGGGGTGTGCCGGGAACGTTGTCGCCGGGGTCGGGCGGGTACCTGGCATCGACCACGATCGGCGGTGTGACGCCGGGTTCAAGCTTGACGCCATACCGTGCCAGCTTCCAGTCTGGAACCTACGCCTTGGGCGCTCCGCGCCAGTTCGAGTTCGGACTGCGCCTCGCCTTCTAGCCAAGTCGAGTTGCACGATTACGCCGTGACGCTTATCGCGTCACGGCTTTTTTGGTGTGCCGAGCATGTCCGACAGCTTAGAGGTGCAAGTCCTCTTCACAACGTGATGGACGTGAAGTGATAGCGAAGCGCAACGGCGAAATCACACTCGCCGCGAGGCGGGGCCGGAAAGAA
>JBAUXO010000270.1:0-28224 GCA_049584315.1 Candidatus Sulfotelmatobacter sp. | reverse complement strand
GGGCCCCGAACATCTGCAGCGAATCATCGAAGCCACCAGGCAGTATCAGGCAGCTCATCCCAAGCAGACAAAGCAACGGAAAGACCGCCAGCGTAATGTAAATAACTAACTGTACGATGTACTAGTGTCTCTTGAGAAGAGCGGGGAACCACTCCTAACTGCATGAACTTCGGGCTTAATTGGTGGGCAGTGCAGGACTCGAACCTGCGACCTCCTGCTTGTAAGGCAGGCGCTCTAACCAACTGAGCTAACCGCCCATCCTTGGCAACTCCATTATTTCACAACCACTTACATATTGACCTGAACGTCTGGTAGCAGAGATCCTTTGGAACAGTTTGGACCAATATAAGCAGGAATATCGAATCCAACGCCCACTTGCGCGCCTTCCGCAAGTCGAAGCTCCACCTCCTCGAACAGGTGCGAATACTGCTCGGACATGGTCCGAGGTTTGTGGCCCATCCAGAAATTCTTGATGTCCTCCTGGCATCTCCTCCCCCGCAGCCACGTGTTCCGGAAACGGCGAAAGGCATGCCAGCCCATCCCCGGTTCGTCAAGCTGCATGGCTTTGAGGCGTTCTGTAAGCCAACGTTCTTCAATGTTGTTGTGCAGGTGCGGCGTGCCATCGCCTTCGCTATCCTGAACAAGTGGTTGATGGTTTTCGCCTTGAGCGACGGACGGCACTGTTCCTTCTGATTGACGACAGGCAGGTCCAGCACCGCACTGTCCCACTTGCGATGATGAATGGGTTCTCCTGTTGCGCCGTCCCTCAGCGAGGCAACTACCTGCTTGACGTACTTGACATATTTATTCACCGTTTCGGCTGCCAGGTTCGCTTTTTTCATCTTGTCCACCAGGGGCTTAACGGTGATGTTGTTCACCTTCGTCAAGGGCAGGTCGCCGATGATGGGAAGAATCCACTTATTCAGCGCCCCTTCGACGCTGACCAAGTCCTTAATTCGCTTCCGATCCCGACTACCTGCCCAACGCAGATACTCTTTGGTCTGATCCCGAAAGCTCACTTCACCAAAAACTACCCGGTTAAAATGCTCTACTGAGTTTGCGCCCGATCGTTCGACTATTTCCCGCGCCAGGCGTTGGACAGCTTGTGATGCGGGCTTTGGGTTACCGTCTTTGTCGATCACTACCGGAGCAACCTTCTCAGACATGTGGATCCGTTCTTCTTGACCTTCGAATATCCATCCGCCAGCGGACCCGACATCGCGCGCGAGCTCGGCGTCGACGGCATCCTCGAAGGCTCCATCGTGCGTTCCGCAAACCGCGTCCACATGACGGTGCAGCTGATCTACGCTCCCACCGACACCCACGTCTGGGCCGAGAGTTACGACCGCGATCTTAACCAGGCGTACTCCCTGCCTTCGGAGCTTTCCGAGACCATCGCCAAAGAGGTGAAAACCGCTACTTCCCCCGCTCCCCGCCAGCGCTACATTAATCCCGAAGCCCACAACGCCTACCTGCGCGGCCGCTATTTCTGGTACAGCTTCAACATTCCGCAAGCCCTTCCGTATTTCGAAAAAGCCATCCAGCTTCAGCCCGACTATGCCGCCGCCTGGAGCGGCCTCGCCGACACCTACGCGCTGGCTGGAATGGGGGACCGTCCGCCTCTACAAGTCATGCCGAAGGCGCTGGAGGCCGCCCGCAAAGCCGTGGAACTCGACTATTCCCTGCCCGAGGCCCACAACTGCATGGCCGCGTGGTATTTGTTCTACGGCTGGGACATGCCACGTGCGGATGCGGAATCCAAGCGCGCCATCGAACTCAATCCCAATTATGCCGAGGCCCATCAGCTCCGCGCCTTCACCTTGTCGGCCATGAATCGCGAGGCGGAAGGACTGGCCGAAGAAAAGCGTGCCGAGGAACTCGATCCGTTTGCCCGGCCCTTCATCCTGGGAATGTTCTATACCGACATCCGGCAGTACGACGCAGCCATCAGCGAACTCCGGCTGCAGCACGTAGCCCGCCCGAATGATGACGATGTCGTGATGAACCTCTCGAAGGCCTACTGGATGAAGGGCATGTACAAGGAGTCGCAGGAAGAATTCGAAGAAGGCCTTCGGCTGGAAGGCAAGCCGGAAGCCGCGGCTGCCGCGCATCAAGCCTGGATAGGAGGGGGCGAAAAGGCGGTGGAACGATGGGGTGCAGAGAACATAAAAGCCCGCGCTCGCCAAGGTTATGTCTATGCCTTTAGCACGGCCAGCACAATTGCCTTCACCGGCGACAAAGAACAAACCCTGAAGTATCTCGAGCAAGCTTACCGCGAACATGACCCGGACCTGATCAAGGTGCAGAACGAACCGCTCTTCGACTTTCTCCATTCCGACCCGCGATACCAGGCGCTGCTCAAGAAGATCGGCCTTCAATTCGTCCCATGACCGCCTCATACCCAGTTCGGCGAATTCGAGCTCGACCGCTCCCGCTTCGAGCTGCGCCACGAAGGCGATAACTCCCAGTTGGTCGGCAATCCGGAAACTGGAAAAAACGAACCCGTGAAACCACCGGATTACGCACGCAATCCCGGCACCCGATGCGTTAAGTCTTATTGCCTCGCGCTTAATCGTATCGTGTGCCGAGCTCTTCGTCCCACCGTTACGCCGTCTCCCTAAGAAGCATTGCCTCTACCTTGGCGACAGCCTCGTCCTGCATGTGTGGAAGCACATGCGCATAGGTATCCAACGTGAAAGCCGTGCTGGCATGTCCAAGCTGCTCAGAGACAACCTTTGGCGACACTCCGGCTGCCAACGCGATGGTGGCCGCTGAGTGGCGCAAATCGTAGAGTCTTATCCGCGGCAAACCGGCGAGGTCGAGTATCGTTCCTGATCCCATCACGCATCCTTTCTCAATATCGAATGTGAGCCGGTGCTCGACACGCCATCCCTCACTCAACTCTGGAACCGCCGGTGAATCCCTCTTGTGCGGGTGTCGTCCGACGAACGGTTCCGGCTTCTAGAACGACGTTACAAGACGGAAGGTGTACTGCCGTGCCGGACCGATTGCATTGCCGGAGAACAGCCCTCCGAAGTCGATTACTTCGAGTGTGTTGCTCAGGTTCGCGACATCGGCCTGAAAGCGTACCGAGCGTTTTTCCCGCTGGAAGAGATCGACGCCCACCGAAGCATTCTGCGTGAAGTAAGGATTGATGCGGCCGAGATTAAAGTTAAGGTGATTGACCACCACTTGACCGTATTCCGTGGCATATTGCTGCGGGGTCAAATCCGGTTGAAACGGCAGTCCGGTGTTGTAGTCAGCTCCCAAGGCGACCCACAATCGGGGGGCGACCTGATACCGGAGACGGGCACGCACGGTATTCCGCTGGTCCTGCGAGTCCGGAAAATGCCCGGTGGTCGGGTTGATCGCATCATCTCCCAAGAACAGTCCGCCGGTCACCGGGAACCAGGCATTTCCGACGATATAGGAATAGCTGGCAAAGCCGGAGAAGCGCCCCCATTGCAGAACTTCGAGCTTGGCCTCCGCGCCGTAGAGAATGGCGTGGTCAAATGCGATGGGAAAACTGATCCCCGTACTCAGTATCTGGGAGTCGTCGGCGTAATTGTTCACGTCGCGACGGAACATATTCGCATCCAGCCGCAGTTTCCCAAACGCCTTCGTAGCTCCCAATTCGTAATAGTTGCCGTGAGAAGGCTGAACCGGCAGTTGCACCGCGGGCACGCTGGTATCTATGGCCTCCGCAGCCGGAGAACTTGCCAAAAGTATGTTTTCGAAGGATGGGGTCTGGAAGATTCGGTCATAGGAGACGTGAATATTTAAGCCAATGGTGGGGAAATAACGCGAGACGGCAAGGCGCGGGCTGACTGCATTCTGATTCAACAACAGCTGGTAGTGGTCCAAGCGGAGGCCGGCATTGACCGTCCAATTGCCCAGGCGGATTAAATCCTGAACATAGGCCGCTTGTTCAAGATCCGGACGGTGACCTTGAAATGCAAAGGTTATCGCGCCGGAATCCAAGATCCCCAGATTGACCGGACATTGCGGATCGCTAGGATCTGCACAGTCGGGTATCACGTAGCTGGTGTTTTCGTGCAGGAATATGTTGTCCGATTCGATCCCCACTTTCCATTCCTGCCTGCCATGATGAACGGAGACGCTGCCGTTGAAATAGATCTCCTTGAAGTCATTGTGCTGGGTGGCATTGAGGGGCCAGGAGGCCTCGTTGGAAAAAAAGTCGGTGGAGTTATCGCGGGACATTCCCCGTAGCACGCCTATCGTGTCGGAAGAAAAAATGTGCTGGTAGGAAATGCTCCCCATAGTCTCAAAGTTGTCGCCGGTCTGTAGCTGCCCGCCAGGAATCAAAACGCAATCGCTGGGCTCATCGATGGGGGGAACGGGCGGACAGCCGACGGTATTGTTCGCGTTCGGCAGGTATGCTCCGTTCTGCTGAACCAGTTCGTTGGGGATTTGATAGCGCGCTAGTTCATGGCGGACAATCATCGTGAGACGGTCTTTCGGAGTGAGGTCCCGCTCGTAGCTGAGCGAAAAATCGCCCGTGGTGCCGTTGTTCGAGTAATTCTCAGGAACTACTGGGTTGAGATAGTGGCCGGTCATGTTGCCCGAGGCGCTGAGGCCAACCGTATTCTTGCCCCACGTGTATTGGTCCTGGGTATCGATCCCCGCCGTGTCATAGGTCCCGCCGAACAGAGTGAGCTGCCCGTGAAATCCCGGATCTAGGTTCTTGAGAGTATTAATCTCAACTACGCCGCCCATCTTCCTGCCAAACTCCGCCGGAATGCCGGCGGTATAAATCGCGAGGGATTCGACGTCGTCGGCTTCGACAGGCTCCGGGCCAAAGCTGGGCGAACGGTTGTCGGTGAGCGGTATGCCGTCCACCACAAATTGCGTCTGATATTCCGATCCGCGTGGGTGAAGGACCGCATTGCCTTCGTAGAGCCAGCCCGGTTCTGAGTTCACCAAGTCCTGCATGGAACGGCCCGGTAGGGCGGTCAATCGATTCTGAATCGTCTCTGCACCCATTTCATTGACCGAACCTGCGCGGTAGGGATCGATCAGCGTGGCGGACGCGCTGACCTTCACCGATTCGGAAACCGACGCCACTTTCAGCCGAATGGTGCGTTCCACAGGGAGAGCGGAACGTATTTCCACCGATTCCGAAACCTGAGCAAAGCCTGGCGCCAGGATCTGCACCTGATAGATTCCATAAGGCAACCGCTTGGCATCCAGGTTCCCCTGATCGTCGGTCGTAAATGTATCGCGATACTGGTTGGCCTCGCTGACGAGCTCAATCGTGCTCTTCAGGCCCAACCCAGCGGGATCGGTGACGGTCAAACGCAATTCCCCAGTGAAGCTTTGCGCAACCATGGGGAGAGTCCATAGAAGTACGGCAGTGATCAACGCCTTCTTCATCCTTAATTATTTTCCCAATTGGTTTCCTAACTTTCGGATGGGGGCAACGGCAGTTTTTTCGCCCCTCAACTTGTAAATTCCGTTTCCGGCAGTTTTGTTCAGTGTTTTTTTCGAAACCAATGAAGGGAATTCCGAGAAGAGGTGTTTGAAAAACCTTGAACAGGAGATGGGGAAATGGAATATACATTCTAGGGACCCGAGCATATGCCTCGCAAAGATTCGGTCAACGCGCTGCCTTTCCCAAACGTCGCTGAAGCGGCGCATTCGGCGAAGCCCTCGCAGACCGAGCGTGAGGTTATGGAGCTCTTTGAGCAGTTTCGCAACCCGCTTCTGCGTTATGCACTCTCGTTTGGCATTTCCGTACATGATACGGAGGAAGTCATTCAGGAGGTCTTCCAATCCCTCTTCCGACATCTCCAATTACGCGGATCCCGGAAAAACCTTCGCGGTTGGCTCTTTCGCGTCGGGCATAATCTCGCGTTGCAACAGCTTTACGCAAACCAAAGATCGAACGCCAAGACAGCCTCCGACTGGACGATTGCGGAAGGGCAATTTGACCCATCCCCTGATCCTGAAGAAGGGTTGTCATCGCCTCAAAGGCACCGCCTGCTGCTGGCCGTTGTTCGTGCTCTTCCGGAAGTGGATCAAGGTTGCCTCCGGCTTCGTGCGGAGGGTCTCCGCTACCGGGAAATAGCAACCGTCCTAGGAATGTCTCTGGGAGCCGTATCGATATCGCTGACACGTTCACTGGCACGGTTGATCCGTGCAGACGGGAGATAGAGCATGCTGAGCGAAGACCTTCACCTGTCGGACATGCACTTATCGGATCAGGAAATCCTGCTGGCGGCAGACGGCGAACTCTCAACCCGCCGGGCCACCCGCGTTCATGCTCACCTCGCCGAATGCTGGGCTTGCCGCGCTCGGATGGCAGAAATCGAAGGGACCATTGCCGATTTCGCGCGAGCTCACCGACAGACTCTCGATCCTCAATTACCCCCTATCGCAGGACCACGTGCACTATTGAGAGCGCGGCTAGGCGAATCGACGTCGAAGCGCGAGCTCGGTTCGTGGCGGTGGTTTCTCCACTTCACCTCGGCCACGCGCGCTGCGGCGTTTCTGTGTGCAGCGGTTCTCATTGCCGCGGTGGTTGGCAGGATACTGGTCCACCATTCCACACTGCGTGGAGCAAGCTCAATCGTTGCTACATTCGAACGCGGCGCACTTCCGGACCGCAGTCTTACCCCAGGCGCAACGCGCAAAGTGACGATCCGCGACGTTTGTTCGATGGCTCATGAGGAAGTGGTCGGTGACGTATCAACTTCGTTGCGCGGAGAAGTATTTCGGAAGTACGGAATCGTGACCGCTCGCGCAAGCGACTACGAAGTCGACTACCTGATTGCCCCGGGATTGGGTGGTGTCGAAGACATCCGCAATCTATGGCCGGAGCCCTACACATCCCGGACGTGGAATGCGCATGTTAAGGACGACTTGGAAGAACGCCTCCACGAAATGGTGTGTGGTGGTGAGCTAGATTTATCTACGGCGCAGCGCGACATCGCGACCGATTGGATTGCAGCCTATAAGAAGTATTTCCACACGGATCGACCTCTCACCTTGCACTCGCGCCTCGAATCGGTGAACGTCCTCGTGTTTGGTCGAGTTACCCCGGAACCTCGTCATGGGGAGTGAGGCCGCCAAGGCGACGTTGCGACTAGTGGCATGTTCCGTGTCCTGAGTCTTTGAAGGTCTTCCCAGCCTCCGGGACAAATTCCCAATCGTAGCTCGTGTGGCGAAGCGTCAACTTCAGGACTCCAAAAGTATCCCCCTGATGCACCTCACTGTTGGGCTGGGTGCTTGCAAACGTCCGGTGTGAATTCTTACCTCCCGTACCGACGACGAATTCCCGTATGCCTCTCTGAGGGGCAAGTTTTCCCGATGGGTCTTGCGGTGCAAAACGTTCATAATCGTGATCGTGCCCGCTTAACACTACTTCGACATTTGCTGCGTACAGTACGTCCCACAGCGACTTGATTTCGGGGTCGTTGCCATGTTTTGCTCCCGAACTGAACAGGGGCTTGTGCCAATAGGCCAACGTACACTTTGCAGGATGATCCTTCAGGTCTTGCCGTAACCATTGCTCCTGAACTGATCCGGCCCCACACCCGCCCAGGTCGGCACATTCGCTATTCAGAACAACAAAGTGCCAGGCGGCTAGATCGTAGCTGTAGTAGCCCTTCTTTGGATCGCCCGCAGCGGCTCCAAAGTAGCGCACGTACCCGGATGCACCGTCACTGTGGTACTCGTGGTTTCCGGGAGCAGGGCGTGTGCGATCTTTGAATCGCCCCAAGTCGGCCCGTAGCATTTCGCAAACTGCTCATCGGAGCCGTCTGGATACGCCAAGTCTCCGGCAGCGAACACTGTACCGGGAATGTTGTCGATGAGCTTCGCAGTAGCCTGTGCCCCTGCCAAATCGTCACAACTTGCGATGTCACCTGCTCCCACTAGTACGGCCTCTTGTTGTGCTGTTCCGAAAACCGAAAGTCCTGTCACCAGACCAAAGAACAAAGCGATTCGTGAGATTTTCACGTAACTCCCTCGCATAGGACTATACCTGCTCCGCATTTAAGAAACATGAAAAAGAGGGTTGTGTTCAAGCTCAAATGACGTGATCGATTGGGAAAGGTCTGCCGACTTACCGGGACTTGGTATGCGCGACACAGATATTTTGATTCTGACGTGATGTTTTTTCTACGGCGAAATACTCTGAGGGAAACTACTTCCGCGTCATCCGCAACTCGATGATCATCCGCTCCTCCCCTTTGTCATCGATCATGAAATGGCGATGCAGCAGAACGCGGCCATCTTCCTCAAGATGCGCGCGTGCAACGGTCTTGCGTCCGAGATGTTCGGTATCGAGAGGTGTGTCCCACAGGACGATGTTCTTGCCGTCGAACGTGCCATCGCTCTGGCGAATCGACATCGTTGTCTGCCGCGAGTCGTACCACACTGTGGTGAAGCGATTCGTTTTGGAATCGAAGCCGGAGATTCCGGTGCCGGTGCTCTTCGTTCCGTCAGCATTCAAGAAGGTGAAATCCGACTGCAGGAACTTGCTGTCCTGGATCATGTACTGCTTACACGTGCCCTTCGTGACGATCGGCTTTCCGTTCATCGGGAAGAACGTCTTGACGACATCCCAGTCGCCCGCAAATTGCGCGAGCAGTCTTTGGCCGGCACCCGGTGCGTTCGGCGGCTCGTATTGATTGTGGGTTTGCTGCGCCACCGCCGCAGTAGCAATGAGCAACGTCGCGGTAATCAATTTCTTCATGGCAGGCCGGCGATATGCGAAAATCGCGAGTAATTGCACGACTTATGGCGTTTGCCAATCCAAACAGAGACGTAGTGCGACTGTGTCGGCCCACAGTCAAAGCTCTCTACAGCACTCCAGGGAATCTACGCCATCCCATCCCTTAAGCGCAACTCCCGTACCTTCGGTAGGGGCGTGATTAACGCGCTACCGGACATGGGGTCCCAGTACGCAAGGTACCCTGGGGACAGGTCTCGTGTTGCTAAAATATTTCGTACAATGACTTTCGCGTGATGAGTCGCTACACTCGGTCATTCTCCGCCGTACGACCTCGGAAAGCAGGCCTGTGTGCCTTCATGCAGGGCAACAAAGAAAACGTTTTTTGCCCGCATATCAAGAACTGGTCGGTTGCGACTGGCATATTCAAGCATAGCCATTCGTTCCATTGACGGCCTACTGACGACCAGTTTTAATACTTCCAGCTCATGTCGGCGCCGGCCGGAACCGTCTTCTCAATCCTCTCCATGATCTGCGGCAAGTACATCGTGTTGTAGTGCAGCCGGGAGTAAGCCTCCTAATGCGTCTCCACCATGGTCTCCGCCAACTTATGCAGCGAGCCCTGATTCACAGTACGCGTATAAAACATGTGGCCGCCGGGAAACTCGTGGACCTGTACGCGGCTCGCATCGCCCATGATCGGCATCTGGTCTACGCTGAGTACTGATCCCATGAACGGGCACGAGAGGTCGTTCCATCCATGTACGATCAGCACGCCTAACTTGGGATCGGCAGCAACCGACTCGCGCAGGTCTCTCACCGCACCCTTACGCAGGTCGTCGTTGCGATCCCATTGCCGGTTGACGTCATACGACAGGGCCTCATAGCGCGCATCGGTTTTCCATTCAACCGTTCGCGTGATGAAGTCCACCATGGCCGTGGTTGTAGGCGCGACGACGCTCTCTAGAATCGGATCGCCCGCCTGTTGCGTCGGCGCGTAGGGGAACGGATCGGGCGCGGTCACGTTCGAGTCGTACACACTGCCGATTAATCCTTGCGTGCGGTGCACTTCGCGGAGATAGGCTCCAATGTCCAGTCGGCCACCGGCAAACTTCACGAACTTCGGATCAAGCCCCGTCATTTCGGTTACACGCGCAATCATGGCGTCGGTAGCAGCCGGGTCGCTGCGACCTTTCAGCAGCGCCTCGGCGTAGGCTCCGCGCGTGTACGCGATCACCTGCTGCATGGCCGCGTCAGTCAGCTTGCCTTCGGACTCCAGATGTGCGGCCGTAATCGATGGCAGGTCGATCATCCAGGGAATCGGCGATAGCTCCCCATCGCCTTTCTCCGGGTTCAGATATGGACTGACCAGCACCAGGCCGTTCATAGCAACGCCCAGCGTTGATTGCAGATAGTGCGTCATCAGTGGCCCGCGATACCCGCCATAGCTCTCCCCTATCAAGTATTTTTTGTCCAGCAAGCGATCGTTCTGCACCAGCCACTTGTAGATCACGAGCGAGAGATACTCGATGTCCGGTTTGGGTTCATAGAAAAGCTTCTTCGTCTCCGCCTCGTCCACCAGAGAACGCGAAAATCCCGTGCCGATCGGGTCGATAAAGACCATGTCCGTAAAGTCGAGCCATGTGCCGGGGTTGTCCGTCAGCGTCGCCGGGTCCGACGGCGAGTCACCCTCATTTCCAAACGCAAGATGCTTCGGCCCGATCGCTCCCAGGTTCAGATAGACGGACGAGGCTCCCGGTCCACCATTGAGCGCGAACGTGACAGGCCGGTGCGAACCGCTGTCGCTGTTCTTGCCTTTTGGTTCGTCCAGCGTGTATGCCGTGTACATCACCACGCCGGTGGGCTTGTCGTCCTTGCCTTTCAGCGTGATTGTGCCGACCGTCGCGGTGTAGTGAAGCGTCTTGCCGTTCACGGTGACCGCCTGCGGCGCAGACTTGTCCGCGGGCAGCGGATTCGTCATGGGTTCGGCGGATTTCGGCTCCGCAGATTTTGCCGCCCCCTTAGTTGCGCTGGCATCGGTCGGCGGCTTTACAGATTCGTCATGCTGGGCGAACGCAGGAAGAGCGAATAGCACGAGTGCAATAACAAGATTGGTGCAAGTCATTCTGGATAGTGTAATTGGGAATCTCCTTTTTGACTCGCTTCAGGATGACTGAGCATGCTTTTTATTCTGCTGTCACCGCTTTCAGGAATCGGTAGTAGAAATCAACACCTTTGTAGTAGGAATCGACGCCGAGCCTTTCATCCCGTCCGTGGGCGCGAATATCATCGCGATCAATCGCAATTCCTGAAATCTGATAGGTTGGCAGTCCAGTTCACTCAATCCCACCCCCGCCACCGGCGGCAGTGGAGCAAAGGAGAATACCAGCACCGTCGCAACCGAAGTCACGATTCCGCTCACGATGAGTAGAGTGGCCAGCAAGGACGTCCACTCATGCCGTGTGCGCGGCGGCAGCCCGCGCATTGCTACACGCAACACGATGGCGACCAGGCAGAGCAATGGCAGGATCAGCACGAGCGGAGCCAGAATCCATTTCGCCCATCGCGGGATGGCGGGCGCCAGTTTCGGCTGCAGTCGAGCAGGCTGCTCCGCGGGAGACTGAGTTTCCGCCACTTCGGCGGGGCTAATAACTATCTTTTCCATGTAAATTGCGGCAGGCGCACCAAGAGTGGCAATGGGGAAGAGCTACATTGTGTTGCATATTTCCGCAAATTGCAAGGCCAGAGTTATCGGTCGCATAGTGGGTCGATGCGCGAACGAGGGGGCTTAATACAGCTAGTCGTCAGTTACAAGCAGTTCTTGAGACGCAATCTTGTGGGTTAGGTTGGCCAGAAAACCGGCTTATGGGAAACTCTCTAGCTTAGTTCCAGTCAGATCCTCAGCAAACCTGGCATGAACTCATGAACGGCCCCATGGATTGGCATGTTTCCCGAGGTATTTTCTACACTCACAGAAGAGCTCGCGAATTCGAAAAGCTGGGCGCCAATTTGACGACCCGAGAGTACCCCAAAACGGAAGTACAGCATCTCTACGTCTTGCCGCTCGATGACGCTTCGACCGATAGTCGATAGGGATGCCCCTTTTTGTCGCATCCCGCGCGCACGTGTATCAGACGTAGTTAGTTCTGGATCAACTTTGGAGCAGTCCAAGGATGGCTGGAACTCAGTAACCGCAACCGAAGGAACGACTTAGATGAAATTTGGGCCCGCTTGTAAGGCAGGCGCTCTAACCAGCTGAGCTAATCGCCTATCCTTGGCAACTCCATTATTTCACAACCACATCCCCGGGGGTTCATAGCTCGCTCTGACAGGCGAATTGTCTTTTGCCACTATAAAGCCAGTGAGGGCATTTGCACGCTCGAGGTCGGCGACGCAAGCACAAGCAATATCCATATCACGTCGGCTACGAATAGATGCAGGATTTGAAGAAAAACGGGGGCGAGAAGTACTACATTCATCATGCCAATGCCGAGCTGCGCAAGTATAGCGATGATGAGCAATAGCCGGTTGCGAAATACGGCGTCGCAGGTCGAGCTCTTAAGATAATCCGCAGAACATAACATGCCGTGATTACTGCTACGGGCGGATGGAGCAATCGAAACCGCAGGAGCGCAGGTGTCCCACGACTGAAGTATTGCGATACTGCGGCGCGCAGCGAGGTTGCAGGTAAGAGAGTGTCGCCGAGAGCGGACAGGGCACCAGTTATTCCGATGACCATCGCTGCAAATAAGCTAGCTCCAATAGTAATTACCTGACGCCGGCTTCGTGCCAATGCGAAACCACCACCGCCATTCGAGAGCCAAGCCGCAGTCAGCGACAGAGCCGCGAGCAGCAGAAGTGTATTGCCAAAATGCAGGCTGAGAAAAAGAATCCGGCCGACAGATTTGTCCTTTCCCACATAATCCAAAAGGACAAGCGCGCCTCCCAACAGTGCTTCATTCGCCAGAAATGCGGCGGCGAGCACCGCGGAATAGCGGGCCCAGTCGCGTTTCGATGTTACTCGCCAGCACCAGACCACGAGACAAGCTACCATGAGCAGCGCGATGCCACTCGTCATTCGGTGAATTCGATGATGGTTTGCGCAATGGCATTTGTCCCTAGCAATTCGCCATTTGCCACTTGTTGCCACAGCCTGCATCCGATCCCGTAGCCCTCACATAGGCGCCTTCAATACCGGGGTTGATTGTAATCCGGACAATGTTGTTTAAGACTGTCAGTTACAGGCCGTGCAAGACATGCCCGAGCTTGTTTCACCTCGCGGTCAGATCCTGCAGGGTCGAAGATGAAGGAGGGATTTCGAGGGGCGGCCATTCCGTGACTGATAGCCCGTAACCTTCAATGGCGACTAACTTGCGCGGATTGTTGCTAAGAAGCCGCATCGAGCGCACACCAAGTTCGCGCAGGATCTGCACGCCGATGTCGTAGCCTCGTTGATCCGGTTTGAAGCCAAGGTGTTCGTTGGCCTCCACGGTGTCAAAGCCTTCGTCGTGCAAACTGTGGGCGCGAATCTTATTGGCCAGGCCGATTCCGCGGCCTTCCTGGCTCAGGTAAAGCAGCACGCCGCGTCCTTCGGTGCGATCCGGCACAAGGCTTTATCGAGCTGTGCGCCGCAGTCGCAACGGACCGAACGAAGCACATCTCCAGTAAGGCACTGCGAGTGTACGCGCGCAAGCCCGTCCTGGCCGTCTCCGATGTCGCCGCACACAAGAGCAAGGTGGTTTGCTTGTCGATCTTATGCTCGAATGCGTGGAGGAGGAACTCTCCGTATTCCGTTGGGAGCTTTGCAGAGGCACACAGAGTGAAACACTCGGCCGATGTCGCGCAAAAAACGACAGAGCGGCAGGCACTCCATTCCCGCCGCCCTATCAAACTCTGAGTCAGCTTTCCCTCAGAGCAAATCCTGCACCGTCGTATTCAGGGTGACGCGTGTTGCACTGACTACACCGACAATGTGGGCAGTCAGGTTTCCTGCGGTATCGTAAGCATCGAGCGTAAACCTGCCGCAATAGTGCTTCCCGTCCGGACTCAAGCTGACCTCTTCAAAGAGGCGAGTTGGACCTTGCGGGTTCCCGATGCCGCTCGGGGCGTTGGTGGTATCGCTACCTCCTAGCCAAGGTAAATGATTGAGCTTGTATTTGGATCTCCCTGTCCTCTCCCAAACACCCAGGCAGATATCCCCGTCCTGTGCTGGCCGTGAGGACGCCATGATTTCCGTGTGGTCGCTATGCCACACGACCAGGGAGTTGTCTATCGGAGTATTGTCCGGTGGCCCTGCTTCGTTGCCTTCTGCTGTGAAGGTGACGTGCCACATTCCGACGATCGGATCGTCCGAGGAGCTGGTGGAAATGGGCAAGAAGGAACCAAGTTGACCATTCCACGATTGCGGCAACAAAGAGGCGCCGTGTTTTGATTTGCCCTGATCTCCGCAACCTGCGAAGGCGCTGCCGCTGAGAAGCGCTCCCATCAGAATGATTCCCAGGGCCAGAGTGAATTTGCTAAGTGCTGGTTTCATGTGATCTCCTTTTTGAACAATCGAGCCGCGCTAAAGGCTTGCGGCTGCGGAGCGAATCCTGACCTAAACGGCGCGACGACGCAATGACGTGGCGAATGAATTGAGGTGAAGAAAGGTGAACCTGCAAGCTGCTGATTTTAGGTCGTTTATCCCTTCGCTTGCCGATCAATGGTATAATTTTCGGCCAAATTGTCGGAGTGTCGTGCCCTCGCCCACCTACAAGTTCGGCGATTTTGAACTGGATAGCTCCCGTTTTGAATTGCGATGCGATGATCGCCGGCTGAAGCTCGAACACATTCCCATGGAATTGCTCATCCTGCTGCTGGAAGAAAATGGGCAGGTGGTGAGCCGTCAGGAGATTATCGAACGACTGTGGGGCAAAGATGTTTTCCTTGATACCGAGCACGGCATCAATACGGCGATTTGCAAGATTCGGACGGCGCTGCGGGAGGACGTAGAGCGGCCCCGGTTCATACAGACGGTTTCGGGCAAAGGCTACAGGTTTGTATCTGACGCGGTGAGCATGAACGCGAATGGAACTGCGGCGTCCGCGAAAATCTCGGTTCCCGCGAATGAGTCTTAACGCCAGCGAGCATGGAAGTTGGCCCGGTCAGGACCAATGGAGGGTTGGCATCACGGAAGTGGCCCTGGGCGGCGGTTGCTTTGCTCGTGGTGGCAGGAGCGACTTTGGCGCTTAATGTCGCTGGGCTGCGCGACCGGGTTTTTGCGAAAAACAGCGTTGGCCCAATTCACTCCATCGCCGTGCTGCCGCTGGCAAATCTTTCTGGCGATCCCACCCAGGATTACTACGCCGATGGCATGACTGACGAACTGATCACCGCGCTTGCGGAAAACCGTTCTCTGCGGGTAGTTTCACGGACTTCCGCCATGCAGTACAAAGGCGTCAGCCGGCCGCTGCGGGAGATCGCGCAGGCGCTTGGAGTCGACGGAATTCTGGAAGGTTCGGTGAATCGTTCCGGAAACCACGTACATGTAAATCTGCAACTGATCTATGCGCCTACAGATACGCATATCTGGGCCGAGGGCTATGACCGCGATTTGAGTGGCGCGCTGTCCCTTCCCCAGGAAATCTCCCAAGTCATCGCCAGCGAAGCGAAGGTGGCGTCCGCTCCGGCTCGGCCCCAGCGCTATGTCACTCCTGAGGCAAGAAGGCTCCCATCAGAACGAAGCGGAGACCCGCACGGAACATCTTGGAACTTGTTTTCATAAATCATCTCCTTGAAATTTTGTTCGAGAGTTCGCAGGTAGAGAACTTCATTGAACTCCGGGCCGCATCCTGTCGCGGATGCCCAAATACCACAAGGACGGCAAGGTGAAGATTGGGGGAAGAAACCTGAGGCCCTAACCAATTGACGCCAAAAGCCCTTACCCATGCGGCCCCGGCAGTGCTATAGTCTTGTGCCTCGGGTTTGGGGCGGTATGTCTGAGTCGCAGTACAGATTCGCTGAGTTTCAGCTCGATTGCGCCAGCTTCGAGTTGCGCCGCCAGGGACGCGCCCAGAAAAGCGAGCGCATTTCCCTCGAGCGCATCCCCATGGAGCTGCTGATCCTTCTTCTGGAACGGCAAGGCCGCGTCGTCACCCGCCAGGAAATCGTCGACCGTCTCTGGGGCAAGGATGTCTTCGTCGACACCGAACATGGCATCAATACGGCAATACGCAAAATCCGCCAGGCCCTGAGAGACGACCCCGACCAACCGCGCTTCATCCTGACCGTCAGCGGCAAAGGCTACCGCTTCGTGGCCCGAGACAACGGCAACCAGCGGTCCGCCGCCCCGTCGGAAACTCCGACGGCGATAGCGGACCGAGAGCCTCGCCCAGCAGGCTCAAACGTACCGGACCGCGGACCGGATGCGGCAGTCATGCCAGCGGTTCAAAGCAACCGAGCCAAACTTATCATGTTCATCGCCGTCTGCGTCGTCGCTATTATCTTCGTTCTGCGCGATCTTATTTTGCGCAGCCGTCAAGCGACGCTGATCCACTCGATCGCCGTGCTCCCGCTCGCTAATCTCTCGGGCGATCCAGGTCAAGACTACTTCGCCGACGGCATGACCGACGAACTCATCACCGCACTGGCAAAGAACCACAGCCTCCGCGTGGTTTCCCGCACCTCGGCGACACAATACAAAGGCGTGCAACGCCCCGTTCGGGATATCGCCCGCGAACTCGGCGTCGACGGCATTCTCGAAGGCTCCATCGAGCGCGCCCCTAATCGGGTGCACATGACGGTCCAGTTGATCTACGCGCCCACCGATTCCCATGTCTGGGCCGAAAGCTACGACCGCCATCTCGATCAGGCCTACTCACTTCCGGAAGAGCTTTCTCAAATCGTTGCCAAAGAAGTGAACGCTGCGACCTCGCCCAAGCCGACGCCTCGCTACATCAACCCGGAAGCCTACGACGCTTATCTGCGCGGCCGCTACTATTGGTTCGCAGTTGACATAGAACAAAGCCAGCAAGCCTTCGAGAAGGCGATTCAACTGCAACCGGATTACGCGGCAGCCTGGAGCGGGCTCGCCGATGCCTATGGCCTCCGCGCCATCTATGGCTTGGGCGCGGGTTCCGATGCGATGACCAAAATGGAGAGCGCCGCGCGGAAGGCCGTACAACTCGATGATTCTTCCGCCGAGGCGCATAACTCGCTCTCCGCCTGGTATTTCTTCTTCGCCTGGGACCCGCAACGCGCCCTCGCCGAGGCCGACCGGGCTCTTGCGCTCAATTCCCCGCAGTCGCATTTCTTACGCGCCCACGCACTCATTACGCTGCACCGCACCGACGAAGCGATCCAGGAGGAGAAGCGTTTTGTCGAACTCAATCCATTTGTTTTTCCCTGGGCACTCGGTTTCGCCTATCTGAACCTTGGCCAGATCGACAATGCCATCGCCGAACTCCGGGTGCGGACGCAGGTACAACCGAACGACTTCTTTTCGCATTATGCGTTGGCGGAAGCGTACTGGCTCAAAGGCATGTGGCCGGACTTCGCACAACAAATTGAAAAAGAAATTGCTTTGACCGAAAGTCCGGAAAAGGCTGCCGAAATTCATCAGGCCTACGAACGCGGCGGCTACAAAGCGGTTAGTCAGAAGCGGCTTGAATTTCTAGAGGCCCGTTCTCGCAAGATGTACAATTCCCCAATCGACTTCGCCTATCAGTATGCGTTTCTCAACGACAAAGAACGGACGCTGAAATCTCTGGAAGACTCGTTCCGCGACCGCTCTCCAGGGATGGCATTCCTGCAAAATGAACCGCTCTTCAACTTTGTCCACGACGATCCCCGTTACAAAGCTCTGGTAAAGAAAATGGGGATCCTTCCCATTTCATGACTGCAAATTTATACCCCTTCGGCGAATTCGAACGCGACCGCTCCCGCTTCGAGCTGCGGCGCAAAGACCGCGCGGTCAAGCTGGAAGGCATTGCCAGGGAGTCGCTGATTCCTCTCATCGAGAAAGACGGGCAGTCGTCTCCCGCGAGGAGATCGGCAACCGCTCTGGTTGAGCACCCCTCCCAGCGTCTCCATCGCGAAAGGCACGAGTGAATCTATGGCCAATCATTGCGCATATTCTCGGTTCTTCTTTCCCTGATCGGCGCCTCCATTCCCATCCACGCTCAGGGTTATGGCAAAGGCCAAGCTTTGGCGCATTGGAGAACGGCATCTGTTACAACAACCTTACGGGCACCGAACTCACGATACCGCCCAACTAGGTTATCGCCAGTCAGGCACCGTCATCTACCCCTGACGCCCAAGTTCTCAAATTGAAAGATTCCGCTTCGGCTGTAGTCGGCACCGTCTGGATGAAGCGCCGAAACGCGGGGAAAGCCGATCTCGAAGCGTTGATGAATGATCGTCTCGACCTTATGGCCATGCAGCGCAATAATTTCCAGAGCTACACCTACACCTACCGGCCCGAGAGTGTGCAGCGCACCGCGATCAACGGCCATCCCGCCCCCAGCGGAGTCGCTGATTATGTGATGGCCGGACAGAAAATGGTTGAGTACCTAGCGTGGGTCGATGGCGAGAAAAGGCGCGCCGTCTTCGCAGGTCGTGTCCTGCCGATCGAGTTGGCTGACTTCCAAGCGCTTTTTAACCCTGTGATTCAATCGGTGGTAGTGCCATGGGGCCAAGCGCGCCGGCCCGTTTGTCGCTGACGATAGGACCAACAAACCCACGCACCCCATTCATGCCGAAAAAATCTCGCTTCATCTCCCGGTTCGCACAGGCCAGGGCGTAGGCGCTAACGGTGACGAGTTCCTGTCTTTCGCCAGCAACGGGTTCGTTGAAGTCGCCATAGACGGGCGCCTTGCCGGCTGCTGTGATGATTCCCGCTTTCATGAAATCCTCCTGTGCGTCCGCCGTGGATCTAAGCCCACGCAAGGGGTTGACTGCCCCCGCCTACGAGGGCTCGAAATCGGTTCCAGAGCCATCAACACGATGTGTAGGTTCGCCTGCGAATGCCGCAACGGATGGCATCCCGATTGAGGCGATATAGCCGTCAGGACGGATCAGGATTTGTGTCCCGTCTCTCGTAATGAATTCTGTGGCGTGAGTGCCGCGCATCTGCTCGAAAAGCCTCGTGCCGTCGGTAAGTCGTAAGTCGGGCATCCGGTCTCCGGCGTGCAGCCGTCCCAATGGTTTACCCGACGACAATGCACTAGCCCGGTAATGGAGTCTGAGTTGATTCGTCGCTTCTCCGCGTTTGAGCGAGCGCCTGCGATAGATCTGCTTGCTTAGTCCCAGCACCGCAGCTGCAACCGGAAGGCGTTCACTCTCGTAAGTTTCGAGCAGTGGCTCAGGACCTCCGCGAAGAACGTGCGCGAGCTTCCACCCCAGGTTGTAGGCGTCCTGAACTCCGGTGTTCAATCCTTGGCCGCCGGTAGGCGGGTGTAGATGCGCTGCATCGCCCGCAAGGAAGACGCGGCCGACTCTCAGGCGCTCGACCATACGGACCGCAGGCCGGTACATCGAACTCCAAACGATCTGCGTGACATGGCACCTCGAAACTCTTTGGATTGCCACCTCGATGCCTTCCGCGGGGCTTCTGCGGGACATCATCTGAAAAAGCGAAGGCTCCGGCAGCGGACATAGACCGATAGAACCTCCTTTTGCGAAGGGCCATACACGCCAATCTGTGTGGTCAAGTCCCTCGATCTTGACATCGGCAACGAACGCGGCCTCGCTGTCGAGAGTCTCACCGCGCAGGGCCAATCCGAGCGCCTTCCTAACCGCGCTGCGCCCGCCATCGCAGCCAATCAGGTATTCTGCGGTCAGCAACTCTCCGGTGGAGAGATGGACTTGTACGCTGCGTTCGCCTGCCGACACCCGCTCGAATGCCGTACCAAATTCAACCTGCCCGTCTAGCTGGGCAAGACGCTGTCGCAGGATCTCCTCCGTGCGATACTGCGGAATCAGCCAGAGGTTCGGATAAGGCACGCGCTCTGTGGCTTGCTTTAGTCCGCCCAAAGGTCCAAGGCGCAGCGAAAGAGGCCCAAGATGCACCCGGAAGTTCGGATACGGCGTTCCCGCTTCGAGGACTGCTCCAATGACGCCGAGATCTTCGAAGATTTCCAGCGTGCGCGGTTGAATTCCCTTTCCCCTCGAGCCAGGTAGTGGACCTTGCACCGCGTCAATCAAACGAAAAGCGATGCCGCGCCTCGCGAGTTCGATCCCCAGGGTTAAGCCGGTCGGTCCAGCGCCGACAATGATTACCTGCGTATCGTACATTGTACGAATAGATTAATGGTACAGTGTACTAATGTCAAGGTCCTCGCCACTAAGTCGTGAGAAGATCGCCGCCGCCGCCCTTGCAATTGCCGACGCTGAGGGCTTCTCCTCAGTTTCCATGCGGCGGATTGCTCAAGAAATGGGTGTCGGTACGATGAGCCTCTACTACTACGTCAAGACCAAGGCCGACCTGATTGCCGCAATGGACGACGCGCTCATGGGTGAGGTGCTGGCGCCGTCCCTGCCCTGGAGCTGGAGCGAGGCACTGACTATGATCGCAACCCGAACACGGGATGTCTTCTTGCGGCATCCCTGGGCGCTCTCCTCCATGTTGTCGGCTCCCCCTGGCGTCAACGCGATGCGCCACATGGAACAATGCCTGCAGGCGCTCGCCGCGACAACCATGACCACGAGAGAAAAGCTTGTGATGCTTGCAATGATCGACGACTTCGTCTTCGGATACGCCCTTCGCGAAGCTGCCAGTGACCCGAAAGTTGATCTGAACTTCGCCAAAGCGCAACTCGCGACAGGGGCTTTTCCCCGGCTCAAGGAGGCCTTTGGCAAAGGACGCCCGCCGGCAATGCCGGACCGCTTTCAAATGGGTTTGCATGCACTTCTGGATTCGGTGGAGGGGAGCAGCGAATGAACTACAAAGAGATCCGTAACCAGGGCAACATTACGGCGTTGAGTGCGAATGGTCTCTCAAACCAGTGCGGTCTGGTTCGTCGCATTCCGCGCACGCGTATCAGACGTAGTTTGTAGTTTTGGATCAACTTTGGAGCAGGCCAAGGATGGCTGGAACTCAGGAACCGCAACCGAAGCAGCGACTTAGATGAAATTTGGTCCCGCTTGTAAGGCGGCGCTCTAACCAGCTGAGCTAACCGCCCATCCTTGACAACTCCATTATTTCACAACCACTTACATATTGACCTGAACGTCCCTAAAGGTTCTCCCAGTTCTCTTCCACAACAGTTACAGACCGGAAAGCACCGGACACCAGTCATTTGTAGCACAGTCAACGAAGCGCTAGCCCTAACTCCGCTGAAGGAGGGAGGGAGGCCGCTATTGTCACGCCTCCACCTGAGCTATATGCAGCTATGGCTAATGCTCGCAAGCGTTTCCGACACTGGAAACTTTGACAGCTTACAAATTGAGAATGACGCTGTATCCTGGTTGAATGTAGCCCCCTCATCTCAGCGACAGAGGCTGGTGTATATGTTCGCCGAAACAAGGAATCGTCCGGACGCAGGAGTTCTCTCTCTCTGGAATGCGGTCTTCTGCTTGGATTGCGAGGTCATCAGTAGCAGTCGAGGTGACGAATGCCCTGCGTGCAAGAGCCGTTCGCTCGTGAGCCTCGCTCGGATGCTCGGGGGTAGTTTGGTCGCGCATAGGGCACAACACTCTCACGAAGGCGATAGTGGGTTGTTCGATATCACAATTGCGGTTGAATTACAGCAGATTCACGCCAGAGACTTAACCACCACCGTTGAGAGGTTGACCAGTGTGATTGGCCCGAAGCTCGCACGCGACCGAGCGTCATTCCGCATCAATGTGAAGCCGGCCGCAGACAGACTCGAACTGCAGCCCTCGCTTTGCTTCCTGGAACGCGATGCCGCATAGAGCATTGCTATTACCTTGGCTCCAGGTTCAAAGAGCGATATGGCGATTTCGCCAACCGTGCAGAACCTGAAACGGCTGGTGCGATTGCTCAGCTGTAAGCGACCCAACCTGCGACGTTCAGCGGAAGTCGGTGGTACGCCAAAGGATAATGCCGCAGGTCGTGAGTAGTGTCAGCATTGCGGCTCCAAGCACGGCTGTCCAAGTGAGACTGATACGGAGGTGAGGCAATCTTGCCATGGCGGCAAGGATCGCGAAAAACGCCGTGGTGCCAACGATGAGCAGCCAGTCGACGAGCGTTCTTCGAGCGGGTGTGTTTGCATAGGCGCGGCCTTCCAGTCCTGCGCGGACGAACTCGCCTTCGACGTTATAGCGCTGGCGTTCGCGCTCCGCTGCCTCCTGAGACGACGCGTGCTCGCGTTCGGTAGCGGATGAGAGCGCGATTGCCACAGCTCCGAGCGCCATCAGAAGTGATCCGCCGGCGACGTGTGCGTAAACAGCGCGAGTGCTACCCTGCAATTCATGGAATACCAGAACGCCCCAGAGTAGTCCCCAAAGTTGATTCGTGTTCGAAAGCGGAATGCCGCGGCTGATGCCGACATACTTTGTTGCATATTGCTGGAATAGGTCTCCGATGACCCAGACGAAGCCGCCCAGCATTAGCCAGAACAGTACATCGCGAGCACTCACGACTTCGCGCCAGAGCGGGATGGCGCCGCGATAGCCGACGGCTAATAGAGTCATCGTCACCAATTCGCCGATCGTGAAAAATGTTATGAACGATAGAGGATTCATTCCGGTCAGATAGGCTTTCCGGTAGGGAATGTACATCGTTCCCCAAAGAACTCCGGCGCCCAAAGCCGCCAGCACGCCAAATGCGGCTTTGCCTGGCGCTGCCTGGTGCGACGACGAAAGCGCTAACAGCGTAGCGCCTGCGAACATCGAGATTGCGCCGCCGAGCACGCCCAGCCAGCGCTTCCATCCAGCGTAGTGCAACTCATTGAAGAGCAGAAATCCCCAGAAAATGCCGAGCAAACTGTTTGTGTTCCATAGAGGGAAGGCGATGCTGAGGCCGACATCCCGGATGGCGTAAATGGTCAGCGTGTTGGCGACAGCCCACATGCATCCGGCGAGGATCGCCCAGATGACCAGATGTGGAGCCTGACGCACGTCGCTCCGCACGTGCGATGTGCCGCGCACAAAGGCTGGGACGCTCCAGCGGGCGAGGAAAACCCCACAGACCATGATTAGAGAAACGGTGATCGGAGAAACATTCGGATTGACGAGCTTGATGGGAGCCTCAGCGCCGCCGAGCCAGGCTCCGGCGGCGAATCCGCAGAGAATCCCCATCGTCTGCAAACTTCGCAGTCGATGCACAGATGTGGAGGTGTCTGAAGTCGAGGTCGCAACGGCCCGCGGGGTGCTAACGAGAGGCGTCAACGGAGGCGGTCCAGAAGGACGAAACCGCCCAGCAACACGCAGAGCGGAATCCAGAAGTGAACGTCAGTCATAACGGCGCGGAGAAGGCTGGGTTTGGGCGGCTGATTATCGGGCATCCAGGTCCTCATGCAGTCATTCCTTGTTGTGCAGCACGAACGATGGTGCCGCACGATCGAGCGTCGGGCAATACATCTTAGGGGCAGAATGAGGAATCGTCAACGGAGAGATTGTGAGACCGGCACATCTTCCTAAGAATCAGTACGCCATCAGATTCACCTAATCCAGGCAGACGTGCTACGTATCTCCGACCGCGTCGAGGTCCATCTGGAAGGCGGTATCAATCTCTTCCAGCGTCCACGATTGCTGGAAAGGATAATTGAGGTTCACCGGATAGACCGTGCCGTTGATGGTCAGAGTGTGGTACTGAACGTTGTTGCCATTCAAAAAAATACTCCCGTCGAATGGGGGATCGTCGCATTCAATGGGTGGTACGGGGACTGGTACACGGATCGACCTCATCTTGTCTTCACGCAGTCCGCGTGAGTGGTGAGTACCGATAGCCGTACTTAAATTTTGGCTCGTACTGGTGGGGCTCCTCACAGTGCACGTCACGGTATTTGCCGTCGTGCTTCGGGCCTATGCAGCGTGGCGCACGATCCGGTTTATGTTCGTCATTGTGACTGAAGGGCCGCTCGTTTTGCATACGTTGCAAAATGTCGTACATCCACGTTCATGCCGCCGAGTGCCCGAGGTGATCGGGAGGCAACGCAGCCTCGAAGACATTTGCTTTACCTCTGGCAAAGGCGGAACAACCTGAGCGCAGGCCGACCCCAGTTCCATAGGTCAGAAACACACTGACAGCCACAGCCGCTACAGTAAGGCATGTTGAGATACGAAGAACCACCCCATCCAATCGAAGCTCAGTAGGACGGTGGAGCTCGGGTTCCAGCGAACAGGAACGCCATTCAAAGATTTGCTCAACATGCCCGCATGCTGTCAAAGAACTCTTTGTGCTTAGCAATGATCTGGTCCCGCACTTGGTTGTCCACGTCCAGTGACCAGCTCCCTTCGTCATGCGTACCGCCCAGCGCAATTCCGTCACGCCGCGAAAACATATATAGGTTTCCGGGAACGGCCGAGTACTCGATCTCCGGCTGGGGCAACAGAAAAGTTAGCTGCCCTTTTACCGGAGTCAGTTCCTCGTCGTTAAACAACGCCTTCGCGCCCAATCCTGTGCAGTTGAAGACCAACCTCTCCGGTAACCGGCTGATCTCTGCAGTTTCGTGAAACTCGCGTACCTGAACCTTGCCTCCAGCGATAAGAAAATCCTGCATCAGCGCAGTCAAGTAGATGGGAGGCTCGATGAGCATCGTGTCGAACTGCCGGACGAATTCGTAGTCTGAGAAGGGATGCTGTCCCGGCCCGAGGTCCCGCAACTCCGGAGTCAGGCTGCCGACGACTCCCTGGCGGCTGAAATCGCCGGTATCCCGGAACGCGGAATGCGCAAGCTGGAAATTGCGCGTCCAGCGCACGCCGTAACGAGAGCCAACCATCGTCTGGTAACGCGTGAACGCGAACTTGCATGCTTTCGGGAACTGGTCGTTGAAAGCAGGCGTGCGGAACTGCTCCTGGAAAAGTGTGACCGGATACCAGAATCCGCCTGCGACGTCGGAGGTGGTATTCGGAGGCAGATCTTTCGCATAAATGGTGACTTGGAATCCGGAATCTTGCAGCAGGCGGGCGGTGGACAGCCCCACGACGCCAGATCCGAGTACCGCAACCGGCCCGCTATGTCCTGGCGCGCCCAGATCGACAGCGAGTCTTGCTGTTCCCCACGACAACGTGATTCCGGCGCCGCCGTGCCCGTAGTTATGAATTACCAGAGCTTCGCCGATCTTCTCCGAGCGGACAACGAAGCCGGAGCGGCGGTAGGGACGCAGTCCACAGACCGATCTTGTGATCCGATCGGCCGAAACATTGACCCGGGGCAGGCACATAGGAGCCGGTACACTACTCTTGACCAGCTTCTTTGCACAGGATGACAGAATGGTGGAAGCACTCGCGATCGCGAGGCCTTTCAAAAGTTTGCGGCGATGCATAGTGATGCGGGAGGCCAGGACGCAAAGCAGACTATCACATTCCGATCACCAAACCACACCTAGGAACCAGTGGAATTGACCACCAAGTGCTCCTGATGCTCAAACCGTTATTAAGAGGCAAGTCTTGATCGTTGGTCATTGACTGATATCGGGATTCCTCGGGTAGTGGTGCAGTTTGTGAACTCTTCTATTGACCACAAATATTGACCACAAAGCCGGCGCTGCACAAGTTGACTAGCGGTCTTACGTAGCTTCTCGCAGACCCGAGGAGCAGCTTCGCGGCGGCATCTGTACTGCATGTAGGCATCAAGGGAGTACCTCGAAGAAGAGATTGAGGAACTCGTGGCGAGTAGAATGCCTTGAGCACCAGCGGCCACGATGGAACCATTCCTGAAGGATATCGAACATTCGCCCCGACGGCTGCGGCGGAGTCCCAGCTCCACAATAACCTCGAAGATCATTCTAGGTATTCTCAGTATTCTTGGGGTGAGCACTTTGGCGCAGTTAGTTTCTTCGCAGTCGGTTGGGCAAAGCAAACGCACAGTGATTGCCGCAAGTGCAGTGTTCGACGGCAAGGGCCGCGTGCTGCGCGACATTCGCGTCGTAATCATAGGTTCGCAGATTGCAGCGATTGATCCGAAAGCCGAGCCTGTGGATTACGACTTACGTGGCCTGACCGTCTTGCCCGGCTGGATTGACGCGCACGTGCATATCACTTGGAGCTTTGGCCCGGACGGAAAAAATGCGGGCCAGGGAAGGACAACGCAGGAGGCCGGGTATGCCGCAGCGGCGAATGCCTGGCTGACGTTGATGGCCGGATTTACCACCGTCCAGAGCGTCGGTTCGCCCACCGATGTCCCCCTGCGCGATGCCATCGCGAAAGGCTCGCTTCCGGGCCCGCGCATTCTGACAGCCGTCGACCCGCTCATGGGACGAGGCGAGCAGACCGGGACCTTGGACGAAATCCGCGCTTTCGTTCGGAAACAGAAGGAAGCCGGCGCGGACCTGATCAAGATCTACGCCTCGGGCAGCATGACCCGTGGCTCGATGACGATGTCCCAGGAACAATTGAACGCTGCCTGCGACGAAGCCAGAAAGCAGAGCCTGCGCTCGCTGGTTCATGCTTACAGAGATGGGGTCCGCGCCGCAACTCTTGCAGGTTGCACCCAAGTTGAACACGGGTTGGGGGCGTCTGACGACGATCTGAGATTAATGGCCGAACGCGGGACGTACCTCGATCCGCAAGCCGGATTGTTGCTTGAAACCTACATTCGCTACAAGGACAGGTATCTCGCCCCGCCCTACTACACGGATGAAGGTTTTGCGGCGATGAAAGACCTGATTCCCGCGCACCAGGATTTCATAAAACGAGCAGCGCGCATTCCCGGCCTGAAAATTGTCTACGGCACGGACGCTGTAGCTGGCGTTCACGGACGCAACGCCGAGGATTTTATTAACCGCGTGCGCGACAGCGGAGTGGACCCCATGTCCGCGATGATCTCCGCCAACTCTCTGGGAGCCCAAGCGCTCGGAATGGCCGATCAGATCGGCTCGATTGCACCCGGGCTGCAAGCGGATATCATTGCGCTCGATGGCGATCCTTTGAAAGACATTACGTCCGTCCGGCGCGTGGTATTTGTGATGAAAGGCGGCGTGGTTTACAAGAACGCCGCACGTGGTGCATCTCCCTTTTACGGAGGTGTTCAGCCTTGATTCGAGCCTGGAGAGTAGGCCCGCCTTGGCTGGAGACTTCCACGATCAGTCGCCCGTAGGCAAGCCGGAAGCCCGGTGATGCAGTTCCAATTGATATCTACCCTTCTCTTGGTCCGCCATTGTCTTGACCTCCTTCCGGTTGATGACCTCCACCTCCGCTTCCGTGCCGACTCCGGCCGACTTCAACACCTCTGCCTCACTCCATTCAATTTGCATAAGGACCGCGTCCGCCGCGCCAGCGGCTTCCTTCTGACGGCTTTTTCGAACGCGCGCCCCAATCCTCTGTTGCGCTCCACACTGCTTACCAAGGGCGCGCCTCCGAAAAAGCACTAGCGTTATCCAGGAGTTTCTGCGATCAATTCGCACAAGCCGACCAGGAGGGAGCAATCTCTGCAACGCCGCTCTGGCCAGTCTCAGCATAGGCGACTACACGTCCCAATGCACTCCAAGTGGACAACTCGACGGCATGCAGTCGCGGCAGCGCTAGCCCCGCGACTCAAGGGCTTGAATATAGCGACCGATCTGATACAGGTGGGAAAGGTCGTGACCAGCGAGCAATCGTACCATCACGGCCAAGGACTCCGCGCCACGCTCATTGTGCTGCCCGCTGCGGTGCAAGTCCTCTGGTGACATTCGTCTCCACACAGACAGATTGAGTACGCGCAGCGCCCGAAATATTTCGACAACTTCGGACGGCTCGCGTTCATTGTGGCGCAGGGAGGCTACCCAAGCATCCTGCCTGAAGCCCAGAATAGCCGTCTCGTCCTCGCAAAGGATCAACCTGAGGCGATATCCATAAACCCATTCGCTATCGGTGAGATGGCCGATGATTTCGTTCGGAGTCCATTTCCCTTGAATTGCCCGCCCGCGCAGGACTTCGGCCGGATGTCTGGCCACAATATCGGCCAGGGTGGATGCCGTCTGCCCTAACACCTCGATCGGATCCCGGCTAGCCAACAGCTTGAACAGCTTTTCGCGGTAGGCCCATGGGGCCGACACCTCTAGTCCCGGTTGCGCCGGCGTCATAATCAACTCCTTCCTTTGCAACTTCTCGAATCTACAAAGACGTACTACGGGGACCCCATCGAATCGGGCCTGAATCGCTGGCGCAACGCCAAAGCGATTTGGCGGGACCTGGTTTACCGATCACGGGTTCGCCCACGGATGCGAGAGCGTCAAGCGCTTTGTACACAAGCTTCGTAGTAGTTCCTCGCCGTCAGCCCGCGCTGTCATATTTACTGCACCCGTTTACTGCACCCGGCGAAGATTATGGTGAGTGCCGCGTCATGGTGAGAAACACACTGGAAGGTAGCTCCGATCAACAGCAGATTGGTGGACGGGAACGTCAGCGCTTTCCATAACGCCAACGCCGACAATATTGTCGTTCCT
>JBAUXO010000269.1:0-17357 GCA_049584315.1 Candidatus Sulfotelmatobacter sp. | reverse complement strand
AAATGTCTTCTTGCTTTTCCCGCTGCTTGCGCGTCCCCATCGCCATACGCGCATTCTACGAATCCTACCTGTGGATCCTTCAAACTCTTTTGCTTACGCATCCGGACTTACACCCCGGGCTGCTAGACTGACTCCGATGTCGGGTGCGAACCTGTCCGGGGGCGGAACGGATCCTATCGAAGTAGGTACAGAGAATACCGATGCGGCGTATTCCATCGTTCCAGCCGCCTACCGCTTCGTTGACCAAACTGGTTTTGGCGGTCGCGTAGGCGAATACGACACGCTACAACAATCGGCGGGAGCTGATGTCGCAACGTCGTATGTGTCAGAACTGAATCACTTGACCGTCGTTTCGCGAGGCAATGTGCTGAGCAGTCAAGATTATCAAGCTGCCTCACAGCTCACCGCTGGGAAATGGGCGCGGGTTGGCTTTGACATGCGCAGTTTCGTCCAGCAGCAGGACCATTATCCTTTCTATGCTTTCCCTGTCTTGGACGTGCCCCCTGGCGCCACGACGCCGCCGGACAGCACCACCGACCTCATCCCTTCTCACACTCCATTTGCAGTCGTGAGGAGGCTCGGCAAAGCCAATGCTCAAGTCAAGCTGCCAAAGCTACCCATTCAACTGTTCGTAAACGGGGACTGGCAGGCGAGGGCTGGCGTGAGCCAGTTCGCGTATCTTGATGAGAACACCACTCCTGCCGTCTACGTGGGCGGCGTGAACACGACCTGCGGCTTACAATGCCACTACCAATCCCAGTTTCAATCCGTCAACTACACGACGCGAAACATTGGCGGCGGGGCACACGTCGATCTAGGTTCTGTGCGGCTTACCTATGAACACAAGTACAGCAGCTTCAATGACCGGCTCATCTTTCCTACCGCAACTTTTACTGGGCCATTCACTCCGGAGAATGAGGGGATCTCCATCAATAATCCGCCTCCTTTCGGACCGTATCCAAAGGATGTCCCTGTCGGGAACTACCCTATTGATATTCCCTCACCCAGCCAGTCCTCGACTGACAGCCTAAACCTGAATTGGATAGCTTCTCCTACGCTCAGCTTCAGCGGAAACGTGAGCTACTCGCGCTTACGCGACGTCTTTACTAATTACCCGCAGAACGTGTTTGGCTCAGATGAGACAATGAACTGGCTTCCAATTAGCCATCTGCGCGTAACGGCTGACTACCATCAGCAGAACCTACTCAACAATTTCACGCCCTACTACAGCGTGTACGGCGATGTTTCTTATCACAATCATTGGGAAGGTGTGCGGTTGGAGTACGAATTACCGCACGATTTCGACGTGGACGTTCATTATCAGCGCAACGGAATCACGCGTTCCAATGCTTCTCTCTGGCCGCAGATCTACTCCGCGGACAATACAGACTTGCAAACGGTCGTGCCCTCTTCTTTCAGCAACACTGCTGGACTCGGTTTGCGTTATCACGATCGCGGTCTTTGGAGCGAGCGTGCAGGATACGAGTGGACGGGGACGCACGATCCCGGCTACCTGATCGTGCCGCAGAGCAATAATCGGATTTTCAATAATTTCACGCTCACGCCCGCGGCATGGCTGATATTTGGGAACGACACCAGCATCATCGTTCAGAACGACTTTCCGGCAGGTGCGCTTCCGAATACTCCCGGCTCTGCGACGGGGCCCGGATTCGGCACGGACATCGCTGGTCTGCCGGCTGACTTTGAACGCCGTAATCGTTTCTATATCAACACCGCCAGCGCCACGATGCGCGTTTCGCCAGCTTGGAATTTAGGGTTGGGATACTCCTATCAGCAGAACAATCTGACCACATACATGGCCTTTCAAAACGATAGCAGCGTAGGGTACGTCGTGGACGAGCCCGCCGTGCCCTATAAGCAGATCACGCAGGCGTACTGGGGCGAGTCGAACTACATCTTCAGGCAACGTTTCCGACTGAATTTCAGGCTCACGTATAACTCAGCGCGTAGCGGCTTCCGGCCCGATCTGAATCCGAATGATGCGGCCCTGCTCGGCAATCAGTATTTGATTTCTCAGGGTAATTGCGACACGGGCGCATCACCGCCTTGCTTTAGTCCAAGTATGTTTGCCGCTGCCCTAGGCAACCTCAACTTCAGTGCAACTCAAATCTCGCAGGTCATCGTTCCACAATGGATCGGCCAATCGAAGGCGTACTACATCTTCCCGCGTAAATTTGAGGGAGGGTTGCTTTTCTACTACGGCAGCTATCGGGACTACTGGAATCCGAACTTGAATGGAGACCTGCGATCCTTCAACGTCTACGTTGGGCGGTCGTGGTAATTGATAGAGAGGCGTACGACAGCTTCGTTCGCGGGTGAGTGGCGTCAGTGATGCCTGAGACCTCCTGCGAGCGGTGCCCTCAGTCATGAAGGCGCTGGCAGAGTCCGGTGGAGGCCCAGCTGATCACTACCGCCATTCCCGCCCGGAGTATTTCCGCGCCCTGGAACGAGCCCATCTCGTCGAGCGGCCTGCGGAGTCTGCCGATTACGGCCAGGACCAGGGTCCGGCCGGCGCCCTAAGCGATTATCCACCAGCGATGGCCTAGAAGTCGGTAAGAAGTGTCGAATGCTAAGCTTCTGATCCAGGGATACAGAGAGTGCCTACACAAGCCGTAGTGAGTTCGGCAACACGGAGAGACGAACACGAGTTGCGCGATGTGCGCTTTGCCATGCGTCTCTCACTGGCTCTTGGCTTGGCAATGTTGATCGGCAAGACCACAGTCTATTTCATGACGCATTCGGCCGCTATCTTTTCCGATGCCGCCGAGTCGGTCGTCCACGTGATCGCCGTGGGGTTTGCTAGTTTTAGTCTTCGGCTGAGCACAAGATCGGCATCTCCTCAATTCCTCTACGGTTACGAACGGATCACGTTCTTCTCCGCTGGATTTGAAGGAGCCATGATTGTCGTGGCCGCGATCGCCATTCTCTATGAGTCAATCCGAAAGTGGATTGCCGGGCTGCAGCTGGAGCACCTGGGCGCAGGCGCTTTGTTAATCCTGATCGCCGGCCTAGTCAATGCAGGTCTCGGTTACTATCTCCTGCGGACCGGCCGGCGCACGAATTCACTCATTCTCGAAGCCGACGGCAAACACGTTTTGACCGATAGCTGGACCAGCTTTGGCGTCGTGGGAGGGTTGGGGCTGGTGCTACTGACGCACTGGAAACCGTTCGACCCGCTGGTGGCGATCGCTGTCGCCGTAAATATCCTCTGGTCGGGCGGCCGCTTGGTCTGGCATTCGGCAGTCGGACTGATGGATTATTCTGATCCGAAAGCCGGCCGGAAAATTCGGGACAAGCTGGATGCCCTTTGCTCGGAACTGAGCGTTCAATACCATGGCGTGCGTTTCCGAACCACCGGCTACCGCCAGATCATCGAAGTACACTTGTTGTTCCCGCGCCTGACATCGGTTAGCGAGGCTCATCGCCTGGCAACGATTCTGGAAGAACGCCTGCCGACCGACCTGGAGATGCCCGCCGAGGTCATCACTCACCTGGAGTGTTTGGAAGACCATGCCGATGTTCACCACGATCAACACTACACTGGAAAACCGGAATAGGCTCTGTTCGGGGCAGGAAAGCCAGGAAAGCGGGTAGATTGCTGTTGCTTTACCCCTGCGGGGACCTTGAAGGGTGGGGGCTGATGTGAGTTGTTGCGGCCGCAGGTAATAGTTTTGTAATGTAACCGAGATCACCGCAAAAAATTCTGCCGAGCACTATCCTCCAAGTATCGAATCGTATGGAAACTCATCCCAAGAAAGGTCACGCGCGCATCCTGCTGAGTTCGGTTTTCGGACCTTATGCGCAAGACGACGAATTTGGCAGCCGGTCCATCAATCCGATGGAGCTGTATCACAATCAAGTCACCCGCGCGCAAGGCAGCTTCTCGTTGCGCATGTTCCATCGCTCCTGGGGCATCATGATGATCCAGGAAAATATTTTGGCGTCTTGCAACGTGCTGGATTTTCCTACGCGCGAAGCCTTCGCTCAGGAATTGACCACGCACCACTATGACATCGTTGGCATCTCTTCGATCATCGTGAACGTTTTAAAGGTTCGTGAGATGTGCTGCATGGTGCGCGAATTGTCGCCGGATTCGCTAGTCGTGGTGGGCGGACACGTGGCGGCAATTCCCGGCTTGGAGACTATGATCGACACGGATCACATCGTGCGCGGAGAAGGCATTTTCCTGGATGCGCCGTTACCTGGGAGAAGACGAGGACGCACCAATCCGCCATCCCGCCATTGTTTCCGGTCTCGAAACACGCATCATGGGAATCCGCCTCCCGAATCGCAAGGTCGGAACGGCCGCAACGATCATCACGTCGGTGGGGCGCCCCATGGGGTGCAATTTCTGCACTACATCAGCTTTTTTTGGTGGTAAAGGAAAGTTTGTCAACTTCTACGAGACTGGAGACGAACTGTTCGATGTGACGGATCGAGTCCGAACTCAAAGTACATTCGTTCTTTGTAATGGACGAGAACTTTCTGCTTCACCGTGCGCGGGCCATGCGTTTGCTGGAGCGCATGAAGGAAGCTGGCAAGAGCTGGGAGCTTTCGATTTTTGCGTCGGCGAATGCGATTCGAAAATACACCATGCTGGAACTGGTGGAACTCGGGGTCTCCTGGGCGTGGATGGGCCTGGAATCTCCGCGGTCCAGCTACAGCAAGCTGCAGAGTACGGATATTGCGCAACTCACACGGGAGCTTCGCGAACACGGCATACGAGTGCAGGGCTCCACAATCATCGGACTGGAGCACCACACGCCGAACAACATCGTGGAAGAAATCGAAGCGGCGGTCAGCTACCAGACCGACTTTCACCAGTTCATGCTTTACACGCCGGTTCCAGGCACGCCGCTGCATCAGGAAATGGCCGAACAGGGCCGAATGCTCAACGACATCGAGTTTGCCGATGTTCATGGACAGTACAAATTCAACTTCCGTCACAACACAATCTCCCGCGACGATTCAAAGCGGTTTCTGGATTGGGCGTTTTGGCGCGATTTCGAGCGGAATGGGCCGAGTCTTTACCGGCTGTGCCAGACGATGCTCCTGGGCTGGCGACGCTACAAGGACCACCCCGACCCGCGCGTGCGGGAGCGTTTTGCGCGGGAAGCGAAGAAACTCAGCAGCGCCTACAATGCTGCGCTATGGGTAATGGAGCGGGAATTCCGGAAAGTCAATCGCAGCGTAAGTGAACAGATTCGCGAACTACGCAGCGAAGTCGAGAAGGAGTTCCCCTGTTGTCGCCCGGCTCACATCGGCTACGCTAGGCCCGGCTTTGTTGTGGTCGACACGCCGCGAAGAAAAGCGGTTGGCGACAGGACACACGTACGAACCGCCTACCTTCCTCGATCGACGCAATTGGATTTCGGTTTCGTAGACTAGAGAGAATGTGGGGCCGCTGGGGGAACCAGCCCATCTCGATTGGCTTCTTCTATGCTGTAATTAGCGATTCCAAGGCAAGGCGGTTAGGGATCACGAGAGTAGAACCGTCCTGCTGGATCAGTCGCTGTTTCTTGAAGCCTGCGAAAAGACGGCTGACGGTCTCGCGCGAAGTCCCGATCATCTGCCCGATTTCTTCGTGAGTCAGAGCCAGCTTCATTTGGCTGGGGTCTCTGGCCTCAGTGTTTTGGTCGAGCCAACCCACCAGCAGTCGAGCCAGCTTTTCGCTGGCCGAGTCAGACAGGATCAGGTCACGGATTTCGCGGCAAGTAGAGGCGTAATCCTGGCTGATGTGTTGGGTCACCCATAGGGCAAGCTCGCCGTGAACGCGCATGAGACGCAGCAAATCGCTCTGCCGCAGGAAGCTGATCTCACTCGGCTCCTGCGTCTCGGCCGAAGCTTCATACTGGCGTCCGGAAACTACAGCGGCCACTCCCAATGGGTCACCGGCCTCGACGATTCGGAGAATGAGCGTCCTGCCGTCGCTGCCATTAATGGAAAGCTTCACTCGGCCTCGACGGACGATGAAGACTCCCCGCGGAGCTTGGCCTTCCGCGAACAAAACCGCTCCTGTAGGATAGGTGGTGGTGACCGCTTCTTGCTCCAAAGCCTCCGCTACGACGGGGGGGAGCTCGTAAAAGGTTTTGTCGGCTGGAGCAAGTTTCTGGGGGTTGTTTACGACGTGTGTGGCCATGTATATTCTCCGCTCACTAGTACTTTGGCAACTCCCTAGCCACTCTTCACAAGCGCGATAGATTTTTCTCCTAACTCGGTTAACTTAAACAAAACAATGGATTTGCATTGATACTATGAACTGTCGCGATGCACGCTGTCCCGCGGGAGTAAGGCTTTAAATGGGTGCTTTCCCGCAGCGATGTGTGATCTCCATCACCGATCGGCTGGTTGCAGGACACGAAGCCTTGGCTGGCTCAGCTTCAGATCAGCTCGCGCCTTCACCCCAACGTCGTATGGATCGTGTTCAGCAGAGCGGTTCGGCTAAATGGCTTTTCGAGGAGGGTTACGCCGAACTTCAACACTTCGCGATTCGCCATCAGTTCGCCTGTGTATCCCGACATGTAGACAACCTTCAGGGTGGGGTGGGAACCGTTCAGACGCTCGGCTAACTCTGGACCGCTCATACGGCGCATCACTACGTCAGTCAACAACAGATCAATTCGATTAGGGTGAGACTCCATCCATTCGAGCGCGGACTTCCCGTCGTCCGCCTCGATTACGGTATAGCCGTGTTCCTGGAGGAGTTTTCGAGTCAAGCTGCGCATGATTTCGTCGTCCTCTACCAACAGTATCGTAGTCCCCTGCCGTTTCGGACTGACGGTCTCCACTTCCGGCTTGGATCCGGCCCCGATTTTGTGTTCCGCGCTGGGGAGATAGATCTTGAACGTGGTCCCATGTCCCGGCTCACTGTACACCAGGATGTGTCCTGCGCTTTGCTTAACGATGCCATATACAGTGGCCAGGCCCAAGCCAGTTCCCTTGCCCGCCTCTTTGGTGGAAAAAAAAGGCTCGAAGATGCGCGACACCGTAGCCTCGTCCATGCCGCTGCCGGTGTCGCTGACCGTGAGCATGACGTATTTGCCTGGTGCCATAGCTTGATGCTGCTCGGCGAAGGACTCGTCTAATCTCACTGTGCCGGTTTCGAGAATAAATTTGCCGCCTCGGGGCATGGCGTCGCGGGCGTTCACTGCGAGGTTGACCACAACCTGATCGAGTTGCCCTGGGTCAGCCTCGACTACCGCCGAGGGCGTTCCGGGCACGACGAGAATTTCAACATCCGCTCCCAGCAGCGGGCGCAGGAGCTTGCTAATGTCCCTTAACCGCTCGTTCAGATCGAGGACGCGGGGTTGGATCGCTGACGTCCGGCTGAAGGCGAGCATTTGCTTGGTCAAGGACGTGCCCCGCTCGATTGCCTTCTTGATATTCTCGACGTAGAGCGACGGTTCGGTGCTGGGATCGATGCGGTCGCGCAGGAATTCAGCGCAGGCGTTGATGATCCCAAGGACATTGTTAAAGTCGTGCGCGACTCCTCCCGCAAGTCTTCCGATCGCTTCCATCTTCTGGGATTGACGAAGCTGGCCCTCCGCCCGTTTCTGGATTGTGATGTCGCGCGCAATCGCAGATGCTCCTACGATGTCGCCGGCCGCATTGCGCAAGGGAGAGACGGAGACAGAGACATCCAGGTGGCGTCCATCCTTGGTTACCCGCACCGACTCATGATTTTCGATCCTTTCACCTCGCCCAATTTTTCGAAGAATCTCCGGGATTTCGTCCGGACGATCACTGGTAGTTAGAAGCGATATCTGCTTTCCGACGACCTCTTCTGTCCGATACCCATAGATGCGCTCGGCTCCCTTGTTCCAACTGGTAATAATGCCGTTCAGATCTTTACTGAGGATTGCGTCCTCCGAGGAATCAATGATCGAGGCCAGCCTTGACCGGTATTCTCCCAGTTGCTCGGTCGTCCTCCGATGGAGTTCTTCGTTGGCTCTGCGCAGTTCTTCTGCGATTCTCTTGCGATCGCTGATGTCACGGATCGCGCTCAGCACGAACGCTCCGTTCTCCGTGGAGATAGGACTGAGACTGATTTCAACGGAAAATTCCGAGCCATTGCTACGTCTTCCGTAGAGATCCAGATCTGCGCCCATTCGTCGTGTCTTCGGGGTTTGCGCGAAGGTCTGGCGATGATGGTGGTGCTGGCGGCGATAGCTCTCCGGGACGAGCATCTCGACCTTTTGGCCGATCAATTCGTCGCGGTCATAGCCAAATAGCTCTTGCGCCTGTGAATTAACTTGAACGATGGTTCCGTCGAGATCGACGGCGACGACCGCATCCGGGAAGGCCTCCAATAGGTCCGTGGAGAGAATTACCTCGGCCGTGGTTTTGGCCGAGAATGCGGGCGCGGGCTGCTTGTGACCAGACGAACGTCGCGGCATACAACTCCACTGTTCAAGACTATCGGTCCTTAAATTTATGTCGGAACCGCCTTGTCTGTAAAGGACCTGCAGGGAGGTGATATTGGTCACAGGCAGTCGTAATAAGGGTCACCGTAACCCCGGCCTGCCTCTGCAAAGATGGTCGGGAACCTAGCCGCAAGCCGTTCTTCATGGTTAGTAGGGATCGCGCATCGAGTGGGGGTTCCGGGTGGGCGTCTCACCACGTCGTTGAATGAGCAGGGGTGTACAATTGCTCGCGTTTTCTAGTTCAAAAGAGGAACTATTGGATGAAAGGTAATCCGAAAGTAATCAAAGAATTGAATGATGCTTTGCGGGAAGAATTGACGGCGATCAACCAGTATTTCCTACATGCGGAAATGTGCGAAAACTGGGGCTACAAGAAACTTGCCGACTACATCAAAAAGCAGTCCATCGACGAAATGAAGCACGCTGAAGTTCTGATCGAGAGGGTGCTGTTTCTCGACGGAACACCTTCCATGGAACCATTAAAGCTGACCGTCGGCGGAACCGTGCGCCACATGATTGAGAGCGACCTGGCGCTTGAGCTTGGGGCCGTCAAGCAGTACAACGCTGCAGTGCAGGTCGCAACGCAGGAAAAGGACAACGGCAGCCGCGATCTGCTGGTGAAACTACTCAAAGATGAAGAGGATCATGTGGACTGGCTCGAGGCCCAACTTCACCAGATCAAGGAGATCGGTTACGAGCGCTACCTTACCCTGCAGACCGGCAGCTTCGAAGAGAAATCGTAGCCACCGGTCGAGGGCTCCATTCAAACCGTTCTCTGCTCATGGAAGTAGCTACCCCACACCATGACAGGCGGAAGAGGTCTTCTAAGAGCCACGCTGACGGTTCGCCCATCGCTAGAAACAGCCCCCACTCCAGCAGTTGGTTGTAATGCGGCTGGAAGCACAGCCAAACTCACCATGGCACAAAAAGAACGTCGGCGCGCGCTCGTCGTGCCCCGTGAGCACGGAGCATGGGGGATGTTGCTGGTTCCACTGGCGACCGGCGCGGCCGTCGGCCTGCTGTCCGGAGGACACGTTGCTTCGGTTTTGCTGTTGACGACCGGGGTACTGGCGCTTTTTTGGCTGAGAACGCCGGTCGAAAGTTGGCTCGGCACCAGCGCCGTGCGTGTCCAGACAAGACAGGAGCGCCGACTAGTTTGTGGCGTAATTCTGCCGCTTGCCACGATAGCCGGGGTCACTCTGAGCGCGCTTTTCTGGCGAGGAAATAACCGCGGGTTGATATGGCTTGGAATGATTGTCAGTGCTGCGTTTGCGGCGCAAATGTTTTTGAAGAGAATGGGACGCACAACGAGGATGACCGCAGAAATCGTGGGAGCCCTGGCGCTGACCTCGTCCGCGCCCGCCGCCTACTGCGCGGCCACAGGGCGGCTCGATGCGAAAGCATGGGCGCTGTGGCTGCTCAACTGGCTGTTCGCGGCCGATCAGATTCACTTCGTGTGGCTCAGAATTCGTGGAGCGCGAGCCGCTGGGTTAAGCGAGAAGTTCATGCTGGGCTGGAGTTTCCTGGCAGGACAGATCCTCCTCGGCGGGATGTTGGCACTTGCTGGCCATTTCAACTGGTTACCTGAACTGACCCTGCTTGCGTTCGCTCCGGTCTCATTTCGTGGCTTCACTTGGTTTGTAAAAAGGCCCCGGCCAATTGTGGTTTGGCGATTGGGCTGGACAGAACTGGCCCATTCTCTGATCTTCGGTGTACTCCTTACCGTCGCCTTCAGCTTCGGACGGTAGCTCGAGGAATTGAGAGTCTTCCGCAAGCTGCATTGGTCGCTGCCGTATGTGACATAGCGCACCGCACTGGCAGTCATCCATCACTGCAACGGTAAGACCGATCATGCTACCTTTTGACTCGGCCCGAGCTCCCGGCATTCGGGAACACTGAACGCTACTTAGACCGAGGGCCCCCGCCAGAACTAGCTGTTTATCCTTACAAAGAAAAGGAGCAATCCCATGTTTGCACGTATTCTTGATTTTGAAGTGAAACCGGAAAAGAAAGAAGAGTTCGTGAAGGTCGTAAAGAACGAAATCGTGCCCATCCTCACGAAGCAGACCGGCTTTCTGGAGATTCTGCCATTTTTCCCCGAGAAGATGAGAGAGGAAAAGGTAATCACCATCAGCCTGTGGACGACCAAATCGGATGCCGAGCGCTATGAGAGAGAGTTCTATCCCAAGGCTCTGGACATCCTGAAGCCGTTCCTGACTACGCCGGTCAAGGTGAACTACTACAAACTCGAGACCGCAGTCTGCGAGCACTTCGTTGAGGCCCTGGCCGTTTGAGTCAACGCAATGTAGGCTGACTTGAAACCCCGGAGCAAGATGCTCCGGGGTTCCATTTTCTGAAGGGCTAGGGCTTCGCCGCCTCAGTGTTCTACGTGGGCGAGTATCTTAAATGGGTGGCCGGTAATGTGGATATGAACTACGATGCCGTTCTGATTGTTTCTTTTGGCGGACCGGAGTCTCGTGAGGAGGTGATTCCGTTTCTCGAGAATGTGCTGCGCGGGCGAAATATTCCGCGCGAGCGCATCCTGGCTGTAGCCGAGCACTACTACCACTTCGAGGGCAAAAGCCCGATTAACCACCAAACACGAGAGCTCATTGCAGCTCTGGAGGGGACGTTGGAGCGCAGCGGGCCAGCGCTGCCAATCTATTGGGGGAACCGGAATTGGCATCCGTTTCTGTCCGACACCCTGCGAAAGATGAAACAGGATGGCATCCGGCGCGCCGTAGGTTTCGTGACCTCGGCCTATAGTTCCTACTCAAGCTGCCGGCAGTATCGCGAGGACATCGCGCGCGCACGACGCGAGTTTGGCCCTAGCGCGCCGGAAGTCGAGAAACTAAGGCCATTTTTCAACCACCCTGCGTTCGTCGAGGCCACCATGGAACGAGTACGTGATGCTCGGCTCGCCATTCCAGTGAGTACGCAAGGAAGCGTGCAGTTCATTTACACGGCGCACAGTATTCCGCTTTCCATGGCTAACACGAGTGATTATGTGAAGCAACTGGAGGAAGTGCGGCGGATGGTTTCCGAGGCGCTCGGGCAGAAGAATGATGCCCTTGTGTATCAGAGCCGCAGCGGCGCTCCAGGACAACCATGGTTGGAGCCCGATATTCTCGATTACCTGCGCGAGGTGAAGGCACGGAATCTGGCGTCAGCAGTGGTGCTGGCGCCGATCAGCTTCATCTCCGATCACATGGAAGTGTTGTACGACCTGGACGTAGAAGCGCGGCATCTTTGCGATTCGCTCGGTTTGGTTATGACGCGGGCGAGAACGGTGGGTTTGCATCCGAAGTTCATTGCCATGATTCGTGAACTGATTCTAGAACGGATGAACCCGGAATCGGAGAAGAGGGCGTTGGGATCGCTTGGGGCGCGGCCGTATACATGCCCAGAGAACTGTTGTCCGGCGCCCAGATCCGGGAACGACCAAGTGACCTAGAACCTCGCAGCATGATCTAGGATAATTCGACTTGCTGTGGAGGCTCCCCCTTTTGTACCTAACCCACAGTCTTTGCGGTCTTCGTCTGTTTCGCCTGCATGATCATGTGCTGGACCAAGTCTTTCTGCGGGAATTCGGGATGGTATTGCAGCAGCTTCTCCCATGCAGCCACCGCGCCGTCGATATCATTCTTACCTCGCCACTTGATGATCCCGATGTTCATCAGCGTGCCAGCATGTTTCGGATCGTAAGTTAGCGACTGGTTGAGTTGTGCGAGCGCTCCATCCACATCCCCGGTGTAATACAAACACGATGCGTAGTCTGCGCGCACGCCGATGTTCGTCGGATCGTACTGCAGCGACTTTTCGAAGTATCCAGCCGCTTCTTTGAACTGATGAGCATGCTCGTAGATTAGGCCGATCTGGTTTTCAAGCTGTGGGTTCGTTGGGTCGGACTTCAATTTCGCCAGTAGCGGCGCAGCCTTCATGTCAGCCATGCGCTTCAGGCCATCCAAAGTGGGCATTTTGTTTGGCATCTGCTGCGTCTGCAATTGGCCCGTAGACTTGCCCATCATCTGCGGTGCAGGTGCAGTAGCTTCCCCCCTGACCGAAGGGTTTCGGACGGGACCCGGTGCTGAACCTCGAAGTAAGTAGCCGGCCAGGAGTCCCGTCGCCAAGCACACGGCGCCCAGCACCGCTAACTGGGTTGGCTGCCAACTTGGCTGCCAGCCCAGCCTAGCGGCGCGCGCGTTCGGTCCTTCAACCATCTCTTGGAACTCCGGTTGTGTTTCCAGCATAGGTCGGGGCAAACTCCACAAAGGCCCGTTAGATCTCGCAAAGCGAAAAAATCTCTCCTCACACCGCAGATTCAATTCTCACTTCTCGGCCAGAGGACAGCACCTCGTTCGCGGCCCCCAGAACCTCGCACGGACGGTACTTGTTTACTGCTCTGCTTGCGCCGAGGGATCTGTACGGCCCTACATCCCATGATCTAGGTGAATCGGACTGCATCACGATGACTGAAGGCGGCTTGGGAAAGCGCAGTAAGGCCTTAAGGAAGCCGTCGAGGAAAAAATCAGAAAGGTGATCGGCCACAAGCACAAGATCACATTTCTGCGACTTTAGAAGATCGAGCGCTGCCTGCCCACCCGAGGCAGTCCTTGTGTCAAAACCAGCATTTGCCAGGAAACCATCTATAACGCGTAAGACGCGTTCGTCGTTGTCAACGATTAATATCGTGTGCTGCTGTTGCCCTTCCATATGCCGCCTCCTGATCCGCCGCCTGCGCCCGAACTGTGTGGGCAAAAGGCTCTTCAATTCGGAATGCATCAAAGCTGCCAAACCCCGAATCGGGTGCCTTGAACGATTGCACCTATATTTCAGTGAGTTACAGACCGGATTGTGAATGGTTCTCAGATGGAAGCCGCAAAATCGGGTTTTTCTCCTCACTTCGGGCGCGTTTTGCCCCTGTAGTGGCTCAGGAACTTATTTCGTCTCAACGTTTGCCGGGCGCGGGCGCTTTGGGGCTAGCGACAGGCGTCACCGCACCGTTGGCGTTGTGACTGTAATTGTGGCAGGTGAGAGTACTGGTATTGGTGCCGCGATTGTAGGAAATAGGAGAACGGAAATAGCTGGAGGTGGCGTTCTCAGCCACGACCTTCAAATCGAAATTGACCATGCGCTCACCTGAGACATTCGAGGAGTTTGCCTCCATGCCGTGAGCCGTGTGACACACAGAGCAGGAGAATCCAGCGTTGATGTGCAGAGCGTGCTTGCTGAAACTGGCGTTGGAAAGGATGTTCGACAAGTCGTGACACTTGGCGCACAAAGAATAAGGTCCGCCGGCGGAGGGATCGACGATGGGAGGAAGAAGATTCTGAATCGCGCTTCCCGGGCCAGCTGCAGGCGGCAGGCCGGGTGCAACCTGGCTGAATTCGTAACGCCGCTCCAGAATATGCGAGAAGCGCGAACCATGAGGTCCGTTCGGTCCCGTGCCGCCGAATTCCCGATTGTCGTCGCTGTTGTGACAGTCCGTACAAAGAATGCGCGCCGTGATCGGCCGACCTTGCGTGCGGCCGTCCAGATTCAGCATGTACTTGAGCAGACTGGGCTGCGGCAGAGGACTCTTGCTCTCGTGCATCACAGGATGGCCCGATCTCGCTTCGCTGCCGAACTGCGGGATCAGATTCAGCGGGTCGCCGGCCGGAGTCGCACGCAGCGGTGCATAGCCGAAAACCGGCAGAACCTGCTTGCCTGAACTCGTGCCGTGGCAACGCAGGCAAATCTCATATTGATCGGCGGCAGGATTTACCTCGGTAACTCCATCTGCCGCGCTGACGCCGATGGTTCCATTCTCTGAGCCGCGGATTGCAACGGTCATTCGCTCGGATTGGGAGCGCATGCAAAGACATATTGACGAGCAGATGAGGATTCTCAGAACTGCACGAAGCAGTGCGATGAATCCTCGGCATCCTGTTTCGGATTGATACTTCCCTGTGGTCACTTCGCGCGCTGATAGCAGAACACGACATCTCTAACCAGAGGTTCGACCGAGCTAACCACCGGCGTGTCGAGAACATCGTTGAGCCCTGAAGGAACGGTGTCAGGAAGCTTGTCGTTGGAAATGAGATAGCCCCCGGGTTTCAACATGGTTGCGACGTTGGCACGGGCAAGCGACTGCTCAAATGCTCCGTAATAAATGAAGACGTTGGTCCCAATCACCAGGTCGAAGGCCTGCTCAGGCGGCAAGGCAAGACGCTGGTAGACGATGTTCATGTCAAGCGGCGTGATCTGGCGCACGATCTTTGCCGGAATCTTTACCGCCCGGGTGCGCAGGGCATCGACGCCGCTCGGCACGGGAATCGGCTCCACGGGGCTGCCGATCTTGTTTCCGAGTTGCTGCCAGTAGTCAATGAAGCGCTTGCGATATTCCTCGCTTATGGGGCGGGCTGTATTCCACGCCAACTGCATAACGTAGGGACGCCCCAGTTCTCCTTCTTGCGCGCGTGTTCAATGTGCAGGTTGAGGTCCTGGCTGATGTCGAGAGTGTAGATCTCGATTTTGGCAAGATCGGCGATTCCCAGTCGAACCAGCGAGTCCAGCACGGCGAAGGGGTGGGTGGTTTGCGGCGGGTAGAAATCCGAACCTGCTTCCTAGTTGGCAAAGTCCAGTCCGGGCCCAACGATGGCCACGCGATGCACACTGCCGGGACTGAGCAGCTTTTTCTCGAGCATGTTGTGGAAGTGCACATCCAGTTGATAGTCGGGCCAATGGTTCGTGTCGAGCGAGATGCCGCGGTCCTGGAAAAGCTGGAAGCGACGCTCATCCTTTGTCTGCGCGCGATACTTCAGGAAGTCATCACGCATACGGGCCAGGTTGTCGAGCAGGTACTTCTTGACCGCGGCGCGCTGTTGCGGAGTCGCCAGGAAAAAGCCCTGCTTCTCCACGAAGGCGCGCATCTCGGTCATGCGCTCAGACGGATGGGGTGCAGCCATAGCTTTACTCAGATCTCTAGCTCGGTTCTCGGCAAAACTGTCTACTAAGGAACTCTGTCCGTAGCGGACCAGGTATTTCATCGTCAATCCGATATTCTTTGGTAAATGTCACACCGAATCGCAGCAGGTTGGTGAGTGTGTCTTCCGTCCCGCCGTCGAGCCGTCGTCGGATCGCAACATCCTGCCCAAGGATGCCAATTCGCTGTTCAACCTCGGCGCGATCAAGTGGCAGGGAAAACAGGACGGCCGGGGAGCGCTGGCGGCTTGGCAGGAGCTGCTAAAGTCGAATCCGAAATTGAGCGCAGACCGCAAAGCCACGGTGCAGAAACTGATGGCAGATGTCCAGAAAAAGGGCAAGCTAGCGTACGGCTGCCCGCGTACACGGACGGCATGGAGCATGGAGAAATGACTGATAAAAATCGAGCAACCTCAATCGAACAATGGACAAGCGTGCAGGCTTACGTATTGGCGGTCATCTGCCTGCTGGCAGGAATTGTCAGTGGCTGGTTGGTCCGCGGATCCCAGGGCCCAGCGGCCGCCGCGACCGAGACAGCGAACTCATCCGCACCGGCCGCCGGAAATGCGAACGCGGCCATCCAAACTCCAACCCCGGCTCAAATGCAGGAAACGGTCGACACGCAAGCTGGACCGTTGCTCGAGAAGCTCAAGGCAGACCCGGCCAACGCCGGACTTCTGGAAAACATCGGGAACGTATACTACGGCGCCCAGCAGTTCCCCACCGCGATCGATTACTATCAGCGGGCGCTGAAGGTCGAGCCAGCCAACACGAGTGTTCGTACCGACATTGCGACCGTCTATTGGTACGCCGGCAACGCCGATGCCGCCATCGCGGAATTCCAGAAGTCGCTTTCTTACGAACCGAACAAGGCCAACACACTGTTCAATCTCGGTATCGTCGAGTGGCGAGGCAAGATGGACATAGAGAAAGCGGTTGCCGCCTGGCAGAAATTGTTGGACACGAATCCGGGCTATGAAAACAAGGACAAGGTTCTGGAACTCATAGCGCAGGCGCAAAAGCATGCAGGGGTTATGCCGGGCCAAGCCGCGAAACCGTTGCGGCAGTAGCGTTCGGTGAGCAAAACCCAAGGATCCCGCGGAAGCTCGTTTTCCAAGTTCCTTGTGTGGCCGAATTTGCAGGGCCTTGCAACTCCTGCATTGGCGGACATGCTTTCTTAGCTTTCTTTCAACTGATCGAGTGCCTGATAGAGTGTGTCAAGCCGGTCCCAGCGCCGCGCCTCGGTTCAGTCTTCCGCAAGCTCAACTTAGAGATCACGTACCTCGGCAATTCGCCGGAAGGCGCTATGATCGATGTAACAGTACGTTAGCATCGGTAGCTTAAGAATTCTCCCGCTCGTCCGAGTTGGACGGAAACTCATACACGATAGACAGGGACTACCCAGTGAGTACTCACCCTCTTGAACCATTCGTCGACGATTTGCGCCAGAAACCGATTGTCTTATCCTCAGTGCTCGTGTTGGCCACTCTCCTAGTGTATGCTCCGACTTCGCGTCACGCTTTTCTTGACTTTGATGATGGCCAATACGTCACTCAGAACGAGCACGTACGCACGGGATTCAGTCTTAACAATGTGGCTTGGGCCTTCACCAGCTTTTATGCGTCAAACTGGCACCACGCCCATGCGCATGACCGTGACAGGTCAGGCTGCAAGAATTAGTGGCCCTTTGGTAGGAAATTGGGGATCTGCCGTTCGGAGCAACGACATTTGTGTCGAAGTTCACCATGCGCTCCCCGGAAACCAGGGCACTCTGCGAACCCATTCCGTGTGCCGTGTGGCAGACGGAGCAGGAAAAACCATCATTGATATGGCGAGCGTGTCCGCTAAAACTGGCGTTGCTGACAACATTGGCTAGATCGTGACATTTGGCGCATAACGCATAATTGCCTGTCGTGCTCAGATTGGGCGGCACATTCAGGTTGGTTATCG
>JBAUXO010000268.1:0-18693 GCA_049584315.1 Candidatus Sulfotelmatobacter sp. | reverse complement strand
AATCGGCTCTCCGGAAGCCGAATCTCAATGCCTTGTACGAAATCGGTCATAGAATCACGAAGCTCGACTCGCAACTCGGCGCGGCTGGTCGTGCCGAAAATTAGCTACTTACACCCCGGGCTGCTAGGCGCCCGGCGTCTTTTCCCGATAACGGCCGAACACTCACGGACGATGCGTTCGATTCTTTTATTCGCATCCTCACAAATGGAAAGGTGACGGAGGACAAAGTAGGGCCTCACGGCGATCTGATACCCGAGTTCCCTTACGTGGGACCGCCACATAGGGGAGCGTAACGAAGCTGCTGCGGACGCAGAAGCGAGATCAAGGCGGGATCAAATGAAACCGAACTGCCAAAGGAGACAAAGCAATGAAGAGTGAAAACGCAGCAACCAATACCAAAGAGATACGTCTCGCGCGGCGGTCGACCACGTACTGGAGAGTCACGTTTGACCACCCTCCGCTCAACATCTTCGGTCCGGAAACGATTCCGCAATTGAACGAGATCGTCACCGCACTGGAAACTGACGAGCAAGTTAAAGTTGTTGTCTTCGACAGTTCCGTGGATGGATTTTTCCTCACACACTACGACTTTCTGGCGAAGCCTGAGGAGACTACGAGCCTTCCGCCGGGCCCAACGGGCTTGCCACAACTTCCCGACATTCTTGTGCGGCTGAGCCGTGCTCCGGTTGTGTCGATTGTTTCAGTCCGGGGGCGGGCTACTGGAGTCGGCAGCGAGCTGGCACTTGCGAGCGACATGCGTTTCGCCAGTCGTGAAAAGGCTATCTTCTCGCAGTTCGAAGTAGGCGCCGGACTTGTACCCGGCGGCGGTCCCATGGCGCGGTTGCCTCGCTTAATTGGACGGGGCCGGGCGCTCGAGGTCCTGCTCGGAGCGGACGATCTCCCGGGCGAGCAAGCCGAGCTTTATGGCTACGTGAATCGCTCGCTTCCGGATGCCGAACTCGACGGTTTCGTCGATGCACTCGCTGCGAGAATTTCATTCTTCGACAAGCAAGCGATCGCCGACACGAAACGCCTGGTGAACCTGAGTAGCTTGCCGCCCAACCCGGAGATCGAAATCGAGTGGAATGCCTTCCTCGCCTCATTCGCGCGCCCCGCCGCGCAAACACGGATTCGAGCTTTATTAGAGCGCGGCCTGCAGAAACCGGGAGACGTGGAAACTCGTCTTGGATATCACGTTGGACAACTCGGCTTGGCTAACCGAGCCGAAGAGGCCGATCGCAGATGAACGCCTCACTCCTTCCTCCTGCGAAGCAATGGAGACGGGAGAGTCAATGGTCGCGCTTCTTACACCCGTTGACGTTGCTCCTGTCGGGTGCGCCATGCCGAGTCGAACTGGACCTTGGACCTGGCGGACAACTTCCGGCATGTGCGAAGAAAGCACCAAAGTTATGGGAGAAGCGAGCACCTCAATATTTTGTAATCGAAATCTGCAAAGCGGACGCTCTCAAGCAATCTGTGATGTCGCATGTTTTCTGGCGAACAGTGTCAGATTATTGACCATCTTAATCTTCTCTCATCGCTGCCATGGCGCTCTTTGCACTGACGGCAGTCACCTCAAAGCAATTTTGAGCTTGGACCGTGAAATGCTACCAGCACAGTGTATCGAGGCTCGTGAACGCTGTGATCTTGAACCGTCGTCTCGCTCACGTTGGTTCTAACATCGACGTGGCGCTGTGCTTAGCGGCCTTCGAGATACATCAGTAATAATTTAATTTGCTTGCTTTATTGCACTTGTCTGCCATCACCGTGGTGAATGGAAATGCAAAGAGTGAAACACACAAACGTCAGGACTGCATTGCGCTCAGTCACTTGTTTTTTCTGCTGTACGACTACGGCTGCCGCCTCGGATCCTTCGTCAATGGGCCTGACAAATATCTTTGCTCCTCAGTCCACGCCTGCAAAGTCGATCTATGACTTGTCCATATTTGTACTGGTTATCACGGGAGTCATATTCGTAGTTGTCTCTACTCTGCTGGTCTATTCAATCGTAAAATTTCGTTCGACAGCAGCGAGGGCGAACAGTGAGCCAGCCCAGGTGTACGGAAGTACGCAGATCGAATTGGCCTGGACGATTATCCCAATCTTGATTGTGGTTGTACTGGTCCTGGCGACAGCACGGGTGATCCACGCCTTGCAGGATGCTCCGATGCCCGCGAATGCGGTGGAAGTCACCGTGATCGGCCATCAGTTCTGGTGGGAATACCGGTACCCACAACTTGGCGTCGTCACCGCCAACGAGTTGCACATTCCGGCGAGTGATCCGGCTCATCCGAAGCCGACGTTCTTGCAGTTGCTTTCCGCGGACACCGACCACAGCTTCTGGGTGCCGGAGTTGGCTGGCAAGACTGATCTTATTCCGAATCATCCAAACCGGATGTGGATGGATCCAGAGCGCACGGGAATCTTTGTCGGTCAGTGTGCGCAATATTGCGGAACCCAGCACGCCAAGATGCTCCTACGCGTGTCGGTCGATAGTCCCGAAGAATTCGCGGAGTGGGTGCGTAACCAGCAACGACCCGCAATTGCAGACGAGCGAGTTGCCACCGGCAAACGAGTGTTCGAAACCACCACCTGCATCAACTGTCACTCGGTCAGCGGCACAGTCGCGAACGGCCGCTTCGGGCCAGATTTAACGCACTTAATGAGCCGCACTACGATCGCCGCTGGCGCGGCACTCAATACGCCCGACAATCTCCGCCTCTGGATCGAAAACCCAGGGGCGATCAAGAGCGGTTCGCTGATGCCGGCGATGCAGTTAAGCAAATCGGACCGGGACGCATTGGTCGGCTATCTGGAAACGCTTCGTTAGGGAAATCGAAGAGCATCTATGTCATCGAACGCGATCACAATTCCTGGTGGGCGAGTTGAAGTCAAGCCGTGGGTCGATACCCTGCATGAGTGGGTCACGACAGTCGATCATAAACGGCTCGGGATTCTCTACATCGTTTACGCGCTTGTCTTTCTGATCCTGGGGGGTATTGAGGTTCTCATCATTCGCATCCAGTTGATGCATTCGAACAACGATTTTGTCTCTCCGCAGGTCTTCAACCGCATGTTCACCATGCATGGCACAACCATGATCTTTTTCGTGGCTATGCCAGTTCTGTTCGGATTTGCCAACTACCTCATCCCCTTGATGATTGGTGCGCGCGACATGGCGTTTCCGCGGCTAAATGCTTTCAGTTTTTGGCTATCGGCATTTGGCGGCATCCTGCTCTATTTCAGTTTTCTTGGGGGAAGCGGACTGTATGGCGCGGGGAATGCTCCTGATGTTGGGTGGTGGTCCTACGCACCCTTAACAGCGCGGGCGTTTTCACCGGGTCATAGCTCAGATTACTGGACGGTTGCTCTCCTGGTTTCCGGGTTTGGAAGTATTGGAACGGCGATCAACATTATCGCGACAGTCCTTTGCCTGCGCTGTCCCGGCATGAAGCCCAATCGCATGCCTCTGCTAGTTTGGCTCAATCTCGTGATGGCCGGAATGGTTCTGATTGCCATAACCCCGCTCTCCGCAGCGCAGATCATGCTGCTCATCGACCGGTATTTGGGAGGACATTTCTTCGACGCGCAGGCCGGTGGCTCTGCTGTGCTCTGGATGCACTTCTTCTGGATTTTCGGTCATCCAGAAGTTTACGTATTGATCATCCCAGCTTTTGCTTTCTTGTCGGAAATCATCCCGGTTTTTTCGCGCAAACCGATTTTTGGATATCCGGTGATGGTAGCGGCCACGGTCTGCATCGGGTTTGTCAGTTTAAGCGTGTGGGCGCACCACATGTTCACAATCGGCATGAGCTCGTACGCCAACAGCTTCTTCGTAATCACCACCATGGCTATCGGCGTTCCCACTGGAATCAAGATCTTCAATTGGATCGGGACGATGTGGGGCGGAACGATTCAGTTCAAGACTCCAATGCTGTTCTGCATCGGATTTCTGTTCCAGTTTCTGATCGCCGGTCTGACTGGCATCATGATGGCCTCTGCGCCGTTCGATTGGCAGCTGAGCTTGTCGTATTTTGTGGTCGCGCACTTTCACTATGTGATTGTGGGCGGAATTCTGTTTGCCCTCTTCGGTGCGTTCTATTACTGGTACCCGAAAATGACAGGCCGGATGCTGAGCGAAAGCCTTGGCAGATGGCATTTCTGGCTGTTCCTGGTCGGTTTCCACATGACGTTCGACGTAATGCATATTCCCGGATTGCTCGGGATGCCACGCCGAATCTACACCTACGGGCCCGGTCGTGGTTGGGATACGTTAAACCTGATCATTTCGATCGGCGCGTTCATTCAGGCAATCGCGATTCTCGTGTTCGTGGCGAACCTCATCATTTCTTATTTCAAGGGAGCCAAAGCGGGGAACGACCCCTGGGATGCCTGGACGCTCGAGTGGTCCACGAGCTCTCCACCGCCCGTATACAACTTTGCAACCGTACCGGTGGTCGCGAGCCGACGGCCGTTGTGGGATCTGAAACATCCAGAAGATCCGGACACCTTGTACGAGTAAAGGCAGAAATCAATGAGCGTAGCAGCGATATCATTCTCTGAAATACAGCGGCCGTGGGATCTTCCATACCGCGGCAAGGTCGCGATGGCCTGCCTGATCGTTGCAGAGTCGGCGATCTTCACCATTTTCGTCGTCGCCTACCTCTTCTACATCGACAAGAGCCTGATCGGACCAACGCCGCGCGAAGTGCTCGAAACCCCGATTTTTTATACGATCTGCCTACTCTCAAGCAGCCTGACAATTCACTATGCGGGAAAATTCGTCCAACGGGGCAAGCGTAGCGCATTCTTAAGCTTGTGGTCTCTCACGATTCTGCTGGGCGGTCTGTTTCTTTTTGGAACCGGGCAGGAATGGCACCGGCTGATCTATGAGCACGGGCTGACGATTTCCACCAATCTCTTCGGTACAACCTATTACTCACTTGTTGGCCTGCACGCCTTTCACGTCACTGCAGGCATGATCATGCTCTTCATTGTGGCGATCTTCGCGTTCGCCGGCCGGGTCGGCACCGAACACTCTCGGCGTGTGCAAGTGCTTTCCTTGTACTGGCATTTTGTGGATGCGGTTTGGGTCGTCGTTTTCACCGTCGTTTATGTACTGGGACGCTGAGGGAAGAGAAATGACAACCTTGCTGACAAACGATCAAGTCGTTGAAAGCCGCCAAGTCCCAAGCGAGATCGGAGTACCTGCGCCGACTGCCTGGCCCTTTGTCCTGGCTTTTGGATGCACCTTACTATTTGCAGGCCTCGTTACCAGCGTTTCTGTGAGCTTGCTTGGCGCCCTGCTTTCTCTCGCAGGGTGCGTCGGCTGGTTTCGCGAAGTACTCCCGCAGGAGCGTAAAGAGACTGTGCCCGTTGTTCCACAGGATATTCGCATAACGACTGAACGGCGGTTGGTTGAGCGGGTTTCCATTCCCACTTACCAGCGCGCCTGGCTTCCTGTTCATACATACCCAATTTCGGCAGGCGTGAAGGGCGGGCTTGCAGGAAGCGTAGCGATGGCCGTTCTGGCCTGTGCGTACGGTTTGTTGAAAGTCCGAAGCATCTGGTATCCGATCAATCTGCTTGCAGCGGCGGTGTACGCCGAATCGCTGAAACTCGGCCCCGCACAGCTATATTCCTTTCATGCGGGCAGCTTCGCAATTGCTCTAGGTCTTCACGCTGTTGTGTCAACACTGGTGGGATTGCTGTATGGCGCGATGCTGCCCATGTTTCCGCGCAGGCCCATCGTGCTTGGAGGACTCATCGTTCCCGTGCTGTGGTCAGGAATGCTTTACACAATTCTCGGGTTGTTGAATCCACTGCTCGCCAGCCAGATTGACTGGCCCTGGTTCGTTGCTTCGCAGATAGCCTTCGGAATCGTGGCCGGGTCAGTGGTCATCCGCCATTCCCCAACGCCCACGCGCGAGAACCTGTCCCTCGTCATCCGCGCCGGGATCGAGGCCCCGGGAATTACTCCGGCACGAGAAGGAGAGAGGCGACCGTGAAGCGATTGTGCAGTCGATCTGCGATTGCGTTACTGAGCCTGCTGCTCCCGTCTTGCAGCTCACCGCCTGGGCGGCCAAGCAAGGATTCGGAAATCCATGCTCCCAGCGAGATCAGGGATTTCACGACCCTCTACGCAGAAAACTGCGCGGCTTGTCACGGTACGGAGGGTCGAAGGGGAGCGGCAATTGCCCTGGCCGATCCGGTTTATCTTGCGGTCGTGGACGAAAGCACGATGCGAAAGGTCATCGCTAATGGCGTCCGCGGAACTTCTATGCCGGCATTTGCGCAAAGTTCTGGTGGGATCCTGACCGATAAACAGATCGATGTGATCACCAGCGAAATCCGGTCGCGTTGGAGCCGGCCAGGAATTCTCGGAGGAGCGAATCCACCCCCTTACGCGGCAAAGTCTGCAGGAAATGTTGAGCGCGGTGAAGCTTCCTACAAAACCTATTGCTCATCATGCCATGGCCCACGGGGTCAGGGTGGACCAAAAGGCAGTTCCATCACGAATGATTCGTTTCTGGCGCTCGTGAGCGATCAAGGGCTGCGCACGACAATCATTGCCGGCCGGTCGGAGTTGGAGGCTCCCGACTGGCGCGGAAACGTGACTGGGAAACCGATGTCGGATCAGGAAGTTACCGACGTAGTTGCATGGCTGGCATCGCGCCGGGTCCAGAGCCCCGGTCAACCTTATTCCGCGGCGAATAACGCGCAACATTAGGAGTCAGAACAATGGCCACTAAACCTGCACTTGCCCCGCCGAAAAGTACAACGACCGATGCAACGATTTCTCGGCGCGGATTCTTCATGCGGTTAGGGATTTTATTCAATGGTCTTGCTGCGACCGTCCTAGCCGTACCGATTGTGGGATTTCTTTTGTCTTCGATCACCCGCGGTCGCGCGAACGGCTATCTCTCCTGGGTGCAACTTGGAAAGGTGAGTGAATTTCCTGAAGGCGAAACGCGGCTGGCTACATTTCAAAATCCGTACGTCATGCCGACCGATGGCAAGACAGCAGACACCGCCTGCTGGGTGCGGCGTATCGCGGGGGAGCAATTTCAGGTGTTTGCCGTCAACTGCGCGCATTTAGGCTGCCCGGTCCGCTGGTTTCCACAGTCCGGTCTGTTTATGTGTCCGTGTCATGGTGGTGCGTATTACCGGGATGGCTCGCGTGCGTCCGGACCGCCAGAACGCGGTCTTTTTGAATATCCACACAAGGTTCAGAACGGTCTGATCACTATCCAGGCTGGCGAACTGCCCACGCCGGGAGCAGGCATCGCCGAACTCACCGGAGAGAAACCACCATGCGCATCCTGATTCGGAAAATTGGTGAATGGTTCGACCATCGGTTACAGCTTGCGGCTCCAGTTCGCGCAATGGCCGAACATCCTGTACCGCGAAATACGGCTAGCTGGTGGTACGTCTTTGGAAGCGCGGCGCTGACGGTATTCGTACTTCAAATCGTAACTGGAATTCTACTCGCGCTGGTGTATCTGCCCTCGGGTGCAGAGGCCTGGAGCAGCCTACAAGCACTAAATCACACTGTGACGCTTGGGTGGTTCATCCGCGCGATGCACGGGTGGGGTTCTAACTTCATGGTTGCGATTGTCTTGATCCACATGGTCCAGGTGTTTCTGTTTGGAGCGCACAAGTTCCCCCGCGAATTGACCTGGATTATCGGCGTTTTCCTGTTGCTGATGACATTGGGCATGGCATTCAGCGGGCAGGTGCTGCGCTTTGATCAAGACGCCTATTGGGGGTTGGGAATCGGAGCATCCATCGCGAGCCGCGTTCCTATCTTAGGTCCCTCAATCGTGAGATTGATGCTAGGTGGTCCTATCATTGCCGGTGCCACTTTGTCCCGATTCTTCGCCCTGCATGTGTTTGTAATTCCGGGATTACTGATCGGCTTCGTGTGCCTCCATCTGCTGATGGTGTTGAAACTGGGCATCAATGACTGGCCTGTGCCGGGACGCATTGTACGGCGAGCAACCTACGAAGCCGAATATCACGCGCTTACGAAACAGGACGGGGCGCCATTCGTTCCCTATGCCATTTGGAAAGACATGTTTTTCGCGGCGTTCATTATCCTGGCGGTTGCCACCTGCGCATTGTACTTCGGTCCATTTGGGCCAAGCGGCAGGCCGGATCCGACGATCATCCAAACAGTTCCAAAACCGGATTACTTTTTCTTGTGGCTCTATGCTTTGCTGTCACTGCTTCCGCCGTCGCTCGAGACACCAGTACTGCTGATCGGACCAGTACTAGTCATTGCCGGTTTGCTGCTTCTCCCGTTTCTTTCTGGTGAGGGTGAAAAGAGTTGGAAGCGACGTCCCATTGCGGTTTTGACCGTCTTGTTGATCGCCATCACACTCGGCACGTTTACTCATCTCGCTGGGTTCACCCCTTGGAGTCCGCACATGAACGCGTGGAGCGGTGATCCCGTACCGGATCAATATATTCATGACGCGACAGCGCTCGAGCGCCAAGGTGCGCTTGTATTCCAAGTCAAGCAATGCCGCAATTGCCACTCGCTCGGAAACAGTGGCGGACAACGAGGACCTGCGCTCGACAGCGTGGCGGCGCGGCTCACCGAGGACCAACTCATTCGCCAGGTCATTCAAGGTGGAGGCAACATGCCAGCGTATGGGAAAAACCTGAGTCCAGCCGAGACCACCGCGCTCGTCGCGTTTCTTGAAACTCTGCATCCGAAAGGGCAGGCTCCCGCGCGGGATGCTTCGCGCGATATAGCACTCCGTGATATGCCGATAAATAACGAGAGCCAACCTGGTGTGAAACCGTAGGAGAGCGACGAATGCCACACCTACATCACGCCCCTTCGGGAATCTCCCAATCAATGTTTCTCGAACTGATTCTCGTTTTCACAGCGGTGGCATATCTGCGAGGATGGCTGTCTCCTCGGTCCAGTCGTGTAGAACGTATTTCGGCTTGGCGCGCCGTCAGTTTTCTCGTTGGACTGTTCTTGATCTGGGCTGCTGTGGCATCCCCATTCTCGGCGCTTGATCACGAGCTGCTCACCGTCCACATGCTGCAACATCTGCTGCTTATGACGCTGGCTCCGCCACTGATCTGGGTGGGCGCTCCCGCCGGTCCGGTATTCCATGGTTTGCCGCGATTTGTAAGAAGTCGGTTTATTCCGTCGTGCCAGTCACGGGCGGTGAAGACGTTTGCGGAGGCCCTGGCTAGGCCCCAAGTCGCATGGCTCGCAGCATGTGCCGCGTTGGTTGGATGGCACATTCCGATATTCTTCGCGCTACCAATGCAATCGGCCATGTGGCATCTGATCGAGCAGCTATCTTTTCTTGCTACCGGCCTGCTGTTTTGGTGGCCGGTCGTTCGGCCCTCGGCAGGCGAATCTCAGCACGATCTCTCGATGATCCTGTACCTCTTTTTTGCCATCTTGCCGTGCGACATCCTCTCGGGGTTTCTTGTTTTTTCCGATCGCGTGGTTTACCCGATGTACTTCTCGTCGTCGCATCTGCTGGGGTTTTCGCCCCTGGTAGATCAGCAGTGTGCGGCTGCATTGATGTGGACAAGCGTCACAGTCGTTTACCTTGTGGCCGGGGCGATCTTAACCATGCGTATTCTGTCGCCCAAAGGTACTTCTCAAGTCGCTTTCGCGCAATCGAAATGGTCCAGCGCGGCCGTTCCGCGACGCGTTTCGCAGAGCCTGGAGGTTCTCTAAGCGTGGCGAGTGAACCCATTGTCACGGTATTCGATCTGCGAGTCGCGAAGCGCAGCTGCTTTTGGAACTTACAGATCTGGCTCGACTATTTGGCGCTTACCAAGCCTGAAGTAAATTTTCTGATCGTGGTCACCACCTTCGCCGGCTTCTACTTGGGCTGCCCTTCGGCGTGGCATGATTTTCCATTCCTTCGGTCTATCAATGTAGTGCTGGGGACGTTAATGGTGGCCAGCGGGACAGGAGCCCTGAACCAATACATCGAGCGACGCTTCGACGCGCAAATGCGCCGCACAGCCCGGCGACCGCTGGCTGCTGGCCGACTCCATCCTTCGGCGGTTTTATGGTTCGGCATTACATTATCGGTTCTCGGAAGTGTTTATCTTGCCGCTGCAGTCAACCTAGTTGCGAGCCTGCTGGCGCTCGGCACGGTGTTGTCTTATTTGTTTTTCTACACTCCCCTCAAAAGGAAGTCGCCGCTGTGCACTCTGGTCGGAGCATTTTCGGGAGCGATGCCGCCGCTGATTGGGTGGGCTGCAGCATCTGGCCGGCTCAGCTTCGGGGCATGGATACTTTACTCCGTGGTGTTCCTGTGGCAGTTTCCGCACTTTATGTCGATCGCTTGGATGTACCGCGAGGACTATGCTCGTGCCGGCTATCTGGTGCTGCCGCGCGACGGACGCGCAAGGGAGCGCTTTGTGAATTGGCAAACCCTGTTGCCGCTCCTGCTATTGGCGTCCGTCAGTTTATTACCGGCGTTTACCAGTAAATCGGGCCGCGCGTACTCCATTGGAGCCGTGCTGCTATGCGCCGGCTTTTCATATTACGGGGCAGAGTTCGCGCTTCGAAAATCCAATTCGTCGGCGCGACAGCTTCTTATGGCTTCGATCATTTACCTTTCACTGCTATTGGTGTTGATGATCCTTCTGAGAGGGTAAGCGTCGCAGGCGACCTCAGCACTCGACCAGAGTGGCCCGCGTCACGATCTAAAGTAGGCAACGATGTTGGTGCAGTTCTTGCATTATGGGTTCGCAAAGGGTCTGACTTGGAAAGCGCTCGCTCTCCTGATCCCAGGGTGTACCTGCTATCTCCTCGGACAGGTAGCGCCAGTTTCGCCTAATCGCCCGTGGCATGCAGTCGAGGAACGGCAAATCGAGGCAGATGCGACAAAATCCTTCGAGCCGAGTTTCAGTGTCGATCCGTCCAAAACCTACTCGCTAGCCGAGTTGATTGATCTGGCGGAGACGCACAACCCGGAAACCCGTTTTGCTTGGGAACGAGCGCGGGCTCAAGCCGCCGCGATGGGCGTGGCGCGTAGCGATTTGTATCCCGCCCTGGCCGCGAGCGTGCTCTCCCAGACCGGTCGCGATGAGATCTTTTTCGGACCGCGATTTAATGGCCAAGTTGTTCAGAGGTTCCAGGCACAACTGGACCTCAATTACACCATCTTTGATTTCGGCGCTCGATCAGGACGAATCAGCGCGGCGAGAGCGGAGCTTCTGGCCTCCAACTTCGGCTTTAACGACACCCATCGCAATGTTATTTTCCAGGTCGAGCAAGCGTACTATCGCTTGCTAAGTGCGGTCGGCCAGGAAGACGCCGCTCGCGCCAGTCTCTCGAATGCCCAAGCCGTCCAGCAGGCTGCCGAGGATCGTTTGGCCAATGGTTTGGCGACGTTGCCTGACGTGTTGGAGGCACGAAGCGCGACCGCTCAGGCCGATTACGATCTGCAAACCGTACTCGGCGATGAGCAAATCGAGCGCGGTGACTTGGCCACCGCTATCGGCGCCTCGGCAACAACAGCAATTCATACCAAGCCCCTTGATCAGGTTCCGGTTCCCGAATCGATCAACGAGACCGTGGACCAGGCGATTGATCGCGCGCTCGAACGACGTCCTGATCTCATGCAGCAAGTGGCACAGATTAGATCCGGGAATGCTAAAGTCAAAGAGGCAAAGGCCGCCTATTATCCCTCGCTGAGCCTGGATGTCGGATCCGCACCCGACGCCCTGTACGGGTATCAATCGCCGTTTCCTTGGGCGCATACGGGAGACTTGACCGGCTCGCTTAGTTTGACTCTTCGCTGGACAGCCTTCGACGGCGGTGCGAGAAACAAAAGACTGAGTGAAGCTCAAGCCAACGTCCGGGCCGCTGAGGCTCAAACCAATGTCGCCTGCAATCGGATTGCTGACGAGGTTTGGGTTGCCTATTCGAACCTGAACACTGCTTTCGGCCAGCGACGAGCTGCTCTGGCCTTGGTTACGGCTGCCACGCAGTCGTACAACGCTGCCCTCGAGTCTTACCGGTACGGGGTTCGCAATTTGTTGGACGTGACTGCGGCTCAGCGCACGCTCGCACAGGCCCGGTCTGCCGATGTGCTGGCGCGTACTCAGGTCCTCACTTCGCTGGCAACTCTCGCCTACCGAACCGCGGATTCGATCCAAGTTAACAAGTCAAAGCAGCAGCCATGAGAATCGCCCGCCATCATCGGCTCGTGCGCTGCGTATTCCTGCTTCCAGCACTGTCGCTCGCAGCCTGTGCGCGCGCTCCTGCATTCGACATCCTGGGGTCCTTTTTTCCTGCGTGGCTCGTTTGTGTGGGGTTGGGGATTGTCTCCACGATCCTCGCCAGAGAGCTATTGCGGCGTTATGTGGTTATCGCCTATCCGGTCCTCGTTTATCCCTGCCTGGCCGCTTGCTTCACATTCGCGCTATGGTTGGTTCTTTTTCGCTGACTAGAGGAGGTTTAGTATGGATTCCGACACGAACGCGCCCTCCCGAAACGTGCTCGGGCGCTACATCGGTATTGCGATCCCCATCGCCACGGCCGTGCTCGGCCTTATTGTCCTTCGTAGGGCGAGTGATCGTCCAAGAACGGAGGATGCCGAGATATTCGCGAACTTCATCGGCATCGCTCCGCAAGTCGAAGGCCCGCTCACCCGCCTAAATGTGCACGACAATCAATTCGTGAAAAAAGGCGATCTCCTTTATGAGATCGATGAACGCCCATTTGAGTACGCTCTCGAAACGGCCATTTCTGAGCAGTCGACTCTCGAAGGCCAAATCGTTGACGAACGGCGCCGAATCGCCGCCCTTGAAAGCGCCGTTTCCGTCTCCCAAGCTAACATCCACAGCGCCGAGGCTAAGGTGGCAGATGCAGAGCGCGGGGTGGAACGAGCCCGGGCTGAGTGGACTTATGCGAACAACAATCTCCATCGAATTGAGCCCCTGCTCGCAAGACAATTCGTGACGGTCGACGATGTCGATAAAGCCAGAACATTGGAGGTCACGCAGTCGGAACAGTTGCGGCAGGCTGAGTCACGACGGAAGCTATCGCAGGCCGAGTTGAACTCAGCTCTGGCACAACACGAGCAGGCCCGCCACGCCGTGACAACGCTCGAGTCGCTGATCAACCAGCGCCCAGCAAAAGCTGCGGCCGTAAAAAACGCGCGCTACAACTTGGATAATTGTCGCGTTTATGCGCCCTTCGACGCCCGTGTAACAAATCTCACGATTTCCGAAGGAGCCTATGCCCATGTTGGTGACAAAGTGTTCACTCTCATTGACGCTCGCGTCTGGTGGGCGATTGGCAACTTCCGTGAAGGCCAGCTTGAGCGCATCGCGCCTGGCATGCCAGCCGATGTTTACATCATGTCAAAACCGAACGAAAGATTCTCGGGCGTGGTCGACAGCGTCGGTTTCGGAGTCACGCCCGATCCCGACCTCATCGGCACTCTCCAACCCGGCCTGCCCGACGTGCAGCGTACTCTCAACTGGGTCCATCTGGCGTCACGATATCCGGTGCGAATACGCGTGCAGAATCCTTCTCCGGATCTGTTTCGCGTCGGCGAATCGGCCGTGGTCACCGTGCGTGGGGATTGACCATGGCGACCACTGCGCGAACTCTCCCTCCGCAACCTTTACCCCTTGCCTGGCTGTGGGATTTTCTTAAGAGTGAACTCGCCGCATATCCCGGACGGATCGAATTAGTGGCACGAATGGTCTTGGGTGCAACACTGGTCATGCTCATCTGCATGACATTCCGGATTCCACAAGCTTATCAGGGGGCCATTTATACGCTCCTAATCACGCGCGAAAGCCCCCGCGGAACGCTGCAGTCCTCGGGCATGATCCTTGTTTTCTTGGTCATCGGCACGGTTTATATCCTGGTGTCTGCAAGCTTCTTCATCAACTATCTCAGTCTCCACTTTCTCTGGGTTGTTGCTTCGTTTTTCCTGGCATTTTACGTGCTTAGGGTTATCAACAATTATGCGGTGGCTTCTACATTCGCCGTGGTGATCGCGATAGCGATTCCCCTGTGGGACCGCCATGTGCCCGCAGAAACAAATGTCGAAGATACGCTTTGGCTTCTCTTGTCGTCAGTAGTGGGAATTGCCGTCACGGTCGCGGTGGAGCTGGCATTCGTGCGCTCCAAGCCGGGCGACGAGATTGTTCTGCCCCTAGACGAGCGTCTGAGTGCGGTCGAACATTTGCTGCTTTGTTATGCCCAGAGTCGCTGCGCGGATCATGCGACAGCAAAAGACCTCATCCGGCTGGATATCTTGGGAACATCCCGCTTGCGGCGTCTCTTGGGGCGTTCCGACTATTCTCTTCATTACCGGTCGCAGATGAATGGTGTTGTCGCTCTTGTAGGGAGGCTCGTGAACATTGCCGCGGTCCAAACCGAGCTCAGCTTAGAGCCTACCGCTGCCGATCAGCAGCAATTTTGGACTCTGGCTGCTGCGATCGGTCGCATTCGTACCAGCCTTTTAGACCGGAAAATTCCGGCGCTTGTTCAGTTGAATCTCGATGTTGAAACCAAACGGCATCTTCCTTTCCTCGGAGAAATAGAGACGATCGTATCCCTGATTCCTACGGCATTCGTCGGCTCCAGCTCAATGGAAGCACAGGGCTCTCCGGACGACACACCGGGCGGCACACCGTCATCTGGGCTCCTGGTGTCCGACGCGTTCGCGAATCCAGAACGTCTTCGGTTTGCGCTCCGAGGCTGTCTGGCTGCAAGCGCTTGTTACATCATCTACAATGCCATCGCCTGGCCCGGCATCAGCACGGCCGTCACCACCTGCCTATTTACTGCGCTTTCCACCATCGGCTCTTCTCGACAGAAGCAGATCCTTCGCTTCGGTGGTGCCATAGTCGGCGGCTTTCTCATTGGTATGGGCGCGCAGATTTTCATCCTGCCCTACATTGATTCCATTGCTGGGTTCACCACTCTCTTCATTGCCGTTACCGCGCTTGCCTCGTGGATACTTACCTCCAGCCCCCGTCTGTCCTATTTCGGATTGCAGCTCGCGTTCGCTTTTTATCTTATTAATCTACAGGAGTTCGCGATTCAAACCTCGCTCGCCATCGCACGGGATCGCGTCGTCGGCGTGCTGCTCGGACTCTCCGTGATGTGGCTGGTCTTTGATCAGATCGGGGGCGCTCCAGCGGGCGTGGAAATGAGAAAGACACTTATTTCCGGCCTGCGACTGCTGGCGCGATTCGTAAGAGAACCGCTTTCCACCGTGGCCGAGGCAAAAAACCTTTCTCTCCGCGAGACTATTGCCGGCAACTTTGACCAGGTGCGAGCCCTTGCTGATGCTGTCGTGTTCGAATTCGGCACTAATCGGCAGCACGATCTGGTCCTGCGCAGTCAAGTTCTTCGCTTGCAGCCGCAACTGCGCGTCCTCTTCATCACACGCGTCGCCTTATGGAGATATCGGGCCCGGCAGCGTGGTTTTGAATTGCCGGAAGCGATCGCGACGGCGGAGGAAGACTTCGATAACCATCAAGCGGATGTGCTCGATGGCATGGCTGCCAAGCTGGATGGAAAACCGGCGCACGAAGGCGCAACCTTTGCGGCTTCGCTTGAACATTTAGATCAGGCAGTGCATGCCCTCACCTCGAAAGAATCCAACGAAGTTGTCGCTACTCGCCTGCAGACATTTCTTTCCTTGTGCCGCAGAACGGAAAGCCTTACAGTCACCCTGGAAGAAGAGATTTCCAGGTCCGCTTCCGGTGTTTGATCCTCATCACTTGTCTTCATAGGCTGATCAGCCAAGAAAGATCCGCAAAAGACCAAAAGGCTCAGACATTTCGGCGGAGCCTACTTGTAGGCTCGTTGTCGTTCGTCACATTGATTCGCTGGCTGGGGAGCCATCGTGATCTACCGGCTCGCTCTGATGTGCGAACCACGCGGCCTGAGAAAAAGAATGGCGTTAAACCTGGAGGAATGCGCTTTGAAACGCTCCTTGACGCTGCCTCGCCACTTTCACAATCTCTCCGGCTTGGTTTCGCTGCGAAGGGCACTCAAGAGAGAATCTGCGCCATCTAGGGATTCGAAAAGCGAACGGATTCCGCACTGCGGACCAGAGTCGACACCTGCCCACACTAACACAAACTGACATTGAACCTCGCCCAGCAAACCGTCCCTTCTGATGCAAAGGTATCAATTCATACCCTTGTCTGATTGATTCGCGTGTGCGCTTCTGACAATACTGATCGACAAGGAATGATTTCGAGCGCTAAATCTTCATCTCACAAAATCCGAGCCAAGGAAAGGGAAAGACTGATATGAAAACAATGATCTCGATCGCGATTATTTGTGGCGCCACTGCACTGACCGGAGCCGCCCCCTCTGCACTGTCACAAACAACGTCACAAACAACTGATTATCACTACGCGCTGCCACTTAATCTTGGACTTGAGGCCGCGACCGAGGCAATTCGGGTGTGCGCCCAACACGGATATCTGGTGACCGCAACAGTCGTCGACATGGATGGGGTGCCGCAAATAGCTCTTCGCGGCGATGGCGCCACCATTCATACAGCGGAATCGAGTTTCGAGAAGGCCTATACGGTGGTCACCCTAGGACCGATCTTCGACTTTGATACGTCCGGCAAATTCTTCGAGCTGACGAAGGCCAATCCCTACGCACCGGAGCTGGCAAGGATGCATCACGTTATGGCGCTTCCCGGCGCGGTGGCGTTCAAGTCGAAGAATGTCATCGTGGGCGCTCTGGGGGTGGGAGGGGCTCCCGGCGGAGACAAGGATGAAGTCTGCGCACAAGCTGGTGTGGCGAAAGTCGCCGGCCGGCTTCCAAACTGAGTGTGACCGGAGTCCAGAGTCTTCGTGCGCGAGCACGCAACGGCACGCCAACTGTCCGGGGGGGACGGGATGACCGTGCCGAGTATATGGGATCCACGAACGGCTTGGGTGCTCGAGGAAATTCATTTATCAAGGAGAAAATACGTGACGCACAACGTTACAACAGTTGGAGGGACACTCTACAAAGCGCGCGCCATGCGCCTTTCATGCAACTGCTTGTTGGTTGCGGCGCTATTTCCGGTTACAGTCTGGGCCCAAAGCAAAGCCGCTCCACCAATACCCACGGCGTCAATTACACCGGTGTCGCACGACAGCTTAACGATCGCTGGGGAACCGGAACTCTATCTGAGCACTCCAGAGCCCGAAGTGTCCTCAGTGATATTCACATTTCCCCCAGGCGCAGTATCGCAATGGATGATTCACCCCGCTCCAGCCTACGTTTACGTCTTGGAAGGTACTTTGGTGGTCGAGTTTGAAGATGGATCGCATCAATCGTTCCGTGCAGGGCAGGGATTTCTTCAGTGCAGATCGAAATGGCATCGGGGCCGAAATGACACCTCGCAAACAATGCGATTTCTTGCCGTGTTTTTCGGTGGGAAAGGCGTACCCAATGTGGTCCATCCAGCATCAGGACCGCTGGTCGATCAGCAGAAGTAACGCTGGGGATCACGGACCCAGTCCGCGCAAGGGCTAGCATAGCAGAGAGATTGATGAATCGAGCTTTGGGAGAGGACGTGGAATCTCACGAAAGCTCCATTGGCCCGAGCGATGCTTCTGCATGGTGAGTACGGTCTTCTACTCATATGACGTGGGAGTTCTGGGCGAGATGACCTTTAGCCCACACATATTGTCTGTCATGTGGCGGCTTAGGCGCCGCCCGGATGACCACGCAGGTTTGAGCGACCTGGGCTTTTAGTTCTCCATACGAGAGATCTGAACCTTTACAAGGAAGGGAGTATGTATGTCAGACAAGAAAACAGCGATCATCACGGGAGCATCTGGGGGAATCGGTGCTGGTTTGGTCGAGGGTTTCCTGAAGGAAGGCTACAACGCGGTCGCAACGTCTCTTAGTACCAGTCAATCGTTTGCTGCCTCGCCCAGCCTCGTTCTCGTCGATGGCGATATCGCGAAGCAGGAGACCGCTGCCAAAGTAGTCGAAGCCGCGATCAAGCACTTCGGAACTATCGATGTTCTGGTGAATAACGCCGGGATCATGCGCACCAAAGCGTTCACCGACTTCACTACCGATGACTTCAACGCCTTGGTCTCGATCAACCTGCTCGGGTTTCTTTACATGACTCAGCTCAGCGTGAAGCAGATGCTGAAACAGAAATCCGGAAACGTTGTGAATATCACCGCGTCACTGGCCGATCAACCGATCGCCGGTCTAAATGCATCGGTTTCGATGATTACAAAAGGAGGTTTGAATACCGTGACTCGTAGCCTCGCAATCGAGTACGCAAAAGAAGGTATCCGCTTCAACGCCGTAGCCCCCGGCGTAGTGGACACACCATTGCACAAGGATGCTCCCAAGGAATCCTTTGCGGCAAGGCAACCCATGAAGACCATTACCGAAGTAAAAGACATTGTCGATGCAGTTCTTTATCTATCGCAGGCAGGTCAAGTAACCGGCGAGATACTCCACGTCGATGGTGGTGCCCACGCTGGACGTTGGTAGCTCCCAGACACGTGATTCGTCCTAAACCTTGCCGTCCACACCTGGCTGGCCGAGGTTCCGGGTCGTTGCTAGCAGCCCGTGGTGCAAGTCTTGATGCGCGAACCGATAAAGTTTTGAAGAATTCACAGGCATTATTTGTATGATGCGCCCATGGCGATGGGGACGCGCAAGCAACGAGAGAAGCAGGAAGGGAT
>JBAUXO010000267.1:0-30541 GCA_049584315.1 Candidatus Sulfotelmatobacter sp. | reverse complement strand
CTATGCGCGCGGAGTGGACGCCATCTGGGGCAAGTACCCCTGGCTCGATCGTGCACCTAAGGGGCGCAACGAGCGACGTCTGGTAGCGCCGCCACGATGAGTACTACAAGTGATGAGCGAAGTAGTGCTTCTAGCGACGATTTTGCGGGAAGGGAGACCGAGACCCATGACTTTCGAGCGAACTTCACAGCCAGCCTTCTTCGGCACCTCAGCGCTGCTCTTTGCCGCAAGCGCGGCGCTGACGACCGTATGGTGTGGCTCCATGTCAACTATGGGAGAGATGCCGATGCCAGGCGGCTGGACGATGTCGATGGCCTGGATCCCGATGCCTGGGCATACATGGCTGGGTGCCGCTGCATCATTCATTGGCATGTGGGTCGTGATGATGGTGGCGATGATGTTGCCGTCGTTCGTGCCCACACTGTGGCGCTATCGCCAGTCGGCTGGCAAGGTGGGCGAATTGCGTCTGAACAGGTTGATCGCGCTAGTCGGCATCGGGTACTTCGTCGTCTGGACTGGGTTCGGAATCGTTGTTTTCCCATTGGCCGCGACGCTTGCCGAGATCGAAATGCAACGGCCGGCGCTGGCGAGAGTTGTTCCGATCGCGGCGGGTGTTGTCGTCGTGATCGCCGGCGCACTCCAATTCAGCGCGTGGAAGGCGCATCACCTTGGCTGCTGCCGGGAGACATCGCGAACTACGCGTTCCTTGCCGGCGGACGCTGCCACGGCTTGGCGACACGGGCTGCGGCTCGGTCTTCACTGCACGTACAGCTGCGCTGCCTTTACGGCGATCCTCCTCGTCATCGGGGTCATGGATCTGCGGGTGATGGCTGTTGTCACGGCAGCAATCACTGCCGAACGTCTCGCATCGAATAGCGAGCGCGTCGCGCGAGTCATCGGGATTGCCGTGGTTGGGGTAGGGCTGCTCTTGATTGCGAAGGCAGCAACCGGGCTGGGGACGTGTCCAAGACGTCAACCTTGCCACTCGCATCGCTAACGATATAGGGTCCAGGCTTTCAGAAAAGAAAGGAGAAATGATATGGCAACAAGCAAAGAAAGAAACAAGGAACACGGGAAAGGACATCTCGCAATGAAGACACCCCCGATCGTGTCACAGCAGGAGTGGGAGGCTGCGCGGAAGCAACTCCTCGTGAAGGAGAAGGCATTGACTCGCTCCCGTGATGCGCTGGCCGCCGAGCGTCGACGGATGCCATGGATGGTAGTGGAGAAGAAGTACGAATTCGAGGGGCCGAAGGGCAAGGCAAGCCTGCCCGACCTATTCGAGGGCCGCAGGCAATTGATCGTCTATCGCGCCTTCTTCGAGCCTGGGGTGTTCGGCTGGCCCGAGCACGCCTGCCGCGGCTGTTCCCTGGGCGCCGATCAGGTCTCCCACCTTGCCCATCTGAACGCTCGCGACACCACCCTCGCCTGGGCCTCACGCGCGCCGCAGGCGGACATCGCTCGCGTGAAGGCGCGGATGGGCTGGGAGATGCCTTGGTACACCATGGCTGACAGCTTCGACATCGACTTCAGCGTGGACCAGTGGCACGGCCACAATGCATTCATCCGCGACGGTGACAAGGTGTTCCGCACATACTTCATCAACGGCCGTGGCGACGAGGCGATGGGAACCACCTGGAGCTACCTCGATATGACGGCGCTCGGGCGTCAGGAGACTTGGGAGGACTCGCCCGAGGGTTATCCTCAGACTGCTCCGTACAAGTGGTGGAACTGGCACGACAACTACGACGCCGAACCCTCGCCTCATCCGAAGTGGGTCGATATCCTAACCGACCCAGAAGGAGCCGCCCGCCGAAGGCGCGAGGAAGAGGCGAAGGCAAGCTAGAACTAAGGGCGCCACTTCGCCATCTTGCTGCTTGATAGGTTTAGTTCTAACTCACAGATGTCTCGTGGTACGAAAAGGAGAGAAACGTGAAAATATATCAGCGCATGGCTGTTACGCTGTGGCTGAGTCTAAGCCTATTGGCTTCGGGGCTCTCGTTCGCGCAGTCCGTCCCAGGCTCCGGACAAGAGACAAATCATGCAGAACCTGCGGTGCGAGGACTCCATGACTTCGATTTTTTGATTGGGCACTGGCAAGTTCATCATCGGAAGCTGAAGGCGCGCCTCGTTAACAGTCACGAGTGGATCGAATTCGAAGGGACATTGTTCAGCCAGCCATTGATGGGTGGCTAAGCGAATGTCGACGATGACGTGTTTGAGGTTCCGGGCGGCACTTATTGCGGCGTCGCTCCGCGATCGTTCGACGCCACGTCGGGGCAATGGTCGATCTGGTGGATGGATAGTAGGACGCCGCTGGCGCCCATGGATCCTCCCGTCAGAGGAAGCTTCCTCGATGGCGTAGGTACTGTCTACGCAGACGATACTGAGAACGGGAAACCAATCCGCATACGGTTCATATGGTCCAAGATCACAGCCACCTCCTGTCACTGGGAGCAGGCGTATTCTCCTGATGACGGGAAGACCTGGGAAACAAATTGGACACAGGACCTCAAACGGGTGCAATAGGTCTTTTGGAGATCTTGGCGAAGCGATCTCACCATCACGCGGAAAGTTAAGGACGATGACGGCGCATATGACAGGACTCGGGGATCGCGCCACCTCAAGAAGATAGAAGCAGCGCCCGAGTCGCGAACGGAGCGACGATGACGTACTTCATGAAAGATGAACCTGCAGTTCCTAAGATCGTAGACCGGAAAGCTTTCGAAACCCAGCTGGAGGTACTACGGGTTCGAGAGAAGGCACACACTAGAGAAGGTGACGCCATTGCGGCAGCCCGCCGGCGGCTGCCCATGGTCGAGGTAGATGGCAAACTCCAGCTGATCGGGCCACACGGGCCCCTTACCTTGCTCGACGCGTTCGAAGGTCGTCGGCAGCTCATCGCCTACTACTTCATGTGGCACACTGGCCATCCGGCGCCGGAGCAGTGCGAAGGTTGCACGTGGGTCACCGCCCAGGTCGGGGAGCTGTCCTACCTTCACTCACGCCACATCACTTACGCAGTCTTCTGCCAAGGGCCTTACGACGAAAGCAGCCGCTACCGCGACTTTATGGGCTGGCAAATGCCGTGGTACTCGGCAATGCCCTCCCTCGACACACTCCTCGTCGGACGCCAGGTTGGCCTGTTCCACCTCGTGTGCTACCTCCGGGACGGCGACCGCGTCTTCGAAACCTACTGGACGAAACGCCGTGGTGCGGAGGTAATGGACTACAGCTACGCGCTCATGGATCTCACTGTATATGGGCGGCAGGAGAAGTGGGAGGACTCGCCCGCCCGCTGGCCCCGACAGTGTACCTATACGCGGACTAGCAGCGGCTCGCCCACTTGGCAACCAGAGTGGCCGGGCGGACGCCCCATCGCCCAGTGGTCGCGACTAGAAGCCGGACGCTCCGACGACCTGGGCACCGGCAGGCGCTGAACCGAGGGCCTAGTCGCGAATTGGCTTCAATGACCGGATCTACGTGGTCACCTAATTCCAGCTGTAGTCGTGGAGTGGAGGTCGATGGAAGCGTGATGAACCGCATGGATAGCCCTGAACATCTCGATGGTTCCGGCCGGGTCGAAGCGCGCTATCTGGCATTCCTTGAGACGGTGTCCACACTTCGACCGAGCCTGCACCGCTACTGTGCGCGCATGACGGGATCAGTCATGGACGGCGAAGACGTCGTGCAGGAGGCCTTGATCGAGGCGTATCGGAAGCTGGAAAAGTACGATGAGAGCCGTCCTCTGAAGCCGTGGCTGTTTCGGATCGCTCACAATCGCTGCATCGATTTCCTGCGACGCCGGGGGGTCCGGGACGAAGCCGATACGGCTGCGGCTAGACCCGAAACTATTGAGGCGGTCGAACCGGGCTTCAGTAGAGTTTTGGTTCACCCCAAAACGTTGGATCATTGTCCTCCGTAGTGAGGCTGCACTCACCTTCGAAGCATTCGGTCTTTCCTGCGTCGCGGTACCCCACACCTCCTTCCTTGAAACTCGCCTCCCCGCCATCGCTGCCCGAGACCTTGGCGGAGATCCACCATGAAGGAGCGTCTGGAAGGCTGGCTTCGGTGAAGATAACGGTCGCTGTTGCGGGGCTCTGGTAAACGCTCTCCTCATAACCCGGCGTTTTTCAGGTACTTCGCGGGCAGCGTCACCCCTGGTCGCTCATGATCAAAGAGAAGGCTGGCGATCCAGAAGCGTCCGTGAGCATGCACAATCTGAAACGAATCGATGCTTCGCGAGAATGGCTGGGCGTCGTCCTTCGCATCCCGGATTTCGGACGTGCTCCACACCTCGATAAGATTGCCAAACTCCTCAACTCGGTTCGCGATGCTGCGCTCGAAGAAACCGTGCGTCTTGAAGTAGGGATCGTTCTGCTGCGCGAACATGTCGGGAGTCAGGAAAACGGCATCGCCCTTGCGCGCCGGAGCATCCTTTGTGGCCGCAGACTCCGGAACTATTGAGACAATCCGTCCGTCAGGCACAAACAGCGCGCGGAAGCGGTCCCAATTGCGCTGTCCAGCTGGGCCGGAGACCACGTCATAGAGCGAAGCGACCAGGTGGTCCACACTATCCACGTCGCCGGGGTTCTTTGCCGCAGGCCAGTCAGGATGCCCTGCGAGTGTCCCCACTGGCGGAGGCGGCGCAGATGCGGCAGGAGTAGACTGCTGTGCGGTCGCATTGAGCGTCAGTCCCAGAAGAAAACAACACAATATAAGACTGCAGCTACGAATCATGAGATCATCTCCTTGTTTTATTAAGTCAACCGGTGCGCTATGCGATGAGAACCGGGTCAGATTCGGGAGCCCCAGTCACATTATTTTTGATTAAGCGTTGTGATCTTATTCGCTCATTCGGACGCGGGTGCGGAGCTTCAACTTCACCTTCCAGTGCCAAAGGTCATCCGGAGTTGAGTGTAGTGGCGCTGGTCGGCGCGCCTTCCGGCGGTGAAGTTCGAGAGGCGAATGAAAAAGCGGCGCAGAAATCTCATGGCAGGTCCTCGGCTTTGAATTTAAAAAAGCGCGCGATGATAGCCGCGCGCGGCGCTCCTACTTAGACCAGGGCGGAACCACGCCGTTGGTGCGCGCGTACGCGATCGACTGCCCCAGATGCTCGTGTTGATCTTCGAGAATCAGCATCAGCGCGTCCTGCTTCGTCATGTCTTCTCCGAACAGTTTCACCCGTGTTTGCAGGTCCTTGTCGGAAAGTCCCGTAATGGCTTCTTGCAGATTGGCGTAAGAAGCTTTCAGAGCTTCCTGCAATTTCCCCGGATTGGTGATGGGTGCGGGCTGTGCTCCCGTATTCGGGGTGCCCGAGAGCACGCCGGCGAGCATGCCGTTCTCCATAACGATCAGGTTGAACACGTCGCCGACGGAGCGAACGCCTTGGCCGGGCTTCCAGTCGGACTTGCCCACCATAACGTGCGCGAGCCCACTGAACTTGTCGGAGAGCGTTCCGGCATCTTTTCCGAATGCGGTCTGAATTCCTGCCGACTGCGACTGCGCCAACGGCACCATCAGAGCGACCGCAAGCGCAAGCGCTCCGTACTTAGTCAGAATCTTCGTCATGTAAAACTCCTTTACGTCAATCTGAACAACTCGTACTGCTCGTAACGCCGAATGCAGGTCTCAACGCGGCGTTTTAATCCCCTGTCGATGGTCCTGCTCACTGGACAATATGTCGCGAAGAACCAGTGTTTGCAGGAAAAGTGACATGCGGTATCCGAAACGAGACAAGCGGTCAGAGTTGGCCGTCAAAGAGCGCTACGCGCTTTGGATGGCCCTGTCCTCAGTGATGTCTCCTTCGACGTTACAGCTATAATCCGTGCCGGAGGGGTCGACGCACCCATTGCTGCAGATCACACCAAATAGCGGGCGGACAAGATGGATTTTGATCCTGTGCGCATGGACGATGATAGGACTGTTGTTTGCCGCACAACGGATCGTGGTGGAGAAGGTACAGGGTACGCACGTCAACTGGGTGATCGTGGCTGCGCTCGAACTTGTCTACTGGTACATATGGGCGGCGTACACACCGCTTGTGATGGGTCTTGCCAAACGGTTCCCGTTGACGGGGCCGAGGGTTGTACTTCACATAGCGATCCACACAATCACGTCGCTCACGATGGCTCCCGCGGCATCTGTCACCGAATACTTTCTGAGCCGTGGACTTCTGCACTCAGTCTTTCGCATCACTGGTCCTGACGTGCTCCAATTTCTTTCGCCGTTCGGAGTCGCTGTTCTATTTATGAGCTTTACCGGCATGCTGACGTACTGGTTAGTTGTGGGTTTGTATCAGTCGATCCACTTTTACCAGGTCGCCATGGAGCGCCAGACGATCGCGGCGCAACTGGAGACACAGCTCTCCCATGCCGAACTTGAGAACCTTAAGAGCCAGTTACATCCGCACTTTTTGTTCAACAGTCTTCACACCATTGGAATTCTGATGCAGGAAAACGTTGATGCAGCGAGCCATCTGCTAGTCTGCCTCGGCGACTTGCTGCGCATGGCCCTCGAACGGCGCGAAAACGAGATCACCCTGCAGAGCGAGCTCGAGTTCGTCGGCAAATATCTGGAGATCGAACAGACACGCTTTCACGATCGGTTGAAAGTTCACATGGACGTACCACCTAACCTTCTCGGAGTCTATGTACCAAGCCTGGCGCTTCAGCCGCTGGTTGAGAATGCCATCAAACACGGCATCAGCGTCGACTCCGCCGCAGGCTGGCTGGAGATCGCTGCTAAACTCCATAACGGCAGAGTTTGGCTCTGCGTCCGCGATGACGGCCCGGGTCCGGCACCGGGATCGCGCCTGCGATTCGGCGTTGGACTCACCAATGTGCAGTCACGCTTGAAACAGCTCTACGGGGACGTGGCGTCGCTGGAACTTACCGGGGGCGACGGTCGAGGCTGTGAGGCCATCATCACCATTCCACTGCGGAGTTCGCATTGAAGACGCGAGTCCTCATCGTCGATGACGAACCGATCGCCCGGCGCGGTATCCGTCGCTATCTGGCCGAACACGACGGCATTGAACTTGTAGGTGAGGCGACGAACGGAATAAACGCTGTGGAGCAGATCAATGAACTTCATCCCGACATCGTTTTTCTCGATGTGCAGATGCCTGATCTGGATGGTTTTGGAGTCATCGAGAATGTGGAACCAGTGAACGGCCCCGCTCCCATATATATCTTCGTCACGGCTCACGATGTGCACGCCATTCGTGCATTCGAAGTGCACGCGGTTGACTATCTCTTGAAACCGTATGATAAGGAGCGATTTGCCAAGGCACTGGTTCACGCACGCCAGGTCCTCGAACAGCGCAGGGAAGCAAATCGAGGTCTCGAACCACTGCTCCAATCCCTCCGAAGTCTCCGCCCGTTGGAACGCTTTGTGGTGAAGGACAAGAAGCGGATTTTCTTTGTCCCCGTTTCCAACGTGCTGTGGATCGAAGCCACGGGAAACTACGCCTGCATACACACCGCCAGCGACCGTCACCTGTTGCGGGAAACCATGGCGCACCTGGAAGAGAAGCTCGCGCCACACCACTTCATCCGCGTGCGGAAGTCGGCCATTGTGAACGGTGCCTGCATTAGCGAGATTCGTCCGATGTTCGATGGGGTTTACGACATCGTACTGGCTGGAGGAGCGGTGGTCACGTCGAGCCGCAGATACGCTCATAAGTTACGGGCGCTGCTGGAATCCTAGTCTTGGCAACCGGGATGTAAATTGGAGCGTCGGCGTGGAATGCCAGTGGCGAAGATGATTTCGGTACCTGCCTCGAATCGAGACTTGGCGGGCTATGTCGGCAGGTCCCGCGATTAGCCGCTTCAGCCACAAGCCATCCAGGAACACATACGGAAGCTCGCCCATCAGCGGTCGCTCGCGCAGGACCTCGCGAACCTCGTCGTCGTGATCAGAGAACATGCCCGATACGCCTGCAGAATTCATGCTTGTCTCAACTCCACTCTGAATAGGCTGTTTTACTTGGGAAAGCCTGCCTGGCGAAGCTCGCGGCGCACGGTGCGGAAGACCTCATCATACTGAGGTAACGCTTCCATCTGATGCCCGAGACGGCCGTTCCACAGCGCCTTCAGACGAGCTTCTTTTGTGAGGATGCGGTCTTCGACGCCCGTGATGTCTTTCTCCCGGAAGCGCAGTTTTTCTGTAACGGCTCCTATGAGAGGGCCGATGTCGACAGCCGCATGAGAAGTCAGGAACCGCAGATCGTAGAGGTCGCGCGGCTCGTTGCGAGCCCGGTCCTGGAGAGCCACGATCTTTTCGGTGGCGATTTCGTTCAGGCTGTACACGGAGATGGGGCGATCTTCCGGTACGTCCTCGAACTCTGGATAGGTTCGTAGAACCGGAAGCTGTTCTACAGGAAAAATCGGAATCTCCGCGACCGTGATGTCCACCTCGACCGTGTTCGATGTCGGGAGCGGCCCTTGATACCGGAGATAAAAGGTGTAGCTGTTGACGTGCGTCTGGCGGTCCTCGGCCTCGAAAGAGAAGCGTATGCCGGAGGCTTGGGCCACCAGCTCATACACCTCTTCCAAGCCTGCGCGGATCTCTGCGAACTCCACTCTCTTTGCAAGCGTGAAGTCCAGGTCTTCGGAAAAGCGATAGTCTCCGAAGTGGCAGCGTTTGAGCGCTGTGCCGCCCTTGAAGATGAGGAGGTCGCGGAGCTTGCTTTGGCTCAGGCCCACCAGAAACCAGGCCAGACCGTAGTCCCGCTCCAGCACGGCCTCGGGAATACGACGGCCACCATGCCCCTTGTACAGCCGGTTTGCGAGAAGGGAGAGATTGCGCTGCGAAATCATGTGTGCGGAATCGCCTCCAGTTCGTCGATACCGATATTGAGTTGCAGACGCCAGCGTGCTTGAAAGGAACCTGACTTCGGTAGCGTTGGATCGAGGCGGTCATAGGTCGAGGTCAGCTTCGAGCGCAACGGCTTGAGTTGCTCCGGGGAGGCCATCGCGTAAAGTTCCAGCAGAAACCCGAGCCGCCGCCGCAACGCACCGCTCGAAAAGTGCTGCACGTAGTCGAGAAGCTGTGGAATCTTGGTCTCTTCCCGGCTCATCCACAGAGCCTTCGCCACGTCCGGGACGCCGCCCGCGTATTGAGGCTGACGCAAGGCATCGAGAATAGTCCGTTCCTCGTCGCTGACCATGACGGATTGCTGCTTCGTCACCCACACTGGCATCAGGCCGAAGAAATCTGTCTGCTTGACCGTGACGAAACGGTATTCGTGTCCATGCACAGAGCGCAGCGGCGTCCGCATCGTCGAGCTGACATATATGGTGAACTGTGGCTGTGTGACCATACGGTGCAGTTCCATCGCGGAGGCGTGGGAGAGGAAGTAGGGGCGTCCCTCGCACATCTCTCGGGCGATGACATAGGGATCGCCCACATACTCCGTCGCCCGTCCCAATTCAAACGGAATTAGCGTGTAGAGGCCAGCCCGCAGCCGGGTCACGAGTCCTCGCCGCTCCGCTTTGTGGATGAGCGTTCGGGCCGAGGAGCCGCGCAGCCCGGTGATCTCCTCTGCATCTTGGAGAGTGAACGTAGTCTTGCCGCGTTCATTGAGCTCCACCCACAGGGCTGAGGAGCGCGGTCCCAAGGTTTTGGACCCGAGGGCAGAAATCTCGGACTTGAAGGCAGAGGTCTCGGGGCTAGGGTCAGGGTACGCGGGTCCGGCAGTCTTCGGTTTGTATTCTGTGCTCATATTGTTCCCCGGGGAGGAACGAAACAAGAACGCAGTATCATAAATAGATACTATTGTGTGCATGAAATGTTCCTTCAGAGGAAACGATTCGTGATTCGGGTATCATTTGGACCCGCGACCTCTGCAGTCACGCGGCAGAGGAGTTGATGTTCACCATGAAGAAAAATGCCTGGAGAGCCGTGATCGAGGTAGGGTTTATCGTGTTCCTGTTCTATTCCAATCTCTTGATGGGGGAATTTGAGCGCTCAGGCATGGGGCAGAAAAGGGGGGTAGCTTGGGCAGTCGGAGATGTTTTTACCGCTGCCAATTTTGCAATTGCCACGATAGCCGCTCTCGTCGGCTATAGCCTTCTCGAATTTCTTCGCAAGAGATTCTAGGTAAAGATAGCTCTAATTCTTGGCTGCAAAAGAAATAGCAATAGTGCCCCGGCGATGATGACGCCAGTTCCGCCGCGAAGCCAATCGCCTCTGACGCAGTTAACGACATCCCCTAAAATCTGTGTGGAGATGATTATGACCGCTAGTCTCCATCCCCAAAGGCGGCGGCGGAACCACCCGATTCCTGCCGTGGTAAGGGCCGCACCGAGCAGAAGGAAGAGAAACCCGAAGGTGCCTCCCAGAGGCGCGAGCACCTTGTACGCCATCGGATTGAGAGCCCAGATACGACCGAGAGGCGTACCTCGCCAGAGCAAAGTAGTTGCGGCGAGACTGGCCATGATGGCACCAAAGAAAAAGAAAATGCCTATTGCAGTGAATCCCGGCGTCTTGGGCCTGACAGCCAGATCAAGGGCGGTGCGGCCGTTGTCCTGCATCCGCTGAATATCAGCTAACCACGCAATCCATGATCGGATTGTTGGCGAAAGGTCGCTATAGCACTCAACTCCTACGGCTGTGGAGTTGACGTGAAGCCACGCGTGCGGACCTTTACGAAAAAATTATGGTTCTTTTATTCGAAATTTACGGATTTTGGTTCCCAATTATCTGGGTCGAGTGATTCCGGCAGCTTTCCGGCGCCGGGATCGAAGCCCGGAGGGGCTGTTATGTTTGTCAAAACTGTAATGACTCTGCTGTGCATGGGAGGTATCGCATTTTACATGCGATTCCTGATGGCGCTATGCAAGGAGCGCAAGCCTCGTTCAAGCGGTTATTGGGTGCGTCTGCGCCTCGGCTCGGGGGACGGCACGATCGCTGAAACGCCGGAGCGGAGAAAGCCAGCGACTCGCGCTGCGTGAGAACGAATTGGAACAAGACATTTCTTGTGGGAGGTCAACTATGTTGACGCGAACGATTATCGTCCGGGTCATCGTAGTGCTGGTTGCTACCTGGGCCATGCCTGGGGTTGCGGTCGCACAAAAGGCGGCGGTTCCGAAGCCGCAGGATAAACTCGCGCTCGGAGAGAATGAGGTCAAGCAATTACTGCTCCTCATCGATACTAACGAGAACGGCAAGATCTCCAAGCAAGAGTGGATGAAGTTTATGGAAGCGGAGTTCGACAGACTGGATAAGGACAAGAAAGGGCAGTTGGACACGAAGGAACTGACTCAATCGAAGTTGCGTGTAAGCCACCCCGTAAGTGTAGGCAAGTAAGTACTCTGTGCTACTTTGCTTGCTAGGACAACGCGGGGATGTCCGCGCGGCCAATGCTCGCTCGAATTCCCACTACGCTACTGGCATTCATTTTGGTTAGCATGGTGCCATTGCATGGTCAAGATCAGCCCCCGAGGGTTGACGCAACGGGGCCGATCGCAACGGAACGGCCCGCAGTTACGAATTCCAGCGTGGTGGTCCGGGCCGGCAGCTTGCAGGTGGAGAACGGTTTCTTAGAAACCAGTAGCCAGGGGCAGAGTGTCGTAGACGGCCCGGAGAGCTTAGTACGTTTTGGTATCACCAAAAGGACTGAGTTGCGTTTCACTGGGCCGAACTATTTCCTGAACGCTGGCGGCGGCCCCAGCTCGGGATTCGGCGACTTTGCGTTCGGAGTAAAAGAGCAGCTTGGCCCCCCGGGTAAATTCGATGTATCCGTGATTCTGTTCCTCAGTTTTCCGACTGGCGCCAACACCGTGTCCAGCGGCGGGTACGATCCGGGATTGCAGGTGCCGTGGTCGCGTGCGCTGTCCGCCAACTGGACGGCGGCCGGAATGTTCTCGTGTACTGGCCCACTCAAGGTGGGACGCGAAGTGTGACCGGCGAATTTACGTTTCTGCTAGATCGGCAATTGACGAAACCCTGGGATGCGTTCGTCGAGTATGCAGGTGATTTTCCGGAAGTGGGCGGGCCGCGGCATTTGCTGCACTTTGGAACAGCGCTAAAGATCGCAACGCAGCACCAGATTGATTTACATGTCGGCGTGGGTCTGTCGTCGACGGCAGTTGATCACCTCGTCGGGATTCGGCTATTCATTCCGCTTTCAGGCGATCCGTCGATAGGACCGCTTACATACAAAACTCGATCCGCAGGCCAGTTGACTGTTTGTACACTAGAATTCGATTCGTAAGGCGAGTTGACCAGTGCGATTTCCGGCGTTTTCTGCTGTCTGCGGAGCGCTCAGCACGCCAAACGTCGACGGAACATCGATCTGCGTTGCCGGAGGAGCGAAATTGGTGTGGTTAAGCACGTTGGTAAACGTGGACTCGAAGCGCATTCTGACTGCCTCCGTAACGCGAAACACCTTAGCGAGGCCAAGGCTGGCCGCGATTGTGCCGGGGCCCTGCAGGATACCAACTCCAGCGTTGCCAAAGCGTCCGGCACCGGCAGGAGTAGGCACGAATGCTGCGAGATTGAAGTACTGCGCGCGTGACTGACCCTGATAGAAATTCGTCGAGACCTGGTCAGGACGCGAGAAAGCGCCACGGTTGACAACGTCCGTGTTGGACTGATCGAAGGAGTCGCTGATGCTTGGCGTAAGCCAAGGGCCAGTTTCAAGCAACGTTATGGTAGTGAGCTCCCAGCCGCCCACCACTGCGTTCCTCCAACCACCTGTGTTGAGGAAAGTACGGCCTTCGCCGACGGGCAACTGGTAAAGACCAGTGAGAAGGAAACGATTACGACGCGTACCTTCGACATTCCCGTAATCACTGTGGACATCGAAGCGGTTGGCGATGGGAATTCCGTAATTGACTTCGCCCGCGTAAGCGGTTGGAGTATCGCCTTGATTGTCGGCAAGGTTTTTCGCCAGCGTATAGTTCGCGCTGAAGTAGAGGCCATGGGACATTTTGTGGTTCTCCTCCACTTGAAGCGCATTGTAGTTGGCCTCACCGGCATTGAAAGTGCTGTAGAGGGTGAACCAGTTGTGATAGGGAGCTCGCGGGTCGACGTAGGGACTTGCGGCCGTAGCCTGATAGGGCGTCGTGCTCGCCGGGATTTGGTTTAGGTCTTCGGTGATGCTCAGCCGATAGCTGTGCATGCCGACATAACTGACACGCAGGCTGTCGTTGCTGGCGAGTTGACGTTCCACGGTCAGATTCCACTGATTCGCTTGCGGGTCGCGGTAGTTCGGATCAACTCCTTGATCGAGGCCACCGCCGCCATACTGTACTCCGACCGTGGGTGGCGCTGTGTTGGGAAACTGAATCAGAGGAACGCCGCCGGTGGCGCCGCTGCTGTTGCACACGCCAGCGATCGACAGACAATTGCTATAAGTGTGCAGCGCCGATGTAGGGTTGCCGCTGTTGTTGAAGGACAGCGGACCAAGATTGGTCATTGTGAAGATGCCGAATCCAGCACGAATCACTGTTTTGGTATCGTTAAACGGGCGCCACGCGATCGATACGCGCGGCTGAAAGTTCCGCATATAAACGTTGCGGAGAGACTGTGGTAAGTGGTCCTGGCTGGCAGTCACGTAATTCGTGCATGGCAATGCCGTGTACCCCAGGTTGCAGGCGTTGAACGATTGCTGGAATGCCACATTCGAAGCCTGAATGTTTTGGTGCTGCAGATACGCTGGCAGTTCGTTGGGCACGACGATCGAATTGTTTCTCTGGTCGAAGTTTGCCAGATTGCCACCATCTTCGTGAAAGCCCGGCAGGATCTGCCAGCGCAGGCCATAGTTCAGCGTCAGATGGCTGTTGATCTGGTATTCGTCTTGCCCGAAAACGCCGTATTGCCACGCCGTTCCGCCTACGTCCGGGCTCGATACGGCAAAGAACAGGGACGACGGTGTTCCTTCAAGGAAGTCGCCGAAAGCATTGCCGGTGAACGTGCCCTGGAAGATGAAGTCGCCAAAATCGTCGGAATTGAACACGGGTGCGAAACTCTCCAGATCGAAGTACCTCACTCTGCGCGCGTCCAGGCCCATCTTTAAAGTGTGCTTGCCCCGTGTCCAGCTCACATTGTCGGTGAACTGGAGTGTCTTCGACTGGGTCACGCCGGTCTTATCGCGGCCAATGGGAGTGAACCCGGTTCCGGCGCTGAAGTTGAACGTAGGGAAAGCATGGGTGGTGGGATGCTGGCTGATATTTACGCCGGTCAGATCGAGTTGTGAGAGCGCACTCGCGCCTTCGATGGGGAAACCAACGCCGGTCGTAACATTTGTAAAACCGAACCGGAATTCATTCAGGAGACGCGGCGTGAGTACCCACGTATGCGACACGAGAAGGCTGCGATTGTGCACACTGTCAGCGTCATTCGGTAACAACGGGTTGGCATAGTCTTCCGTGATGTTCTTGCGGCTGAAGCGCGCATAGACCGATTGCTTCGAATTGATGGTGTGGTCGATGCGGAGGTCGGCTCCATCCGTGCTCGCCGGGGTGGATTGGAAATTCTCGAAGTTATAGTTCGACTGGCCAGCAACGTTGGGGAGCGGATAGTAAGCCAACAGCGCCGTGGCGGTGGGGCTAATGTTCGTGATCGGCGTAGTGACGCCAAGCGCGCTCAGGTCACCGTTGCGCTCAGCCTGCGTGGGCACAAGGAACTGCTCGGCAACCGCGGTGGAGCGGCGGTTTCCTTCGTAATCGAAAAAGAAGAACGTTTTGTCCTTCCCGTTGTACCAATGCGGAAGGCTCAGTGGACCGCCGAATGACCCGCCAAAGGTATTGAAATGTTTCGGCGACTTGCCATTGAAGCCATAGGGGTCGGCATCGAGCGCATCATTTTGCAGATACTCAAATACGCTGCCGTGATACTGACTGGTGCCACTCTTGGTGGTGAAAGTGACATCGCCGACCTGCGAAAACTCCGCGCTGTTGTTAAACGACGTTACCCTCACGGCGGAGATTCCTTCTTGCGACGGGTAAGCATCTTGTAGTGCACCGTTCTGTCTTACGTTCGCGGTGGAGATGCCATCGACCGAAAAGTTCACCATCGCCGAACTCGCGCCATCCAGCGCGATGTTTCCGGAGCTGTCTTGTTGCACGTTTGGCGAAAGCGACAGCGCTGCCAGCGGGCTCGTTGTGGTGGCGCGATTGTTCAGCGGAAGTTGGGTAATCTGCTGGTTGTCTTTGGAATCGCTAATCACCGCATTCTCCGTGTTAATCACGGCAACAGTGTCGGCGACCTCCACGCTCTGCGATTGGCTCTTAATCCCAAGCGTCACATCAATCCTAAGCGTCTGCCTCGAAGTTAGCTCGGTGGACGGAACTTGGAATTCGGCGAAACCATCGGCTTGAGCCGAAAGGGCATAGGTCCCCGGCTTTAGGTTCAGAAACTCGAATGATCCGTTCTGGTCGGACGTGGCAGAACGAGTGCTGTTGTCTTCCAAACGGCGTATCGTAACTGTTGCGCCTGGCACAACAGCCTGTGTCTTGTCCTGAACCACGCCGACGATGCTACCGAAGGTAGACTGCGCGCGTCCCGGAACGGTGATCCCAATAAGGCATAGAACGATCATCGCTGCCGCGATCTTTGGATGGGTGACTGCTTTGGTCACTGCACTAACCTCCGCCGGGACGATGCTCCGGAGATCGGTTTTACCGATTCGCTTTGGAGTTTACGTCCGGTGTTCCGAAACTAGCAGTGAGTGCATAAAGATGGTGTGAGCAGGGGATAAAGGAATCGTAAAGTCGTGCCGCAAAGAAACGATAGCCCGCATCGGGAATTCTGATAAGGTGAATGGATCGCTGATGTCGTGTTCTGATTCCAGCGGCTTAAACCAATTACAAAAAAGACTCTCGTCTAAGTGATAGAACTTGGCAGATCTCTCGGCCTCCGCCCTCGGCCAACGCTCGCTCGCATTTCAACAGCTGTACTGGTACACATCTTGGCCGGAATGCTGCCATTGCATAATCAAGATCAGCCCCCGAGTGTGGACGCATCGGGACCAATCGCAACGGATCGGCCAGCGGTCACGAACTCCAGTGTGGTCGTTCCGGCAGGTAGCTTTCAGGTGGAGAACGGCTTCCTCGAAACTAGCAACCAGGGCCAGAGCATCGTAGACGGCCCCGAGAGCTCAGTACGTTTCGGTATCGCCAAAAGGACTGAGCTGCGTCTCACGGTGCCGGACTATTACTACAGCCTGAACGCTATCCCCGGCTCGGGATTCGGTGACTTGGCCTTGGGCGTGAAACAACAGCTTGGCCCTATACCAGGTAAATTCGACGTGTCTGTGATCGTGTTCCTTAGTTTTCCGACTGGTGCCAACTCCGTGTCCAGCGGTGGGTATGATCCGGGAGTGCAGGTGCCATGGTCACGTGCGCTGTCGGCTAACTGGACGGCGGCTGGAATGTTTTCAGTTTACTGGCCCACTCAAAACGGCACGCGAAACGTAACCGGCGAGTCCACGTTCTTGTTAGATAGACAATTGACGAAACCTTGGGATGCGTTTGTCGAGTATGCGGGCGACTTTCCGGAAGTTGGCCGTCCGCGGCATTTGCTGCACTTTGGGACAGCGCTAAAGATTCGCGAGAAGCAACAAATTGATTTCCATGTCGGGGGGGGCCTATTTCAGCTGCGGTAGATCATTTCATTGGGATCGGCTATTCATTCCGCTTTCAGGCTATCCGCCGCTAGGGCGGGCTTCGCAAATCGTTTAGTGGCTGAATCTGACTTGCGCTCGCCCACCAGTGGCGAGAAAATTGCGTCAGAGACGTGCTCAAGGTCAAGCCGCCGAAATCAGAAAAAGAGACAAAGGCTTAAAAGGGAAAATTGGTGAACCTGCATTCGACTCAAGTATTGGCGCTAATTGTAGTCTCTGTATGGGCCATTGCAAGCGCAAAAGGGGCGAAAGTGCGACTGCTCACGCTGCTCTTCATGGTCGCGTTCATGGCAGGAGGCTTCGCTCTTGGCTTCGTGATTAGCGCGCGCGGGACTGCGGCAATTCGCGACAATACGGCGATTAGTCTGATGATCCTCCTCGGTGCGATCAGTGCGATTGGTTGCATATTCAGGAACAGACGTCGTAACAACCAAAAGTGGCCATTCACTGGCCATGAACCGTAATCGGACTCCTGACTTTCCGAATGTGTTTGTAAGGCACAATTCCACGTGAGGAGGTTCACGGAATCGGCGTTAGTATCGAGAGGATCGGACAGAGACCGAGGCGGCAGTAGAATGCTTTAAGCAGAGCAAGTAGGGCTGGTGGATTTCTACAGCGCAATTCAATACGTGTTGTTTGTGGTCATCGTCACCGCCCTGGTGAAGCCCTTGGGCGGGTACTTGGAACGGGTCTTCTCCAGGCAACAGACCGTACTTGATCGTTTCTGCCTTCCTGCCGAGCGGCTCCTCTATCGCATTACTGCGGTTGATCCTGATCTGGAGATGACCGGCAAAGAGTATGCGACGTGTTTTGTTCTCTTTGGCCTTGCTGGCACGCTCCTGTTATACGGCATTCTCAGACTGCAGCAGTTTCTTCCCTGGTTCTTTCCGCAGTACCACACGACGCCGGTATCACCAGATTTGGCTCTGAATACGGCGATCAGCTTCTCGACGTCTTCTACCTGGCAGGCTTACGCGGGCGAGAACACGATGAGCTATTTCAGCCAGATGGTGGGACTTTGCACGCAGAACTTCTTGGCTGGTGCTGCGGGGTTAGCCGTGGGCGTTGCCTTTATCCGCGGCCTTGCGCGGCAACTCTCCGACAAGTTGGGCAACTTTTGGGCTGATCTGACCCGCGCGCTGCTCTGGGTCCTGCTGCCGGGAGCATTGATCGGCGCCTTGCTGCTCGTATGGCAAGGCGTTCCGATGAACTTCCACCGCTACGCCGTCGTCACAACCGTCGAAGGCACGCAGCAAGTGATACCACAGGGTCCTGTGGCAGCAATGGAGATCATCAAGAATCTCGGTACGAATGGTGGCGGTTTCTTTAACGCGAATGGATCTCATCCCTATGAGAACCCCACGCCGCTTACGAACTTTCTCGAAATGTTGGCCATCGTGCTCCTGCCCGCAGGATTCACTAACACCTTCGGCAGGATGGTGGGCCAGCCTCGACAAGGATGGCTTCTCTACGCCGTGATGTTGCTCCTCTTCGTCTGCGGATTGATCTTCGTACATCACTTTGAACAACGGTGTGTTCCCCACATCGGCAGTGTGGATTTCCGAAATAGCCGCCTCCAGTCTGGCGGAAACATGGAAGGGAAAGAGGTGCGCTTCGGCGTCGGGGGTTCGACCCTCACGGCTGTCGTTACATCCAATACAGCCACGGGATCAAACAACTCAATGGACGACAGCTACACCTCGCTCGGCGGTATGGTGTTGTTGGTGAACATGCTGCTCGGAGAACTCGTATTCGGAGGTCTGGGAACTGGCATTTACAGCATGGTCATGGCCGCTGCAATCGCCGTGTTTCTAGCGGGACTGATGGTTGGACGAACGCCTGAATACCTGGGGAAGAAGATAGGGCCTGCGGAGAACAAAATGATCATGCTCTACGCTTTGGCCGCGCCGCTAGTCGTCCTGCCACTCACCGCGATTGCCGTGAGCACCAGGGCAGGGCTGTCCGGGTTAACGGTCAATACCGGGCCGCATGGTTTTACGGCGATTCTGTTCGCCTTTACTTCTTGCTTCGCCAACAATGGCCAAAGCTTCGCTAGTCTCAGTGCGAACACGCCGTTCTATAACCTCACGACAGCATTGGCGATGATAGTGGGCAGGTTCGGCTTGGCGATTCCTGCATTGGCATTTGCGGCTCTCTTTGGTCGTCAGAGAAACACTCCTTCTTCGTCAGGAACTCTTCCGACTCATTCCTTTGTGTTCGGGCTGCTACTCACGACCTGCTTGATAGTAATGGTGGCCCTGAGCTATCTTCCGGCGTTGGCCCTCGGTCCTGTACTGGAACGATTGCTCTTGGGAAGATAGAGCACTTGAATTATTCGAAAAGCTTACCAGGAGAGATCAGAGAGACTCGATGGCTACCGTGCAGGCCTTCTGCCACATCTGCCAAAGAAAAGTGTCCGCCGACACGATTTTGACCGACGATGATCTTCGGCGAGCGCTGGGCGGCGACTAGGACATCAGGGTATGCACGTGTTCGTTGACGAGGATGACAGTTCTGCCGACCACATCTGGAGTTTAAGTTACCAGGAAAGGGAGACCTCAGCAAATAAGCAAATACCTGAGTTTCAGGCAGGGCTAGTCCACATTATGGTGCCCGTTGAGACCCGTCTCGACCCGAATAAACTTGATTTGTGCAACGCTTGTAGTGCTGGATCGGAGGCAAGAGGCTGACCTGTTCCTCAATACCGTACTCACGGCCTGTTGATAACGATAGTGCCTCTGCGCTATCTTCCAGCCTTGACCTCAGTCCCATACTAGAACGATTGCTCTTCGCAATATAGAGCGTTTGAAGCTCAAATCGCATGCTCGCCCCGCGCCCGACCAAGCTCCGCTCGCAACGCGACATTAACCTCTGGCGGATCCCGCTGCAGTTGTCGCTCGCCGCAGTCGCTCTGTTCGCGATCACCCTAGTTCCGGACATCCTCGACAAGTACGGCGTCATTCATATCCCATCGTGGTTGACGATGGGCAGCATCGATGACGCGCGCGCGATCCTGTCGGCGATGATGGGCGCGGTCGCGACCGTGCTGGCGCTGATTTTCTCGGTCGCCCTGCTCGTGCTGTCGATGGTCTCGACGCTGTTTGGCCCGCGCCTGCTCTACCGGTTCCTGCAGGACTGGGTTACCCAGGTCACGATCGGCATGTTCATGGGCACGTTCGTGTACATCTGCCTTGTCTTCCTCGTCACGCATCAGGATCCGCAGTCGTCGTTCATCCCTCAAATCTCGCTGATCACGGCCTGGATGCTCGTAGTGCTCAGCTTCGGGTTCCTCGTCTACTACAGCCATCGGGTTGCGAAATCGATCCAAAATCCAGATATGATCGGCGCGATCGTCGACGATTTGTACGTCGCGGCTGGCGGAGCACACGTGTCCGGCCCCGGCGAGGGCACTGGCCCGGCGCCCGATGACACCACAATTCTGCACCAGGCTGAAACCGGCGCTGTCTTGTCGTGTCCGAAGAGCGGATATCTGCAGCATGTCGATCACGGCACGCTGGTCGCGGCCGCGCGCGGGGCGGACGCACTGATCGTGCTGAAGTTTCGGCCTGGCCAGTTCGTGCTCCGCGGCGAACCGCTCGCTGCAATTGTCCCGGCGGACAAGGTCCGCATGATTGAGTCCGCAGTTGATCGGGGAATTCACATCGGCCGTCACCGCACGCTCACGCAAGATAGCGAGTTTGGCATCGCGCAGGTTGTCGAGATTGCAATCCGCGCGCTGTCTCCCGCAGTCAACGATACGTTCACCGGCGTTGCGTGCGTCGACTGGCTCGCCGATGCGCTGCTTACACTGGCCGAGCGCCCGCCGCTGGAAGGAAACTGGTACGACACTGATAGCCAGCTCCGGGTGTGGATGCCGCCCGTTCGGTTAGAGCGCCTCGCCAAGCTCGCGTTCGATCAGATCCGCCAGGCCTCATCAACGACGCCCGCCGTACTGATCCGTCAACTCGAAGCGATTCGCCGACTGGCACCGCGACTCCCGGACGCCTGCCGTCAAGCGCTATCGGATCAAGCGGACGCGATCCTTGAAACCGCGAGCGCGCTGGTCGCCCTTGACCGCCGCGACCTCGACGCGGCGTGGTACCGGACCCACACAGCGCTCGAAGCGCTGCCTCGGACTTAGCGATGATGGTGGGTAGGCTCCGCTTGGTGATTCCTGCATTGGCATTCGCAAATCTGTATAATTCTCAGCGAATCCCCCTTCTTCGTCGGGACTCTGCCGACGCATTCCTTTTCGTTTTAGCGGTCCTGGTCACAACCGGTTTGATAACGATGGTCGCTCTGAGCTATCTTCGTGCCGTGGTCCCGTGCTTGAACGACTGCTCTTCGGAAGATAGAGCGTTTGAATTCCTCGAACAAGGTCAGCAGAAGATATCAGAGAGACTACATGGCTACCGCTCAAGCTTTCTGTAACATCTGCCAAAGCAAAGTGTCCGCCCACACGATGTTGACGGACGATGCTCTTCGGCAGGCTCTCGACCGCGACGAGGACATCAGTGTCATGCACGTCTTCGTGGACAAGGATGCCAGTTCTGCTGACCACATCTGGAGTTTGAGTAGTCAGGAAAAGGAGAACCTCTGCAAGTACCTGAGTTCGGGGCAGCGCTAGCCCTCTATACCGCCCGTTACAACCCAAGTCGGCCCAAATAGGCCCGATCCGGCTATCTTGCACTAAATCTTAACCCGTTGATTCTTTTCCGGCCAGCTTTCATCAAGAGCTGACGTCCACTCCCACGGCGGAGGGGTGAAACCACAAGCCCTTTACGAATAAATTATGATCTTTTTATTCGAAATTTACGGATTCTAGTTCCCAATGATCTGGGTTACGGGCCCCCCCTTTTGCGGCGGACCGGCCAAATTTCCGCGCGATGGTCTGCGGTCGATGTGCACATCGTGACCCAGGAAATGCGGTGAGGGACAAATGACAACCGACCTTCGGCGAATCCTGATGGTGGATGACGAACCGCAGATCACACGCGTGTTGCGCATGACGCTTTCCGCGCAACGGTACGACATCCGCGTAGCGAATGACGGAGAGATGGCGCTGGAGTTGATGAAGGACCGGACGCCGCATGTGGTGGTCACTGACCTGGCCATGCCGAATATGAATGGAGTAGATCTGTGCCGACAAGTGCGGAAGATGTCGCAAGTACCAATCATCGTGCTTTCCGTGCGCGGACAGGATTGCGCTAAGGTAGAAGCTCTGGATGCTGGCGCTGATGACTACATCACCAAGCCGTTCAGCATGAATGAATTGCTGGCGCGAATCCGAGTGCAATTGCGACGAAGTCCAGCAGCCGAGGAACAGCCCAGCGCGATTACGGTCGGGGATTTTTCCATTGATCTGGAGTCTCATTCCGTCAAAGTGACAGGGCATGAGGTTCATCTGACGCCGAAAGAATTCGACTTGCTGGTTTATCCGGCGCGACGTCCGGGAAAAGTGTTGACGCACCGATCGTTGTTGGCCGCTATCTGGGGTCCGAATGGTGTCGAACAGCCGGAATACTTGCGCGTCTTCGTTGGGCATTTGCGGAAGAAGATTGAGACCGATCCTTCCGGGCCGAAGTACCTGCATACCGAACCTCGGGTTGGGTACCGGTTCCAACCACGCTCATAGTCCCGCTGTTTCCGCCGGTGCTCCGGGCTTTTATATCTTTACGAACATTTTATGAACCCTTTATTCGAACTTTCTGCAGTGACGTGTCCAATAATCGCAGGGCTGAAAAAGAGCCCAGAGAAACGACGCGGATTTCAGGGAGAATCAATGATATGTGGATTCACGAAGTAGCACCGGAAAGGTTGGCAGAGCTTTTTCACCATTATCACCAGGCGTTGACGCCCGAGCTATCGGGTAAGCGCGGCGAAGAGCGTGGCTCCTGGAGGGAAGTTCCGTCACAGGAGAAGAGCCGGTTGGTGGCGGCAGCGCGCTTGGCGCTCCTGGAGTTGGAATCGATGACCAGCGACCGGGCGAAGTCGCGGCAGCATTTTGCCCAGCCGGGCGAAGCCGAATGGGGTTGTTAAGCGCGATTCGGCGAGTAAGCATCTGTTGAAGATTAAGTAATGTCGAGCTGAACGAACATCACCTGGATTCGTCGCGTTCGTCGGGTCGTTGCCGTAACGGCAGCCATGCCATGTACCGGGGTCGCTTAAAAGAGCAGTGCCTCCGAAGCCGGAGGATAGATAAACGACAAAGCGCTTTGTGGGAACGATCAAAGTGAGACCCGATCTACACCTTTACGAATTCTTTAGGAATTCCTTACCTCCTCTTTATACCGGGAATGCTGTACTGGGGCGTTTGCGCAGCAGCGTCCGCGCAACGCCGAAGAGACACGAGTATGTGGCCGGTGTGGGTAGTTGCAGCCATCGCCTTGGCAGCGCTCGCGTTCATGCTCAGGTTTCTGATTGCCTTGCTGCGTGAGGGTTAATCTTCGGTCTGCTACTGGGTTGTGCCAGTCCGCCAAAACCGGGGAAACAGGTACATCTTAAGACCCTGGGCGGTGCCTATTTGGATGACAATCGCTGCGCGACAGAATGCAACACCGGCGACTACTATCTGGACTTCTTGGAGAACGAAGGTCATGCTAAAGAACAGTACGCTTCAGATCTCATTGCTCTCGATGTTCGCCCTGCTTCCGTCCACCTGGGCTGGCGCTCAATCCACCCAAACCGTGGCAACGTCTTCCGCCAGCGCCGGTTCTAGTTCGGCGGCACCAACTGAACAGCAGGAAATGCGGGATGAGTTGAAAGCCCTGCGAGCCGAGGTGGAGCGCTTGCGCGCGGAAGTGGAGCAGCAGAAGGGCATAGCGCGATCCTACGACCGCAGCGAGGTAGCGCCGGCTGCAGCGAGGACTGGCGCGGAGCCGAACATTCCCGCCGAGACGGGGGCAAACTCTATCAGCCCGACTGCCACAACCAGCGGTGCACCGGCAACTGGCGCGCTGATAGGGTGGTTGGCGCCGCCCCCGAGTCCGTCTTCCCCAAGTCAATCTCCCGATGGCGCGTCGGCAAAGAAAACCAAGATTGATCCTTTTTCCGATTGGGACTGGACCTGGCTGAACGGCAACCCTCGCACCAAAGAGGCGGCTTTCGATTCGAAATTCTTTACGCCAGAGATTCGGGCGGACATCACCTACACCTACGATTTCAACAAGCCGAAGGACAACACGATCAGCGGGTCGAGCGAAATATTTCGCTCTAACGAAATCCAGTTGGAACAACTCGGTCTGGGCGGCGATTTCCACTATGACAACGTTCGCGCCCGATTCATGACTCAGTTTGGCATGTATTCCGAAACCACGCCACGCAACGACCCCAGTCCGGCGAAGGGCCAGTGGGACCTCGACACCGCCTATCGCTACTTGGCGGAGGCATATGGCGGTTACCACATCAATGTGTTGAACGGGATCAACGTGGACGCTGGCATTTTCCTCTCTTACATTGGCCTGTTCAGCTATTACAACTTCGACAACTGGGCCTATCAACCCTCGTACGTTTCCTCTAACACGCCCTGGTTTTTCAATGGTCTGAGAGTCCAGATTTTTCCCAACCCGCATTTGAAGATTGAGCCGTGGTTCATCAATGGATGGCAATCGTACGGCTCAGCCAACTCAAGGAAAGGTCTGGGTGGGCAGATCAAGTGGACTCCGCGCCCATGGGTGAATGTCATTTCCAACAATTACGGTCTGGGCCATGATGACCTGTACATACCGAACCGCGGGCGCATTCACACGGACGACAGCATCGAGATCAAGTATTACGACAGACCTGAGAAGACTCTCGACAAAATGGCGTTCTCCTTCACCGGCGATATGGGCTGCGAGTTTGGCCCCAGCACGACTACCTCGGCGGGCGTATATCTGCAAGGCGTGGGCTGCCACGGCGACAGGAAGGACGCGAAGTCGATCGGGGGTGACTATTTTAGTGCGGGAATTAATCCTAAGCAGAGCTTTATCGGCTACATGCTTTACAACCGTTTCTGGTTCAAGAAAGACCGGTACGCATTGACGGTCGGCGGAGGGCAGATCAACAATCCCGGACGCTATCTGGTGCTGGACCCTCCCATCAACGGAGAGACAGCCGAGTCGGCGGCAATCAATGCGCCCTACTTTACGGGAAATCCCTCGGACCCGTTTAAGGCCTGGGATTCGTCGTTTACGTTTGACTACATGCCTAGGCAATACATCACGTTTCGCTGGGAGTACGACTACCGGCATGCCAGCGTGCCATACTGGTCGGGCCCGGGTGGAGTCACGCCGCCGGGTTCGGGTGGAGTGCCTTACACCAACAACGGATATCCCCAATTCTTCGCCTGCAACAATGGCAATTCGTCAATGCAAGAGACTGAACCCCTCGCCGTAGCAGCGTGCGGTGCGCAAGGCAGCACCGTATGGTTTCCCGATCTGCGCCGGGATGAGCAGTTCATCGATATGGCTATCCTAGTCAAGTTTTAGTGGAATTGCCCGCGTGAGAGATTGTGGTGCTTGAAGCGACAAGCAGCAAATCCGAGGAATCGCAACTCGGATTGCGGGGTTGGAAGGAGTTGGGATGCAAGACGCGATTTTCCTTGCTGTGACGATTTTATTCTTTGTGATTGCGCTCGCATACGTGCATTTTTGCGAGCGCTTGCGTTGAGGTGGACATGAATTCTGAACCGATCATCATGTTGATCATTTGCGCGGGGTTGCTGGTGTACCTCGTGTACGCGATGTTACGGCCGGAGAAATTCTGATGACAGCAAATGGATGGCTGCAGATTCTCGTTTTCTTGCTAGCGGTCTTCCTGGTCACCAAGCCCCTCGGCGGGTTCATGGCGCGGGTGTTTGGCCGCGAGCGGACTCGGCTGGATCTGGTGATGCGGCCGGTGGAACGAATTCTCTACCGCCTTACAGGCGTTGACGAAAGCCATGAGATGGAATGGAAGGAATATGCGCTGGCGCTGCTACTGTTCAGCGGCGTTTCCATGATTGTGCTTTATGTGCTGGAGCGGGTGCAGCAGTGGGCCTGGTTGCCATGGAATCCGCAGAAGCTGGCAGGAGTGCCTCCGGCCCTGGCATTCAACACGGCGGCTTCATTCACGACGAACACTAACTGGCAGAATTACTCGCCCGAGACCACCATGAGCTATCTGACTCAGATGGTGGGTCTGGCATATCACAACTGGGTTTCGGCGGCGGCGGGCATGGCGCTGGCGATTGCGTTCATCCGCGGTATCGCGCGGCGCGAGCAAAAGACCATCGGCAATTTCTGGGTGGACATGGTTCGCGGAACGTTGTGGATCCTGGCTCCTCTATGCCTGGTGGGCGCGCTACTGCTGGTGTCGCAAGGCGTGGTTCAGAACCTGAAGCCTTATAACACGGTGCAGTTGGTCGATCCGTATCAGACGCCGCAACTGGGTGCTGACGGCAAGCCAGTCACCGGGCCTGACGGTAAACCAGTAATGCAGACAGTGAGTCAGCAGGTGATCGCGCAGGGGCCGACCGCGTCGCAGGAGATCATTAAAGAGCTGGGGACGAATGGGGGCGGCTTCTTCAATGCAAACAGCGCGCATCCATTTGAAAATCCCACACCGTTCACCAACTTTCTGGAGATGTTCTGTATTCTGGCGATTCCTTCCGCCTTCACTTTCACGTTGGGAAAAATGACGGGCTCGCCGCGACACGGATGGGCGGTGTGGACCGCGATGGCGTTGCTGTTTTTGGCTGGAGTTACAACTGCGTATTGGGCCGAGTCGCGGGGTAATCCTCTGGTGTCGGCTGCTGCGCAGCATAGCTTGCGGCATTCGGCTGCTGACGTGCAAGTCGCTGGCAATCTCGAAGGGAAAGAGGTGCGGTTCGGCGTGGCGAACTCGGCTCTGTTCGCCACTGTCACTACAGACACGAGCTGTGGCGCTGTTAACTCGATGCACGACTCGTTCACGCCGCTGGGCGGAATGGTTCCCATGATCAACCTCATGCTAAGTGAAGTGATCTTCGGCGGCGTTGGTGCGGGAATGTACGGAATGCTGGTCTTCGTCATCCTTTCCGTCTTTATCGCGGGATTGATGGTGGGGCGGACGCCGGAATATCTGGGGAAGAAGATTGAAGCCTACGACGTGAAGATGGCGATGCTGGTGATACTGATCTTTCCTCTGGTGATTCTGGTATTCACGGCGATTTCAGTTTTGTACACCTTCGGCACTTCTTCCATATCGAATCCGGGGCCGCACGGATTCAGCCAGGTGCTTTATGCCTTTACTTCCTCCGTGGCCAACAACGGCTCGGGATTCAACGGGATCAATGGAAACACGCTCTGGTACAACACGTCGCTGGGCATAGCGATGCTGCTGGGGCGTTTCATGATGATCTTGCCCATGCTGGCGATTGCCGGCAATCTGTCAGGCAAGAAACAGACCCCAGCAACGCTGGGCACCTTTCCCGTGACCGGACCGTTGTTCACGGTTCTGTTGATCGGCGTGGTCGTGATTGTGGGCGCGCTGACATTTTTTCCGGCGCTCAGTCTGGGGCCAATTCTCGAACACCTGCTGATGATGGCGGGCAAGACCTTTTAGCATCGTTTCTTTACATCGTTTCTCAGAGAACTCTTAGGCATATATGGCAAGCAAGAAATCAAAACGCAGCTTGTGGGATATGAAGATTGTGCGCCGTGCGGCGTGGGATTCGGTAGTCAAGCTGCATCCTGTGACCATGATGCGCAATCCGGTGATGTTCGTGGTGGAAGTGGGCAGCGTGGTGACCACCGTGCTGCTTATTCTGGAACGAATGCACGGGCAGCCGGGATTTGGATTCAATCTGCAGATCACGCTGTGGCTATGGTTCACGGTGTTATTTGCCAACTTTGCCGAGGCGATGGCGGAGGGCCGGGGCAAGGCGCAGGCCGATGCGTTGCGGCGTGCGAAAGCCGAGACGATGGCTAACCGCCTGCTTTGCGACGGAAAGACGGAGACGGTGCCAGGGTCCCAATTGCGCTCGGGAGACATGGTGCTGGTAGAGGCGGGCGAGTTTGTTCCCGGCGATGGCGAGATCGTGCAAGGCGTGGCGTCGGTGGACGAGTCGGCGATTACAGGTGAATCGGCGCCGGTGATTCGAGAAGCGGGCGGCGACCGCTCGGCTGTGACTGGCGGAACACGCGTGCTTTCGGACTGGATCAAGGTGAAGATTACTTCGAATCCCGGCGAAACGTTTCTGGATCGCATGATCGCGCTGGTGGAAGGCGCGGAGCGGCAGAAGACGCCGAACGAGATTGCGTTGAACATTCTGCTGGCGGGGCTGACGATTGTGTTTCTGCTGGCGGTGGTGACGCTGCAGCCCTTCGCCATTTATGCGGGCGCGCCGCAGACGGTGTTCGTGCTGGTGTCTTTATTGGTGTGCCTGATTCCGACCACGATTGGCGGGTTGCTTTCCGCGATTGGTATTGCGGGCATGGACCGGCTGGTGCAGCACAATGTGCTGGCGATGTCGGGACGAGCGGTGGAAGCGGCAGGCGACGTGAACACGTTGCTCCTCGACAAGACGGGAACTATTACGCTGGGCAACCGCCAGGCCACTGAGTTCGTGACCGCGCCGGGCGTGCCCGAGGCGATGCTGGCGGATTCGGCGCAGCTCTCTTCGCTGGCTGATGAAACTCCCGAGGGGCGCTCGATTGTGGTTTTAGCCAAGGAAAAATACGGATTGCGTGGGCGCGAAATAAGTTCGCATGACACCGAGTTCATTCCCTTCAGCGCGATGACTCGCATGTCGGGCGTGAATCTGGATGGACGAGCTATCCGCAAGGGCGCGACGGATGCGGTTGCCAAGTATCTGGAAGAGCAGGGCAGCACGCTCCCCGCGGAAGTGCGTCAAGCCGTGGACGCGATTTCGCGTTCCGGAGGGACGCCGCTGGTGGTGGCGGAAAATGGCCGCGCGTTAGGGGTGATCCACCTCAAAGACATCGTGAAAGGCGGGATGCGGCAGCGTTTTGATCAACTGCGCGCGATGGGAATCAAGACCGTAATGATTACGGGGGATAATCCGCTGACTGCGGCGGCGATTGCGAGCGAAGCCGGAGTGGATGACTTCCTGGCGCAGGCTACGCCGAAAGAGAAACTGGATTTGATCCGCCGCGAACAGGGGCAGGGGAAACTGGTTGCCATGACTGGCGATGGTACGAATGACGCGCCCGCGCTGGCGCAGGCCGACGTGGGCGTCGCCATGAATACGGGAACGCAGGCAGCGAAGGAAGCCGGTAACATGGTGGATCTGGATTCGAATCCGACCAAACTGATTGAGATCGTGGAAATCGGCAAGCAGTTGCTGATGACAAGGGGCGCGCTGACTACGTTTTCGATAGCGAATGATGTGGCCAAATATTTTGCCATTATTCCGGCAATGTTCGCAGGGACGTTTCCGGTTCTGCAGGCGCTCAACGTGATGCGGCTGGCGACGCCGCAGTCGGCGATCTTGTCGGCAGTCATCTTTAATGCGCTGATCATCGTTGCCTTGATTCCGCTCGCCTTGCGTGGCGTGAAATATGTTCCGCAAGGGGCGGCCATCCTGTTGCGCCGAAATCTGCTGGTATACGGAGTCGGCGGTGTGATCGTGCCGTTTATCGGGATCAAGTTGATCGACCTGCTGATCGTGCGAGCGGGGCTGGCGTAGAGGCGACTATGAAGAAGAATCTGATCACCGCTGTACTCATGACGCTGGTCACGACTGTGTTATTTGGTCTGTTGTTTCCCCTTCTGATCACGGGGTTGGCGCAGGTCTTGTTTCCTAAGCAGGCCAACGGAGAACTCGTGACGCGGAATGGTCAGGTGGTGGGATCGCGATTGATCGGGCAGTCATTCTCCTCTGCGGGGTATTTTCAATCGCGGCCCTCGGGTGCCGGCACGGGGTACGATGCGGGCAATTCCGGCAGTCCCAATCTCGGACCAACCAATCAAACTCTGATCGCGCGCGTGCAAGGAGATGCCGATCGATTGCAGGCGGAGAATCCCGCGGCTGTAATTCCGATGGATTTGCTGACGACTTCGGGTTCGGGGCTTGATCCTCATATCTCGCCGGAGGCGGCGGAATTCCAGGTGTCGCGTGTGGCGATGCAACGTGGGCTGAGCGAGGATGTGGTTCGCGAAGCGGTGCGTCAGCATACGGAGTCACGGCAGTTCGGATTCCTGGGTGAGCCGCGGGTCAACGTCCTGGAATTGAATCTTGCGCTGGATGATATTTCGCCGAAGCCAATGACCCGCTGAAGTTCTTGGCCTTGACCGATGGAAGGCGGGCAAATCACGATCATTGGCCAGTCTAGATCGACCGTAGGACGCTGGAAAAAGGCCATCCAGCCGGTCCAAGATTCCGGCCCAAGATTAGCCTGTCACCGACGACTTCTAAACTACTTACGCAGCCACCCAAGACCTGTTAAGTCATTGCAAATACTCTTTAACGCCAGTCTGAAAAGGCTGGCGTCGGCGGTTCAACTCCGTCCCTGGCCACCATATTTTCAATCACTTGCACGATTCAATAGGTGACCCTCCAGTCCGCTCTCGGTCCGCATCTAGCAGATGGCGCTAGGGGACCAACGCATACGTCCATGTTTTTGAAGTACTTATCTTGAACTGTCTTGCGATCTAGTCCGCTGTCAGTCCGTTTTTGTCTGGAGCGTGGCTGAGAATCGCACTTAGCATTTTCCCCGCTGCGACCATGCGATCGCGGCTGACTGCGTGGGTGTAGACCTTTCGCGCGCAGACACCTTCTTGTTTGCCCTCTTTTTCGTGGGCTTGATTCGGAGTGCATTTATGGGCTCCCGACGCGCAGAAACAGCCATCAACCACGCTTCAAACCCAAATTCGAGCCCGCTTGCCGGTTTGATCTCGCCTAACACTTGAGCGGCTTCTAGCGTCGCGGCTCCATGTAGGAACGCC
>JBAUXO010000266.1:0-7104 GCA_049584315.1 Candidatus Sulfotelmatobacter sp. | reverse complement strand
TCCAGCTTTGTTCGACGGCCGCCTCGACTGCACTCTGGTCCTGTTTCAAGGTGCGCACAAAACGCTGCATTCGGTAAATGCCGGAGGCGTCGGCCTTCTTCATCCACGCGTGCAGCGTCTTGATCTTGCCCGTCCGTAAGGTCGTGCGGAAGCTCAAGACCAGGCTGCGCATCACGGCATATCCGGGGCAAGCTTTCTTCAAGGCATCCACAGTGTTCCCCTGTTCGGCGGTCAACTGGGACCGGAGCTTGCCGAGCAACGCCGTCGCTACCAGGGGCGAGATCTGCCGACGTATTAATGGCGAGATCTGCCGACGTATTAATAAGGAGGTCTTCGAATCAGCCAGCGGTACGACCTTCGCAGTCGGTATCGTGGTCGCAGAGGAAGCGCCGATCATTCCGTTGTCCGAAGTCGCGATCTGCGGCGTGTCATTCGGTACGTTGAACAGCGACGTACCGGATGGGGTGAACCCGATCATAGCGCTCCCCGCGGAAGTGGAAACCGTGCCGATGAAATTTCCGTCCTGACGCTGCAGCACCGGCTGCACCGGGCCCTGTTGGCCGGGAAGGTTGAACGTTGCCAACGCGACACCGCCGCCGCTGGAGACCGTCGCCAGATAAGAGTTCGTCACACCAGGGTTGCTGCTGGAGGTGTTGCTGACTGAGCCGGTCCCGCAACTAGGTCCGGGAATACAGTTAACGATCGTCCCTGAAAATTGTACTCCCTCTGTCGCTTTTCCTTATTGAGTCAACGACGCGCTGGTGTTTGAGTGAAGATTGCCCCTGGTTCGGAGGAGAGAAACTGCGACGGAGTATAACTGGCGTCCCCTCAGACATTTCGAGGTTTTCCAGAGGCACTGTCAGGACTTCCGTTTCTGCATATTCAAATCGACTCGGCGTGGAATCTCAGCCTCTTGTGCCCAGCTCTCCTCGTTGAAGCGAATTAGGTTCGCTCCAGCGTATAGCTGTGGAACAAAGTTATCTCTGCACTTGCAAATCGCATCCATACAGATGCGAGAAATCAACTGACGCTCCGTCGACATCAAGTCCTGACCGTAAAGCTCGATCATTGGAAGCCAATCGTAATAAGACCTGCATTGATCCAGCACAAAAGAATCGAGATACATCCAGTGGGCCTTAGCTTTGTACGTGCACCGCCAATGTTTGCGGAGATTGACGTGATATGGATATCCTAATTGATATAGTGCCGTTTCAGCCCATAAATGAATCATCGGAGTGTCGCAGAATAGGCCTCCTTTAGCGTCTGGGAGCGCTGCATAGACAGCTCGAAGAGCTGATAACAGTTCAGGAGATAAGATATCCCAGTAGTAGCCCTCTAATGCCAAGCGAAGAACATCGAACGATTCTATAGCACGCTGACGGGACACGCCTCCCTGCGAATCCGCAAAGTGTGCTACGAAGGAACGGGCGTCTTTGCTTTCAGTCCTCGAGCTTAGGCGCAAGATAAAATGCTGCAGCGGAGATAGGTATGGAGATAGTATGAAATCAGAGCCGAGCAGGACCGGCTCGACAGGGTTGAAGAATCGCTTCTTCGCAACCCGATTACTCAAGACCGCAAAAGCCGGTTGCACGTACGTCGCATACATCGCCGGGTACTGCGTAGCGAAGGCGGAGTAGGCAGAACCAAAATTCTTTCTTACCAACGAGCGCATATGTCCTGCGTCGTAGCCGTAGCTGTCCGGTCCCTCGACACACCGGCAAATGTTCTCGCCTTCGTTGTCTCTTTCCCCATACACTGTGCCCTCGAGAAAGGCTTGATTCTGAAAATAATCAGCCAACAATGTGACCGTGTCCGGGTTCGGTTGGGGCTCTGCAGAGTTGAGTATTAATACTCCAAGAGATGAAAGCCCATGGCGTTCAAGAATGCTGTGAAGGGCTCGAAAGGGCTTTGTTGACGCACTGAATAGGGGGCCAGTGAAATCGAGATAGATGATGTCAAACTTGATGTTCGTCGATTCAATGAATTCTTCGATTCTCCCTGGATACAGCTTAAGTGAGGGATGAAGATCATGCGCCTTTCTCAGTGCGTGTGCATAAGTCTTCGCTTCTTGCTCAAATGCCCAAACATTTGAGATGAGGACGCCAAGTGACAACAATGTTGATAAATCGTTTTCAGGTTCGGGCCCGCTCAAGTAAGCTATCCGCAGATCAGTAATGGATTTTGTCCCGTATTCTGAAGCGGCAAAACTGCACCACTCCTCTAGCACTCGTCGATCAAGTGCCTTGCCGCTTGTATACGCACGAAGGACCTTTGTGAACGAATAGTCCCAAAGGTTTCGCACATATTGTTCGGAAATGATTCTGGACTCTTCTCGATCCCGCGTAAGGCGCTCAACGGCTCCCTCCCAGATGAGCCGTCTCGATTCTTCTTTGATCGGTTGCTGATAGCTAGGTTGAACTGTCATCTTCCGTCTTCGACCCGCGCAACTGAGCGGATCCGCGCCTGGTAATTGTCGAAGTTGTGGCGCGCGAACTGGATTTGGAGAGAGTACCGTGTCTCGTTGTGTAGCTCCATACCAAAGAGCCTAGAGCTTCCCACTTGTGACGATTCTAGCATCGCAACGCCCAGGCAAAGGCACCCGTGTGACTTGAACCATCGCTCGGCCGCTTGTGAACCATCGTTTGGCCGCTGACATACCCGCAAGTCCTTTAGAGACGCTCAGAATCATGCCATAAAAACGGAGACCCGCTAGGCTGACCCTTCCAGTCGCCCGCCCCCCAAACTAGTTCTAAATTTGAGGAAAACGGCAAAGACGCTCGCGGCGTGGACTACAGTCGCCTGATGGCGCTGCTCATTGAGGCGACCAAGGAGCAGCAGCGGGAGATTCGGCAACAGCAAGCCGTCCTCCGGACGCAGGCAGCAGCCACTCGTGATCTGAAGACTCAGCTTCGCGCTACACGCCAGACTCTGCAGAAGGTGCAGGCGCAAGTGGCTCGCACTCAGCTTACGTTGTTGATGGCGAAGTAAACGCAGTGAGTCAAGGACAGGAGCGTCGCTCGGTCTCGGGCGGCTTTTTGCATCACGCAGAAAGAGATGCTCGGTATTTCCGAACGTTTAGTACCTCGTGCCCGGCCTGTCCCTCGAACCCAGTTCGATCGCTCCGCCTATTGACGTAGGTTGGAGTAAGACTCGGAACCTGCGTCGAGCTGCACTTAAAGGCCGGACGATCCCCGTTCGATCTAAAAGACCGGAAAACCATTTCGGGTTGCTTAAATCCCGGACGGATTCCGCTTCTACGTCTACAACGAATCCGGGGATCACCTATTCCGACTGCAGCGGTATGTTAACTAAGTCGACGCGGGATCGAGCGTTCTGAACCTCAGCGTAAAAGGGGCAGGCAAACAGCAACTGGGAAGTGGAGCGATTCAGCCACTGATAAACTATTTTGGCGCTCAATCTCAGCCTCGCGGCAATTCGACGCCGGGGGTGCCGGATGTGCCGGATGTGTGTTCCGGTTGACCGAAGCTCAGCTAAGCGGTAGGGTGGAAAAAGAGCAACTTTTTAGGGGGCCATGCCATGACCATCGAAATAACCCGCCCGGAAATCGAGGCGCTCATTCAGCAGCGGCTGCATAGCGGCGCGTTCGAGAGCGTGGAAGACGTTCTCTTCGATGCCCTGGGAATGCAAAGCGAACGCGAGGCCTGGCTTCAGGAAAACAAAGAGGCTATCAACGCCAAGATCGAATGCGGGCTGGCCCAGCTCGACCGGGGCGAAGGCGTACCGGGGGACCAGCTGCGCGGGCGTCTTGAAGCCGACAAGGCGGCGTGGCTCGCGGATCGCTCCGGTTCGTGAAACCCTACCTCGTCGCGCCTGAAGCCGAAGGCGATCTCCGGCAGATTTGGCGCTACCTACTCGGAGAAGCGGGGCTGGCAATCGCCAACCGGATCCAGGGCGAGTTGGTTGATGCCTTTGAGGGCTTGGCCGATGTTCCCGGCAAAGGGCATAAGCGTCCCGACCTTACTAGTCGGGATGTGCTCTTCTTCAGCGTGTATCAATACATGATCGTGTACCGGCGCACAGAGTTACTGGAGATCGTCGCCGTCCTGCATGGCAATCGTGATGTAAAGCGGCTCCTCAAAACCAGACTGTCATTATGACCCACGAAAAGGATTGCTGGGGTAGTAAGCCGGAACGTGAGAAGGTGCCTCGTCCTCGTCGCTCGGCTCACCGAGCATCAAGACAAGTTCCTCTGTTTCCTCATAGCAGGCGTAACAGCCTAAAAGCGCGTCCGGCTTCGCCCATGCGTTCTGTCCACAGTCCGGGCAAGTGAATTTCGTTTTGCTGGCTTTCTTCGCCTTTCCGCAAATCATGCGGCGCCAGCTCGCCGATCCCGATCTGCGCTGCGTACTCACGCACCAACTGCCACACCGCGCGCTCGGTCAACGCGTCCTTGCCCACTCGGCCGTTCGCGAGCACGCGCCGGAAGATTGGTCCTTTCTCTATCCCTGCCACGTCCAGCCACCCATCAATCTCTTGCTTCACCCACAGCGGCACAGCCACCGACCGCGTCTTGTTTCCCTTCCCCAGGAAATCCAGAAACACCCAGCGGCCGGCGCGCATCACGAGATGAGAAATCAGCACAGGCTCTGAAGCCGGGACGGCAGGCAGCGGAGCCAGCTTGCCCACACGCAGGAGGGAGCGAAAGTTCAAAACCAATTTCCGCATCACCGCGAAGCCGGGACACTGCTGTTTGAAAGCGTCCACAATTTCTGCCTGTTCCGGAGTCAATTCGGTGCGGAATTTGCTTAACAGCGCAGCCCAGGCAACATTGAATGCTGCCAAAGCCACGATAGAGGCTGCCTGCCGAGCGGGATAGGGGTTTATCAGACCGGTTCTAGTCTGGGGTATGCGTCGGAGTTGAGAATGTCGAGAACTGCTATTTGGCTGGTGGTTATTGGCCTTCCGGCCGGTCCGGCGGGGCCGGGCCGAAGGAGTAAGCAGTGACGAGGCTAATCCTTTCTGGAGACACGGAACTGGGACACCAAGGCGGGGCCGGTCAGCATCGTACTTGACAGCGCTTACGCGTGCAAAGTCGAGGCGATTACTGGCAATTGGCAACCTAGAGACGGGAGAACCCTCGCATGTGACTTCCAGCTTCCCAAAGCCATGACGAATGGCTACATGTCAGCGGTGGTTTTGAGCTCCTGGACAGTATTACGACAACATCGGTGTTTGTACCTACCAGTTTCGTTGCTCTCGAAGATGATGATTAGCGTGGCGGGTCAGAATAATGTGGTTCGTCTTCCTCATAGGCCCTACACCTTGCGCCGTAGACTAGTGAGGAGGTGTTACCACCAGTGCCGGCGTCAAAGCCTTTTGGATAATTGCCAATTTGTCCGGGGGCAACTTTGCTCCTTCCAAGTATTTGAGCATCTGAGCTCCGGCCGGAAACTCTACATGCGCGGCCGCCACCGGGTTTAGTAGCGGGCGGACGAAGTGGCGACGCTTGAATACAGTCGCTTGTGCCGTCGCGTACGTGAGGTTACCCACGAGATGTTTGATGCAGGTGCCGTCCTGAACGCATGAGGGAAGATGAGTTGCTAAATTCACGCCATTGCAACCGGGTGGAGGGTTTGTAACAAGGACGCCACCACTCTCCAGCAAGCAGTGAGGTAAATTGCCGACGTCTTGATCCTGAAACGCTATGGTTCCAAAATAGGCGTCCTGCATCACGTTAACGTCGATCCCAAACGTGGAGGGAACTGACGGGTCGGATATCTGGTTTTGACTAGTGACGCCGTTTTGGAGCATGTTTGCGCTCGCCGAAGTAAGCCCCCCATTAACCGTGGTTTGGGTAGTCGAAGAAGTGGTGTTCGCTAGGCCGAAGCTAATATTGATATCTTTTTCGAAAGCGGATTATCGATGTGACCAGAAGTTGCGATGATGATCGCGGAGCTGCCTCGGGTGAGGGCCCCGCCGATATAGCCCTGCAATTCATGCAGCAACACACCGTCATCACCGTAGAACTGTACGGTATGAACGTGTTCATGAGGAAGCGAGCTCGAAATTCCCGCAATACTCAACTGGCTCCTCCCAGGAGGTCGCATTACAACGGCCTGTTTAGGGCGTTTTGCAAAACAGTACTTCAGTTTGGAGGATACCCCGAACGGCGGACCTACCAATATACAGGGAATTCTGTAGCAGAGCGGCAACCTCCGCTTTTGACCACAACTACTATTGGAGAGCATTGGTAGCGCACCGGGCAACGGGGAGTCCGGCGATATCTGCGCGTTGCGAGCTTGAAGATGGTCAGCGAGACTTGCGGTAAGTAACGCCACCCCAATGAGCGACAGCAGGTGGCAACTTGTCCCCCCTTTTGGGGTTCTCTCCTTAAGGAATACGACCACTCACGGTTGGTTGCAGTTCAGTCGGGATGCACCGGCTCCGAAACCCTCACGTTGACAAAAAAGGGAGGCTTTGAGTGCCTGAGCACTAAAGCCGCAGGTTCTCGATGGCCTGCCGAAAACTGGAATGGTCCTGAAATGACAATGCAGCATAAACTTGACCGTAATATCGCCGTTTTGGAAGTCGAAGCCAAAATGTTGGAGTCACACGCCGAGAAACTTTCCATCATGGCTCGTCAGTTGGCCGAGCCCGATCACCAGCGAGAAATTATCAAATTGTCGCACGAAGAAACGGAGAAGGCTGAGGGTATAAGGCGGCAGATCCGTCTACTGAAAGATCATCTGTAGTCATTTGTGCCTCAAGATCACCAATAAGGTGACCACCGGGTTTGGCGTGGAGTGCAGTCGAAAAGCCGGAAAGGCCTGGAATTAGAAAATCCTAAGCGGACTCCATCCGCCAGTGCCTACGAGCCGTTTCTTGAAGCCATCGAATTAGGTCTAAGCCGCGTTCGAGATGCCACCGCAATCTGGCAAGACCTGGTCCGCCGAGTGCGCAAGTTGCGTGGAAACCAGCCACTGCAGGCACGCGCGGTAATTCTGACGGGACCAGGAGAAGATTATGGTGAGTGCCGCGTCATGGTGAGAAACACACTGGAAGGTAGCTCCGATCAACAGCAGATTGGTGGACGGGAACGTCAGCGCTTTCCATAACGCCAACGCCGACAATATTGTCGTTCCT
>JBAUXO010000265.1:0-4638 GCA_049584315.1 Candidatus Sulfotelmatobacter sp. | reverse complement strand
AGGGCCCCGAACATCTGCAGCGAATCATCGAAGCCACCAGGCAGTATCAGGCAGCTCATCCCAAGCAGACAAAGCAACGGAAAGACCGCCAGCGTAATGTAAATAACTAACTGTACGATGTACTAGTTCGCCACCTAGGCGTCAGCCCACATACTTGCGACTCCTACGCCTACAGCTTTCAGGCTCTGTTCGAGTTTGCATCCCAGAAGCTTGGAGTGGCGCCATCAGCTCTCATGCTGGAGCAATTAGACGCGTCGCTGATCAGTTCGTTCCTCGAACATCTGGAGACCGTACGTGGCAACTCCGCGGAGACACGAAATATCCGTTTGGCTGCGATCCGCTCGTTCTTCCGGTTCTTGCAGCACAACGAGCCATCCGCGGTCGCACAGGTTCGCCGCGTTCTAGCAATCCCATTCAAGAAGACCGACCATCGTTTGGTGCCGTATCTGGCCCAGGAAGAAATGCAGGCCCTGCTCGATGCTCCTGATCCATCGACGCGAATGGGAGTTCGAGACCGAGCCATATTGCACTTGGCGGTGGGCGCAGGTCTCCGAGTCTCTGAACTGACAGGTTTGCGCACTGATGATGTCGCTCCTCAGTCTGCGAGCATCCGCGTGCGAGGCAAGGGGCGCCGCGAACGTGCGCTGCCGCTTTGGAAGACGACGGCTGCGGCACTCCATGCTTGGTTGGCCATTCGCGGAGCGGTCGCGTCCCCTGAGCTGTTCGTAAATGCCCGCGGCATGCCATTCAGTCGATGGGGAGTTGCATACGCTCTGCGGCGTCACACCGAAACGGCGGACCGAAAATGCTTAACGCTGCGCGGCAAACAAGTCTCGCCGCATGTGCTTAGACATACCTGCGCAATGATCGTGCTGCAAGCAACAAAAGACATTCGAAAAGTTTCTCTGTGGTTGGGGCATAGTGATCTGACCACTACGGAAGTCTACGTTCGAGCCGATCCCACGGAGAAGTTGGAGGCTATCGAGGCAGTCCTGCCACCAAGCCTTCGCAAGGGCAAGTTCCAACCGACTGACAGACTGCTCGCCTTTCTGAAGGCTGGCTCTTAATGGAGAGTCGAGAGGGCGTGGCCTCGTGTACGTCGCGCCCTTTTGCTGTTCCACTCCCCATTAGAAAAAACTCCCCATAAGGCAGCTAATGGAGAGCTCTCCATTACATGCCGGCAATCGCCATTGCCCAAAGTGTCAGACGGGCGCTCGCGAACGCTGGATCGAGGCACGACGGAGCGAACTGCTCCCCTCGCCCTACGTGCCGAGTGGCCAGCCCCATTGCTGGGGGCCGGCCCTCTAAGAACCGGACTTGAAAGTTTCCCTTCATCCGGCTCGAGCATTCAATAACGCCACCTGAAAAACGAGGACGCGGCTTTATTCAACATCAAATAAAACCTACCCGATACAGGTCTGCGGCCAACTCACACGACGGTGGAGGAAAACCACCATCGTGTGGGAAGCTGCACGAGCGGCTTACGCCGCCGTCATTTGCTTTGCTTCCAACATCGGTTCCACAAATGTTCTCGAGTTTGAACACCATCGCGAAGTCAGCTCCGTTTCCGGTGAGGTAATCTTGTCTCATCGAGGCGACGCAACCTCTATCTGCCCGATTACAGGGCAGCATTCGCTTCCTCGCAATTCCGATACCCGCACCGCCATCGATCCGCCTTACGGTTGATCTTCCCCTTGCGGGGAGCGATACGGGCTTACCCTGTTCCGCGGAGATGACCACAATTAGGTGCTCCCTATACGCCGGCAGTGTTATGTGCCCATGTCGACGGAACATGGAGCCGTCGTACCCACTGCAAGAAGAGCGCAAAGCAGCTTCCGCTCCTTGAAGATTACGACGCTTACAAGAGTTTGCATATGCTCACCATGCTATCTACACCCTAGTCCCACCTCCGCCTCGCTGCTAGCAGATGCACCGTTGCCTCGCGGCTCCGATGCCACTCTTGCAAGTGGGGTCCATAGTCCGAGAGTTCCAGAACAGTTCGTTACCTCGCCGCTCTGTCTCGTAGGGTACGTTCGATGGGACGAACGGTCTGCTCCTTTCACCAGACATTCATCTCCGTAGCTGTTCAGGTCACAGCCATGTCGTCTTCACCCTGCCGTCGCAACTGGCAGCGCTGGCCCTACAGAATAAGAAGATCGTCTATAGTTTGCTGTTGCAGGCCAGCGCAGAAACGCTTCTCGAAGTCGCTCGCAACCCCACACATCTCGGAGCTGAGATCGGCTTTTTCAGTGTCCTCCACACCTGGAACCAGAAGCTCCAGATTCATCCCCATGTCCACTGCGTTGTTCCCGCCGGCGGGCTCTCGCTCGATCACACCCGCTGGATCCGATCTCACCCGCGCTTCTTTCTCCCCATTCCCGTGCTCCGGGAGGTGTTTCGCGGCAAGTTCGTCGACGCTCTCAAGTTGCCTTTCAGCGAGGCCAGTTGCATCTTTCCGGGAATCTGGCGCTCCTCGCGCAACCCAAATTCTTCGCCGCCTGGAAGATTTGTCTCACCTGGATACCGACTGTCGCCCTCACGCCCGCATGGGCGTGGACGACCGAGTGCACTGGATTGAGCAGGATCGATGGATCAACTATGTTCGAGCTGAAAGAATATTGGACCGGTTATCGCAGTTGCTTTCCTATCCTCCACGCGCGCGCATGCCTTCGCTCTTACTGTTTGCCGAACCGGCCATGGGCAAGACTCACATCCTCGAAAAGTTTCTCCGCGATCACCGTTCCGGCGCCGAGCTTGGCTGTTCAGCCCGGGTCCCGATCGCGTGCGTCCAGATGCCGCCTTATCCGCACGAACGGGACTTCTACCAGGAAGTGCTGACGGCTCTAGGGACGGTTGTCCCAGACGGAATGAGCGTCGTTACGTTGCGCCACCGAGTACGAGTCCTGGCGCGACAACTGCAACTCCGAATGCTGGTGATTGACGAGATTCACGGGATGCTCCAGGGAAGCGATAACCTGAGCCACGAATGGATGATGAAGTTCATCGAGCATCGGGTGGCCGATCGACGGATACTTCGCCTGATCCGGAAATGGCTAAAGGCGGGAGTATCGGAAGACGGCCAGTGGTCGGAGACGAAGTTGGGTACACCGCAGGGGGCAGTAGCTTCACCGCTGATCGCCAACGTGTACCCTGCACTACCTTTTCGATCTGTGGGCTGATGTCTGGCGCAAGAAAGTGGCAAAGGGTGACGTCATAGTCGTCCGCTATGCTGACGATCTTGTGATGGGTTTTCAGCACCGGACGGAAGCTGAGCGTTTCCTGAAAGAGTTCCGGGAACGGCTGGCGAAGTTCGGATTGGAGTTACATCCGGATAAGACTCGACTGATCGAGTTCGGGCGGTTCGCCGCTCGTGACCGGAAAGCGCGGCGAGAGGGAAAACCAGGCCTTTACGTTCCTGGGCTTTACCCACTACTGTGGGCAACGCCACAAGAGCGGAACCTTCACCGTATGGCGGATCACTGCGAAGAAGCGAATGGTCGCGAAGCTCAAAGCCATCAAGGCTGAGCTTCAACGCCGGATGCATGATCGCATGGCCGAAGTCGGTACATGGCTCCGGAAGGTCGTGCTGGGTTATTACCAATACCACGCTGTTCCCGGGAACACGACGCAGTTGCGCATCTTCAAGCTTCGCGTGTGTCGGCTATGGCAGAGTGTTCTGGTCCGCCGCAGTCAACGCGCAAAGATACGTTGGGAACGTTTTACCCCAGTCTTGAACCGGTGGATTCCTCCACCCCGCGTTCTGCACCCCTATCCCGATGCACGCTTTTACGCCACTCATCCTTCGTAAGAGCCGTATGCGTCGACGCGCTCGTACGGATCTGTGCGGGGGGCGATCAGCAGATGGTCGTCTCTACCGCGACAGTAGACAATTCTTGTCCATAATGCGGCCGTTAGGGATGATCAGGCTGTCTGATGCTCCCAGGCCAGCTTGACTGGCGCGGTGTTCGCCACTAGTCAAGGCTGAACTTCACGGGAAGCCGTGAATAGCCGTTCTTGTCTTTCGTTAACTGCCCATCCCGGACGTCGACCTTCGTGAACTCGACGAATCTGTTTGCGCAATGCGGTGCAGGTGTCGCTTTTTGCTATTGAGTAGACTACCCACTCCGAAAGTTGTTGAATTGAGACCGTAAAAAACCTGGGGGTCATGCAGCGATGGCGATGGAGTGAGTTGCGATGAACGGTTGCAGTTGGCCATTGATCGCAGCAGTCTTGACCTGTATCAAACAGTGTGCCCCCGGCTTGCTCCAGCGCATTTGCTGCTTCTTGCACATCCGCCAGTTGATCAGTTGGTTGACCGTCGATTCCACGTGCGCCGTTGGACACTCGTTTCTGCTGTCGAAAAGCCTTCGCGTATCCACGTACAGCAGACTCGTTGGCATAGAGATACGATCGCAATTCATCGAGCTTTAATTCGACAGATTGGAAGCGCTGGAGGAGTTTAGGGGAATCCCAAGCATCCTCGGCCAACCCCGCCCTAAAGGTCTTCATCTCCCAGTCAGCCATCTCTACCCCATGATTCCAAAGCTGCCATTTGATTCGGTAGAGGTTCTTGGAATGGAAGGCCAGTCTCCAGCCGTATACCGGCGACTCGGGAAGATAAAGCAGTTGTTTGCCGAT
>JBAUXO010000264.1:0-2003 GCA_049584315.1 Candidatus Sulfotelmatobacter sp. | reverse complement strand
GATCGGCTGGGTTTTCGATTCTTACCCCCATCATCCCGATCGCCTCGGCCAGCTTTGCAAAGTTTGGGTTCTTCAAATCCGTCTGATAGTCGGGTATTCCGTCGACTTCCATCTCCAGTTTCACCATTCCGAGAGCGCTGTTGTTGAAGACTACGATCTTGATCGGGAGGTCATACTGTGTCACCGTCAACAACTCGCCCATGAGCATGGCGAGGCCGCCATCTCCCGCCATTGCGATGACCTGTCTTCCGGGATAGCAAAGTTGGGCGCCAATGGCCTGAGGGAGTGCGTTTGCCATGGACCCGTGGGTGAAGGAGCCGATCAAGCGCCGGTCCTTCGTCGCTCGAATGTACCGGGAAGACCAGACGTTACACATGCCGGTATCAGCAGTAAAGATCGCGTCGTCTGCTGCAATCTCACTCAGCGTGGCCGCGACAGGCTCAGGGTGCATGGGCCTCCGTTTCCCAACGTGATTTACATAGGCATTCAGCCGTCGAAGAGCCTTTTCATGTTTGCTGAGCATAGCGTCCAAGAAAGACCTATCCGACTTAGCTTCTATCATCGGGAGTAGCGCGCGGATGGTTTCGCCCATATCGCCCCACAATCCGAGATCCAGTTTGCTGCGTCGACCCAAGTTCTCGACTCTGATGTCAACCTGGACAATCTTGGGTTTCGTCGGCAGGAATTTGCTATACGGAAAATCAGTACCCAAGAGTAGCAGCAGATCGCATTGGTGCATGGCCTGGTACGCCGCGCCGAATCCAAGCAATCCACTCATTCCGACATCAAACGGGTTATCGAACTCGATAAATGGTTTCCCGCGGTACGAATGGCCGACGGGAGACTTCAACCTGTCAGCCAGAGCCATTAGCTCATCGTGAGCACCGGCACACCCAATTCCGCAGAAGAGAGCTACTTTCTTCGAAGAATTAATCAACTCCGCCAGTTGCACCAATTCCTTTTCACAGGGCCGGATGGAGGGCCTTTGCCGGAGCACGGAACGAGGAGAGCCATCCTTCGCAATCTCCATTCCACCCACGTCGCCGGGCAACACGACTACTGCCACGCCGCCTTTTCCGACTGCACTCTGCATAGCGATGTGAATAACACGCTCAAATTGCTTCGGATTCGAAATCAGCTCACAGTAGTGACTGCATTCTTTGAAAAGAATTTCCGGATGAGTTTCCTGGAGATATCCAGTACCGATCTCACTGCTTGGAATATGCGATGCGATCGCGAGTACCGCAGCATTGCTGCGATGAGCATCGAAGAGTCCGTTGATCAGGTGAAGGTTGCCGGGGCCGCAGCTACCGCCGCAGGCCGCGAGTTTTCCGCTGAGCTGAGCCTCGGCACCCGCCGCAAACGCGGCAGTTTCTTCGTGCCGTACGTGAATCCACTTGACTTTGCCATTTATTCGCAAAGCATCCGTGACCGGATTCAGGCTGTCGCCCACGACGCCGTAAAGTCTTTCGACACCCGCTTCAACCAGTCTGCTGACTAACTCATCTGCGACTCGATGTGCCATGGCCTATACCTCCATTGAGATGTCGTTCAATTCACGCCGATCCGCAGCGAACTAAGAACTTGGTTGCTCATACAGCGCTTGGGTTTTAGATACGGCTGCGATACCCATGGCGAGCGTCGAAGTGAAGAACTCCTTCATACTCCCATTCCGTCAACACCTCGACACAGATATGCGAAAAACGAGCTCCTGCTTCTAAACACTTAGGTAGTCACGGATCACCTTGGGGTCGGGTTCAATTCCCAGGCCAGGGCTCTGCGGCACCATGACCCGGCCGCGCTCCGGGGAGAGAGCGCCGGTATAGAGTTGCGCTTCGAGATCGAACCGGCGCCACTCAACCATTGCGTCCGCCGTCGCTAGCAGCCCGGGGTGTAAGTAGCTAATTTTCGGCACGACCAGCCGCGCCGAGTTGCGAGTCGAGCTTCGTGATTCTATGACCGATTTCGTACAAGGTATTGAGATTCGGCTTCCGGAGAGCCGA
>JBAUXO010000263.1:0-2157 GCA_049584315.1 Candidatus Sulfotelmatobacter sp. | reverse complement strand
ATCTAGTGCAGTGTACATTTCACTACAGCATCCTAGCACCATTCGGGGTGAGTTTGGCAACTCTATAATTTCGGGCCGTCGAAATATGGACAGAACCCTCATCGCCGTTCGGAATATGCTTGCTGCGCTCGACGCACCCGCGTATGACATTGGCATTCTGAGCGATCGTGGGATGCTTCCTGGCCTGTCGAATCTGCCGGCTCATCTCGTCGTGTCTCGTCTCCCACTCCTGAAAGCCCACAATAGACGTGGGGCACACATCTACATCCGCCCATCAGGAGCGCACCGATTCACAGTATTAGACGATCTGAATCAAACCTCAATTGACCGGCTCACAGCGGATGATTTCGAGCCATGTGCTGTTGTTGAGACCAGTGCAGGAAACTTTCAAGCATGGCTCAAGCACGACGATGTTTACCCTACAGATCTCTCAACATTCATAGCTCAGACACTCGCCGGCAGATATCAGGGAGACCCTAGCGCCGCCGACTGGCGCCGTTTCGGCAGGCTTCCCGGTTTCACGAATTGCAAGCCGAAGTATCGCAAGAACAATGGTCTTTATCCATACGTGCTGTTGCGGAGCTTTACTGGCAATCAATACCGGATGGCGTCGTTCCTTCGCATTGAGCTGATAAGGCAATTCCAACTGCAAGAGCATGAACGGCAGGCACTTATCGCCCAACACCGGGCGACGGCCTTTTCCCTCAAAGGGGGATTGAGGTACTCGCATCTTTCGATGGAAAAGTTCCGTACCGCGCCAAAATTCCACGATCGGCCGGCCGCCGCGGATATCGCCTTCTGTGTGGTAGCTTATTCGCTCGGAATGCCCGATGATGCAATGGCAAGAACCCTCGACAGCGAATACCTCTCGCGCGATCCAAACCCCGCAAGGAAAGCTGCCTACATTCAGCGCACTATGGCGAAGGCGAGATTATGGGCGAACAGATAGTCGCTCAAAAGGTGCGCGGTTCGGGCCTTTCATCTAGCCAAAAAAGCCGTGGCGTCAACATCCTCTTGTTCTGTGCGACTTCCACAAGTCCAAGGCAACAAATATGAAGGAGTTGAACAGTGAGCTCCTTTTCCGTTTGCCTTTCTGTCTACGTTCAGCGTGCCGCGCTAACAACACCCCCGCCCTTCGGACGCACGCTCTCCTGCCAAAGATTCGCTCCGCGCCTTCCAGGCGTGGACTCCTCCCCCGAGACAAGCTCGGGTCCCCTTCCCCGAATCGTTTCTAGTCGCCTTGAGAGTGGGTCGCGTTGGCACACCCTCCGGGCAAGCATGTACCGCATCCAGCGGACAAACCTAAATAACGGAGCCAAAGACAATGTTCAACAAAGTGATCTTCATCGGTCGTCTCGGAAAGAATGCAGAAGTCAAAACCGCGCAGAACAACAAGGAATACGTTGTTTTCAGTCTGGCGACAAGCGAGAGCTGGAAGAACGAAAAGGGCGATTACGAAAGCCGCACCGAGTGGCATCGCGTGTACGCCTGGAGCAATCTCTCCAGCTTCGCCGGGACGCTTCAGAAGGGGCAGCTCATCACCCTTGAAGGGAAAATCAAGTATCGCGAGGTCTCGGAGGAGGTCGAGGGCGTTACGTTCAAGCACAGCATCGCCGAGATCCACGCCACGAGCATGAAGCGGCTGTCGAAAGTCGAAGCCGCGGACGACCCGGCGGACGGTGCGAGCGAGGACGACGACGCGGTTCAAAAAGAACCGGAGATAATCTCTCCAATGAAGAGGCGGAAGTAGCCTCTACTCCCAAAACAGGGCCGGCACCGCCGGCCCTGACGTCTGCCACAGCTGTTAGCACAAATCCGGCGTGCAGTTATTGTTAATCGTCCCCAAGAAACTAGATGTTGCCTACAATGTACGGACCTTCCCCGGCAGCTAGTCTCCTCCCAAAACTGTCGCCTCCCCATCCCTGGTACGCCCCGGCCGAGATCACAGGTTGCTACGGCGTTTATCGGTATCTATCTTGGAAGAGGGCGGCCGTCTCGGTCTCAAGTGTTTACTCTTGAGTTATTTCCGGGTGGGCGACAACACACCCAGAACTCAAATTGTGCCCCGTTACCGCTCAATGAGTGCATTGCCCTGTATATGTCAATCGAGACTGCCGGGGATCGTCTTCGATTTAGACTAGTAGCCCCGTACGACAT